>NZ_AEJB01000098.1 GCF_000331005.1 Streptomyces turgidiscabies Car8
AGCCCTGAACGGCGAAGCGTGCCCGGGGAACCACGGATGATCAGCCGAGCAACTCCACCTCCGCCAGTGTCGACTCACCGTCGAGGACCAGCCGATACCGCGCGTACGAGCCCCCGGACGCCACCGAGAACGCCCGCGTCTGCCGGTCCCACCTGAACGACTCACCGGAACGCCGGTCCAGCGTCCGCCAGTTCGTGCCGTCCGAGGAGCCCTGCAGCTTCCAGCCCGTGGGCGCCTCGGTCCGGTCCGACGACGTCAGCGTGTACTGGACGGCCTTCGCGTCGTCACCGGCGATGGGCAGCGCCACGGACCTCACCGTCGCGTCCGTCGCCGACGTGTTGTCGAACAACGCGCCCTCGCCCTCCACCACATCCGCACGCGGGGACGGCACCTCGTCGTCCTGGGTGATCGACACCGGCGCCGCGTTTCTGGACGCCCCCCAGGTCGAGGGTTCGGGGCCCATGTCGAACTCCAGGGTTCCGCCCTGGGAGACGATCGAGTGGGGGAGTGAAGTCGACGTCCAGGAAAGGCCGTTGACCTTCAGCCCCTGCACGTACACGTTCCGCGCGCTGTTGTCCGGGGCCTTCACTACCAGGTCCCGGCCGTTCTCCAGATGCAGGGTCGCCTTGGTGAACAGCGGGGAGCCGACGGCGTATTCGCCGCTGCCCATGACCAGCGGATAGAAGCCGAGCGCCGAGAAGAGGTACCAGGCCGACTGCTCGCCGTTGTCCTCGTCGCCGTGGTAGCCCTGGCCGATCTCGCTGCCCGTGTAGAGACGGGAGAGGATCTCGCGGACGTTCTTCTGCGTCTTCCAGGGCCGGCCGGCCGCGTCGTACATGTAAGTGACGTGGTGGGCCACCTGGTTGGAGTGGCCGTACATGCCCATCCGGACGTCCCGGGCCTCCGTCATCTCATGGATCACCCCGCCGTACGAGCCCACGAACTCCGGTGAGGCCGTCTCCGGGGTCTCGAAGTAGTCGTCGAGCTTGTCCGCCAGGCCCGCCCGGCCGCCGTACAGGTTGGCCAGACCCCGGCTGTCCTGCGGGGCGGTGAAGGCGTACCCCCAGCCGTTCGTCTCCGTGTAGTCGTGACCCCAGACGCGCGGATCGTACGCCGACGACTCCACCCGCCAGTCGCCCCGCGCGTTCCGCCCCTGGAAGAACCCGGCCTTCCTGTCGAACAACCGCACATAGTCCTGGGCCCGGTTGAGGAAGTACTCGGACTCCTCCTTGTACCGCTGCCCGCCCGTCTGCCGATACAGCTCCTGGCCCATCCGGGCGATGCCGTAGTCGTTGAGGTAGCCCTCCAGCGCCCACGACAGGCCCTCACGCGTCTCGGTGCTGGTGTAGCCGAGGAAGGGCGAGGTCGCCATGCCCTTGCGGCCCACGCCCGACGTCGGGGGGACGACGGTGGCGTTCTTGACGGCCGCGTCGTACGCCGACTTCGCGTCGAAACCGACGCCCTTCACATACGCGTCCGCGAACGCCACGTCCGACGAGGTCCCCGTCATCAGGTCCGCGTACCCGGGGGAGGACCACCGCGAGGTCCAACCGCCGTCCTTGTACTGCTGGACGAACCCGTCGACCATCTCGCCCGCCTGACGAGGAGTCAGCAGCGAGTAGGCGGGCCAGGTCGTCCGATAGGTGTCCCAGAAGCCGTTGTTGACGTACACCTTGCCGTCCACGATCTTCGCCCCGGTGTGCGTCGGGGTGTCGGGGCCCGGCATCGGGGAGAACGGAGACGCGTACCGGTACTTCGAACCGACCTTCTCGAAGCCGGAGTTGGGGTACAGATACAGCCGGTACAGACTGGAGTACAGCGTCGTCAGCTGGTCCGGCGTCGCCCCCTCCACCTCGACCTTCCCGAGCAGCCCGTCCCACTGCCGCTGGGCACCGGCCCGTACCGCCTCGAAGGACGTACCGTCCGGAATCTCGTGGCGCAGATTGGCCTCGGCCTGCTCGACGCTGATGAGCGAGGTGGCGATTCGCAGCGTCACCACACCGGTCGGCGCCCTGAAGCGGAGGTAGCCCTTGACCCCGCTCGACGAGCCCTCCGTCACCACCGCGTCGTCGTCGAACACCCCGTACACGAACAGCCGGGTCGCCCCCGCCGACAGCCCCGACTTCACGTCCGAGTAGCCGGTGAAGGTGCCGTTCTCCGGGTCCAGGGTCAGGCCCGCCTGGTCGGTGACGTTGTCGAACAGGACGCTCGCGTCGGCGCCGGGGTAGGTGAAGCGCAAGGCCGCCGCGTGGTCGGTCGGCGCCATCTCGGCCTTGACGCCGTTCTCGAAGCGCACCCCGTAGTAGTACGGCCGCGCGGTCTCGTTCTCGTGCCGGAAGGCCAGCGCCCGTGCCGTACGGCCGGTGTCCGGGGTCCCGGCGGCGGCCGACGGCATCACCTGGAAGGTCTGCCGGTCACCCATCCAGGGACTCGGCTCATGACTCGCGCTGAACGCCTGGATCGTCGGCAGGTTGTCGGCGTTGTTGGCCCGCGCGTAGTCGTACAGCCAGCTCAGCGAGCCCGCGTTGGTCACCGGCGTCCAGAAGTTGAAACCGTGCGGCACGGCCGTCGCCGGGAAGTCGTTGCCCCGCGAGAAGGCGCCGCTGGAGTTGGTGCCCCGGGTCGTCACCGCGTAGTCGGACAAATGCTCCCGGGGCGGCTCGGGGGCGACGGTCCGCAACGCCACGTCGTCCAGCCACCCGCGGAACCTCGCCGGCCCGGTCGGTGAGTCGTACGCCACCAGCAGCCGGTCGACGGTCTTCCCCTGCGCCACCGCACCGATCCGCGACGCCACATGGTTCCACTGGTTGACGTACAACCCCTTGGCCGCGCCCTGCCCCTGGGGCGTGAGGGGAAAGCCGTGCTGGTCGAGGGCCGACAGCTCACTCAGCAGGGTGCCGTCCGTGAAGGCCAGGTCCACCGACACGTTCGTGGCGTCGTAGTCGAGATCGCCGTCCGCCATCGACGGGAAGACCCGGTACGACAGTTCGGTGTCGCGGCCCACGGCCACGTTCACGTCGAACACCTTGTTGGACGAGTACGCCCGTCCGTCCGCCCGGTGCGTACCGGCGTACCGCAGCGCACGTTTGCCCGTGAAACCGGCGCGGGCCTTCGCGGTCGGCGAGCCGCTCGGCCCGCTGTCGACCAGCGACAGCATGTCCCGGGGCACGGGCGTCTCACCGCCGCCCGTCGAGAACTGGACATCGGCGAGCTGCGTGATGGCGCCCCCGTTGTTGCGGCCGATGTCCAGCCGGAAGTGCCGGTAGGAGGCAGGCGACGACAGGTCGAACGACCTGGTCTGGAACCGCTCGGCGAACGACACACCCGTACGGGTGTCGAGGGTCTGCCAGCCCGTCGTACCGTCCGCCGAGCCCTGGAGCGTCCAGTCGGCGGGGTCGCGCTCGGCGTGGTCGTTGGCCGAGGTCAGCGCGTAGGTGACGACCCTGACCGGCTCGTCAAGGTCGAACTCCGCCCAGCCGTTCGGCGCGAAGGTGAGCCACTTGGTCCCCGGCACGCCGTCGACGAGGTTCTCCTTCACCTCGCCCCCGCCGGTGTTCTCGCCGCTCGCCCGTACGTCCGTCACATGGTCGGTCGCGTTGCCGGGGATGCCGCTGCTGTACCCGCCGTCGACACCGGAGGCCCGCTTCGTGCCGTCCGGCCCGGTGTCGACGGTGTTCAGCCAGTCCGGCGCCGCCTCACCTGCCTCGAACGAGGAGGCGAACTCCTGGTCGGCTGCCGGCGCGCGGGCCGGCAGAGCGGTCGCCGCACCCTGCCCGCCGATCACCAGTGCGAACACCGCCGCGATGGCCGGAATTGATCCGAACCCCCATCCGTACCGGGCCCTGTACCGAACTCCCTGCCGCATGCGAGAGCACCCTCCCTGCCGTCGGACAACGTTGTCACCTTGGCTGCGCAGGAACCAGTAGGGAGTGAAGTGGCCAGTGGTGTCAAGGGTGTTGGGTGTGGCATTCGGGCCCAATATCGCGAATTTCCCAGGCAAAGCGATGGGCGTGGTCCACATATTTCCGCGAGGTCTCAACTCGGAAAAGACCCGCGGTCAACCCTGCATTCGATCTTGCCCCTTTGACGGGAAGTGGACTATACCTGTCGGCATCTGCCACTGTTCGACCGGTCGACGCCCGGTGCGAGGGGAGCCGGAAGGGTGGTTTGACGTGCCGAAAGCGCGGCCTGCCGGGTATTTCCTCTGATCAGGGCGCAACACGCACTAAGTACTTCCTGCACGACCCAGTTCGACCCGACCGCGGTGCCGGGAGGATCCGGTTCACCGCCTGAGTCCTGGAGAAGGCGAGGACTTGAGCATGGGATCCACCTCCGGCGAGAGCCACACCCCCGAGCGCACGACCGGCACCACCTCCGTCAACGGCTTCGGCCGCCGCGACCTGATCAAGAGGTCCGCGGCACTCGGCCTGGTCTCCGTCCCCACGATGAGCTTCCTGTCCGCGTGTGCGAGCAGCAGCGGCGGAGGAGACGAGGACAAGGCCAAGGCGGGCAAGAAGACCGCGCAGAACCCGCTGGCCGTCAACGACAGCGCCCAGATGGAGTTCGTGCTCTTCGACGGCGGCTTCGGCAAGGAGTACGCCGAGGACGCGGTCAAGATCTACGAGCAGAACTTCCCCAAGGCGAAGGTCAAGTTCTCCGCCACCCAGAAGATCCAGTCCACGCTCCAGCCCCGCTTCAACCAGGGCACCCCGCCGGACCTGATCGACAACTCCGGCGCCGAGCAGATGGACATGGGCGTCCTGGCCGGCAAGAACCAGCTCGCCGACCTCACCCCGCTGCTCGACGCCCCGTCCTTCGACGACCCGAACAAGAAGGTCCGCGACACGCTGCGGCCGGGCATCGTCGAGATGGGTCAGCTCGACGGCGACCCGGTGTGGATCATGTACTACGCCTACACGGTGTACGGCGTCTGGTACTCGCAGAAGGCCCTGGACTCGCTCGACGCCACCTACCCGGAGACGTGGGACGAGATGCTCGCCGTGTGCGAGAAGGCCAAGAAAAAGGGCATGGCCGGCTGGACCTACGCGGGCAAGTACCCGTACTACCTGCCCTTCTCGCTGTACGCGATGATCGGCAAGGTCGGTGGGGTCGAGGTCCTCGACGCGATCGACAACCTGGAGCCGAACGCCTGGAAGAACCCGGCTGTCAAGGCCTGTTTCGAGGCGTACTACGAGCTCTACAAGAAGGGCTACGTCCTCAAGGGCACCCCCGGTCTCGACCACATCCAGTCGCAGACAGCGTGGGCCAAGGGCAAGGCGCTGTTCATCCCGAACGGCTCCTGGGTCGAGAACGAGTCGGCGAACGTCATGCCCGCCGACTTCAACCTCGCCGTCTCCGCGCCGACCGGCATCGACAGCTCCGACAAGCTGCCGTTCGGCACGATCTGGGCCTCCGGCGGCGAGCCGTTCATCGTCCCGGCCAAGGCGAAGAACACGGCGGGCGGTATGGAGCAGCTGCGCATCATGCTCAGTGAGGCCTCCTCGAAGAACTTCACCAGCAAGGTCAAGTCGCTCACCGCGTACAACGGCGGCACCGACGGCATCACCCTCACCCCGGGCCTCAAGTCCGGTGTGGCGGCGCTGGAGAAGGCCGGCGACAACGTGGTGAACCCGCGCCTGCAGGACTGGTACGTGCAGCTCCAGAAGGAGAAGATCGGCGTGTCCGGGCTCGGCGAGATGATGGCCGGACGGCTCACCCCGGCCGAGGCCATCAAGAAGATCCAGGACTACGCCGACGAGACCGCGAAGGACTCGTCGATCAAGCACTACAAGCACCAGTGACCCGAAGTCGATGATCTGTCACCAGCGGCGGCACCCGCGCACGGAACGGGGTCTGTGGTAATGCAGCACGGCAAGTACCGCTTCATCGTGGGATTCCTGGCGGTCCCTCTGGGGCTGTACGCACTGTTCGTCATCTGGCCGTTCATCCAGTCCATCTATTACTCGTTCACGGACTGGACCGGACTGAGCCCGGAATTCAAGATGGTGGGCCTCGACAACTACAGGAGGATGTTCGACGACGACATCTTCTGGAAGTCGTTGCAGCACAGCCTTCTGTTCGCGTTGGTGCTGCCGCTGGTGACGATCAGTCTGGCGCTGTTCTTCGCCTTCATGATCAATGTGGGCGGGAAGCGCCGCCGCGGCGGACCGGTGATTTCGGGGGTCCGCGGTTCCTCCTTCTATAAAATCGTCTACTTCTTTCCGCAGGTGCTGTCGATCGCGATCGTCGCGCTGCTGTTCGCGTTCGCGTACAACCCGGACAGCGGCTCGATCAACTCGTTCCTGCGCGGCATCGGCCTCGACAGTGTCCAGCCGCTCTGGCTGGGCGACCCGGACCTCGCGCTGTGGTGTGTGATGGCCGTGCTGGTCTGGTCGACGGTCGGCTTCTTCGTGGTGCTGTTCTCCGCGGGCATGGCGTCCATCCCTGCGGACCTGTACGAGGCCGCGCTGCTCGACGGCGCGGGCCGTGCCACCACGTTCTTCCGGATCACCCTGCCGCTGCTGTGGGACACCGTGCAGTCCGGCTGGGTCTACATGGGCATCCTCGCGCTGGGCGCCGAGGCGTTCGCGGTCGTCCAGATCATGACGACCGGCCCCGGCGGCCCGGACTACTCGACGACCGTCATGGTCCTGTACGTGTACCAGAAGGCCTTCCGCGACGGTCAGGCCGCCTACGCAACCACCATCGGGGTCGCCCTGCTCGTCGTCACGCTGGCCTTCGCGGCCCTCGTGATGCGGCTGGGCCGGCGCGAGCGGCTGGAGTACTGACACATATGAAGACGACCGACAGCACGCCGTCGGACACGGTTCCCCAGCAGTCCGGGGGGCCCGTGCGCAAGGAGAACGCGGCCGGGAAGGAGGGGCGGGAGAAGAAGGAGGGCAGGGTCCTCAACGTCTTCTCGCAAGGCATGCTCATCCTGTGGGCGTTCATGGTCGTGATGCCGCTCCTGTGGGCGGTGATGACGTCCTTCAAGGACGACAACGCGATCTTCAGCTCACCCTGGTCCCTGCCGGACGAGCTGCACTTCGACAACTGGGCGCGGGCCTGGACCGACGCCAACATGAGCGACTACTTCCTCAACACCATCCTGGTGGTGGGCGGTTCGCTCATCGGCACCCTGGTACTCGGCTCGATGGCGGCGTACGTCCTGGCCCGCTTCGACTTCCCGGGCAACGGGTTCATCTACTACCTGTTCATCGGCGGCATGAGCTTCCCGATCATGCTGGCGCTGGTCCCGCTGTTCTACGTCGTCAACAACATGGGCCTGCTGAACACGATCCACGGGCTGATCCTGGTCTACATCGCCTACTCGCTGCCGTTCACGGTCTTCTTCCTGACCGCGTTCTTCCGGACCCTGCCGACCTCGGTGGCGGAGGCGGCCTTCGTCGACGGCGCCTCGCACTCCCGGACCTTCTTCCAGATCATGCTGCCCATGGCCAAACCAGGCCTGATCAGTGTGGGCATCTTCAACTTCCTCGGCCAGTGGAACCAGTACATGCTGCCGACGGTGCTCAACACGGACCCTGACAAAAGGGTCCTCACCCAGGGTCTGGTGCAGCTGGCCGCCAGCCAGGGCTACAAGGGCGACTGGTCGGGTCTCTTCGCCGGCCTGGTGATGGCGATGCTGCCGGTGCTGGCCGCGTACATCGTCTTCCAGCGTCAGGTGGTGACGGGACTCACGGCGGGTGCCCTGAAGTAACCGGAACCTGTTGTTCAGCCCCCGTACGCGCGCGTGCACGCCGCAAACCGTGCACGTGCGCACCTATGCGCACAAGACCCCGGATGCAGTTCAACCTCTTGACGGGAGGCGACCCGAACGGCTCATCTTAGAGTTCACTAGTTGGACATAGACGGGGCCTCATCGAAGCGGTCCCGCGCGCAGGAGGTCGTCGTGGAGACTCCGGGATCGCAGTCGTCACTGCACCGAGCCAACCTGGAACGGGTCGTACGGGCCGTGCGCCTGGCCGGGTCGCTGACGCAGGCCGAGATCGCCAGGAGCACCGGTCTGTCCGCGGCCACGGTGTCCAACATCGTGCGCGAGCTGAAGGACGGCGGAACGGTCGAGGTCACGCCCACCTCGGCGGGTGGCCGCAGGGCCCGGGCCGTCTCGCTGAGCGGGGACGCCGGCATCGTGATCGGCGTCGACTTCGGGCACACGCATCTACGGGTCGCGGTCGGCAACCTGGCCCACCAGGTGCTGGCCGAGGAGTCCGAGCCGCTGGACGTGGACGCCTCCGCCGCGCAGGGCTTCGACAGGGCCGAAGAGCTGGTCAATCGCCTGATCGCAGCAACGGGCGTCGACCGGTCGAAGATCGCCGGTGTGGGCCTTGGCGTACCGGGTCCGATCGACGTGGAGTCGGGCACCCTGGGCTCCAGCGCCATACTGCCGGGCTGGATCGGGACCAGGCCCGGTGAGGAGCTGCGCGGGCGCCTGAACGTGCCGGTGCACGTGGACAACGACGCCAACCTCGGCGCCCTCGGTGAGCTGGTCTGGGGCAGCGGACGGGGGGTGCGCGACCTGGCGTACATCAAGGTCGCGAGCGGTGTCGGGGCCGGTCTGGTGATCGACGGCAAGATCTATCGTGGCCCGGGTGGCACAGCGGGAGAAATCGGGCATATTACTCTTGATGAATCCGGCCCCGTCTGCCGTTGCGGAAACCGGGGCTGCCTGGAGACCTTCGCGGCGGCTCGTTATGTGCTGCCGCTCCTCCAGTCCAGCCACGGAACCGACCTGACCATGGAAGGTGTCGTGCGGCTGGCGCGGGACGGCGACCCTGGCTGCCGTCGCGTGATCGCCGACGTCGGCCGACACATCGGCAGTGGAGTCGCCAATCTCTGCAATCTGCTGAACCCGAGCAGGGTGGTCCTCGGCGGTGATCTCGCCGAGGCCGGTGAGCTGGTGCTCGGTCCCATAAGAGAGTCTGTCGGCCGCTATGCGATCCCCAGCGCGGCACGTCAACTGTCCGTTCTTCCAGGGGCACTTGGAGGTCGTGCGGAGGTGCTCGGAGCGCTCGCCCTCGCATTGAGCGAGATGGGTGATTCGACCCTTTTGGACGGCACGCTGCACGCAGCGACTCCTGCCTTCACCTAGAGAACGAACAAAGCCGTTGCCAACCCGTTAAGGATTTACTTCTTGACGTCGCACGTGTGGCCGAGTTGACTTCCAGCCACCTCGGCCGCAGCGTTGCGGCCCTGTCAGGGAGGCACCACCAGAATGAACGCGATGATGCGTAGAGTCGTGATCGGTACCACCGCTGTATCCATGGCCCTTGCCGTGGCGGCCTGCGGCAAGGCCGGGGACGACAAGTCCGACAGCGACAGCAGCAGCTCGGGCGGCGACAAGACCATCGGTCTGCTGCTCCCCGACAGCGTGACGGCGCGCTACGAGAAGTTCGACAGGCCGTTCTTCGAGGCCAAGGTCAAGGAACTGTGTTCCGACTGCAAGGTCGAGTACGCGAACGCCGCCGGTGACGCTGCCAAGCAGGCCCAGCAGGTCAGCAGCATGATCACCAAGGGTGTCAAGGTGATCGTGGTCAGCGCGCAGGACTCCGCCGCCATCAAGTCGTCGATCCAGACGGCCGTCGACAAGGGCATCAAGGTCGTCGCGTACGACCGTCTGGCCCAGGGCCCGGTCTCCGCGTACGTCTCCTTCGACAACGTCAAGGTCGGTGAGCTCCAGGGTGAGGCCCTGCTCACCTCCCTCGGCGCCAAGGCGACCCCGAAGTCCAAGGTCGTCATGATCAACGGTGACGACGCCGACCCGAACGCCGGCCAGTTCAAGGAGGGCGCGCACAAGGCCCTCGACGGCAAGGTCGACATCGCCTACGAGCAGTCCGGCCTGTGGAAGGACACCGTCGCCGCCCAGAAGATGTCGGCCGCCATCACGCAGCTCGGCGCCAAGAACATCGCGGGCGTCTACGCCGCCAACGACGGCATGGCCGGTGGCATCGCCAACACACTCAAGGGTGCGGGCATCAGCGGTATCCCGCTGACCGGTCAGGACGCGGAGCTCGCGGGCATCCAGCGCATCGTCGCCGGCACCCAGTCCAGCACCGTCTACAAGGCCTTCAAGCCGGAGGCCGACGCCGCCGCCCAGATCGCGGTCAACCTGCTCGACGGCAAGAGCATCGACTCGCTCGCCACCTCGACGCTGACCAGCGGCTCCGGCAACAAGGTCCCCTCGCAGCTGCTGACCCCGGTGTCGGTCACCAAGGCCAACATCGCGGACACGGTCGTCAAGGACAAGCTCTACACCGTCGCCGAGATCTGCACCGGCGAGTTCGCCGCCGCCTGCAAGACCGCCGGCCTTTCGTAGCCGACAGGCGCACCACGGCCGCCGGTCCCGGGTGAGGGCTCGCGAGTACTCGCTGAGCACCACGAGAGCACTCACCCGGACATGACCGGCGCTCCCATAGAACCTGTCCGACGCCCGGTCCGGCCTTCATACCCCGCTGCCGGGCCGGGCGTCGGACGGAACCGTTGCCATCGGCAGCGGATGCGCGCATGTTCATCTTGTAAACCAGTGCCTTGAGCACACCCCTCCGCGCCTTCCCCAAGCGCGGCATCCCCGCCGGTCAGGCGGCGAAGGAGATGGTTCACGTGTCCGCTACGCCCGTGTTGGCGTTGCGCGGAGTCTCCAAGCGGTTCGGTGCGGTCCAGGCCCTCACCGACGTAGAGCTGGAGGTCCACCCCGGAGAAGTGGTCGCCCTGGTGGGCGACAACGGCGCAGGAAAGTCGACCCTGGTCAAGACGATCGCGGGCGTTCACCCCATCGATGAGGGAGTCATCGAGTGGGAGGGCAACCCGGTCAGCATCAACAAGCCCCACGACGCCCAGGGACTCGGCGTCGCGACCGTCTATCAGGACCTCGCCCTGTGCGACAACCTCGATGTGGTCGGCAACCTCTACCTCGGCCGTGAGCTGCTGCATCGCGGTGTCATCGACGAGGTGTCGATGGAGAAGAACGCCCGGGAACTGCTGAGCACCCTCTCCATCCGCATCCCGAGCGTGCGCATCCCGATCGCCAGCCTCTCCGGCGGTCAGCGCCAGGTCGTCGCCATCGCGCGCGCCCTCATCGGGGACCCCAAGGTCGTCATCCTCGACGAGCCCACCGCCGCCCTCGGCGTCGAGCAGACCGCACAGGTCCTCGACCTGGTCGAGCGGCTGCGCGAGCGCAACCTCGGCGTCATCCTCATCAGCCACAACATGGCCGACGTGAAGGCGGTCGCGGACACCGTCCACGTCCTGCGCCTCGGCAAGAACAACGGCTCCTTCCCCGTGAAGACCACGAGCCACGAAGAGATCATCGCCGCGATCACCGGAGCCACGGACAACGCCGTGACCCGTCGTGCGGGGCGTCGCGACACGGAGGCGGCAAAGTGAGCGACACGTCCAAGACCGTGAAGCCCGACCCGGGGGCGGAGCACCAGAACACGGTGGCACCCGCCGATGACCCGACCGCGGCGCCGGTGTCCGTCGTCGACCCGCGTCTGCTGATCCGTGACGAGGGACTCAAGGGCTACGTCACCGAGTTCAAGCGCAAGGTCAAGGGCGGCGAGCTGGGCTCGCTGCCGGTCGTCATCGGCCTGATCGTCATCTGGACGATCTTCCAGGTGAAGAACGACCTGTTCCTTAGCGCAGGCAACCTCTCCGACATCAGCTACTTCATGTCGGCCACCGGCATGCTGGCCATCGGCCTGGTGTTCGTCCTGCTGCTGGGTGAGATCGACCTGTCCGTCGGTTCCGTCAGCGGTCTGGCGTCCACGCTGTTCGCCGTGTTCGTGGTGAACCACAGCATGAACCCCTGGCTCTCGCTGATTCTGACGATCCTCACCGGCATCGCCATCGGAGCGCTGCACGGCTGGTTCTTCGCGAAGATCGGCGTACCGGCGTTCGTCGTCACCTTGGCCGGCTTCCTCGGCTGGAACGGCCTGATGCTGTGGCTGTTGGGCTCCAGCGGCACCATCAATATTCCGTCGGACAGCGGTCCGGTGCACCTGCTGGGCAAGAGCTCCTTCTTCATGGACCAGGCCGTCATCGGCGCGTATCTGCTGGCCGCTCTCGCGGTCGTGCTGTCCCTGGTCGGTAACTTCGGTGAGCAGCGCCGCCGCCGGGCGGCGGGTGTGCCGTTCCGGGCGAACAGCGAGATCCTGCTGCGCGTGGGGGCGCTCGCGGTCGCTTCCTTCGCGGCCGCGGCTGTGCTGAACAACGCCGAGGGTGTCTCCAACTCACTGGTGATCTTCCTGGCGACGCTGGTGATCGTGGACTTCGTGCTGCGTCGTACGACGTACGGCCGCAAGGTGTTCGCGGTGGGCGGCGGCATCGAGGCCGCCCGTCGTGCCGGTATCAACGTGCCGATGGTCCGCATCACCGTGTTCGCGATCTCCGGCGGCTTCGCGGCGGTCGGCGGCATGTTCTTCGCCGGCGTAACGGCGTCCGCCACGCTGAACGCCGGTGGCGGCAACACCCTGATGCTCGCCATCGCGGCGGCCGTCATCGGTGGTACGAGCCTCTTCGGCGGCCGCGGCACGGTGTGGTCCGCCCTGCTGGGCATGCTGGTCATCCAGTCCATCCAGACCGGGCTCGACCTGCTGAACATGAACACCTCGATCCAGTACATGATCACTGGTGCGGTGCTGCTGGGTGCCGTTGTGATCGACTCGGTGTCGCGGCGGAGCCAGAAGGCCGCAGGGCGTGCGTGAGGCGGTGACGCCGTAGCGGGTGCGGTGGTTCTGCCGCTGTCGGCCCGCTGTGGCTTGTCGCGCAGTTCCCCGCGCCCCTGAAAGTGGCGCCTGCGGCGTGCTTTCGAACGTTTGTGCCCGGTGTCGCATTGCGATGCCGGGACCAACTGTTGGGTACGGCCGATCGCGTGACGTATCACGCAGAGGCCGGGCGTCGGTCGCGAAGGCGGAACACTAGACTCGACACGCCCGGCGAAAGCTCGATCAGCTCTACTGCAAGGAGGCACGGGTGCCGTTGCTGACCCGCATCAAGGGACCGCGCGATCTTGACCGGCTCAGCCTGGAGCAGCTCGACCAGCTGGCCGGGGAGATCCGGACCTTCCTCGTCGACGCGGTCTCCAAGACCGGCGGCCACCTCGGCCCCAACCTCGGTGTCGTCGAGCTCACCATCGCCCTGCACCGGGTCTTCGAGTCGCCCAAGGACAAGGTGCTCTGGGACACGGGCCACCAGTCCTACGTCCACAAGCTGCTCACCGGCCGTCAGGACTTCTCCAGGCTGAAGATGAAGGGCGGCCTGTCGGGCTACCCCTCGCAGGCCGAGTCCGAGCACGACGTCATCGAGAACTCGCACGCCTCGACGGTCCTCGGCTGGGCCGACGGCATCGCGAAGTCCAACGAGGTGCTGAAACGCGACGACCACCACGTGGTCGCCGTCATCGGTGACGGCGCGCTCACCGGCGGGATGGCCTGGGAGGCGCTGAACAACATCGCCGACGCCAAGGACCGCCCCCTGGTCATCGTCGTCAACGACAACGAACGTTCGTACGCGCCGACCATCGGCGGCCTCGCCAACCACCTGGCCACCCTGCGCACGACGGACGGCTACGAGCGGTTCCTCGCCAAGGGCAAGGACCTGCTGGAGCGGACCCCGGTCGTCGGCAGACCGCTGTACGAGACCCTGCACGGCGCCAAGAAGGGCCTCAAGGACTTCATCGCTCCGCAGGGCATGTTCGAGGACCTCGGCCTGAAGTACGTCGGCCCGATCGACGGCCACGACATCGAGGCCCTGGAGTCAGCGCTGGCCCGCGCCAAGCGCTTCGGCGGCCCGGTCATCGTGCACTGCCTCACGGAGAAGGGCCGCGGCTACCAGCCCGCCCTGCAGGACGAGGCCGACCGCTTCCACGGCATCGGCCCCATCCACCCCGACACCGGCCTGCCGGTCAAGGCATCCGGCGCCGACTGGACCTCCGTCTTCGGCGACGAGATGGTCGAGCTGGGCAGGGAGCGCGAGGACATCGTCGCCATCACGGCCGCGATGCTCCAGCCTGTCGGCCTGAAGAAGTTCGCCGACGCCTTCCCGGACCGCATCTACGACGTCGGCATCGCCGAGCAGCACGGCGCCGTGTCCGCGGCCGGCCTCGCCGCCGGGGGAGTGCACCCCGTGTTCGCGGTGTACGCCACCTTCCTGAACCGGGCCTTCGACCAGGTCCTCATGGACGTGGCGCTGCACAAGTGCGGTGTGACGTTCGTGCTCGACCGGGCCGGGGTCACCGGCACCGACGGCGCCTCCCACAACGGCATGTGGGACATGTCGATCCTCCAGGTCGTCCCGGGCCTCCGGCTCGCCGCCCCGCGCGACGCCGACCAGGTCCGTGCCCAGCTCCGCGAGGCCGTCCAGGTCGACGACGCGCCGACCGTCGTCCGCTTCTCGAAGGGCGCCGTCGGCCCCGCCGTACCCGCGGTGGGACGCGTCGGCGGCATGGACGTGCTGCGCGAGCCCGGCACCGACACGCCCGACGTACTCCTTGTCTCCGTGGGCGCGCTGGCGCCCATGTGCCTGGAGATCGCCGGGCTGCTGGAGCAACAGGGCATCTCCAC
Source organism: Streptomyces turgidiscabies Car8 (assembly GCF_000331005.1). GTDB lineage: Bacteria > Actinomycetota > Actinomycetes > Streptomycetales > Streptomycetaceae > Streptomyces > Streptomyces turgidiscabies. Next base: position 14,580 of record NZ_AEJB01000098.1, read on the forward strand.
CACCGTCGTCGACCCGCGCTGGGTCAAGCCGGTCGACGAGGCCATGGCACCGCTCGCCGAGCGGCACCGCGTGGTCGTCACCGTCGAGGACAACTCCCGTGTGGGCGGCGTCGGTTCGGCCGTCGCACAGGCCCTGCGGGACGCGGGGGTCGACGTACCGCTGCGCGACTTCGGCATCCCGCCGCGCTTCCTCGACCACGCCTCCCGGGCCGAGGTCATGGCGGAGATCGGCCTGACGGCACCGGACATCGCCCGCCAGGTCACCGGACTGGTGTCCAGGATCGACGGACGGTTCGAGCAGTCCGAGGTCGACTCGGTGCAGCCCGCCCGCGACTGACCCGCCGCTGAGCCCCGACGGGCCGGTTTCCCCACCCTTCACGGTGGCGGGACCGGCCCATCGGCGTACCGCGCTCACCCGGGGGACAACCTCCGGATCCCCGGCCGGCCCGGCCCGGACCGACGCCGGTGCGAATGTGCCCCCTAATGGAGTGAACCTCCGCGCGCCGGGGCAGGCGCTCCCCCAGTCTCGGCTTCACTCGACCGGGGGGACCCCCATCGCCCCCTCCCGATCATGTCCGGGACGACACAGCGTGGGAGGTACACCCGTGAGCAGCACCCTCTTCAGAACGAAGAAGGTCGAACAATCCATCCGTGACACCGAGGAACCGGAGCACGCGCTCAAGAAATCCCTGTCCGCGCTGGACCTGACGGTCTTCGGCGTCGGTGTCATCATCGGCACCGGCATCTTCGTCCTCACCGGCACGGTCGCCAAGAACAACGCCGGCCCCGCCGTCGCCCTGGCCTTCGCGGTCGCCGGGGTCGTCTGCGCCCTCGCGGCACTCTGCTACGCCGAGTTCGCCTCCACGGTCCCGGTGGCCGGATCCGCGTACACGTTCTCGTACGCCTCGCTCGGCGAACTGCCCGCCTGGATCATCGGCTGGGACCTGGTCCTGGAGTTCGCCCTCGGTACGGCGGTGGTGGCCGTCGGCTGGTCCGGGTACATCACCTCACTCCTCGACAACGCCGGCTGGCATCTGCCGGAGGCGCTCAGCGGCCGGGACGGGGCCGACGGCTTCGGCTTCGACATCCTCGCCGCCGCGCTGGTCCTGGCGCTGACCGGCATTCTGGTGCTCGGCACGAAGCTCTCCGCGCGCGTCACCTCGATCGTCGTCGCCATCAAGGTGACCGTCGTCCTCGTCGTGATCATCGCGGGCGCCTTCTTCGTCAAGGGCGACAACTACGACCCGTTCATCCCGAAGGCGCAGGAGGTGACGGCCGGTGACGGGCTCCAGTCGCCGCTCATCCAGCTGATGTTCGGCTGGGCACCCTCGAACTTCGGTGTGATGGGCATCTTCACCGCGGCCTCCGTCGTGTTCTTCGCCTTCATCGGCTTCGACGTGGTGGCCACGGCCGCCGAGGAGACCAGGAACCCGCAGCGCGACATGCCCAGGGGCATCATCGGCTCCCTGATCATCTGCACCACCCTCTATGTCGCGGTGTCGATCGTGGTGACCGGCATGCAGCACTACACCGACCTGTCCGTGACCGCGCCGCTCGCCGACGCCTTCAAGGCCACCGGGCACCCCTGGTTCGCGGGCTTCATCAGCTTCGGCGCGGCCGTCGGCCTCACGACCGTCTGCATGATCCTGCTGCTGGGCCAGACCCGCGTCTTCTTCGCGATGAGCCGCGACGGCCTGCTCCCCACCTTCTTCTCCCACGTCCACCCGCGGTTCAGGACCCCGCACCGGCCGACCATCCTGCTGGGCGTGATCATCGCCGTCGTCGCCGGCTTCACCCCGCTGAGCGAGCTCGCCGAACTGGTGAACATCGGCACGCTGTTCGCCTTCGTGGTCGTCGCGATCGGCGTGATCATCCTCCGCAGGTCCCGCCCCGACCTGCCCCGGGCCTTCCGGACCCCGTGGGTGCCGTTCATCCCGATCCTGTCGGTGCTCGCCTCGCTCTGGCTGATGCTGAACCTGCCCGCCGAGACCTGGCTCCGGTTCGGCGTCTGGATGGCGATCGGCTTCCTCGTGTACTTCCTCTACGGCCGCTCCCACAGCCGCCTCGGACGCGAACAGGAGGAGACCGCGGACACCGCCTGACCCGCGCCGTCGGCGGAGGTGACGACCGGATTCCGTACGGTACGGCGGGCTAGTCCTCCCGCACCGTACGGGGCCCGGCGACCTCGGCGCCCAACTCGGTCACCCTGCGCCGCAGTTCGCGATCAGCGGTGACGACCAGGCACTCCCGGTCCGCGAACTCGGCGACCAGCTCGACCATCCGGTCGTCCCCGCTGCCGGACGCCGACTCCACCCGTACGCCCGGCACCGAAGCGACCCCGCGGGCCGCCCCCTCGACCACCAGGACGATCTCCACGGGTCCCGCCCGCCCCGGCAACCCGCTCTCCGCGTACGCCACCAACCGGTCCCGCAGCCGTTCCGCCGCCCCGCGCCGGTCCCGCCACCAGCCGTCGGGAACCGAGCCGACGACATTCGCGGCGTCGACGATCACGAGCAGCGGGGCTTCCATGGGATCAGGGTCGCACGCGGCACCGGAATCGGGGATACCGGATGAGGGGGCCGGGGGGCGCGCCAAAGGTAAGAGCACACTAAAGTAGTCCAGTGCCCATTGTTCCTCCTTCCGCCAACACGGCCGCGGGGCGTCCCGAGTCGGTCAACGGTGACTGGCTCATACGGGGTCGCGACGGCCGGCTGAGCGCGTACGACGCCGTGGGAGACGGGATCGTCTGCCGCGCGGAGTCGCGTCCCGGCGGCCCCTGGCTCGCGTCCCGGCGCATCGGCGGCGACCAGCGCGTGCATCCCCTGCTCGGTGTCGGCCAAGGCGCCGACGAGTACGCCCACTTGGCGGCATGGCGGCCCACCGTGAAGGGCGAGGCGGGTCTGATCCACACCACGCACTTCCGGCCCGCCCTCGCCGCCCTCGACTGGACGCCCCTCGGCCACCCGAACCAGAAGGGCGACTGGACCGGCGTACCGGCGGTCGCCGTGGACGCCGAGGGCCGCGCCCATGTCTTCGTACGGAACGCCGTGGGCGGTGTCAGCATGCGCGGCCAGAAGGAGCGCGGCGGCTGGGGCCCCTGGCGTGACCTCAAGGGCGAGGACGTGGAAGAGCAGTTGACGGCCGTCACGCGTACGTCCGGACGCGTCGAGCTGTACGGAAACTCGCCTCACGGCATCCTTCGCTGGACGCAGGGCGGACCCGGCTGGATCCCGGAACTCGACGAGGCCCCACTGAAGGTGACGGCCCGTCAGGGAAGCCTGCGGGCGCTGGTCACGTCGGACGAGCACGTGACGCTGTTCTACACGGACGACACGGACACGGTGTGCGCGTGGCGGCCGGGCAGCGAGCCGGTCGAACTGCTCGCGGGGGCCGGTCCCGGACCGGTGTCGGTGATCCGCTGCACCCTGGACGAGGTCGACTGCACGGTGCTCGCGCAGCGCTCGGCGAGCGGCCGGGTGGCGTTCGCCGCGTATCCGACGGAGCAGGAGTCGGCGGGGGCGTGGTGGACGGAGTCCGGACCCCAACTCCCGCTGGACGCACGGGTGTCGCTGGCGGAGGACACCGGTGGACGGGTGGTGGCCGCGACGATGGCCGCCGGGGAACTGGCCGTGGCCCGGCAGAAGGGCGAGCCGGGGCTGGCGCTGGACGCCTGGCGGACGCTCTGAGACCCGGCCGACCCGCCCCGGCTTGAGGGGCGGGTAAGGGGAACGTAGGAGGAAGGCTAACTCCCGCCGCCCGCCGGAGACTTCTTCGCCCACTCGGGGATCGGGGAGTCGGTGCGGATCGCCTTCCACAGGGCATCCGCCTGCGGCTCGACGGCCACGACCCGGTTCGGGTCCACCTTGTCGTAGGCGACCGGCAGCATGACCGTCTCCATGCCCGCCGGGTCGATGCCCTGCACGCTCCGCCCGAACTCGGCCAGGGAGGTGAGCGAGGCCAGCCCGGAGTCCGTGGTCAGCGACTCGGTGAGGGTGTCGGCGATCCGGTACAGCCTGGTCGGGCTGCCGAGCAGGCCCTGCCGCTTGATCTCGCTCAACAGGGCGAGCATGAACCGCTGCTGCAGTCCTATGCGGCCGAGGTCACTGCCGTCGCCGTAGCCGTACCGGGTCCGTACGAACTTCAGTGACTCCGTGCCGTCCAGGCGGTGCGCCCCCGCGCTCAGCCCCAGCTTGGTGATCGGCTTGTCGAGCGTGACGGTCACCCCGCCCACCGCGTCGACGAGTTCCTTGAAGCCGGCGAAGTCCAGCTCGATCAGGTGGTCGACGCGTACGTCGCTCATCGCCTCCACCGTCTTCACCGTGCACGCCGAACCGACCTGCGAGTACACCGAGTTGAACATCACCCGCTTCGCGGAGGGCACCACGGTCCCGCCGGGCGCGGTGCACTCGGGCCGGGTGACGAGGGTGTCGCGCGGAATACTCACCGCGACCGCCTGGGTCCGGCCCTTGGCGATGTGCACCAGCAGCGCGGTGTCGGACCGTGCCCCACTCACCTTGGCGTCGTCCAGCGCGGCGTTGGCCCCCGCGCGCGAGTCCGAGCCGAGCACGAGCAGGTTCGTCGCGTCCCCGGCCACGGCAGTCCGGACGGGCCGGTTCTTCCCGTCGCCCAGTGCCTTGTCCAGGTCGACGGCGCCCTCCTTGAGGTTGGAGTCGAGCCCCTGGTACATCCACCAGGCAGTTCCGCCACCGCCGACCACCAGCACCAGCAACCCCGCCAGGAGGCTGCGGCGTACCGTCCGGGCACGGCTGCGGGGGCGTTCGCGACGACGTGAGGGCTGGTCGGCGGCGGGGAGCCGGGACTGACTCATGGTGCTCCGGTCTTGGATCGGCGACCCCTCCTCGGGAAGGGCGCGCTGCGGGATGGGTTGAGACACACGAGAGGACTGAAGGGTTGTACGTGTGAGTGAGTGAGAAGCAGCACTGCGTTATATGCGTTTGAGATGTGAAGTATTTGCTAGCATCCTCACTCTTGTTTTGTTCGAATTGTGTTACTGAAGACCGAAGTTTTACCTTCACGCGGCGAAGTGCCGGTGGAAACGGGGATGGGAATGATGTCGTGAGCAGAGACACCACCGTGGATCTACTAGTTGTGGGGCTCGGCTACGTCGGGCTTCCCCTCGCTCGCTCCGCTTCGGCGGCCGGGCTGAAAGTGGTCGGTCTCGATCGCAGTCGACCAGTTGTGGACGGTCTGAACGCCGGCCGGTCGCACGTGGACGACATCACCGACGCCGAGGTCCGCTCCATGCTGGAGCAGGGCTTCACGGCGGTCGACCAGGCGGAGGCCATCGCCGAGGCGGCCGCGGTCGTCGTCTGTGTCCCGACCCCGCTCACCGACCACGGTTCCCCGGACCTCGGCGCGGTGCACGCGGCCGTCGAGGACATCGCGCGGTACCTGACGCCGGGCACCCTCGTCGTCCTGGAGTCGACGACGTACCCAGGAACCACCGACGAGGTCGTAAGGCCACGCCTGGAGGCCGGGGGTCTGCGCGTCGGCAAGGACTTCCATCTGGCCTTCTCCCCGGAGCGCATCGACCCGGGAAACCCCGTCTACGGCCTGGAGAACACGCCCAAGGTGGTCGGCGGCATCACCCCGGACTGCACCAAGGCGGCCCGCGCCCTCTACGAGCGTTTCGTGACGCGCGTGGTCGAGGCGAAGGGCACGCGCGAGGCCGAGATGGCCAAGCTGTTGGAGAACACCTACCGGCATGTGAACATCGCCCTCGTCAACGAGATGTCGATGTTCTGCCGGGAGATCGGTGTCGACCTGTGGGACGCGATCCGCTGCGCCGCCACCAAGCCGTTCGGCTTCGCGCCCTTCCACCCCGGCCCGGGAGTGGGCGGTCACTGCATACCCATCGACCCCAACTACCTTTCCTACAAGGTGCGTTCGCTCGGTATTCCGTTCCGCTTCGTCGAGCTGGCGCAGGAGATCAACCAGCGCATGCCCGTGCACGTGGTCAACCGGGCGGCCGACCTGCTCAACGACCGGAGCAAGGCGGTCCGCGGCTCGCGGGTCCTGCTGCTCGGCGTGACCTACAAGCCCGACATATCCGACCAGCGCGAGAGTCCCGCCCTGGCGGTGGCCGAGAACCTGCGCACCCGGGGCGCCGAGCTGGTCTACTTCGACCCGCGCGTCACCGACTGGACGGTCGGCGGACTGCCGGTCGAGCGGACCGACGACTACCTGGCCGAGGCCGAGTCCGCAGACCTCACCATCCTGTTGCAGCCGCACCGCGAGATCGACCTGGACCTGCTGGCCGACCGCGCCCGGATCGTCTTCGACACCCGGGGCAAGTCCGCCGATCACCCCCGGGTGGTCAAGCTGTGACCTCCGAGGACCCGTACATACCCGGCGCCGTCGACTCCGACGGACGTCAGCGGCACCGCAAGCGCAGGCATCTGAAGGTCTCGTACCTCGTCTTCCTCGTCCTCGCCGCGCTGATCGCCACCCGGCTCGACGCCGGTTCGCTGCACCTGTACTCGATGGGTGCCATGGGCCTGCTGGCCCTGAAGATGGTCGGCGCCCTCTTCTACCGGACGGCCAAGGCGGACCGGGAAGGACTGGAGTACCTGGAGAACTCCTGGGTCACCGCGGTCATCCCGATCTACAACGAGGACCCGGTGATGTTCGAGCAGGGCATGCGCAGCCTCCTTGTGCAGAGCCGGCTCCCCAACGAGATCCACATCATCGACGACGCCAGTGCCAGTGACAGCGGCATCAGGACGGCGAAGAAGATGCGGCGCGAGTTCGAGGCCCGCGGCGTGAAGTACACGGTCAGCGTGCAGCCGGAGAACAAGGGCAAGCGCGAGGCGCTCGCACTGGGCTTCGAGGCCGCGCCGTACACGGACATCTTCCTGTGCGTGGACTCGGACACGGTGCTCTCCCGGGACACCGTCCGTGAACTGCTCCTGCCGATGGCGGACGAGAAGATCATGGCCTCCACGGGCATGGTGCTGGCACTCAACTACGACAGCAACATCTTCACGCGCCTCCAGGACCTGCGGTACGGCAACTCGTTCCTCTTCGAGCGGGCCGCGTACTCACGTCTGAAGTCCGTGCTGTGCTGCTGCGGCGCGCTCTCCGCCTACCGGGGGACTCTGGTCCGCAAGTACCTCCCCGACTTCCTCAACCAGCAGTTCCTGGGCAAGCCGGCCGTCTTCGGCGACGACCGCCGCATGACCAACTACTGCTTGATGGAGGGCCAGGTGGTCTTCCAGGAGACCGCCGTCGGCTACACGGCCGTGCCGGAGAAGCTGCCGCACTTCCTGCGTCAGCAGGTCCGCTGGAACAAGTCCTTCTTCCGCGAGTCCCTGTGGGCTTTCCGGCACCAGAAGAAGTACCGGCCGGCCTTCTGGCTGACCTGCATGGAACTGGCGCTGTGGCTGGTCTTCGGCTCGGCGATGTTCTACTCGATGGTCATCCTGCCCATCATGAAGCCGGACCAGTTCGTCGACCACATAGGCGACTACGGCGTCTTCATGGTGCTCATGGGATACCTCCGCAACGTGCGGTACCTCGACTTCCCGCGCCGTGGCATGGGCTTCGTCAAACGCTTCGGCATGTTCCTGCTCGCACCGATCTACGGTGTGATCCAGCTGACCCTGCTCACCCCGCTGCGCTTCTACGCGCTCCTCACCCTGCACAAGGGCAGTTGGGGCACCCGGCAGGGCGGCGTGGAGGTCTCGGTCGCCGGGGATCACGAGACGGACGTGACGGAGATCTACGAGGAAGAGGACCCGTACTCCGATCCCAAGGTCGGCGAGACGCTTCAGCTCATGCGTCTGGAAGGCGTGGCACTGGCCCGTACGGCCCGTCGCCCGGCCGCCGTGGTCTTCGAGCAGCCGCTCCCGGGGG
>NZ_AEJB01000099.1 GCF_000331005.1 Streptomyces turgidiscabies Car8
GTGATCTTCCTGGTCAAGATGCCGTTCACCGGCTTCTGGGCCTGGTACGCCCGCGCGTGCGTCGTGCTGCCGGTCGTCGGCTGGCTGTGGGCCAAGCAGATCTGCGAGCGCACCGCGCAGGACCTCCGCGACCGCTGGGCCGCCCTGCTGGCCGGTGGTGGCGTCGGCGCGAAGATCCCCGAGGCGGTCCCCGGCAGCCCCGGCGAGACCGCCGCCGAACACCTGCGCAAGGAACTGGCCCGGCTCAGCGCCGAGCAGCAGTCCAACTCCGTCTTCTACGCCGGACCCAAGGGCATACTCGGCATGGGCACCCGGTGGGGCAGCTGGCAGCTCGCCGAGGAACTGGTCCCCCGGGACGCGGGCAAGGAGATCCACCCCTTCCGCAGCTGGGACGTCATACGTTCGATCCACGACAAGCTGCGCATGCTGGAGCGCGGGCCCCTCAACACCGGCGGGTTCACCAAGCCGACCCTGAAGCACTGGATCGTCACCCCCGTCGGCGAGGGCGCCAAGGAGGTCTCCCGGCCCAGCGGCACGGACGTGGACGCGTACCAGATCAAGAACCACGCGATACAGGACATCTGCAACAAGCAGCAGTTCGGCAGCGGTCAGCGGCACTACCTCGGGGTCCAGTGGACCCTCTGGGACGGCCAGTTGATCATCACGATGCTCATCACGGTGACCGTGCTGCACGAGACCCTGCGCATCGAGGTGACCGGGCACGCGCTCGGTCCGGTGCACTCCCTCTTCACCAGCAAGCCCGCGGCCAAAGAGAACGAGGTCCAGAAGTCGGTCAGTTCTGGGAGACCCGTAAGTCAAGCTGCCCCTGGTCGACGCGGACGAGTCGTACGCTCGCCGCGCGGGCTCCCTCACCTGGTACCCCCGCTGCTGACTGGCTGGGCGGCTCACTGGCTCTGC
>NZ_AEJB01000100.1 GCF_000331005.1 Streptomyces turgidiscabies Car8
CGCGCCGGGTTACGGCCTGCGGGCCGAGGTCACCCGGTACACGTCGTAGACGCCCTCTACGCCCCTGACGGCCTTCAGGACGTGGCCCAGGTGCTTCGGGTCGCCCATCTCGAAGGTGAAGCGGGAGGTGGCCACCCGGTCCCTCGACGTCTGGACGGCCGCCGACAGGATGTTGACGTGCTGGTCGGACAGGACACGGGTGACGTCCGAGAGGAGACGGGAGCGGTCCAGCGCCTCGACCTGGATGGCGACCAGGAAGACCGAGGACTGGGTGGGCGCCCACTCGACGTCGAGGATGCGCTCGGGCTCCCGGTTCAGTGACTCGATGTTCACGCAGTCGTTGCGGTGAACCGATACGCCGCTACCGCGCGTGACGAACCCGATGATGGGGTCGCCGGGTACGGGCGTACAGCAGCGGGCGAGCTTCACCCAGACGTCGTCGACGCCCTTGACGACCACACCCGGGTCGTTGTTGCTGCGCCGCTTGCGGCCACGGGCGGGCGGAACGGACTCGTCGATCTCCTCGGTGGCCGCCTCCTCGCCGCCGAGCGCCTGCACGAGCTTCTGCACGACGTTCTGCGCGGCCACATGGCCCTCGCCGATCGCCGCGTACAGGGACGAGATGTCCGGGTAGCGCATCTCGTGGGCGAGGGTGACGAGGGAGTCGCCGGTGAGGATGCGCTGGATCGGCAGGTTCTGCTTGCGCATCGCGCGCGCGATGGCGTCCTTGCCCTGTTCGATCGCCTCGTCGCGCCGCTCCTTGGAGAACCAGGCGCGGATCTTGTTGCGGGCGCGCGGCGACTTGACGAAGCCGAGCCAGTCGCGGGAGGGCCCCGCGCCGGCCGCCTTGGAGGTGAAGACCTCCACCAGGTCGCCGTTGTCGAGGGTGGACTCCAGCGGTACGAGGCGGCCGTTGACCCGGGCCCCTATGGTCCGGTGGCCGACCTCGGTGTGCACGGCATACGAGAAGTCGACCGGAGTCGCTCCCGCCGGCAGCGCTATCACGTCTCCCTTGGGCGTGAAGACGAAGACCTCGTTACGGGACAGGTCGAAGCGCAGGGACTCCAGGAACTCGCCGGGGTCCTCGGTCTCCTTCTGCCAGTCGAGGAGCTGCCGCAGCCAGGCCATGTCGTTGAGGTGATCGTCCTTGCCGGTGGCCCTCGGCTGGTCCGACCGCACCTTGGAGGCACCGGCGACGGCCTCCTGCTTGTACTTCCAGTGCGCGGCGATGCCGTACTCCGCGCGGCGGTGCATGTCGAACGTACGGATCTGGAGTTCGACGGGCTTGCCGTTGGGCCCGATGACCGTCGTGTGCAGCGACTGGTACATGTTGAACTTGGGCATCGCGATGTAGTCCTTGAACCGGCCGGGGACCGGGTTCCAGCGCGCGTGCACGGTGCCGAGGGCCGCGTAACAGTCGCGGACGGTGTCGACAAGTACACGAATACCCACGAGGTCGTAGATCTCCGCGAAGTCACGGCCTCGGACGATCATCTTCTGGTAGACGCTGTAGTAGTGCTTCGGGCGGCCGGTGACCGTCGCCTTGATGCGGGCCGCGCGCAGGTCGGACTGGACCTCGTCGGTCACTATGGCCAGGTACTCGTCACGCTTCGGTGCGCGCTCGGCCACCAGCCGGACGATCTCGTCGTACATCTTGGGGTAGAGGATCGCGAAGGCGAGGTCCTCCAGCTCCCACTTGATGGTGTTCATGCCCAGGCGGTGGGCGAGCGGCGCGTAGATCTCCAGCGTCTCGCGCGCCTTCTTCTCCTGCTTCTCGCGCTTGAGATAGCGCATCGTGCGCATGTTGTGCAGCCGGTCGGCGAGCTTGATGACCAGGACGCGCGGGTCCTTGGCCATGGCGACGACCATCTTGCGTACGGTCTCGGCCTGCGCGGCCTCGCCGAACTTGACCTTGTCCAGCTTGGTGACGCCGTCGACGAGGAGCGCCACGGAGTCGCCGAAGTCGCGGCGGAGCTGGTCCAGTCCGTACTCGGTGTCCTCGACCGTGTCGTGCAACAGGCCCGCCATGAGCGTCGCCGGGTCCATGCCGAGCTCGGCGAGGATCGTGGTGACGGCCAGCGGGTGGGTGATGTACGGGTCGCCGCTCTTGCGCTTCTGGCCGCGGTGCCAGCGCTCGGCGACCTGGTAGGCGTTCTCGATCTGGCGGAGCGTCGCCGTCTCGATCTTCGGGTCGTGGCCACGCACGATCCGCAGCAACGGTTCCAGCACCGGGTTGTACGGGTTGGAGCGCTGCACACCGAGCCGGGCCAGCCGGGCGCGTACCCGGTTGGGGGAGGCGGAGCGGGCGGGCGGCTGGCAGGACGCCGGGCGGACCGCGGGCGCGGGGGGCGGGGTGGGGGCGGGC
>NZ_AEJB01000101.1 GCF_000331005.1 Streptomyces turgidiscabies Car8
TCGGCGTCAAGTACGGCGCCCCTCAAGGGACGCGGGGAACTGCGCGGCCAGCCACGACGGCCCCGCAGTCGCCCACGGCGTAAAGCCGCGACGGCGAGTAGGCGCCCCTACTTACCCTTGGCCGCTTCCTTGAGCTTGGAGCCCGCCGAAACCTTGACGCTGTAGCCGGCGGGGATGTCGATCGGGTCGCCGGTCTGCGGGTTGCGCGCGGTGCGAGCGGCACGGTGGGTGCGCTCGAAGGTCAGGAAGCCGGGGATGGTGACCTTCTCGTCGCCCTTGGCGACGATCTCACCGACGGTCTCGGCGAACGCGGCCAGAACGGCGTCGGCGTCCTTGCGGGTGACCTCGGCGCGGTCGGCCAGCGCGGCCACCAGCTCACTGCGGTTCATGTTGTTACTCCCGTGTTCTTCTTGCTGTTGAGGCGTGCCCCGCGGTGGAACCGCATGGGGGGCACAGCGAAGCCGATGCTGCCAGGGTCCTCGGTGGGTCCCCGGACCCGGGTCCGCCGTCGGACCCTCACGCCCGAAGACGCATCCTGCCCCCACCTGCGGCGGGAAAGCCAATCCGGCACCCCCGGGAGTCAGACGAACACCCTTGGGAGTCGGACGGAAAGCGTCAGCGGCCGGGGCCGACAGGCTGAACCTGGCCGCCACCCTAGAGGCGCCCGGGGGCCTGGCGCCCCCGACGCGCCGGTACGGGGGCCCGTGGCAACCGTCACACATGGGGCGCGACGCCCCGTGCGGGCGCCTATTCGGTGGCCGCCGCCGCCTTCGCGGCGTCGCGCACCGCGCCGGCCACCGCGCCCGCGACCTTGTCGTTGAAGACGCTGGGCACGATGTAGTTCGGGTTCAGCTCGTCCTCGCCGACGACGTTCGCGAGTGCGGTCGCCGCCGCGAGCATCATCTCGGTGTTGACGGTGCGGGACTGCGCGTCGAGGAGACCGCGGAAGACACCCGGGAAGACCAGCACGTTGTTGATCTGGTTCGGGAAGTCCGAGCGGCCGGTGGCCACGACCGCGGCCGTCTGGCGGGCGATCGCCGGGTCGACCTCGGGGTCGGGATTCGCGAGCGCGAACACGATCGAGCCCTCGGCCATCGCGGCCACGTCGTCGCCGTCGAGGACGTTCGGGGCCGAGACGCCGATGAAGACGTCGGCGCCGCGCACGGCCTCCTTGAGGGTGCCGGTGAGGCCGTCGAGGTTGGTGTTGTCGGCGATCCAGCGCAGCGGGGAGTCCGGCGCGGCGTTCACCAGGTCCGCGCGGCCCGCGTGGACGACACCCTGGATGTCGGCGACGACCGCCTGCTTGACGCCGGCCGCGATCAGCAGCTTGAGGATGGCCGTACCGGCCGCGCCGGCGCCGGACATGACGACCCGGATGTCACCGATCGACTTGTTCGTGACGCGCAGGGCGTTGGTGAGGGCGGCGAGGACGACGATCGCGGTGCCGTGCTGGTCGTCGTGGAAGACGGGGATGTCGAGGGCCTCGCGCAGCCGGGCCTCGATCTCGAAGCAGCGCGGCGCCGAGATGTCCTCCAGGTTGATGCCGGCGAAGCCAGGGGCGATCGCCTTGACGATCGCGACGATCTCGTCCGTGTCCTGGGTGTCCAGGCACAGCGGCCAGGCGTCGATGTCGGCGAAGCGCTTGAAGAGGGCCGCCTTGCCCTCCATGACCGGCATGGCGGCCATCGGGCCGATGTTGCCGAGGCCCAGGACCGCCGAGCCGTCCGTCACGACGGCGACGGTGTTGCGCTTGATGGTGAGGCGCCGGGCGTCCTCGGGGTTCTCGGCGATCGCCATGCACACGCGGGCGACGCCCGGGGTGTAGATCATCGAGAGGTCGTCACGGTTGCGGATGGGGTGCTTGGACGCCATCTCGATCTTGCCGCCGAGGTGCATGAGGAACGTACGGTCCGAGACCTTGCCGAGGCTGACGCCCTCGATGCCGCGGAGCTTCTGCACGATCTCGTCGGCGTGCGCGGTCGACGTCGCGGCGATCGTGACGTCGATCCGGAGCAGTTCGTGGCCGGAAGCGGTGACGTCGAGGCCGGTCACCGAGCCTCCGGAGGACTCCACGGCGGTGGTGATCTGGGAGACCGCGGTTCCGCTCGCGGGCACCTCCAACCGGACCGTGATCGAGTAGGAGACGCTGGGCGCCGTTGCCATGGCCGACTTCCTTCTGCTTTCACCCTGATGCTTGGTTTGCCGTCCGATCGTCGCACCTACCGCGGAGTAGCTGGTAGCGGGGCCTCGATTGCGAACGTTTTGTTCTCAATAAGTTCTTCAGCACAAAGAGGTCCACGCCACTTGGTGGCGTGGACCTCTTGATGTTCAGTGGCACCGACCCGCCATGCTCGCCTCGCGGCAAGTGGTCGCTCGTAGCGACGAAGGTTGGGCCCGGGGGCTTGGATCGAGCCGGTGCCACGTCAACGGTAACAAACGATCCCCGTAAGGCAATTCCCATCGGGCTCAGTATTTGCCCGTCTCGGCCTCAGTCCCGGAGAAGGTCCGGCACCCCTTGCGCGTCGGGCTCGTCGCGGTCTGCCGAGACGACCGTGAGCTGCTGGGTGGCCCGGGTCAGGGCGACGTAGAGAACCCGCAGGCCGGCGGGGCTCTCGTCGGCGATCTCCGCCGGGGAGACGACCACTGTGGCGTCGTACTCCAGGCCCTTGGCCTCCAGACTGCCCAGGGCGACCACGCGGTCGCCGAGGCCCGCCAGCCAGCGCGCCGCCTCCTCGCGGCGGTTCATGGCCACGACGACGCCGACGGTGCCGTCCACCAGGTCCAGGAGGCGGGCGGCCTCCTCGCGGGTCGACGCGGCCAGCGAGTCCCGTACGGCCACGAAGCGGGGCTCCACGCCCGTGGAGCGGACCGCCCTCGGGGACTCCGAGCCCGGCATCGCGAGGGCGAGGACCTTGGCCGCCAGTTCGGCGATCTCGGCCGGGTTGCGGTAGTTGACGGTGAGGGTGAAGCGGCGGCGCGGGCGGGTGCCCAGGGCCTCGTCACGGGCCTGGGCCGCCTCGTCGGGGTCGGACCAGGAGGACTGGGCCGGGTCGCCGACGACCGTCCAGGTGGCGTGCCGGCCCCGGCGGCCGACCATGCGCCACTGCATCGGGGTGAGGTCCTGGGCCTCGTCGACGATGACGTGGGCGTACTCGGTGCGCTCCTGGGCGAGCCGCTCGGCGCGTTCGCGCTGCGTCTCCTCCCGTACCGGCATCAGCTCCTCAAGGCCGCTGAGCTGGTCCAGGGGGTCCCGGTCGCGCTTCTTGCGAGGCCTGGCCGGGGTGCCGAGGATCGCGTTGAGCTCGTCCAGCATCGCCACGTCGTGGACCGAGAGGCCCTCGCGCTTGAGGGCGCGGGCGACCCGGCGGACCTCGCCCGGGTTCATGATGCGGCGGGCCCAGCGGCCGAGGCGGCGTTCGTCGGACATGGCGGCGAGGACCGACGCGGGGGTCAGTTCCGGCCACCAGGCGTCCAGGAACGCGATGAAGTCGTCCTCGGTCGTGACGTCCTCGTCGAAGGAGGAGCGCAGTTCCGCCGCCAGCTCCGGGTCCGTGTGACGGCTCTGCGAACCCGAGCGGGACCACAGGGCGTCCAGGAGCAGTTTGCGGGCGCGGGGGCGCAGCAGGTTGACGGGGGCCGTGCCGCTGAGCGCGGACTCGCGGATGCGGGCCAGCTCGGGGGCTTCGAGTTCGATACGGCGGCCGAAGGCGACGACCCTCAGACGGCTCGTCACCGTCGGCGACTCGTGCTGCTCCAGTGCGCCTCGCGCGGCCTTCCGCAGCACCGCGAGCATGCGGTACGAGCCCTTGGCGCGGGCCACGGCCGGCGAGTCGTACAGGGTGGCCTCGGCGCCGTCGACGAGGGACCCGATGGCGCGGATCGCGACCTGGCCCTCCTCGCCGAGGGAGGGCAGGACGCCCTCCGTGTACGCCACGAGCAGCGGCGTGGGCGAGACGATGAGGATGCCGCCCGCGTACCGGCGCCGGTCCTGGTAGAGGAGGTAGGCGGCGCGGTGCAGCGCGACGGCTGTCTTTCCTGTTCCCGGCCCGCCCTCGACATACGTCACGGAGGCGGCGGGAGCCCGGATCACCAGGTCCTGTTCGGCCTGGATGGACGACACGATGTCCCGCATGGTGTGGCTGCGGGCCTGGCCCAGGGCGGCCATCAGGGCGCCGTCGCCGATCACCGCGAGCTCCTGGCCGTCCAGGGACGCCGTCAGCTCGGGGCGCATCAGGTCGTCCTCGACGCCGAGGACACGCCGGCCCTTGGAGCGGATGACACGGCGCCGGACCACGCGGCCCGGGTCGACCGGGGTCGAGCGGTAGAAGGGCGCGGCGGCCGGGGCACGCCAGTCGATGACGAGGGGCGAGTAGCTCTCGTCGAGGACGCCGATACGCCCGATGTGGAGGGTCTCCGCGATGTCGGCGGTGCTGTCGGGGCGTACGGCCCCCTCAGCGGGCTCCACGGCCGTGTAGGCACCGTCCGGGCCCTTCTTGCCGTCCATGCCCGCCAGCAGGTCGATACGGCCGAAGAGGAAGTCCTCGAACTCGTTGTTCAGCCTGTTGAGGTGGATGCCGGCCCTGAAGACCTGGGCGTCCCGTTCGGCGAGGGCGCCGGGGGTGCCGACCTGGCCGCGTTTGGCGGCGTCGTGCATGAGGAACTCGGCCTCGTCGATCTTCTCCTCGAGACGCCGGTACACCCGGTCCAGGTGTTCCTGTTCGACGCTGATCTCACGGTCGCGGACGGAGTCCTGTACTGCGGAGTCCTCGACCGGTACGAGCGCCGTTTCCTGCTGAGCCTGAGCGGCCACCGGGCCCCCTTCTTACATGCTGGGCAGCCGTCAACCGTACGCGAAAAATGTGCCCGGATGCTACCGAACACTCGCCCAGCGCTCCACCCTTCAGGGTTGAGGTGAAGGGCATCCGGCCCAGAGCGGCCCGGAAGGTCGCAGCGGAGTGGCCAGTATCGCTTGTCGGACAACGTAGTTGTCCGACCTGCTGCCCGACGGGCGGGAAGTCAGGACTGCGGAGGCCACGTAAGACCGACCCTCACCGGTCGGCGGAGGCCCGTGAAACAGGAACCCGCAGTGGTACTGCGATGGGGGTCCCCCCGGGTCGAGCGAAGCCGAGAGCTGGGGGAAGCACGGACCGAAATCACCTGCCCTCGGGCAGATGAGGGCGTCAAGCGACCGCCCCAGGACACCGTACGAGGCATCCTGGGGCGGTAGCCGAGCGACTGTGGAACTGCTGAGGGACTACTGCGGCGGTGGTGCGGGCGGGGTCAGGCGTCGACCTCGACGAGCTGCTTGCCGGCGGAGGTGACGACCTCGTAGTGGTCGATCTCGTCGGCGCTGAAAGCGGTTCCGCCGTGGATGTAGAGCGGGTTGCGGGCCGTTTCCGTCGTGGCGTCCTTGATGCCGTAGCCGGGCGTCGGGACGGACCAGTTGGACATGGTCTCGCGCGAGCCGTCCTTGCCGACGACGATCAGGGAGCACTTCAGCGGGCCCTTGACGCCGCCCAGCTCCAGGACCGCGCTGACACCCCAGGCCTTGGACTCCATCGCCACGGTCGCGGTGACCTTGGTGGTGGGGTCGGTGGCGGAGACCTTGTCGCTCATGAGACCGAAGGCCTCCTTGGCGGAGCCGGTGCTCTTCGGCGTGGCCGTCGGCGAGGGGCTTGCCACGCTGGTCGTGTCGTTGCCCGTCGTCGCGAACACCGCGGTGGGGCCGCCGATGATCAGGGCAGCCGCGGCGGCCACCATGTAGAAGCTGCGCCGGCGCCTGCTCGCTCGCCGTTCCGCGACCTCGTCGACCAGCCGCGTGGCGAGCTGTGGGCTCGGGCGGGCGGAGAGCGACTCGCCGATGGCGGGCGTTCCCTGGGCACCGGGCAGGTCCGCGAGGGCGGCCAGCATCGGTTCCATCCCGGCCAGCTCGTCGAGCTGCTGGGCACACCATTCGCAGCCCGCGAGGTGCGCCTCGAAGGCCGTGGCCTCCGCGTCGTCGAGGATGCCGAGGGCGTAGGCGCCTACGGTTTCGTGTTCGTTCGGGCCCTGGGAACCCTGCATTCCTCGCATGGAACCAGGACTACCCGCTCCGAAACCCCCGTAAATGCTCATGCCGTCACCCCCCGCTCCTCAAGTGCGAGTTTCATCGAACGCAAGGCATAGAAGACCCGTGAGCGCACCGTTCCGCTGGGTATGCCCAGCGTTTCGGCGGCTTCGTTCACCGTACGCCCCTTGAAATAGGTCTCGACCAGGACCTCCCGGTGTGCCGGGGTCAGGTCGTCCAGCGCGTCCGACAACGTCATCAGCCACAACGCCTTGTCGATCTCGTCCTCCGCGGGGATGACCTCCAGCGGCGACGGGTCCACCTCCTGCGGCCGGGCCTGCCGGCTGCGGTGCCCGTCGATGACGATGCGCCGGGCGACCGTCACCAGCCAGGGGCGTACCGATCCGGTTGCCCGATTGAGCTGACCGGCGTTCTTCCAGGCACGGATAAGCGTCTCCTGCACGACGTCCTCGGCCCGTTGCCGGTCACCGGCGACCAGTCTGAGGACGTACGCCAGAAGGGGCCCTGCGTGCTCTCGGTACAGCGCACGCATCAGGTCCTCGTCGGGTTCCGAGGGCTGGGACATGCGATGTCGGGCCCTCGGTCCTTGTTCATTGGCCACGACGGAATCCTTGCGCACGCCCACCTCCGCTGTCCCGGGTTCCCCCGGTCGGTCGCTCCCCCCGAGGTACGGAAGGGGGCCGTGGGATGTTCAACGTGCGACCACAACTTTCTTTATACGGCCCCGACGTGAGGGACAAGGGAGCACATTCCTGCCGCAAGTGCTTTACATTTCCGCCACATTGGCAAGATCGGGGCGATGCCCGCAACCAATAGACGGGAAACACACGTGTAACCAAGGTCACTGGAACTCGCGAGAGTTGGCAGGTCCGATTCCGCCACACGCGCCCGCTATGGGCGATCTGCGGAGGTGTCCGGGGACGGTCTACGCGCGTGCGGGAGCGCGCGTGGGAGGTGTGCGCGAGCGCGTGCGGGAGATGGTCTACGCGCGCGCCAGGGCCGCCCGCCGACGATGTCTCGCGACCCGTTCCCGGTTGCCGCAGATCTCGCTGGAGCACCATCTGCGCCGTCGGCCCCGGGACGTGTCGAGGTAGACGATCGGGCAGTTGTCCCCCTCGCACTGGCGCAGACACGCGCGCGCCACGGGGTCGGTGAGCAGTTCCACGGCGTCCCGGGCGACCGCCCCGAGCAGGGCCGCGCAGTCGGGCGGCCCGTGCAACTCCCGTACGAGCGTGCCGTCCTCGGCGCGGACCGCGCGGGGGGCCGGGGGCGCGGGGCGGGCGAGTTCGTTGAGGCGGGCCAGGGCGTGGTCGAGGCGGCGGGGGTCGGCGGCCGGGGAGATGTGCACCAACCGGCCGACAAGGTCCCGCAGTTCACGGAAGCGCGCCGCCCAGGAGGCGTCGGCGTGACGCAGGGGCGTGCCCGCCGGGACCAGTCCGGACGCGGCGATCCAGGCGCGGAGCGGTTCCGCTGCGCCGAGCCGTTCGCAGGGGTGGGTGGTGGCCAGCAGGTCCAGGCAGATCCGCCCGGCGTCGAAACGCAGCTCGTACGAGGCTGTGGCCAGGGTCGTTTCCGATGCCATGTGCCTGTCACCGCCTAGGAGTCGCCACCGTACGAGGCACAGGGGATGCCGATGAGCGCCGGTGGGATGCCAGTGAGGGGGGTCCGGGGAACCGTTCCCTCTACAGTGCCTGCCCGCCCTCCCGGCCGGAACCCCCCGTACAAGCCGCTTCGCAGGACAGGCGGTTCGTTCCGGGCGGGCCGGGTGGGGGCGCCGGGCCGGATACGCGGTTCGCTCCGCAGGGCACACGGCTCGACCGGGACAGGCCGGGGTGGGGGCGCTGAGCCGGAAACACGGACCGCTCCGCAAGACACGCAGTTCGATCGGGCCGGGCCCGGGGAGGGGGCGCTGAGCCGGACACGCGGTTCGTCCGCCCGCGGGCCTGTGACGGCTCGCCCCGCGGGATACGCGGTGCGTCCGGCGCGGGTCCATGGGGGCTCGCCCCGCGGGATACGCGGTGCGTCCGGCGCGGGTCCATGGGGGCTGGGCGCGCAGTTCCCCGCGCCCCTGGGGGGGGGACTCATCCTTGCGACGACCGTGCTGGTCTGTCCGGCCCGGGAGGGCTGCGGGTCGGCGGGGCGGCCCGAGGACCAGGTCCGGGCGCCCGGAGCGGTGCGCGGAACGCACGCGCCGTAGACCAACGGCCCATTGGCCCAGCCGCCCGCTGCCCGCGAGCGGACGCGACTACGTGTCGGCGTACTTGGCGTCGGCCGCTGGGTCCAAGGCCAGGCGGTAGCCGCGTTTGACTACGGTCTGGATCAGTTTGGGAGCGCCGAGAGCGGTGCGCAGGCGGGCCATCGCCGTCTCCACGGCGTGTTCGTCGCGGCCGGCGCCCGGCAGTGCGCGCAGCAGGTCGGCGCGGGCGACGACCCAGCCCGGCCGCCGGGACAGCGCGCGCAGCAGGGACATCCCGGCCGGCGGTACGGGCCGCAGGGCGCCGTCGACGAGGACGGCGTGCCCGCGGATCTCGACCCGGTGCCCGGCGATGGGCAACGCCCGCGCGCGGGACGGGAGTTCCTGGCAGAGAAGCTGCACCAGGGGGCCGAGCCGGAAGCGCTCGGGGGACACCGTGTCGACGCCGTGGGCCTGGAGCGGCAGTGCGGTGACCGGGCCGACACAGGCGGGCAGGACGTCGTGGTTCAGGGCGGTGAGGAGTTCCGGGAGCAGCCCCCGTTCCTCGGCGCGGGAGAGGAGGGAGGCGGCGGCGGGGGCGCTGGTGAAGGTGAGCGCGTCCAGGCCGCGCGAGATGGTGGCGTCGAGGAGCCTGTCGACGGGGCCGATGTCCTCCGGCGGCATCCACCGGTAGACGGGCACCCCGACGACCTCGGCGCCCGCCGCACGCAGCGACTCGACGAAGCCGGGCAGGGGCTCGCCGTGCAGCTGGATGGCGATACGGCGCCCGTCGACGCCCTCCTCCAGGAGCCGGTCGAGCACCTCGGCCATGGACTCGGAGGACGGTGACCAGTCCTCCGTGAGCCCGGCCGCCCGGACGGAGCCCTTGACCTTGGGGCCGCGGGCCAGCAGTTCCACCCCGCCGAGGCAGGCGAGCAGGTCTGCGCCGAGCCCCCAGCCGTCGGCGGCCTCGATCCAGCCACGGAAGCCGATGGCGGTGGTGGCGATGACGATGTCCGGCGCCTGGGCGATCAGCTGCTTGGTGGCCGCGAGCAGTTCGCTGTCGTCGGCGAGCTGCACGATCCGCAGAGCGGGGGCGTGGACGACGACAGCGCCCCGCCGCTGGAGGAGGGTCCCGAGTTCGTCGGCCCGACGCGCGGCCGTGACGCCCACGGTGAACCCCGCGAGGGGCCCGTGGTCCGGTGGGCCGTGCTCCGGTCGTTCCGGTCGCTGCTGTTCGTCGTACATGGCTCTCGTCCCGCAGTCGGGTCACATCTGCACAAGCGTGCCGAACGAGCCTGTCAACAGCGCGTGACAGGCTCGGTTCGGCTTCATGTCGCTGGTGTTACTTAAGCCGCTTTGGGCGAAGGTCACACCTCGGCGTAGCTGAGCTGCGGCTTTGCTTCGGAGTCCGAGGATTCGGCCGTCTGCGCGGTCGCCGGGCGGCGAAGGTATACGGCCCAGGTGACCAGGAAGCAGGCGGCGTAGAAGGCGAGGAAGGCGACGAACGCGCCGGTTCCGGAACCGTAGGAGAGGAAGGACTGCCGGAAGGCGAGGTTGATGCCGACGCCGCCGAGCGCGCCGACCGCACCGATCAGGCCCATGGAGGCACCGGAGAGACGTCGCCCGTAGGCAGCGGCGGCTTCTCCGTCCAGGCCCTTGGCCAGCGCCTTCGCCTGGAAGATGCCGGGGATCATCTTGAAGGTCGAGCCGTTGCCGAGGCCGGTGAGGACGAACAGCACCACGAAGGCGACGGTGAACAGGACCAGCGACTTCTCCATGCTGGCCGCGATGAGGACCGCGGTCGCGGCGCCCATGCCGACGTAGTTGTACAGCGTGATCTTCGCGCCACCGTACTTGTCGGCCAGCCACCCGCCCAGGGGCCGGATCAGGGAGCCGAGCAGCGGGCCGATGAAGGTGACGTACGCCGCCTCGAGCGGGGTCCGGCCGAACTGGTTGGTCAGCACCTGCCCGAAGGCGAAGCTGTATCCGATGAACGAACCGAACGTGCCGATGTAGAGGAAGGACATGATCCAGGTGTGCGCGTCCTTCGCGGCGTCCTTCGCGGCGCCGGTGTCGTTCTTCACGGAGGCGATGTTGTCCATGAAGAGCGCGGCGAGGACGGCCGCGATGACGATCAGCGGGATGTAGATCCCCAGCAGCACCCGGGGGCCGCCGCTGGCACCGATGATCGCGAGCGCCACCAACTGGATGACCGGCACTCCGATGTTGCCACCGCCCGCGTTCAGGCCGAGGGCCCACCCCTTCTTACGAAGGGGGAAGAAGGCGTTGATGTTGGTCATGGACGAGGCGAAGTTGCCGCCGCCGATACCCGCCAGCAGGCCGATCAGCAGGAGCGTGTTGAAGGAGGTCCCCGGCTCCATCACCGTGAACGCGGCGACGGTGGGGATGAGCAGGAGGGCGGCGGAGACGATGGTCCAGTTCCGGCCGCCGAAGATCGCGATGGCGAAGGTGTAGGGGACGCGGACCACGGCTCCGACCAGCGTCACCATCGAGGTCAGCAGGAACTTGTCCGCCGGCGTGAGCCCGTACTCCGGGCCCATGAAGAGCACCAGCACGGACCACATGGTCCAGATCGAGAACCCGATGTGCTCGGACAGGACGGAGAAGAGAAGGTTCCGCTTGGCGATCTTCTCTCCGGTCTCGTTCCAGAAGGTCTCGTCCTCCGGATCCCACTGCTGGATCCAGCGGCCGCCCCTGCTTGGGGGTGCGGGGGCTGTGCTAGGGGCTGTCATGACGCCTCCACTGTGCTCCGGGCTCGGGTGGTTCTTTGCGGGGTGCTGAGCGGTGATGTCCCGAAGGTAGAGAGAGCGCGTTTCCGCGCTGTGGCTGTGGGTGACCGGAAGGGAACTTTGCTCTCACCCCGCGAGGAGGTGGGATGAGAGGTTACGCAGAGGGAGGTCACGGGGAGAGCACGGCGGGGTCTGCTCGGGGGCACGAAGGGCCGATGTCCTCTGCCGGACCTCAGGAGGGGAACGTCGATGGCAGTGGAGTACTGACGGCACCATCAGGAATAGCTACCGACCACCCACGTGTAGCCCACGGTCGCCGTCGACTCGTCGAATGGAGCACCCTGGTTATCCGGTCGGCCGACGGCTCACGCTCCGTTAGCCTGTCCCCTTTATGACCTGGGGGGGACCTGTGCGCATGAGATCGACCACCGTGACGGCTGGGCTTGCGTGCCTGCTGATAGGCGCCACCACAACCGGCTGCTCGGGCAGCGACACCACGGACGGGCTCACCGCCCAGCAGATGCTCGACGATGCCAACGACACCATGAGCGGACTCAGGTCGGTGACCGTCGAAGGGGTCACCAAGGCCAGGAAAAAGGGTGGTGACATCTCCAGCCGCGTGACCACCGACCTCGACAGCAGGTGCAGGTCGAAGGTGACGTGGGAGGCGAAGGGAGCAGTCCTCGAGCAGATCAGACTCGGCGAAACGGACTACGTCCGCCCGAACCGGGAGTACATCGAGGGGTGGTCGGGCAAGGGCATGGACGGAGCCCAGGACACCTGGATCAAGACCGCCGTGAGCGATGCCGAGCCGGGTGACGGGCTCTCCGACTGCAGCCGTGACTTCACGTCCTTCGGTACGGCGAAGAAGGGTGAACCGACCGAGGTCGACGAGACGCCGGCCATACGGCTGGTGGTGACCGACGAGGAGGACAAGGGCGGCGCCTTCACCTTCTACGTCGCCACCGAGGGCAAGCCGTACATTCTCAAGGTTGTCTACGAGGGCACCGATTACAGCACCACGACCTCCTACAGTGCGTTCGACGAGCCCGTGGACGTGCAAGCGCCGTCCGAGACGACTGTGATCGACTCAGCCCTCATCGACCGCTGAGTCCTGCGACGCGGCAGAAGACGGCCCGGCCTTCACGAAGCGCCGGGCCCTCCTGCTCCCCCTCACTCACCCTTTACGTCGTCCGCCCCCGCGCTTCGCCCCGTCCGGCCACAGCCGTGGGCTTCGCTTCGCGGCGACGTCCTCGATCCAGCCCAGCAGGAGGATCGTCAGGCCGATCAGGGGCCAGACGAGGACGAACATCCAGAGGTTGTACGTCGTGTCCAGCGCGGACACCATTCCGTCGGACATGAACGGGAGGTCGTACATGAGGTCGATCAGGGGAACCGTGGCCATGATCAGCAGGTTGTGCCAGAGATAGATCGTGACCGCTCGGTTGTTGGAGAGGGTGATCAGCCTGTCCCACCTCGCCAGGCGGCCCGGCAGTTCCTGCCACGACGGGGAGTACTGGAGCAGGATCACCACGAACCCGAACGACCATGTCGCCTGGGCCAGCGGGATGTCGTTCAGGTCCCAGCCGTCGGGGCCCTGGTGACCCGACGCCCACCAGATGCCGAAGGCCATGAGAAGGGCCGAGCACGACACGGCGACATAGCGCGGGATCTTCTTCAGCAGGCCCTCGTGGTGGGCGAAGCCCAGTACCCAGCAGCCGCCGTACACCGCGAAGTCGGTCACCGCGTTGCCCGTCTCACCGGGGATCGTCACCAGGCCGGTGCCGACGACCGCCGTCAGGGCCAGCGGCGCGAGCAGCGTCACCCACGGGACCCGGCGGAACGCCCACAGCAGCAGCGGCGAGGCGAACACGAACCACAGGTAGGCCCGCAGATACCAGAGCGGGCCCGCCGCCTGGACCGCCCAGGTGTTCTCCAGGAGCCCGGACTCGGAGCCGATGCTCCAGGGGTAGGGCGGGGCGCCGATCGGGATGACGTAGTTGAGGAGTTCGACCAGGCCCCAGGTGCCGCCGTGGTCGGGATCCTTGGTCAGATTCCAGCCGCCGAGGAACATCAGCGTCAGCGCCACCGCGCTGAACGCCCACAGCGGGGGCAGCAGACGCCGGATCCTGCCCCGGATCACCCCGAGCGCCGGGCGCTTCAGGGAACGGGCCATCAGGGAACCGGCGAGCGCGAACATCACGCCCATGGACGGGAACAGCACGGTCAGCCACGCCCAGCCGAACAGGTGGTACACCACGACCCGGACCAGGGCGATGCTGCGGAGCAGGTCGAGATAGCGGTCCCGGCCCGGCTTCGCCGCCTTGGGCGCGGCAGGCGGTTCGGATGCGGCCGGCTGCCGCGGAACGCCGTACGCCGGTGTGGTCGTCTCGTCGGCCGGTGTCGTGGCGGCCGTAGGTCGCTGGGTCATGCCACGGGCCTCCTGTCGCCGCCGCTCGTCCGGGCGGCCGGTACGGCGTCCGGCGCCGAGCCGACGACTCCGGTGCGCCGGAGTTTCTGCCAGCGCAGCCGGCCGCCGGTGAGCGCGGTGATCCAGGACTGCAGCAGCACGACGTACATGAGCTGGCGGTAGAGGACCTGTTGCAGGGGCAGCGAGATCAGGTGGGTCATCTTTTCCCGGTCGAGGCGGAACGCGTAGGCGGCGCAGACCAGTTGGATGGCGAGGACGCCCAGCCAGGCGAGGACGGTCTTCTCGGTCGGGCCGAACACCAGCCCGTAGAGCAGGAAGACGTCGATCAGGGGGGCGAGGAGCGGTGCCACCACCATGAACAGCGACACGAAGGGCAGACCGACGCGGCCGAAGCGGCCCGACGGACCCCGTTCGATCACCGAGCGGCGGTGCTTCCAGATCGCCTGCATGGTGCCGTACGACCAGCGGTAGCGCTGGGACCACAGCTGCTGCACGGATTCCGGGGCCTCGGTCCAGGCGCGGGCGTTCTCCGCGTACACGACCTTCCAGCCGTCGCGGTGCAGGGCCATCGTGATGTCGGTGTCCTCGGCGAGCGTGTCGTCGCTCATCCCGCCGACCCGCTTCAGGGCACTGCGGCGGAAGGCGCCGACCGCGCCGGGGATCGTCGGCATACAGCCCAGGACGTCGTACATACGGCGGTCCAGGTTGAAGCCCATCACGTACTCGATGTGCTGCCAGGCGCCGATCAGGGAGTCCTTGTTGCCGACCTTGGCGTTGCCGGCGACGGCGCCCACGCGCGCGTCACCGAAGGGCTGGACGAGTTCGCGGACGGTGCCGGGCTCGAAGACGGTGTCGCCGTCCATCATCACGATCAGGTCGTAACGGGCGTTCGCCACACCCCTGTTGAGGGCGGCGGGCTTGCCCGCGTTGAGCTGGCGCACGACGCGTACGTTCGGCAGGCCCATGTCCTCGACGATGCGGGCCGTGCCGTCGCTCGACCCGTCGTCGATGACGATCACCTCGATGGGATGCTCGCTCCGCATCAGTGAACGCACGGTGGCCTCGATGCACTTGGCCTCGTTGTACGCCGGGACGAGCACCGACACCGGTTCGGTGATCGGGGCGCCCCAGCTGAAGTCGGGGCGTCGGGTGCGGCGGGCGTGGAGGACGGAGAGCAGCAGCATCAGGCCGAAGCGGGTGAACACCAGGACGCCGATGATCGCGAGACCGACGACCAGTGCGTCGGTGATCCCGTCGGAGGCCCCCACCAGGAAGGTCCACGCCCTGCCCTTCGCCAGTTCGACACCGGCGACCGGAGTGTGCGCGCTGGGCGCGTCGAGGGCCTCGGTGAGGTTCTGGAACGTGTACCCCTGCTTCTTCATGTCGGGCAGGAAGCGGTCGAGTGCCTCGACGGTCTGGTGGCGGTCGCCGCCGGAGTCGTGCATGAGGACGATCGCGCCCTTGCCGCCCTTGGGGGTGGCCTCGCGGATGATCGCGGCTACGCCCGGCTTGCGCCAGTCCTCGCTGTCCGTGTTGTTGACGACGGTGATGTAGCCGCGCTTGCCGATGTACTCCGTGACCGGCCACGACTTGTTGTCCATGGCGTCGGCGGAGGAGGAGTACGGCGGCCGGAACAGCGACGTACGGATGCCCGCCGCACCGGCGAGCGCCAGCTGGTTCTGGGACAGCTCCCAGTCGATTCGTTTCTTCGACTGGAAGGAGAGGTCGGGGTGGTTGAAGGTGTGCAGCCCCACCTCGTGGCCCTCGTCCACCATGCGTCGTACGAGCTCCGGGTAGCGCGAGGCCATGGTCCCGGTGACGAAGAAGACCGCGTGGGCGTGGTGCTTCCTGAGGACGTCCAGGACCTTGGGGGTCCACGTCGGGTCCGGGCCGTCGTCGAACGTGAGGACGAGCCGGTGGTCGGGGAGCCGGAGGCTGGTGGTCTGGCCGCTTCTGGTGTCGATGACCGGGCCGCCCTCCAGGATCTTCTCCGGTACCCGGTCCGCGGAGGCCTCGGGCTGGATGCGGTGGTCGGCGAGTATTTCGCTGTGCACGTACCCGCGCAGCATCAGCATCGCCATCAGGGCGACCAGGATGAGCGAGGGAAGCAGCAGGCGCATGGGCAGCCGTCGGCGCCGGGCGGCGCCCCCGGCGCCGTTCGGGGCGCCGTGGCGGCGGGTGCGGGATGCCATCAGAGGTTGTTCTCCGGGGACGAGGAGATCAGAACGGCGTCGACGGGGTGGAGCCGAGTCGACGGATGTTCTGCTGAGCGGGACGAGCGGGTCAGGAGCGGTTCGAGCAGATCAAGCGGGCCGAGCGGACCAAGCGGCTCAGGAGCAGGGCGGGCGGTCAGGAGCGGGGCGAGCGGGCGGGCCGGCCGGGGAGGCCGGCGCCGCCAGACGCTTCGGGCGGCTCTACGCCGCCACACCGCCACACCGCCGCACCGTCACGCCGTCACGCCGTCACGCCGGGCGACGTCGGCGGGGAGACCGGGTCGCCGGGGGCACTCGGTTCGGCCGAGCCCTCGGCGATCGGGGTCGGCTCGCTCGGACCGCCGGCGACCGTACCGCCGTCACCGGTCGGGCTCGGAGACGGGTCGGGCGATGCAGCGACGCTCTCCGACGGGCTCGGCGCCGGTGAGTTGGACACCGACACGGAGGGCTCGGGGTCCGGGCCGGGTGTGCTGGTCCCCGGGTCGGGCTTGCCTGCGCTGGCCGAGGGCCGGGCCGAGACGGACGGACCCGGGTTCTGCGAGGCGCTGGCCGAGGCGTCCGCCGTGACGGCTGCGGCAGCCCCCTTCGACGGAGTGGCTCCCGCGCTCACCGACGCGCCCGGGGCCGCTGTGACCCCGGCCGAGTCCGACGGCAGCACCGACTCGGCGGGCAGCGGCGAGGTGTCGACCTTGCCCGCCGGCTGCTCGTCCTGCTGGCCCGGTACCGGCAGCCAGGGCGCGTCCGAGTTGCCGGAGAGGAGGGTGGCGACGATGACGACCGCGTACACGGCACAGGCGGTGCCGACGACGATGCCGATCCGGCGGTATCGGCGGCTGCGGCGTCCGGTCTCGTCGACGAAGACGGGGCCGTCACCGGCGCCGGCCTCCGCGCCGTCCGTGGCCTGCCGTACGAGGAGTTCCTCCACCTGGCGGCCCACTCCGTCGAGTTGGACCGTCACCTCGTGCGGGTCGTGCGTGTGACCGAACTCCGCCGCGTTCTCCCACGGCCCTCTGGGGAACGTCCCGGCTGATCCGGTCGCCACGTTCCCCGCGGGTGATCCGTTCCCCGCGGGTGATCCAGGCGCTCCCGTTCCGCTCGAGCGCGACTGGGCGTGCGCGCCTCTGCCTCCGGATCGCCCGGGTCGCACCGGTGCTCCGGCGTGCCTCTGGCGGGGCACAGGACCGGTGCCGCCTGGGGTAACTCCGGGTAGCTGCTGGGTTCCGGACACGGTCACGCCTTCGGCGTCGGACCGATTCGG
>NZ_AEJB01000102.1 GCF_000331005.1 Streptomyces turgidiscabies Car8
GCGGTACTGGGGCTGACGACGCTCGCCGTGAGCGGCGCGGTCGCCGGCCTCGCCGCACTGCTGGGAACAGCGGGAATCGGCATCGGCGGCCTGACCGTCATCCTGCTCGGCAACTCGTTCTCCGGCGCGACCAGTGCCCCGCAGCTGCTGCCCGAGCCGGTCGGCACGATCGGTCAGTGGCTGCCGCCGGGCGCCGGCGCCTCCCTGCTCCGCTCGGTGTCCTTCTTCGACGGCGCCGCGTCCTTCGGCCCCGCCCTGACCCTGACCTGGTGGGCGGCGCTGGGCCTGGGCGCCGTACTGCTGGGCAGCGCGCTCAAGCGTCGTGCGGAGGACAGGAACAGCGAGTTCGACAACACCGCCGCCGAGCGGGAACCCGCCCTCGCGAACTGACCGTCCGCCCGGAACCGGCCCCCGGCCGAGCCTGCGCCGGGCGGGGAGGAAATCGCGCGGCGGGCCACCCGGCGACAACCGGAGGGAACCGCACGCGTCAGGCGCAGCGCCCGCGCCGATCCGTGGTGAAGGAGAACAGGCGCCACAGGACAGCCACGCCGCCCTGCTCGTCCGGGCGGGGGCCGCACAACCAGGGAGCGCCCGGTCGCTCTCGCGCCGCGCCGCGTCACACGCCCGCCAGGGCCGCACAACCGGCCGGGTCCCCCGCTGCGACGAAGGGAGCGCCCGGTCTCGTGCCCTCGGGCCGCACCGCGCCACACCTCCGCTCGCCCGCCAGGGCCACACGATCGACCGGGTCCCCCGCTGCGACGGAGAGAGCACCCGGTCCTTCTCGTGCCGCGCCCCGTCACACGCCCGCTCGCCCGCGCTCTTCAGCGCGCCCCGGGCCGCCGGTGCTCCGCCGCGATGCCGAACCGCTGCCGTTCGACAGGCGCGGCAGCGACCTCCCTGACGCCGGAGACCACGCTGGAGACCGCGCCGACGACCTGTTCCTCCGCCGCGTCCAGCTCGTCGAGGCGTTCCAGGTCGGCCGCGGAGACCAGGGCGACGAGGGGCTTGCCGTGACGCGTCACGACGACGCGCTCACCGCCGTACACCACCTTGTTGATCAGGTCGGCGAGTTCAGCCCTGGCTTGCGTCACCGGAATCTCGTAGGCCATGTGTTCCAGCTTAGACCCGCACTCCGACAGCCCCGCCGAGCGGCGAAGCCCGTGGAGGGGGCTGGTCCGCCGGGAATTCCGCTGTCAGCGAGCACCCCTCGGAGTCTCGCGTCAGACTCTGTACGTCCTGTACATTTTTTACGGAAGCCACCGAGGAGGGCGCACGCCATGAACGACATCGACGACCCGTCAGCCCGTTACGTCCTGCCCGAGTTCACCGAACGCACCAGTTCGGGGAGCCGGACGATGGATCCGTACTCGAAGCTCCTGGAGGAGCGGATCGTCTTTCTCGGGACGCCGGTCGACGACACCTCGGCGAACGACGTGATGGCCCAGTTCATGCATCTCGAATACCTGGCACCCGACCGGGACATCTCCCTGTACATCAACTCCCCCGGCGGCTCGTTCAGCGCGATGACGGCGATCTACGACACCATGCGGTTCGTCACCTGCGAGGTGGAGACGATCTGTCTGGGACAGGCGGCCTCCGCGGCGGCCGTGCTGCTGGCCGCGGGTACGCCGGGCAAGCGCAGCGCGCTGCCGGGAGCCCGGGTGCTGATCCACCAGCCCTCGCTGTCCGGGCCGGTCCATGGCCAGGTGAGCGATCTCTCCATTCAGGCCCAGGAGTTGGGCCGGGTCCGTAACCTGCTGGAAGAACTCCTCGTACGGCACACCGGCCAGAGCCCGGAGCGGGTCGCCGCGGACATCGAGCGGGACAAGATCCTGGACGCCCAGGCCGCTCTGGAATACGGGCTGGTGGACCGGATCGTGCCCAGCCGCAAGTCGTCGCACCCCACCCCCGGTACGAGGTGAGCCGCCGATGCTTCCACCCGAACTGCCTCCGCTGCCCGCACTGACGCGCGCGGAGGGCGAGTTGATCGACCGTTACCTCGAAGTGGCCGATCTGCTCGGCCGTATCAATCCCGCCTATCACGGAGACACCTACCGGGGGCTGCGGGCCGCGCAGGCCCTCGTCGCCAAGGCGGTGGCGTTGCGGGACGCGCTGGAGCTCATGCATCAGCGGGGTGAGGCCGAGGTGCACGCTCACACGCTGGCGCGTGCGCTGCGCGTCCTGGACGGGGAGCGCCGCACGGCGCGCGTCACCGTTCCACGCGAGCCCGCCAGTTGACGCGCCTCACCCCCGGGACGGCACCGGTCGGGCTCACCCGTCGGGCGACGGACCGTCCGGAACGGATGGGGAGGTGACTGGATGACATCCCCCGTTCGGAGTAGTCACCCGTCCTCCGTCCGGCCCGCTCTGCTTGCGCGACACGCGCGCTTCGTAACCGAATCGAGACCGCTCAACCCCTGGTCCGAGGGTGCGCGACCCCCTCGAAAGTCCGCCGGGCGTACGGGTGTCCACCCGAATGGGCCAGCGGTGAGTAACACCACAAAGCCCCGGTTCCATTGGGATTTTCCTACTTCCATGAGCCAAGATCCCTTCCTGACGACAAGCCCCCGCCACAAGCGGCGGGGCGATCCGGGCGGACGCCGAGTCCTGCCGCCGCCTGGATGACCGGTCGACAGATGTGCATCGGCAGGAGTGGAGGACCCAGGCACGACGGGTCGCCGGAACGGTCACGCCATGACCGGGCCGAGCAGCCCTTGGGGTGAAGCCGCGTCAGCGGCCGGGCAACTTTGTCAGCCCGAATCCGACAGGTCATCCTTCACAGGCGGCTGACGAAGGGTTGCGCATGTCTGCGCTCAATCGTGTCCCGTCGCTGATGACCCGGGCCGGTACGGCCTCGGCTCTGACTCTTGTCGCCGTGGGCGGCAGCCTGGTGATCCCCGGTGTCGCAACCGACGCCGCGGCGGTCGCTCCGTCGACGAAGGCACTTCAGATCGCGGCTTCCAAGAAGGGCTCCGCGTACAAGTACGGCGCCGCGGGACCGAAGAGGTTCGACTGCTCCGGTCTGACGCAGTATTCGTTCAAGAAGGCGGGCAAGTCCCTGCCGCGTACGGCGGCGGCCCAGTACAACAAGACCAAGCACATCTCCGCCAAGAGCCGCAGGGGCGGGGACCTGGTCTTCTTCCACTCGGGCTCGAACGTCTACCACGTGGGCATCTACGCCGGGAAGGGAAAGATCTGGCACTCCCCGAAGACCGGGGACGTCGTGAAGCTCCAGAAGATCTGGACGAAGAGCGTCTGGTACGGCCGGGTCAGCTGACCTGCCCGGGGG
>NZ_AEJB01000103.1 GCF_000331005.1 Streptomyces turgidiscabies Car8
CCGGCCGCTCTCCCTGTGATCTGGGACAGACCCGCCACGCTCCGACCCCGCCGGCGCAACTACCCGATGAGCCAGGCGAAACGGCCTAGCTCGTCCAGCTGTGGGCCACGTCGACGACGACCCGGTCGTCCAACTGGATCACGCGGAACGGCAGTCGGGCGCGGACGCCGAGGCCGACCTGCGTCTGGCCCTCGAAGGTGCCGCCGAACCGGGTGTCCCGGAAGGTGCTGTACCCGCTGATGTTCACGGTGGGCAGGGGTTTGCCTATCTTGCCCGGGTAGGTCGGCACGCCGGCCTCCAGGTCGTAGCTCCACGCGCCGACGCGGATGTCGAGGATCGCCCCGCCTGCGACCGGGATGTACAGGCCGGAGGGGTCGGCGTGGAACCGGTCCACGTACGCGACGTTGTAGCCGATCTGGCCACCGCCGGGCACGTCGAACACGATGCGGTCGTAGCACTCGTGCTGCCCGGTCCTGACATCCGTCATGTGCTCGCCACTCATGACGGCACCGCCGCTCTTGACGCCGCTGCCCCAACCCGTCGGGCAGGCCACCGCCGTGCGCGAGTACTCCGCCGGAGCCGCGCCCGCGGTGCTCGCCGCCGTCCCCAGCATGGCGCCCGCCAGCGCCAGCGCCGTCCCTGCTGCTCTGATACCTCGCATGATGTCCCCCTTGGTCGCGCAACTCTGACGTCTGATGAGACAGCCCGCAATACCGGAAGGTTGTACGCCAGGCGGGACAAACAGGGAATCTCGCCGTCCGTGGCGCACCCACGCCGAGTCCCGATCAGTCCGGGACCACAGCACTCGCCACGCTCGGCCTCAGCCGACCCGGGAGCCGCTCGGCCAAGTTCTGGTGGCTGCCGCGGTACGAGCTCGGGGCCAGTGCCGCGCGGAGCGGCGGGGCGAGAATGCGGCGGACCTCGGACGGGGTGAGAGCGGCAGGGGTGGGGAGCGGGTTGAGGTAGCGGGTGTAGATGAGGCCGCCGAGGATCGTCACCACGGCAGTGGCGCGGGCGGTCGCGTCCCCGCCGCCCAGAAATTCAACAAGCCGGGTCAGCAGCTCCCGTTCCAGGTATTCGCGGATGACCTCGGCCGCCTCATCACCCTGAATCGTGAGCCGACGGAAGTCGGCGTCTTCCCACAAGTCCGTCACCGCGTCGATCAGGCGTTCGGCGAGGGCGGCCCGGTCGCCGTCGAGGACGTCGTCCACCGTCAGCGCACGGGCGCACTGGAACTGCATCACGTCCGCGAACAGGCCCTTCTTCGAGCCGAAGTGGTACGCGATCAACGCCGGGTCGACCCCGGCCGCCCCGGCTACCGCACGCAAGGTGGTGCGCCGGTAGCCGCGTTCCAGGAACAGCGACCGGGCCGCCGAGACGATCGACTCACGGGTCGGCGGGTTGCCGCGGGGACGGCCTCGGGTGCGGACAGGGGCAGGGGCGGCGTTATTCATCAGCGTTGAGCCTGCGTCCGGTGATCGGCACAGTCAAGGGCGTTCCGCGATCCACACGAAGGGATGCCCCGACACCATGCGTATCGCAGTCTTCGGCGCCAACGGGCCGACCGGCCGCCACCTCACCGACCAGGCCCTCGCTGCCGGCCACGAGGTCGTCGCCGTGACCCGCCGCCCCGGCTCCCTGCCCGCACGGCCCGGCCTGACCGTGGCTGTCGCCGACGCCACCGACCCGGCGGCCGTCGACGCCGCGATCAGCGGGACGAACGCCGTTCTCTCCACGCTGGGTGCGCGCTTCAGCAAGGAGTCCATCACCACGTACTCGGCGAGCGCCACGGCCATCACCGAGGCCATGACCCGCCACGGCATCAAGCGCTTGCTCGCCGTCAGCTCCAGCATCGCCGACCCGCGATGGCGGCCGACCGGCGCGCACTTCTTCAACCACGTACTCGACCCGCTGGTCAATCGGCGTCTGGGCCGCACCCTCCACGAGGACATGCGCCGCATGGAGGCAGTGATCCGGGAGTCGCACCTCGACTGGACACTCGTCCGGCCCTCGGGCCTCTTCGAGCACCCGGCCGTCACGGACTACCGCACCGCTGAGACCAGCGCCGACGGAGTCTTCACCGCTCGCGCGGACCTCGCCGCGAGCATGCTGCGCGAACTGGAGGAACGACGCTATGTCCACAAGGCCATGGGCGTCATCACCACGGCCGTGAAGCCGAACATCGCCAAGCTGATCTGGAACGAGGGCGTGAAGAAGAAGTGAGCCGAGCGACCACCGAACTGCCGGCCGCCGCACGCGCGTTCCTCATCCGCCCGCACACAGCCACCCTCGCCACCATCCGTCCCGAAGGCACCCCGCACCTCGCCCCTGTCCGCTTCACCTTCGACGCTGCCACCGGCCTGGCCCGCGTGACCACCCGCGCGGGGACCCAAAAGGCCCGGAACGTGGCAGCGGGCGGCCCGACAGCCAGGGGCACGCTCTGCCAGGTGGACGGCTTTCGCTGGGTCACCCTCGAAGGCCGGGCCGCGATCAGCGATGACGACACACGCGTGGCCGACGCGGTGCGCCGCTACACCGACCGCTACCGCACGGCTCCTCCCGCCCCGCCGGATCTGGTCGTCATCGAGATCTCTGTCGAGCGCGTCCTCAGCCTCAACCTCTGAATCCCCCGTACGGAAAGCGAAGTGACACCACGATGGCCACCCTCGACGCCTGGTTCGGTGCACCCGGCCTCACCGAGGCAGTTGTCGTCGGCCATGACTGGGGCGGTGCGCTTTTTGAGGCGACTACCTACCGACGGGAATGCGGGACAGCGGCGCGGGGTTCGGACCGTCGGGAGACCTGGCCACCACACACACTGGAGACACCATGAAGATCGGCATCATCGGCGCAGGCAACATCGGCGGTAACCTGACCCGCCGTCTCACCTCCCTCGGGCACGAGGTGTCCGTCGCCAACTCGCGCGGGCCGCAGACCCTGAGCGCCCTCGCCGAGGAGACCGGGGCGACCCCCGTCACCGTCGGCGAAGCGGCGTCCGGCGCCGAGGTCGTCATCGTCACGATCCCCTTGAAGAACGTACCCGACCTGCCCTCGGACCTCTTCGACAAGGCGGCCGAGGGCTTCGTCGTCATCGACACCGGCAACTACTACCCGAAGCAGCGCGACGGCCGGATCGCCGCCATCGAAGACGAGAACCTGACCGAGAGCCGCTGGACCGAGGGACACCTCGGACACCCCGTGGTCAAGGCCTTCAACGGCACCTACGCCGACGACATCCTGGCCAGGCCGCTCCCGGCCGGGGACCCCCACCGGATGGCCCTGCCGGTCGCCGGTGACGACGAGGCGGCCAAGAAGACAGTCCGCGCCCTCATCGACGAACTCGGCTTCGACTCCGTCGACGCGGGAGGCCTCGACGACTCCTGGCGTCAGCAGCCCGAAACCCCCGTATACGGGCTGCGCGCCGGCGTCGTAGCCGTCACCGAGGCACTCGCCGCGGCCTCCCCGGAACGCAAGGACAGCTTCAAGGGCTGACGGACTCCCAGGCCGAAGGTCACCGACCGCAGAGACCCGCAGGGCGTTGCCGTTGCCGCAGGCGTCAGCGAGACTGTCTGATTGGATCAGTGTGCCGTCGAGGCATGGAGCTCGGTCGGCGACGACATCGATGCCTTCGTGGAGGTGGCGGAAACAGGTGACCTGGGAAACGCCGGCCTCCCGGGACAGGCAGTCCACACAGCGGCACTCGCGAAACCAGCGCCGGACCGACACGGCCTGACGGAACGGGCCGAGCCCGCTGGTGCTGCGTGAAGTGCCGATGCGCCGCCGATGGGTGGCGAGCAGATGCCGAGGTCCAAGACGGCGCTTGCCCCTCGTGGCGGTACGCCGTCGACGCAAGGGACCGCACCGCCTCCTGCCGCCTCTACCTCCACCACCGCACCCGCGGTGACCGCCACGCCGCGGTCATCCGTACGACCCTGTTCGCGGCCGTCTCCTGCAACAGCCCGTAGGCGAGGACCGGCAGCAGCAGGTGCGGCTTGTCGGGCAGGGTCTTCGTGATCAGGACCGCGCTCACGCTGCTGTTGCTCATATCCCAGGAAAGGGGTGAGGGATGAGGCGGCCGGGGCGTCCAGGCGCAGAACGCGTGCCGTGAGCCGTCCCACCGCGAAGGACAGTGCACAGACGACCGCCCCGACGACCGGTGCCGCGATCAGCAGCAGTGGGCGGGGACGGCGAGGAACGACCCCAGGGCGCCGCTCGCGTTGACGTAGGTCAGGAGCAGCGAGCCGGCCAGCGCCACGGGCACGACCCGGCGCAACGCACCGTCCAGCAAGCGCGTCGGCAGGGCGAGAAGGCACATGAGGCCAGCCGCGCAGGGCGGCAGGACCTGGGTGAATGCGAAACCGCTGTTCATCGCGTCCTTGGCGGAGCCCAGGGCGTCCGGGCAGCCGCCGCTGAGCAGCGGAGCCGGCGCGCCCACTGTCGCCGACGCTTCCGTCCGGGCCACCAGACGGGCGCCGGTCACCGTTGCGGGATGGGCCTCGACCGGTGTGCCCCAGTACCCATAGCCGTCCTTGAGCGGGAACGAGCCCGCCGAGCCCGCCCCGGCGAACTCGAAGAACCGTCGTCATCGACGTCGGCCCTGGCGGAGCTAACCCTGGGAAAGGCTCGTCGCGTCGTCGGCGACCCACTCGCTCCACGGCATGTTCCAGTCGCTGAGGCCGTTGTCCGGGGCCAACTTGGTTTTGTCCTCGGAATTCTTGACGATCACGACGTCGCCGAACATCGAGTGGGCGAAGAACCACGCGGCGGGTTGGCTGCTGTCGCCGCCGCCCCTGACATCCTTCAGGCCAATGCAGCCGTGACTGGTGTTGACCTTGCCGAAGACCGAGCCGGCGGCCCAGTAGTTGCCGTGGATGAACGTGCCCGAGTCGGTCAGGCGCATGGCGTGCGGTACGGCCCTGATGTCGTACGAGGGCTTGCCGTTCTTCTCCGTGAGGCCGACGCTCGCACCGTTCATATGGGTGTGCCGGAACTTCTCCGAGATCACCATCTGACCGTTGTGCGTCGGGTGCTCGGGGCTGCCTGACGAGATCGGGATGGTTCGGATCGTCTTGCCGTCCCGTACGACGGTCAGCTGCTTCGTCTTCGCGTCCATGGTGCTGATCTGGCTCCGGCCGACCGTGAACGTGACAGTCTTCTGGACGCCCTGCCGGTTGAGTGTGACCGTGACGGTGGAGCCGGGCTTCCAGTAGTTCTCGGGGCGGAAGTCCAGACGGTGGTCGTTGAGCCAGTGGCCGACGACCTGCTGGCCGCTGCTGGAGATGACCTGGATCTCCGACCGTACCGCGGCCTTGTCGCTGACCGCCTGGTCGAAGTTGACCGTCACCGGCAGGCCTACACCGACGGTGGAGCCGTCCTCGGGGGAGAGGTGCCCGATGAAGTCGTTGGCCCGGGAGACCGTGGTGATCGTGGCGCTGTCGGTGGCGGAACGGTCCTTGGCGTCCTCGGCCTCGGCGGCGATCTGATACTTGGTGCCACCCTCCAGTCGGCCGTTCGGCTCCCAGGAGGCGCCGTCCGCGGACAGAGTGCCGGGAACCTCGGTACCGGTCGCGATGGCGGTCATGGTCACCTGGGTGAGCTTGCCGTCGCTGACAGTGACGCCTACCGAGTCGGTGACCCCGACGCTGTAGGCGCCTTGCCCGGGGGAAATCTTTATTCGGGCGTCGGAGGCTGCCTGGGCGCCGGTCTGCGGCACCCGCGCCTGTGACGTCGGGGCATCCCCGGCCTCGTCGCCGCTGGCGGCAGCGTTGCCCGCGCCGCCAAGGGCCGTGACCGCGAGTATGCCGCCAAGGGCGCCGATCGTGGCCACCAGTCCGGTGCGTCGTTCGCTCAGCATGATGAAACGCTTCTCCCATGGCCCAGGATTTGCATCCCTGCGCCTCTCGCCGAAGTGTGCAACCAGCCCCGAAACCATAGGCACGCATCTGTGTATAAAGGGATAAATGTGGTGAAGGGCACGCATGGTCGAGCACGTCACCGAGGTTCGCGGGGAGTGGCGTGACGGGCCGGCGTGGACTGCGCGTCCTGGGGAGCTCAGTCCGTTCGCTCAGAACCCGTCTTTGAACCCCCGCCGTACTATCCCGTCTCTGTCGATCTGGTCAGATGATCTGGTCCACCGCGAGCGGTGAGGCAGTTGCGGCGGAAAGATTCTGTGAGGGGCAGACTGGCCCGATGACATCGGACCCCAAGGCTGACCTTCACTTCTATCTACAGTCCGCCCGCGATGCTCTGTTGTGGAAGCTCCAAGGGCTCTCGGAGTACGACATACGCCGCCCGCTGACACCGACTGGCACCAACCTCCTGGGCCTGGTGAAACACGTGGCCAGCATGGAGTTGGGCTACCTCGGCGACACCTTCGGACGGCAGTCCGGCGAGCCGTTGCCCTGGCTCGAAGACGGCGCTGAGATCAACGCGGACATGTGGGCCACCGCAGAGGAGTCACGCGAGTACATCGTGGAGCTCTACCGTCGAGCGTGGGCACACTCGGACGCGTCGATCGACGCACTGGCGCTGGACGCGATAGGCAAGGTGCCGTGGTGGCCGAGCGACGCAAACGAGGTGACGTTGCATCATGCCGTCGTGCGCATGATCGCCGAGACGCACCAGCACGCAGGACACGCCGACATCGTCCGGGAGCTCATAGACGGCGCCGTCGGACTGAACAAGGACAACGCGAGCATCGCGCCGGGCGACTCGGAGTGGTGGGAGAACTACCGCAGCCGACTGGAGCGCTCAGCTCAGGAAGCCGACCGAGACGGGTGACTTCGTCCGAGATCGTCGACGGGACACGTTCGTAGGACCGTTGGCCATGGGTTGCGTTGGGCCCGTATCGGCAGGACGCTGCGGGCAGAGGCCGGGATTTGTCGCCGGCGAGGGGAGTGTCGGCGTCCCGTGCTGAGGGGTGGTGGGCGTGATGCCCGCGAGCACGAAGGTCGGCAGTGTCACCCGGGCGCGGTACGAGGAGATCATCGCCGGACCGGGAACTGATCGAGGTCGACACGAAGATCCAGTTCGTAGTCGGTGACCATGCTTTCGAGATCGAGCCGATGAGACCGCACGGCGGCTCGGTAGCGGCGTCCGGTGAGGATCTCTTCGGGGTCCGCGAGACGCTGGAGATGTACGCGCAGGACATCGGCGTCCCCTACAACCAGGTGCGATTGAACCGGCAGACGGCGAGCAGGTGGCCGGCCGAGTACCGGGGGAAGGGTGCCTCGTTCGAGATCCACCGGATCCTGGAGAAGCTGGACGACCGCTTCGAGCGCATCACGAACCCGCCGCGGCATCCGCGGGACGGGGTGGCGCGGTGGACGCAGGACGCGGCGAAACGCCAGGTGGGATGGCGGGTGGACAGTCCGCAGTCGGTGCAGGAGAAGGTCGAGGCGATTCACGACCTGGCGGCCGACGAGCAGGTCGCCGCGCGGGTGGCCACCGACTTCCTGCGCCGTCCCGGGGTTGCTTTTAGGGCGGCCGGTGACGACACGGCCCGGCACTTGTTCAATACGGCGCAGACCAGCCGGTGGAAGCAGGCCGAGGAGAGCGAACCGGTCCCCGGCGAGGCCGGGAACCCGGTCGCGCCGGCCCTACGGCAGATCGACCGGACCATCGAGTTCCTGGACCTGATCGGGGCCTGTCACAAGTTCGTGGCAGCGACCGGCCGTCTGGTACCTCAGATGCACGGCCGCCGGTTGGCCGAGGACGAGAGGGACCTGATCCACAAGAACGTCGCCGTGTCTGGGCGACGTGTGAATGGGTGGAGAGCGCCGTCGACAGCGGGCATCTGGATATGGACGAGGAGCTGGCCAAGATCCTTCGGGGCGAGGGCGAGTAAGCCATGCTCCGCCGGTCACGGCGCCGGGGTGATGCCGCCCGCGGCCATGCCGAGGTGATCCGGAGTGTGCTGATGCAGGCCCGGCCCGCGGGTCTGCACATGCCGCAGTTGATGAGGGCGACCGAGTGCACGCGCGGCCAGGTCCGCTCGGGTCTGGCGATGCTGCGCGACATCATCGCGACGAAGGGCTGGCCGCCGTTGGTCTACACGCGGGCCGACGGATACCAGTTCACGGCGGATCCTGATGTCCTGCAGTCCTACGAGGTGGCGGTGATCCGCGAGAAGCTCACCGAGATCCGCAGGCTGATCACGGGCACGGTCACTCCGCACGCCGCGCTGGCTCCGGACGACAAGTGGGTTCGCCACATCGTCGCCCAGCTCAACTCCGTCGAGTCGACCCTGGATCTGATCGCGTGAGCCGGCGTCCCGCCGGGGAGAGAGGAGTCCGGGATGTCCGGCAGCTGCTATCCCTCGGACACCAGCGATGCCGAATGGCTGCTGGTCGAGCCGATGCTGCCGGTCCCGGCCTGCCGGACCGTGAAGGGCGGCAGACCAGAGGCTCATCCCCGGCGCGCGATCTGGGACGCCATCCGGTACGTGAACGATTCCGGCTGCAAGTGGCAAGTTATTGAGAATCGAGACAGGAGCGTGACCTTTCGGTGGGTGAGGGCGGGGACGCCTGGAGGAGCTCCGTCGAGGGGCGTTGCGGCGGCCTTGGACCGGCCCGTAGGGTGCTCTGATGCCTTTGCTGAACCTGCGTCACGCGGTCCGTGCGATCGTTTTGGACAGGGAGGACCGCATCCTGCTGTGCAGGTTCGTGCTTCCGGAGAAAGTGGTTTGGGCCGCTCCCGGAGGAGGGATCGAGGCCGGCGAGACACCTCAGGCGGCACTGCGCCGCGAGTTGCATGAGGAGATCGGGCTCGTGATCGACGGCTCACCGCCGCACGTGTGGCATCGGAGGGTCGTCGGGCCCGGCTATGTGAGTGGGTATGACGGCGCGGTTGAGGACTACTTCCTCATCCGCACTGCGGCCTTCCGGCCGAATGGCGCACTGTCGACTGACGAGTTGGCCGCTGAAAACATCACTGGTTTCCGCTGGTGGCCGCTGTCAGAGGTCGCCAACTACGAAGGGCCGGACCTCTTCGGGCCGCGTGATCTTGCCGATGCGCTATCGGGATTGATCAAGGACGGCGTCCCCGATCAGCCACTGGCGCTTGGGCTGTGAGTCTGGTGGCCCGTTGATGAGTGCACTGGCGTCAGTGGTGAGGCCGTTCGGCGCGGCTGGTTGAAGTTCGAGGGGCGTCATTCGGCGTCTTCGTGCGCTGGGCGAGAGACTGTTTCCATCAGCTGGGTCAGAGGAATGAAGCTGTCATTGGTGCCGAGTTCTCTGGGTGTGGGACCGGCTGGCGTGGGGGTGTCGGCAAGACGCTCGGCCAGGGCAGTGACCGCTTCGCGGTCTCCTTCAAGTGCTTCGCGTTCGTCGTCGGTCAGATCGAGCCGTTCGAGCATCTGGTCGATGCCGTCCTTGACGGCCAGGAGC
This sequence comes from Streptomyces turgidiscabies Car8, assembly GCF_000331005.1. Classification (GTDB taxonomy): domain Bacteria; phylum Actinomycetota; class Actinomycetes; order Streptomycetales; family Streptomycetaceae; genus Streptomyces; species Streptomyces turgidiscabies. The sequence continues at coordinate 9,387 of NZ_AEJB01000103.1, forward strand.
TGGCCCTGCGCGGACTGTTTGGGGACGTAGAACGGGCAGCGGGCGCAGGCCATTCGATGGGGGCATTTGGCGAAGAAGTCGTAGCTGCAGTAGCCCTCGCCGAGGTCGTAGTACTTCCAGGGCTGCTCGCCGTCGGCGGCGGCTCCGGTGAGGATGGACTCGCGGTCGATGAGAACCTGGATGGTGCGCACGTTCCGGGCGAAGCAGTCGGCGCGCTTATAGGCCGCAGACAGGGTCCGTTGGAGGATCTTGGCGTAGTAGCGGGTGCTGGACGGGTGCTTGTGCCCGAGCCATTGCTGCAGGTCGGCCAGGGACAGTGGGTCCTTGGCGTTCAGCAGCTGGGTGGCGATCGTGGCGCGAGCCCGGTGGCTGGTGAGCGCGCCGCGGGAGTCGGACTCGGGGATGCCGGCCTTCGCGCAGAGGATCGGGATGAGCTTGTCGTTGAGGTAGGCGGAGCCGATGAGCTGGGCCCGGTAGCAGAACCGGTGCTGGCGTCGCTGTCGGGTCTTGCGATCGGTGATGTCCGGCTGGACGGGGCGGATGGTCTTCCAGGCGTCGATGAGCTCACCGACCATGGGGTCGACCGGCTTGGAGAACGCCCCTGTCGTCTTGTTCGTTGGGATGTGCAGCAGGCAGACGCGGTAGGTCTCGCCGCTGTCGGGGTCGGTGGCCTGGTCCCAGCGGACGGATTCGAGCTCGAGTCGGCGTATCTCGTCCATCCGCAGCCCGCCGAACAACCACACCCCGACCAGGGCGCGGATCATCTCGATCGGGTAGTAGTTCGCGTGCCATCCGGCAGCCTTCGCCCGCGGTGTCCCGTAGGCGCGCAGGTCCTCGGCGGTCAGCGTCAGGCCGGCGGCCATGAGCTTGGCCCAGGCGGCATCGTCGATGATCCGGGGGCCCGGGTCGCGGCCTGCCCGGACCGACAGCGGCAGAGCCAGGACGCGGCGGGGGTCGAACCTGGGGGTGATCCATTCCCATTCGATCAGGTCGCAGAAGAAGCTGCGGATGGTGTCGGCCCGTCCGGCCTTCCCGCCGACGCCCAGGGGCTCGCCCCAGCCGGTGCGGTTGCGGTTGTGGCCGGCCCATTGACCGCGAACCGCGGTCATGGTGTCCGCGATGTACTCGGCGGCGATGTCCCGTGTCCACGCTTGTGGGCTCGTCGCCTCCGGGTGCTTCTCGGCCGCCCAGCGCCCGGCCACCAGCAGCAGGGGGAACTTGGTGCGGACGGTGCCGGGTTCGTTGGTGCTGAACTTCCGCCAGCGCAGGGCAACCTCCAACCACTCCGGCGGCACCGAGGCCACGGTCTCCGGACGTGTTCCGCGTTGTTGGTGACTGCCGGTGAGCGGTTCGGGGATGTAGCCGTTGGCCGCCAGGACCCGCGACATCTTGAAGAGCCCACGGCGCCGGGCGCTGGACGCCGGGTGGTCGGCGACCAGGTCCTCCAGCAGTCCCAGCGTCACGTCCCCCAGACACGGGCTGCCGGCGCTGAGCAAGGCATCGAGCACCGAGGAGCGGACCAGCTCCGGCTGCGATTTAGGTTGGGTCTCCCAGCGTTCCAGCAACGTGCAGATCTGTTCCAGAGCAGGATCGACCGCCCCGTGCCCGAACACGAAGTCGGCCAGCGGACGCAACTTGGGCATCCCGACCCGGTGGTGCAGTCGCCGGTGTCCACCGAAGAGATAGCCCCAGGCCACCAGGTGGGCCCGGCGCCGGTGACGGATCTCGCCTGTGACGGAGGCGACGAATGCCGTCCAGGTCTGCTCGTCCCAGGCCCAGTAGGCTAGGGAGAGTCGGCCGACCTCCATCAGGAGCATGTTGCGGGCCGAGTCGGTCAGTGCGTTGCCCCACCGAGCCGAGACCGTCTCCAGAGGATCGATCAGTCGGGCCAGGTCAGCACGATTGCGCGCGTTCAAGGAGAGGGCCCGCCAGCAAGCTGACGGGCCCTCATGCGGACATCGAGCTAACCAGAGGCGACCTTTACGTCTGGCCTGGCGGCCGGCCGCAGCAGGCGACGGTCTCGCCCTGGTCGGCGCTGGCACCGGCGAGCGGTACCACCGCGAGCACCGCCGCCAATGCCACGAACAACCCGAGAACAGCTCTGCGCATCACATCTCCTCCTCGACGGGGAAACCTGGTCCAGCTCTTCCGCTGACGGCTCCGTGTTACGGATGGCCGGGTGGCATGCCGCAGCAGGCGACGGTCTCGCCCTGGTCGGCGCTGGCACCGGCGAGCGGTACCACCGCGAGCACCGCCGCCAGCGCCACGAACAACCCAAGTACGGCTTTGCGCATTGCGTCTCCTTGTGGTGGGGAAATCTGGTCCGTTCCTGCCTGCCGACAACTGCCGCTACGGATGGCCGGGCGGCTGGCCGCAGCAGGCGACGGTCTGGGTCTGGTCGGCGTTTGCGAGCGGTGCCACGGCGAGCACCGCCGCCAATGCCACGAACAAGCCGAGAACTGCTTTGCGCACTCTCTCCTCCTGTTTTCCGGGAGCTGGAGCCGCTGGAAGCGGTTACTGATTCTGATGCGTGAAACAGCCGTTTGGTTGCAGAGGAGTTGCGTCACCTGACAAGCACCTCCACCCCAGGTTCAGAGACGGGTTCTCAGGGGTGGGCGGTGGCGTGGCCGAGGGTGCGCCTGGCGTGCAGACGAGAGGCCGGCGGCTGGTGAAGGTGCACTCTCTGTGGATGAGTGAGGTAGGGGTGAATCCAGGGACGTGTGTACGCAATATGGGTGGTGAATGTACGTGATTAGTACGCTTGCGAGGTAGCGTTCTGGTCGGAGGTGTTCCATGTCGGAGTTGTTCGACCGCATCGACGCGCTGGTGGCGTCCCGGTCCTCGCTGCCGCCGCCGGCAGAGCGTAAGCGGTTGCGCAACGCGCACGGCCTGACTCTGGACGAGGTGGCCGACGCTCTGGGAGTGCGGCGGGCGACTGTCAGCGGCTGGGAGTCCGGCAAGACAGAGCCGAGGCCTCCGGAGCGTGACGCGTACGCACGGCTGCTCAAGCAGCTCGCGGAGCTCTACCCCGCCGATGCCGACACGGTTGGGCCCCTCCAGGGCACGGCCGTTGCCGCGACAGCCACAAGTGTTCCCGCTCCGGCTCCGAAAGCCCCGCCCGTGTCCTCGGACCCCGCGCCCGTCTCCCTGGCCCCAGCGCCCGAGGCCGCGGACACGTCGACCGGGTACGGCACCCCGCCCCGTCCCGCCACGGCCCCGGCCGCGGTGGCACGGCCGGCGAGCGCCTCCGGCGCGTCGACGTCGCGGCGCCCGGGCTCAAGGACGCCTGCGAAGACCGCCGCTTCGGCGGTGGCCGAGGTTGACCCGCGTTTCGCCAACGGCCCGTTGGCGGTCGTCGACTGCGAGGACGGGCAGGTGTCGGCGTACTGCGTGGGTGGTCTGGTCCTGGACGTGCCCGCCAAGTCGTTGCCGGCCCTGGTCGACTGGACGCTTGCCGGGGCACGCCTGGGCCAGACCCGTCTGCACCGCCACGGCCGTGACGCCGACCCCGTCCTGGTCCTCACCCCGTCGGCACTGGAGCGCTACGGCCTGCCCGTCGCCCTGTCGGACGACGAGCGGCGCGCGGGCCGGCTCAACGACAGCCACAAGGTCGTCAGGCAGATCAAGAAAGCCGAACTGCAGCTCACCCAGCGCGGGTTCGGGCCATGGGCGCGTGTCTTCCGCGATCCCGAGGGCTCCAAGCGTCGCTGTGTGCAGCTGTGCATCCCGTCATGGAACGCGCTGGACGTGCGGGAGTGGGACAACAAGGACGACCCGCAACTGCCGACCATGCACCCCGCCGACCTCGCCCGGTACCTCGGCACGTACGCGCAGCTGGTGACGACACCGCGCGGCACCACATCGACCACCGGCCTTGAGCTGATGACCGCGTTGAGGCCGCCGACCCGTGCGGAGAGGGACGAGGCCACCGGCACGTTCAAGCCGGCGTTCAACGCCGACGCGCTGACGGCCGTGTACGAACACGTGGAGTGCGAGGTCCCGGACGAGCACCCGATCCTGCAGGGCAAATTCGAGCGTCACCACCTGCGTACCCCGGACCAGATGCTGATGGAGGAGCCGTTCGACTGGTGCCGGCCGCTGACCGATGAAGAGTGCATGAAACCGTACCTCGTCGTGATTGACGTGAACCTCGCGTTCGCGGCGGCGGCCAACGGCCTCACCGTCGGGCTGGACGGACCGACCCACCTGTCGAACCGTCCGGCGTTCGACCCGAAGCTGCCCGGTTCGTGGCTGGTCGATCTCTCCCATGCCGACCTGTCCCGGGTAAAGGTCAACGGCCGTACGGTCGACGCCGAACGCTTGCCCAGCCCCTTCACGCCGAAGGGAGACCGGCCGACCGGCCCTGCCTGGTACGCGACGCCGACCGTGGCGTACGCGCAGGAGCTGGGCTTCGAGGTCGCGCCGATCGAGGCGTACGTGCGCCCGCAGTCCGGACGCTACCTGGACCCCTGGTACAACCGGCTGCGCGACGCGTACGTGACGGTGATGGCGGAGCTTGGTGTCACCACGTCCATGGGCGGGAGCGAGTTCCTGGAGGCGATGGCCCGCTCCACCCAGGTGGATCCGACGATGGCGCTGCTGCTGAAGGCGATCAAGGCGACCGCGAAGGGCGGCATCGGCAAACTGCGGCAGCGTAACCGGGGTCAGGTGCCGTACTACGAGCCGTGGCCCGCGCTGAAGCGGGAGACGTGGCGTCCCGACATCCGGGCCGCCGTGCTCGCCAACGTCCGGGTCGGCATGCACCGCAAGCTGATGAAGACCGCCGCCGCGGCCGACCTCTACCCGGTCGCTATCGGCACCGATGCCATCGTCTACCCCTCTGCCGGCCCCAGCCCGCTCGATGTCCTGCCCTACACGGACGAGGGCAAGGCCGTGCCGGGCACGTTCCGGCTCGGAGTGTCGCCGGGGATGGTCAAGCACCAGGGCACCCAGACAGTGCTGTGGGCGGAAGCCCGGTTCGAGGAGGCCGGTGCGGTGTTCAACATCGCCAACCTCATCAAGAACGACCCGACCGCCGGAGAAGGGGAGTAGCCGACCGTGGCCGAGTCGCTCGGGGACAGCCTCGACCAGGCACTGGAGACGGCGTTCACCCGCCGCATCCCGCAGAGTGCCCAGGCGCAGATGAAGTACCTGGTCAAGCAGCTCAAGGGCACCAAGGCCGCCGCGCAGGCGCTCGGGGTGTCCCAGCGCACCGTGGAGCGGTATGTCGCGGGCAAGCTCAAACGGCCCCGCCGTGGCCTCCGTGAGCGCATCGAGGGCGAGGTCAAGAAGAGGTGGCAGCCGCAGATCCGGGCGAAGGCCAAAAAGAAGGCCGCGAGCACCAGCGGCCTGGTCGTCTCCACCCGTGCGAGATTCGGCTTCACCGCCGCCCCCGGCACGACCGACGACGCCCGGATCCGCGACATCACCCAGGCGCTGCCGCCGCGCTGGGCGGACCGCCTCTTCGAGGCCCGTGACGGCGGCGCCACCGAGCAACAGCTCCAGCGCATCGCGGCCGAAGGGCTGGCCGAGATGTACTTCCGGAACAACAACACCCGCGCACCCGGCCTGGGCGTGGAGTTCACCGACGTGGAGCACATGCAGATCGAACTGTAGCGAGCTTACGTCGCCCGAACCCAGGGCGGATGTAGTTGTGGCCGGGTTGCCGGAGACCGGCTACAGCCGTCGCCAACCCCACCACAACCGCCGTGAAGTCCTTCGCCGCGCATCTCACACTCGAGACGAGCGGGATGGGCCGGCGGCAGGTGGGATTCCGGGGCACGGTCACCCTGGTGAGCTTCACCTCGAAGTCGGTGAAGTCGGGCGGTGGCCGGCGACGATTGATCGTTCTCGGGTTGTGCAAGACCAATGGGGAAGAACAATACGGACCACACTTCGTCTGGCTGCCGATGCCCTCGTGCGCGGGGTGGCGGCTGGGCAGGCTAGTTTGCTCCGATGAGTCTTCTTGATGATGTGGCCGAGCGGGATGGCTGGCGGTGCTGGGTGTGCGACGAACCTGTCGACCCCGACAAGTCGGTGAACGACCAGCAGGGGCCCAGTGTTGACAGCCGGACCGCCGACCGGAAGGCCAAGGTCGCCGAGCGGCTCGCGCACCGCGGGTGCAACACCCGCAAGGGTGCGGTCAAGGTGGTCATCGCCTGGCCGGACCGCCTTTACGTGGTCGAACCCGCCCCGCTGATCGCCGTTGCCGCGCGGCTGGAGCGCAAGGGGGGCCGCGAGATGGTGGGCCGTTGTCCGACCAGGAAAGACGCTGAGGAAGCGGCGGATTGGCTGGTGGACCGGTTCTCCCGGCTGACACCAGGGTTGCCGGTGACCGCCGACATCGAGGCGGGCGGCGGCCAGTTCCTCCTCATCCTGTCCACCGGCCGCCGCTGACCGGTGATCACCAGCCGCGCCCTCGCGTCAAGGCGAGCCGCCGGCACACATGGACCGGTCCTGGCACGAGCTGACCCACGGGCGCGTGGCGGGCCGCAACTGGGCGACCGGCGGGGCGGCAGGAGCCGGATCACCAGGGGCGGGGGCTCGGCCGCTCGCGCCGGTGACCCCCGTGGTTCTGCGACGGCCCCCTGCCTCCCTTCCGGCAGGTCAGCCGGACGACGGACCGGGTCGGCCCGGCGCACCGAGCGAGGGATGATGGGGGAAATGACGGAACGCGAGGGCAGGAGCTTCCATGGCGAAGCGGGTTCATCAACCCCGTGAGGACGCGGAGTTCGACTTCATCCTCGGGATGAGCGGAGTTCCGGTCCTCGCGTACTTCACCGGGACGTGGCCCAAGGCGATCGAGCCCTGCCGGGTGATGGACCTCGTCGTGGGCGGCATCGCCGACGACTACGCGGGCCGCGTGACGGCTGTCCGCACCGACATCACGCGTTGTCCGGCCGCGACCGAGCGATACGGGATCACCGGAGCCCCGTCCTACGTCCTGCTGAAGGAGGGAGAGGCGGTGGCGCAGGGCACGGGTCCCATGACCATCGCCGAGGTACGGGAGTTCCTGGACGACCACCTCTGAGCGGCGGTGCGGCACTGCGGTCGCGACGCCCGTCACACAGGCCGCGCCGAAGGTCGGCTGCCCGCTCCGCCTGCCGTCGAAGGAGCGACTCGACATGTTCTGCGGCTTCTTTCGGAAGGCCGGGCGACGGTTGGGCAGGCCGGTGTCGATGGATCCGGAGGGTGGCTGCGGCTGAGGCTGGAAATTCGTGGAGGGTGCCGTCGCGGAGCAGGATCCGGGTCAGCCTCCGAGGCGGTGTGCGAGGTGGAGCAGATCTGCCAGGCGCAGCACGCGTCCGTCGAAGCCCGGGAGGGGGACATGGAGCGGCTGGGTCCAGTGAGCGGGGATGGCATCCAGCCCGTAGTGCGCCCCCGCGAGGCCTCCGGTCACCGCGGCCACGGTGTCCGTGTCACCGCCGAGGTCGATCGCCGCGCGTATCGCGTGCTCGAAGCTGGTCGTGGTGCGCAGGGCCCAGAGGGCGGAGCCCAGGCAGGGCCAGACGGCACCGTTGAACTCGGTCGCCTGATCAGGGTGCCAGTCGGGCGAGAGGACCGCGGCGTAGCGCCCGCGGTGGTCGGGGTGGATGAGAGCCAGGATGTCCGGGAGCGCGACAAGGGGGTCGGTCCCCTCGATTGTGACGCGGACGAGTTCGTGGAAGATCGCGGTCCCTTCCCAGGCCGCGCGGTCACCATGGGTGAGGGCGGCGATGCGGCGGGCCGCGTCCATGGTGGCTTCCTGGCCGGCGGCAGCGAAGTAGACGGCGGAGGTCGATGCCCGCATCAAGGAGCCGTTTCCCGCTGCCCGTTGGTTGACCTGGAAATGGATCGCGGCGGCGAGGTCCCAGGGCATGCCGTTGGTCAGGACGTCTTCGGTCTGTAGGCCGATGTCCTTCGGTTCTGACGCTGCCCACCGTCGGAAGCGGGCGAAGATGTCCGGGAGATCCAGTCCGCCCCGATCCAGCAGCGACTCCGCGACCAGGACGGCCATCTGCGTGTCGTCAGTGGCCTCCCCGGGGTCCCACCCACCGCCGCCGCACATCTCGCCACCGGCACCGGGCGCGGGAAACCGCGCGGAGAACGCTCCCTGGGGACCGAACTCGAAGGGGCCGCCCAGTGCGTCACCCACCGCCGAGCCGACGACCGCGCCGGCGGCCCGCTGAATCCGCTTCATTCGCGCAGGGTATCTGCACCGAGCCGACAGGCACGCGGCCCCAGGTGGCCGCTGCGGCGCCCAACTGGTGGCGGGGAACGTCGAATCCGTTGGGCTGGGGCCTGGCCGATCTGGCGCCGTCGGAACTCGACCCGGTGGAGGGCATCAAGTCGTAGTCGCGCGCGGCCGCTTCTCATCCACACCGGTGAGGAAGGGGGTGGTATTTCAGTGCTCCCCACGCCGGTCGGAAAGGTGGCCGTGAAGCTGAAGTCGCCGAGCAGCCTCGGCTACGTACCGGGTCTCGTCCGAGTTTGCCGAACCCTGCGCTTTTCCGACGGCACGAGCGACACGGTGACCTGGCACCCTCCGCCCGGCGGGACGACGCCCGAGTGGAAGTCCCGCGCCTGACGCGGCGGTACGGAACCTCGCGAGGAGGCTCCGCGCCAACGTCAACGAGTCATGCCGCCGGGCTCAGAAGCGGTCCGGGACACGCTCAGGGAGCGGAGAGCCGGGGAGTACGTCCCGCCTCTGGCCCTTCCGCGACTCCTCGTTCGACTCGGCCGTCGCCTCGCAGGTCACGTCCTCCGCCGGGAGGTTGCCGGTGAGGAGGTAGCCGGTCACCGTATCGTCCGTACACGCGTTGCCGTTCGGGTAGACGCCATGCCCCTCGCCACCGAGAACGGTGACCATTTTCGAGCCCTTCAGGTCCGCGTGCAGCGCCTGACCGCTGGGCAGCGGGGTCTGCGAGTCCCACTCGTTCTGGACGACCAGGGAGCCGACCCTGTTGTTCACCTTGGTCATCGGCTCCACGGACTTGTCCCAGAAGGCACAGGGCTTGATGCTGGAGGTGAAGTCACCGAAGAGCGGGAAACGGCCTTTGTCCTCGATGGCATCCTGCCGGTAACTCTCGGGATCGCGGGACCACGCGGCCGAGTTGTCGCCGCACACGACAGTCCAGAAACTTGCCGTCCCGTTGTCGGACGGTGCCTCGGCGGCACCTGAGGCCGTGGTCGTCTCGGATCGGACGAACGCCGCGAGCTTCCTCGCGGAGGCGGGCTTGCCGGCCGCGGCCTACTTCAGCTCCACCATCGCCTCGGTGGCGTACTGCGGGCTGAAGACCGCCGCGCGCATACCGCTGCGGATGTCGTCGCCGGTGGTCGGCTGCCCCTCCACCTCGATGGGCCTGTCATCGGCCTGCGCGACCAGATCCCAGAATGTCCGGTCGACCTTCTTGGGGGTGTCACCCAGGCTGTACTTCTCCGATCGCGCGGCGGCCCACTCCGTCCACCGGTCGAACGCGGGCTCGGCGCCCTCGGCCCACCACTGGATCATCCCTCGCCAGGCGCGTGCCGGATCGACCGCGCTGTCCAGCACGAAACGGTCCGCCCGGTCAGGGAAGAGCTGGGTGTAGACGGCACCCAGGTAGGTGCCGTACGAGTAGCCGAGGTACGAGATCTTCTTCTCACCGAGGACGGCCCGGATCAGATCCATGTCGCGGGCGGTATTGCGCGTGGTGATGTGCGGGAGTGTCCCGCCTGCCTTCTCCTTGCACTTGGCGGCGATGTCGCGTACCCAAACGACGTCCTTGTCGAACGTCTCCTCTTTGTAGGGCCTCAGCCAGTTGTCGTCCTGCGGCTCCAGGCCGCAGGAGACCGGGCTGCTCTGTCCCACACCGCGCGGGTCGAAGCCGATCAGGTCGAACTTCTGCTGTGCGGACTCGGGGAGTTTCTCCTGCATGCCCAGCGGCGTGTAGAGCCCCCGCCCGCCCGGTCCGCCGGGATTGGAGAGCAGGACGCCGTGCCGTTTGCCGGGCGCGGTGCTCTTGATCCGGGATATGGCCAGGCTGATCTGTTTGCCGCTGGGGACCCGGTAGTCCAGCGGGACCCTGATCGCGGCGCACTGGAACTCGGCCGGTGAGTCGGCCTCGCAGCGCTTCCACTGCGGCTTCTGCTTCACATACCCCTCCAGCGCGCTCTGGGCGGTGGATAAGGAAGCGGTTGAGGGGGCGATGGTCGGAGCGGCGGTGGCCGTCGAGGGGGCAAGCACGGGAGTCAGTGTTGACGCGACACCTACTGCTACCAGGGGTATGAGACGTCGTCTGCGCACGATATCGATCCTTCCGGTCTTGTGTTCGGACGGGAAAGATCTTGCAGGAATCGATCACGCACGCGGATCCCCCGCTGGGTCGCACCTCCCGTCAACCTCCGGGATGACACAACAGCCCAGCGTGATACCCGAGTTGTAGGGGTAGTCCGTTCTCTCCGAGGCCCGCACCGGCGAGGTCGCCACGAGAGCCGTCGGCCGGGGTACCGCGTCGGCCATGGGGCTCCGCGTGGTCCGGCGATGCGGACGGACAAGCTCGCCGTCGACTACCAGGGCGCGCCTCCCAGTCATCCTGACCTGTGAATGACGCCGAGCAACAGCCGTGGCAGGCAGCTCGGTTGATGGACGACAAGCCGGCTCTGCTCTCCCGTACAGAGTTCTCCTGGAAGCCGGCTAGACAGGGAATTTTCCCCCGCAGCAGATGGTCCCTGCGCCGTCACCCGACGGGGTGCTTCACCTCAGCGCGTCCCGCACGGCCCTGCTGAAGCGCATGTGGCACCGGAGACAGGAGGCAGGCTCCGGGGCGGAGCATGCCCAGTGTGCTGGGCATGCTCTTCGGGATGACGACCTCGCCGTGGACCAGGGGGCGGCTCATGGAGCGCGAAGGCGAGCCGTCCCGGTTCCGGTGTCGTGTGGTCTGCCGTCGTGGTCGCCCACTGTCCGCAACGGATCGCACCGAAACCGGCGGTGCCACTGGTACGGGCGAATCTGGACCGACACCGGGAATCAGGCCGCGATGAGCTCCTGCTCGCGGTCAGGCGTCTTGACCTTGGGCTTCTTGTTCGGCAGCGAGAGCCGGAAGACCTTGTGCCACGCCGAGAACACCTGCTTGGGCAGGGGCCCGGTGACGTACTCCAGCTCGTACTTCTCGAACAGCGCGCGCACCTTCACCGCGACCTCGGCGTACCGGTTGCTCGGCAGGTCCGGGAACAGGTGGTGCTCGATCTGGTGCGACAGGTTGCCGGTCATGAAGTGCATGGCCTTGCTGCCGCTGATGTTCGCCGAACCCATCATCTGGCGCAGGTACCACTGGCCGCGCGTCTCGCCCTTGATCGACCGGCGCTCGAAGACCTGCACGCCCTCGGGGAAGTGCCCGCACATGATCACCGAGTGGGTCCAGAGGTTGCGGACCAGGTTCGCGGTGAACGTGGCGGCGAGCGTGGTGAGGAACGACGGGCCCGACAGCAGCGGGTGGATCACGTAGTCCTTGAGCACCTGCTTGCGGATCTTGCGGCCCACCGCCTTGGCCCGCGCGCGGAACTCCGGGTTCTTGCGGCGGCGCTTCTGCAGGTTCTTGCCGAGCTCCAGGTCGTACGCGGCGATGCCGTACTCGAAGAAGCAGGCGTTGATGAAGTTCCACAGCGGCTGGCCGAGGTGGAACGGGTGCCACCTCTGGTCCTCGTCGACGCGCATGATGCCGTAGCCGAGGTCGTTGTCCTTGCCGATCACGTTGGTGTACGTGTGGTGCAGCTCGTTGTGCGAGTGCTTCCACTGCTCGGCCGGCGAGACGTGATCCCAGTCCCAGGTGGTGGAGTGGATCTTCGGGTCCCGCATCCAGTCCCACTGGCCGTGCAGGACGTTGTGGCCGATCTCCATGTTCTCCATGATCTTCGCCACGGACAGACCTGCGGTGCCGATGAGCCACGCGGGCGGGAAGATCGAGAACAGCAGCACGCCCCTGCTGACCAGCTCGAGCTTGCGCTGTGCCGAGATGACCTTGCGGATGTAGGCGGCGTCCTTCTCGCCGCGGCCGGCGATCACCTCGTCGCGGATCGCGTCCAGCTCGCGGCCGAGCTCCTCGATCTGCTCCGCGGTCAGGTGGGCGGTGGGGTCGATGGCGGTCAAGGTGTTCCTACCGTTCGATGTCGCAGGGGCCCGCCGCGGCGGACACGCAGGTCTGAATGAGGACGCCCGGCTCGGCCTCGGTGATCTCGCCGGTGCGCAGGTCACGGACGGCGCCCGCGTTGAGCGGCGTGACGCAGCCGAAGCAGATGCCCATGCGGCACCCGGACGGCATGAGCACGCCGGCCTCCTCGCCGACGTCCAGCAACGGCGTGGCGCCGTCCGCGTCGACCGTCTTGCCGGTGGTGCTGAACGTGACCTCGCCACCCTCGCCGGCGACGACGACGCCGGGACGGAAGCGTTCGGTGTGCAGGCGCTCTTGGACGCCGTGTTCGCTCCAGTGCTTTTCGGCGGCGTCGAGCAGGCCCGCGGGCCCGCAGGCCCAGGTCTCACGCTCGGCCCAGTCGGGTACGAGTTCGTCGAGACGGGCGATGTCGAGCGTGCCGTCGGTGTCGGTGTGCAGTTCGGTGAGACGCAGCTTCTTGTCCGCGACCAGGTCGTGCAGATCGCTGCGGAAGATCACGTCCTGGGGCCGCGGCGCGGAGTGGACCATGACGACGTCGTCGAACTCGGTGTCGCGCAGCATGCCCATCACCGGCGTGATGCCACTGCCGGCCGTCAGGTAGAGCACCTTGGCGGGCTTGGCCTCCGGCAGCACGAAGTCACCGGTCGCCTGGTCGAGGTGGATCAGGGTGCCCGGTTTCGCCCCGCGGACCAGGTGGTTGCTGACCTTGCCGTCCGGGATCGCCTTCACGGTGATCGTGACGCGGCCGTCCTGGCGGTCTGTCGGGGAGGTGACCGAGTAGGCACGCCACAGACGCACCCCGTCGACGTCGACCCCGATGCGCACGTACTGACCGGCTGTGTGGCCGCGCCAGCCCCGCCCCGGTCTGATCACGATGGTCGCGGCGTCGCCCGTCTCGGGGTGCACGGCCTCGATGCGCCCACGCAGGTCGGCGCCCGCACGCAGTGGGCTGACCAGGTCGAGGTAGTCCGACGGCAGCAGCGGCGTCGTGACCATCTCCAGCAGTTTCCACGCCCTACTGCGGAGGGCTGCACTCGTCATGACTCCAGCTTGATGCGCCGCAGGGCGTAAAGTCCTGTCCGTAGGACGTAAATCTGGTCGGCTGAATTGTTCGCAGGGAACAAAAAATGAGTCATGCAATCCGGAGGGCCACCGAACTGGCCCTGGATGAGACGACGGTCACCGTACTTCGGGCCACGCTGAAGACCACTGCCGACGAGGTCGTCCAGGCGATCATCGACGAGGTCCCTCCCTACGCCAACGCTCTGTCGGGAAGCATGGGCGGCACCATCCGCCGAGCCGTCCGTACCGCCCTGGGGCACTACCTGGACCTCGCGAGCGGGAACGTCACGGGCGGCGACGCCGGTGACGCGGCCTACGAGCTGGGCCGTGGCGAGGTGCGCGACGGCCGTTCGATGGACGCCCTCCTCAGCGCCTACCGCGTCGGCGCCCGCGTGGCCTGGCGATGTCTGGCCGCCGGTGCCGTACCCGCGGGTCTGCCCGCCGCCGAGGTCGCCAAGTTCGCCGAACTGACCTTCGCCTACATCGACGAGCTCTCCGCCGCGAGCGCCGCGGGCCACGCCGACGAACTGGCCGCCCGGGGCCGGGCTCATGAGCGCCATCTGGAACAACTGGTCCGCGACCTCCTCGCCGACGCGAGCCCGGACGTGCTGCTGGCCTCTGTTCAACGGGCCGCGTGGCAGCCTCCGGTTTCGCTGACCGCGGTCCTGCTCCCCGCCGACCAGGCCCGGCCCGCCTACCGCGTGCTCGACCCGAGCACCCTCGTCCTCGACGATCTGCCGGACACCACCGGTGTGCTGCTCGTCCCCGATGCCGACCGACCGCATCTGTTGAGGCAGCTGACCGGCCGCACCGCCGTGGTCGGCCCGGCCCGGCCATGGACTCGTGCGTCCGCCTCGTACGCACGAGCCGTCCGCGCGCGTTCCCTCTCCGCTGATATCCGGGACACCGAGGAGCACCTCCCCGAGCTGGTGCTGAGCGCCGACGCGGACGCGTTCGCAGACCTGCGTGCCCGGGCCCTCGCACCGTTGCGGGCCCTGCCTGCCGCGACCGCGCGGCGGCTGGAGGAGACGTTGCGGGCGTGGTTGCTGCACCAGGGCAGACGGGACGAGGTGGCGGCGGCGCTGTTCGTCCATCCCCAGACCGTCCGGTACCGCATGTCGCAGCTGCGAGAGCTGTTTCCGGATCTCGCCTCACCGCACCGGGTCCTCGAACTGACGATGGCAGTCGGTCTTCAGGCCGGCTGACTCGTTCTCGCCGTCCAGGACCGTGTCCGCGAGCGGTCCGGGAATCGTGACGTGGGGGAGGGGGGTCGGGAGGGGTGGTGGGTTTGGCGAGGGGGTCGACGCGGATGGCCTGGAGGGACATCTGCACGCCGAGTGCACACGCCAGCCCGCACCCCGTGCGGTAAGGGCGTCGAAGGTGTCCTCAACGGCGTCTGGCGCCCCTGCATCCGGGGGCGCCTCCGGTCCTGGAGCTCGGCAGATACCCGACCGAGTGCGACCTCCACCTCAACGGTCGCGCGCTGCTCCTCATCTCTCGTACTTCTGCTGGAACACCCCGGTCCCGCTGGCAGACCCCGACCTGCCGCCCGCAATGCCTCCATCCCATCCGCCACTTGCCCGCCGCCACCCAGCACGCCGACGGCCACGCACCCCTGCACGCCTGCTCGGCACCACCCGCACCGTCATCCCGCGGGCCGCGGCCACCGGAGCCACCACCACTGAGGCCACCCGGCACGCCGGTGTCCCCTCCCACGACCGCGAGCCATCACACGACGGTCCTGCGCGACGCCCGCCTGATCACCAGCCACCGCCACGCCGACACAGTGCTATACGCCCTGACACCCCTGGGGGCGCCCCTGCTGCAACAGAACGGATGATGGCATCGCGGCCACTGCCCCTGTTCGGCGCACCGGCACGGCTCGACACCGGGATAGCCGTGAGCCGCTCGGGCTCGGCGTGGCGATCGGCATGACGGTGATCGAGCGCGGGCATGCTCACCCAGGTCGCCGACGGAAGCGTCCTCGCCCAGTTCGATGCTTTTCGCCACAGCTGCGTCAGCCGCCGCGGCGCGGGGGAGCCTGGCCACCGCACCCCGCTGCGGTCGAGGCGCCTTCCACTGGGGCCAGGCCGAGGACTACTGCATGGAGTTCCGGAGTCGGCGCCACACTCAGGTACAACAACGGTGGCTGGATCACCCGCAGCTCCGGCAGCCACCGAGAAGCGATCAACACCGGAGGCTCACAGTCGGCCGACTTCTTCGCGACGGTGAACGGAGCAGACCCAGTCCGTCGCCGAACTCGCGATCGCGCCTGCCTTGAGCACCTGATCCCCCCTTCGTTCGAGCGCTCCCCTGACAGGCCAGGCACAGTCCGGGCCCCGCTCCGCGCGTGCGTCGCTGCTCGCCCGGCGCGGCGCCTGCCTGGCCGCCGGAGCGGGACGCCGTACCGGTCGTCCCCACGTCTAGGGCTGAAAGAGGGGGACGACGGAGATCAGCGGTCCCAGGTTCCGTCAACCGGAGATTTTATTCTCTCTCTCGTCCGGGGTGATTTTTCGGATAGCGTATGTCGGCGCCCACCAGTGGCGCTCTGCAAAAGATTCGGTGGAGGCAAAGACATGCACTTACGGTTCCTTACTGTTTCGGCAATCCTCGCGCTCGGTGGTCCGGCTGTTGCGCTCGGCCACGCTGCACCGGCGATGGCGGCATCGTCCGGAGTGGCGGCGCCGTCTGCCCTGACGGAACTTCCCGCCGCCATCAATCCGAGCGGCGGTGTGCCGGCTCAACCTCAGGGAACCACGCTGGTCCAGGTCGGTTTCCTGTCTCAGCTCGATTACTCGTTCGTGGCAGGGCAGCCTACGGCCGCCGCACAGATCTTCAATTTCCTGCCGCGAGGCGTGGCATACGGCTTGGGTGCGGACACGAACGATGTCGTGGTCGCGCAGTTACGTCCGTTGGACACCACTGACACCCTTGGATACATCACCACCGTCGCACTGCTGTATATCCCGTCAAATGACGTGGACCCTCTACAACGGGCGCTCCTTAATAGCGGGTCACCGCTGTATAACAACCCGGACAGCCGGGTCACGGCATTGATGTCTCATATTTCGCCCGAAATTCCCCCTATACCTGCACCGCAACCGCTTGACTGATTTGGCACTGTGATGGCGTCTCGCTGTGTGGTGGAGAGATCTCCGTGATCGAGTGCGCGGGTTCTGCTCCCTCGGGTGCGCCGTCTGCCAATGGCTGATCCCGGCTCGACTGGCAGGCCACCGTGCAACTGTCCCTGAGCGAACGGGCAGTTCAACCCCAGGGGGTGCACGGTGGTTTTGTGCTCGCATGACCTACGTCGCCTGCTTGAGTCCCGTTCGTCCGACGGTTTTGAACCCGTCCGCGAGGTCGCCGAGCGGCTGCTGCAGGAACTGATCGAGGCCGAGGTCGCCTCCGCAATCGCCGCCGAGTGGAGCGAACACACCGACACCCGCACCACCTGGCGCAACGGCCACCGGGACAAGACGGTTGTCGGCGTACACAAGCAGGTGCTCAGGCGGGTACCCGTGAACGTGCCGGCGGATGGGAGGTAGCCGGGTGGCAGGGCCAACATATTGGGGTGACAGGTCTCGACCTCCCGGACATGATCGGTCAGTTGTTCCGTCATGTCTGACTACGGGGGTCCGCCACGTCCATCCACATCGAACGAGTCTGGTCGCTCCCTTGGAGCGCCGCTGATCCCAGCCGGAACCCTTTCGACTGGGACGATGACGAGGCGGTACGGCTGACGGCGCTTGTCGTCCCGATGGTGCCTTCCGAGGCCGACAGGGCGGCTGATCCCGACCGGTTGGCGGGCTACCAGTTCATGGACAACGTGACCGTGCTCCTGGTGTCCCGTTACGGCCGGTGGGCCTGCGGTTGGGGACGCTCGGTTCACTACGGTGGACCCGTCGAAGCCTGGTGCTGCGAGTCGCACTCGGTCACAGGCGCGCAGGAGACCGCCGAACGTGTCGTGACCTGCCTGCTGGAGTGGCGTGACTGGCTGGAGGACATGGCCGAGCGGTTCGAGCAACTTGCACCGCACCCCGACGCGGACGCCGAGGACCGAAGCTGGCATCTCGAACGGGCGGTGACCCGACTGGTCACCGCGGTCGTCAGCAGCACCCACGCCGAATCGTCCTGGTACGGACTCTGTGAGACGACGCTGACCTGGTTCCTCACTTCCACCGGCCTGGGATTGGAAGAGGCGCAGAAGGCGGTGGAAGCCGCGATCGGCGGCCGGTTCAAGAGCCACGTTGCGCCCGCCCCGACCCTGGTCGACACGGTTGGAGAGGACCTGGCGATTCGCCTGACCGGTCGCGGGTTCTATCGTGAGCGATGACGCGCTGGCGGCGTGGTGCAAGGTCAGGGAGCAGGTCGACTGGTCCTCGGCCGCGCGCGTGGGCTCGGCACCGGTGTGCCCGGCCGTCGACGGACTCGCTGCCTGGTTCGACGGTCCGGTCCGCGTTCGCGACCGGGATCGTGCCGACCGACTGCTCGCTGCGATGGTCCTGTCCCGTGTCGCGGCCTCACAGGGAGAGCCGCTCACGCCGAGCCTTCTCACCGGCTGGCAGAGGCTGGTCCTTGGTGTGAACGAGGTGGGTCTGCGTCAGAGCGATGCCTTCGCCAAGGGCGGCCGGGAACGATACGGGCTCACGCCCCATACATGGCAGGACTTCGCCGCCTGCCTGTACCAGAGCGCCGACCCGTCGGTCCCCCTGACCGCCCGCGCGGCCAGGGCATACCTCGACATCGCCTTCTTCCACCCGTACCCGGACGGCAACGCCCGCCTGGCACTACTGGTCCTCGCCCACGTCCTGGAGAGGGAAGGAGTACGCCTGGATGAAGTGGGGCCGCTCCAGACCACCCGCTACGCGGACGACCCTGACGGCGCGCTCGACTTGGCGACTCTGGTCAGCGTGCTGATCCGTGCCACTCGCCGTCGGGCGACTGCACGGTGAGGGAAGGCTCCCGCCGAAGCTGACAGGTGAGCACGTTCAGCAGTACGCGGCTGAGCACCTACCCGGGTACGCCGACGACGGCGACCACGCTGGCCGGCGACTTGGAACCAGCCCTCCCGAAACTGCGGGCCGGGAGCTTCTTCCCCAGCTTGCTGCAGCGCCGGCGACGCAGCGACCAGGCGCTCTGCGCGGTCGTCACAGAGGTATTCGTCCACGGTGTCTCCGCCCGCTCCGTCGATCACCTCGTCAAAGCCCTCGGCTCGACACCGGGACATCCAAGAGCGACGTCTCCCGGATCTGCGCGGACCTGGCCGAACAGCTCGACGCCTTCCGGACCCACACGCTGGACCACATCCGCTTCCCCTGCCTCTTCGTCGACGCCACCTACGTCCCCCCACGGAGGGCGGTCGCGAAGTCGGCGGCGTCATTTCCGGCGCCAGCGAGACCGAAGCCTTCTGGGCACAGGTGCTGCGCTCACTGCGCGAACGCGGTCTGATCGGCGTCCGCCCGGTCATCTCCGACAGCCATCGCGGCCGGGTCAAAGCCATCCGCAAGGTCATGCTCGGCGCCGTCGGGCAACGCTGCTGAGTCCACTTCGTCCGCAACGTCTTCGCCGTCATCCCCAAGGGTTCCGCGGAGATGGTCGCCGCGACGATCCGCACCGTCCTCGCCCAGCCCAGGGCCTGCCTGGTCGAGGTGGGCACGCATCTCGTGCTGGACGCCGAGCCGGCCGGCTGCCGCGCCGGGGAAGTGACGTTGGTGGGCCACCTGCCCCGCTCCTGCGGCCCCGGCGAACTGGTCCTGGCCGATCGGGAGTTCCTCGGGGTGCCGCTGTGGCGGGCCTTCACCACCACCGGTGCCCATCTGCTGTGGAGGGGGGCCGCCAACCGCGTCCTGCCCGTCGACCGGATGCTGCGGGACGGGTCCTGGCTTTCCGGCATTCATACCGGCACCGATCCCGCTCACACCGACCCCGTCACCGTGCGGGTCCTGGCCTACCAGCTGGCCGGCACCCGCCGTGCCGCCGAGAGCTACCGGCTGGTGATCAGCCTGCTCGACGCCCGCCGCCCTGTATCGCGAACGCTGGGAAGTGGAAACCGTCTGCGCCGAGCTCAAGACCCATCAACGCGGAGCCCACGCCTACATGGAGTTCTTCGATGTGATCCTCGGACTTGCCGGCTTTCGTGGCCACCTGCATGACCATCCGCGCGGCGCGCTACAGGACACCGGCTGTTGACACTCCGGCTGACCTGGCGGTGATGCTCAGGGAGTTCGTCGTCGGCGCCTGAACGGGCTTGATTCCCGGCGAGTTCTTGAGCCGGACGGGGTGCGTCGCAGCGGACGGCTGCGGCACTGGCTGGATCCAGGGCCCGTCGTCTGTGCGCCGCCGGTGCTGGGCCCGTCCAAGGGCGGTGCGTCTTCGAGTGGTACCCCCGCGTGGTGGGGCGGCAGTCGGATAGGACAGCATCTGCTCAGCCATCGCCTGCCCGTGAGGGGTCGTCATGCGTTCTGCCCGCCGCGCCGCCATGTCCGTCCTGTTCACCTGCCTGGTGCTCGCGGGCTGTTCTCCTGCTTCGCTGGGCGGCGCTGTGCCGTCGGGGAGTGCGAGTGGTACGGCGGAGCCGTCAGGTGCAGACGGGGCCGGGCGGGCGATCGCGGTGGGGGCGGGTCCGCAGAGGACGTACACGGTGCAGAAGCAGCCGGCGGCGGGCAGTTGCCACTACCGGTATCTCAAGGGCGAGCCGTTGCAGGACCCGGGGTGCACGCCGGGCGCGGTCTCTCCGGCGGTCACCCAGTCGAATCTGCAGTCGACGATATGCCGCAAGGGCGGCTACACCTCCGGGATCCGGCCGTCCACGTCCGTCACCGGCAGGGAGAAGAAGCTGAACGCCGCCTCCTACGGGTTTACCGGCCGCATGGCGGATGCCGAGTACGACCACCTGATCAGTCTGCAGTTGGGCGGGGACCCGAACGACTACCGCAACTTGTGGGTGGAGCCGGCCGATCCCGGCCACAAGAAGGGATCAGGGGTCAACAACGCCAAGGACCCGGTGGAGACGAAGCTGCACACCGCGGTCTGCAAGGGTACCGTCACCCTCGCCGCCGCCCAGAAGGCGATCGTCACCGACTGGACCACCGCACTGACCCGACTCGGCCTCGGCTGAGGCACTGCGCCAAGCTCGATGCCGAGGTGGTGCAGCGGCCACGGACGAAGGGGTTCGAGCCGTTCCCGATACGGTGGGTGATCGAGCGGACCTCCGGCTGGCTGATGCAGCACCGCCGTCCGGCGCGGGACTACGAAGCCCTCACTCAGAGATCGGGGGCGCCCGCCCTGCGGCGACCCTCCGAGTGGTGCCGTACGCCAGCGCCGAGCCGCACGTTCAGGCCCGCCGGAGCGACGACGAGAGCCTCGTCGGCGGGAAAGGGAACGCGCTGCCACGGCACCTGCCGCCCGGCCAATGTGCGGCCCCTGCCGACCAGAACAGCCGGCAGCCCGGCTTGCTCGGTGAGCAGGGCTGTCCGTCTCCGCGGCGGTCTGGTTCCGCGTCAACCGCGTGGCCGGAACGTGTGGGGGATTGGCGATCCCGCCCGGAGCCGTCAGGTCGTGCGCCGAGCGTGAGTGGCCAGTCGGTCACTGGGTCTTGGCAGCGCCTCCTGGCCGGGGCTTCGGCAGGACTGCCGGCGAGGCAGGTTCCATGTCCGGTGTCCGGTGCCATGTGGCTTCCACGACCCGAACGATTGATTCGACTTTCTTCACAGAGGAATCGACGGCGTCTTGCGCTCATTGCGCGTGAATCGATTGCATGGTTAGCTGCTCGCGTACCTAGGAGGTGTCCTTATGGACGACATCGATCGGGCCATCCTGCGCGAACTGCAGACCGACGGGCGCATCCCCTACGCCGATCTCGGCCCGAAGGTCGGCCTGTCGGCGTCGGCCGCGCGGCAACGGCTGCAGCGGCTGATCGACACCAAGGCGGTGCAGGTCGTCGGAGTCACCGACCCGATGGCGATGGGCGGGCAGGCCATGGCCCTACTCGGACTCCGAGTCGACGGCGATCCGAGGGCGGTGGCCGACGAACTCTCACGCCACGACGAGGTCGTCTACGCCGTCCTGACCGCCGGCACCTTCGACTTGTTCGCTGAGGCCGTCTGTCGGCGTCCGAGTGACCTGCTGGACTTCGTCAACGACGTCGTGCGTCCCATCGAGGGCGTGACAAAGGTGGAGAGCTTCCCCTACTTCGGGATTCACACGCACCGGTTCTTCTGGAACGTCGGCTGAGCAGCGCCCAAACTGGCGGACCGAGGTGGTGAGGAAAACCCTCGACGCCACTGTGGACCTCCAACTCTTTGTCTTTTGAACCCACTTCAGGGGTCCGTGCGATGGCGTGGCCCGCCGGCCCGCATCACCTCTGTCTGATCGCGCTCGCCGATCCGCAGCGACCGGGCTGTCGCGGGTCAACCAACTGTTGAACGGAGAATTCGATGGGCATCTCCTCTGCCGAGTGGCTGGTGGCGCCGATGGTCGCAATCGAGGAGGAGCGGGCCGCAGCCCTCCTCGCGGAGCGATTCGGCATCGAGGGAACACTCGAGGAACTGGGCAGCAATCACGACCGCAACTTTCGGGTGCGCACCGGTCCGGATGAGCACGGGTACGTCTTCAAGGTCTTCAACCCGGTCATCGACCGCGCGGTACTGAGGGCGCAGTCCGAGGCCACTGAGCGCCTCGCCCGGGCGCTGCCGGAGCTGCGGCTACCGCGGGCCCGGGTTGGAGTCGACGGGGAACACATCCAGACCGTCTCCGTGGACGGCCAGGACTACGACTGCCAATTGCTCGACTATGTTCCCGGTGAACCCATCATGGACAGCCGCTATCTGGCTCCGCGGGTGGTGGCGCGGCTGGGAGAGCTTGCCGGAAGCAGCACCGCGGCCCTGGAAGGCCTCGACATACCGGCTCCGGACAGGCCGATGCTGTGGGACCTGCGCAACGCACTCGAAGTCGTCGAGACACTGGCCCCGCACATGGTCGACCAGCGAAGGGCCGAGCGTGTGCTGCGAGCCGCCCGCGCGGCACAACAACTGGTGGAGGGGCACGCCGCGCGGCTTCCCGTACAGGTCATTCACGGCGATGTGGCCGACAACAACGTGGTGTGCCGGACGGACCCGGACGGCCGCCCCATACCGGTCGGGCTGATCGACTTCGGAGATCTCACACACAGCTGGGCCGTGGCCGAGCTCGCGGTCGCCTGCACTTCCGTCCTGCATCATCACGGAGCCACACCGGCTTCGGTGCTGCCCGCGGTCCGCGCGTTCCACGCCGTACGGCCCCTCGTCGGAGACGAGCTGGACGTACTGTGGCCCCTTGTCGTGCTGCGCGGCTGCGTGCTGGTGGTATGCGGGCAGCACGCAGCACTGCAGGACCCCGCCAACAGCTACGCTACGGCGGCCCTTGACCGTGAGTGGGCCATGTTCGAAGCCGGCGCCTCGGTACCGGCCGAGGTGATGGCGGCCCACTTCCGGCAGGTGATCGGCGAACCCGCCCCGCACAACGATCCACCGACCTCGAGCCACCCTCTTCTCCCCGAACTTCCCTCCGAAACAACGGTGCTCGACCTGTCCGTCACCAGCGACGCGCTGCACGGCGGCGGCTGGCTCGATCCCGACGCGGAGTCCACTGTGATCGCACGGGCACTGGCCTCGGGCGGCACGGCAGTGCTGACCCGGTATGGAGAGTGCCGTCTCACCCGTACACGGGTCGACAACACAGAGGAGAGCGCCACGCTCGCGCTCGGCGTGGAGGTGCACCTCACGATCCCGCTGGCGGTCCACGCGCCGTGGGCCGGCACGGTCACCCGGCACGCAGAGCACGGAGTGACCCTGACCGCCGGGGGGCTGCACCTGGTGCTCGACGGCATCAACCCGGCCGGCGCGGTCACCGACGGAGGAGAGGCCGTATGCGGTCAGCAGTTGGGCACCGTCGCCGCCCGGGACGACTGGTACCAGTTGGATGCGCAACTGTCCCGGCTCGGCACGGGAATTGCGCCACGCTTCACTCCGCCAGGGCTGGATGCGGGCTGGCTGACGATGTGCCCCGATCCCACCGGCCTGATCCTCTCCCGGGCGGACCGTCCCGTGGCGGGCACGCCCACGGAGCCGGAAAGTGTCCTGCTGGAGCGTCGAGTGAGGTCTTTCGCCACCGTGCAGGAGCACTACTACGAAACGCCTCCGCAGATCGAGCGCGGCTGGCAGCACCACCTGGTGGACACCCGCGGCCGCGGCTACCTGGACATGCTCAACAACGTGACCGTCCTGGGCCACGGGCACCCGCGACTGGTTGAAGCGGTGCACCGGCAGTGGCAGCGGCTCAACACCAACTCCCGTTTCCACTACGCCTCGGTGGTGGAGCTTTCGGAGCGGCTGAGCGCGCTCCTGCCGGACGGACTCGACACCGTCTTCCTCGTCAACAGCGGCTCCGAGGCCGTGGATCTGGCACTGCGGCTGGCCTGGGCCGCTACCGGGAGGCGCGACGTCGTCGCGATGGAGGAGGCGTACCACGGCTGGACCTACGCCGGCGACGCCATCTCCACCTCCACGGCCGACAACCCGAACGCCTTGGCCACCCGCCCCGAGTGGGTGCATACGGTCCCCACGCCGAACAGCTACCGCGGCCCGCACCGCGGCCCTGAGGCGCACCTCTACGGCCCCGAGGCCGCGGCAGTGATATCCGACCTGGTCAGGTCCGGACGCCCCCCAGCGGCGTTCGTGTGCGAGCCCTACTACGGCAACGCCGGCGGAATGGCTCTGCCCGACGGCTACCTCGAGCAGGTCTACGCCGCCACCCGGGAATCCGGCGGTCTCTGCGTCGCCGACGAGGTGCAGGTCGGCTATGGACGGCTGGGCTCCCACTTCTGGGGCTTCGAGCAGCAGGGCGTGGAACCGGACATCGTCGCTGTCGCCAAGGCGATGGGCAACGGCCATCCCCTGGGGGCGGTGATCACCCGACGCGAGATCGCTGACGCTTACCGTTCGCAGGGCTACTTCTTCTCATCGGCCGGCGGCAGCCCGGTCAGTTCGGTGGTCGGGCTGACCGTGCTCGACGTACTCCGCGACGAAGGTCTCCAGGAGAACGCACGCACGGTCGGCGCACATCTGCGAACGCGGCTGCTGCGACTCGCTGACAAGCACCCGCTGATCGGCGCCGTTCACGGCAGTGGCCTGTATCTGGGCCTCGAGTTCGTCAGAGACCACGAGACACGGGAGTCGGCGACCGAGGAGACAGCCGCCATCTGCGAACGGCTACGAGAACTGGGCGTGCTGATGCAGCCGACTTCGGACCGGATGTGCGTCCTGAAGATCAAACCGCCGCTGTGCCTGACCATGGAGAGCGCCGACGTCTTCGTCGACGCCCTCGACGAGGTACTCACCCACGGATGGTGAAACACGGTAAGGGCGTACCTGTCGGCGGCTGTCCTCTGGCACCGATCAGTGGTGCCCTTCAGCCTGCCCTGGGCTTCTGATCCTGGGATTCGAGGAGGCGGCCGAGACGTCGGATCTCGGCGATCAGGCGGGGGACGTCCTGGCGGGCGTTGGCGATGAAGTCGGCGTTCTCGTCCCGGTGTTCGTCCGCGACGTCGACGTGTCGTAGCTGCTGGACCAGGGTGGCGGCCACGATCTGGCGGTGGTCGGAGTCCGGCCAGCGTTCGCCGGCGCCGGTGTCGGGGACAGTACTGATGGCGACGAGACTCACGGTGAAGGCGTCGTCGAGTTGGCGCACATGCCAGGGCCCGGGGGCGCATGAAAGGTAACTGCCTCGATCTCGGCGAGTATCTCGTCGGTCAGTGGATCGGGGGTCTCGTCCGGATCTGCGCTGGGCGGCCCGCAGCTGGGCTCGGGTCAAGCGAGCGGCGGTGTGCGGGGCGGGTGCCCCGGCGAGGACCGCGCGTGCTTCCCGGGAATCCAGGCCCACGCCGCGGACGGCGAACGCCGCGAGAGCGGCCGGGCAGTACTGCTTGAGGTGCGAGCGCAGCTGGTTGTTGAGCTGGGCGCGGTTCCACACCGTGTCCTGCTGGGCGCGGGCGGCGATCACCGGACCTGGCGGAAGCCCTCGGCGTCCAGGATTGTCGCGATGACGGGGGGTCTGTCTGCCCTGACGGCCGTCCGCACGGCTGCAGCCTGTCGTCACCGTTCCGTCACAAGCGGCCGCCGCCCGGAACGCTGCCCCTCTCCCGCCCTGTCTGCACTCACGTACGACGACGACGCGTACCGCGGGGCAACAACCGACGACCGAAACCCGCGGACGAGACGACTCAGGGGGACGACAACATGCGGCACAGCAACGGCATTCGCAGGGCGGTTCTGGCGACGACGGCGGTTACGGCCGTCGCGGCGGCGGTGACCGGCATCCTGCCCGGTGCCGCCCTGGCGGCGAGCACCGCCACCTCCACCCCGCCGCCCGACTGCTCGGCCTCCGCCCTCCAGGTCAGCGCCTGGCAGGCTGCCAACCGGCCCGTCGGTACGGGGACCGGGGCGGCGGTTGTGCAGTTCACCAACGTCTCCGGGAGGACGTGCGTCGTGAAGGGCCATCCGACGGTCGCGGGCGCCGGCAACGGCTCGCCCGCCCGCAACACCCCGCTCAAGGTCACCGCTACCGGCAGGGCGGTCACCGTGACGGTCCGGCCGGACGGCAAGGCGTGGGTGAAGCTGACCTTCGTCCAGGTCCAGGGGGAGGGCGACGGCTACTGCGTGTCGGGCAAGGACCCGGTGACGTATCCGACGATGGTCATCGGGTTGCCTCACTCCGGGAAGCACCAGGTCGCCCTGGACGAAGGGGTGTGGGCCGAGTGCGACAACAAGGTGACTGTCACACCGGTCTCGGCGGTCAAGCCTTCCTGACCCCACCGTCCCCACGGATCGAGCAGCCCGCACGACGATCGCAACGCTCTGACCTGCGGTGATCGAACTCCGATGACACAAACTCGTGTCCGTCGAAGTCTGATAGGCAAACGGTCAAGAGCCAGTGTCACGGGACAGCGAGTGAGCACCACAGGACGTAACGACGGCGACGGTGTCCCGTCGCAACGGACCTGGTCACAATTCGGATGATCTGGTCCGATTCGCTCGTCGCCTCAGGTGATCTGGTCCGCGTGAATGTGCTGTCCGGGATCGATGAACGTGTCGGAGTCCCGGAACGAGGAAAGGTACCGAGCCCCGTGCCTGGACACTGGAGAGAGCCAGCGCAGGGGTCGGCGGGCAAGGGTGACGGGCTCGTTCCCGACGGCCCTAGGCGAACCCCTGATCCCGGCGTCGGGGCGGGTGGTCTCTTGTTCCGGGAAATCCCCTCGTTCCCCCGGGTGGATCCGTCGCACTG
>NZ_AEJB01000104.1 GCF_000331005.1 Streptomyces turgidiscabies Car8
AGGTCACGGTCCGGGAACCGCTCCACCACGCCAGCCGCCTGCCTGGATACACCGACGGACTGCTGGACGGCGACGCCCCCACGACCGCTTCCGCACCTGGACACCTGCCGAGCTGGTCCGACGGGTCGCCGAGGACGGGGACCGGCACCGCCTCTGCTGTTCCCTCCGGGCACCGATCACCACTACTCCGATACGGACCACATCGTGCTCGGGATGATCGTCGACAAGGCCACCAGCCGTTCGTACCGCACCGAAATCGACCAGCGCATCATTCGGGGCCCCTCGGACTCCGGAACACCCGCCTGCCGGGCTCCTCTCCCTTCAACGCCGGTCCCCACTCCCACGGCTACGAACCAATGAGCAGAGGTGACGGGCCACTTCTCCCGGTCGACTACACCACCGTCAACATGTCCGTTGGCGGCGCCGCCGGTGAGATCATCTCCACCACCGCCGACCTCGACCACTTCTTCCGCGCCCTGCTCAGCGGCGGCCTCCTGCGCCCGGCCGAACTGCGCGAGACGACCGCCGACACCAGCGGCGACGGCTGGGGCCTCGGCTTGGAGACGGCCGCGCTCCCTTGCGGCACAATCGTGGGCCACGGCGGCGGCACGCCCGGCTACCGCACCATCTCCTTCCACACACCCGACGGCTCCCGCCAAGCCACGGTGGACTGGACCGACTGGGGCACCGACGCAGACGCCGGCCCTGCGGCCCTCTCCCTGATGACCGTCGCCCTTTACCCCTTGTAGCCACAACGACCGAGCGTCCCGCACTCCGGAACGAGGTGGCAGTTGGAAATGGCGGAGCCGGACCAGACCAGCTGAGAATTCGCTCTGCCTGACATCTCAGTTGTTCTGGTCGCTGCAGGTCACATTTCCAGTCTCGAAGCCGGATCACTTCAGACGGGACAGCCGGCCGGTAGATGGTGGGCGACGGCCACGCGTTGACCGCCCGCGTCCAGATCACCAACGGCCACTGTTCTGCCAGGTATCCCGCCTGAACAGTCCGGCGGGGGCGATCATCACGCTCGAAGGCGCTCACGGCGCTGTACGACGCCTCCAGAGACCGACGGTATCGCTGGTCTCCCTTTGCCCGTAACCGATGCGACAAAGCACCTCGGCCCTCGACCCACCACAGCCAAGAAGGTGCCGGTCGACCGCCTCAGCGACGGACGCGGTAGCGGATGTGAGTGGCCTCCGGCGTGTCGATCACCCGGATGATCTCCAACTCGATCTGCGACGGCAAGACGTCGAACAGGCGACGGCCATCACCGAGCAGTACCGGGATCTGATGGATCTGCACCTCATCCAGCACCCCGGCCTCAAGCGCCCGTTGCGCCGTGTACGCGCCACGCACCTGTACGTCCTTGTCCCCGGCGGCGGCCTTTGCCTGTGCCATCGCACTTTCGATCCCGTCGGTCACGTAGGTCACCAACGGATAGCCCCAACGGGCGGCGGGGCCGGGCGGGCGGTGGCTGGGCACGAAGATCGGGAGACCACCGTGATCACCGCCCCAGTGATCCATGAGCTCGGCAGTGCGTCGCCCCGCGAGCACCGCACCGGCTGTGTTCCATTCGTCCTGGAATTGCGAGGCCGGTCCGGACAGCAGGCCGGACCCGTCCTCCGGACCGGCCCACTTGTGCAGTCGTTCGCCATCGTCGCCGCCGAGAAAATCGTTTGGATCGGCGATATATCCGTCGAGTGACATCGACATGTCGAGCACTGATGCGGACACTTCGACCTCCTGTGGGTTCGACCCGGAGTGGTTCAACTGTGCGGTAGACCCGGCATGGCGGCATTACTCATCGGGCATCGGCCCGCGCTGTGCGGCGTCTGTTGCGCGGCCTGTCGATGGGGCTGGTCCACGCCGAGACCGCCGAGCTCTACAACGCCGCGGTGTCGGGCCGGAAGCCGGAGCTGCCCCCACAGCTGGAGCAGTACCGCGACTACGCCCGCCGCCGGCGTCAGCTGGCGAACGGCGACCACAAGCATCCCGTCGGCGGTGAGCGGGCCGACCGGTTCTGGGTCGACTACCTCGGCGACGCGCCCTCGACGGCGGTCAGCTCCCGGGTCTGTCGGCGTTCGGCGGACGGCAAACCCACAACGAGCGTCGGCCGCAACCTGCTACCAGGTTTCGGCCGACCGTTTCCCGGGCGGATCCGCCGGCGATGGACGGTTTTGCGCCAACCGGGCCGGAAGGCGGGAGGGTGGGTTGCTCGTCGGGGGACACGGGGCCATGGCTCCGGCTTGTCGGCCCAGGACGATCCGCTCGGCATCAGTCGCTTAGGCTGGTTTCCTGTTGCCGACAAGGAGGCGCAGGGTGCGGCAGCGTGTGCTCGCCGTCCGTCCGAGGGAGGCGTTCGAGTGACAGTTGGCGGCCGGTCGACCAAGCGGCTCCAACGGGGAACTCTCTCCCAGGGGCTCATCGTGGGAACCGCGCTGCGGATCCTCGACGAGGACGGGCCGGACGGGCTGACCTTCCAGCGGCTCGGCAAGGAACTGTCCGCCTCCGCGACCGCGGTCTACCGGTACTTCGCGAGTCGCGACCACATCATGGTCGCCGTCGCGGAGGAGCTGGACAGGATCTCCCTCGAGGGGTACGAGCCGCACGAGTCGTGGACCGAGTCGCTTCGGGACCTGGCGATCCGGGCCTGGAACACCGCGCTGGACCACCCGGCCGCCGCCGCGCTCTGTATGGGCAGAGTCACCCGGGGCGTTCATGAACTGCGGGCCGTCGACGCCCTCCTCGAAGCGTTCCACCGCGGCGGCTGGCGCAGCCGGGCGGCCGTCCTGTGCTACCAGGCGTACTCGAACTTCATCCTCGCCATGGCGAGCAACAACGCCTGGCGGCTCGTCAGCGAGCGGTTCGGCGCGGAGACGAACTGGGTGCAGGAGTACCACCCGGCGGATCCTGACGCGTACCCCTACGCCGAGGCGGCGAAGGAGCACCTGCGCACCGTCGACATGACCGACGTATTCCGCCGGCAGGTCGACATCCTCCTCGCGGCCCTTGAGGCAGAGGCGGCAACGCTCCCGCGCGACTGACACGCGTCAGTCCTCGCGGTCGCCGTCCAGCATTGATCCCGCGGCCGAAAGCGGCGGTGAACCTGGCACGCGGAAAGATAGTTAACGCTATTGACTACGTCGTTCACTTGGCGGCATCCTCTCCCTACCGAGTGCTCCACTGCTCGTTCACATGCGGCGTCCTTCGAGTGCCGCGCGCACCGCCTCCGCCCCGAACTGCTCGCGCTCGTCCCGTCAGATTCCGTGCGACCTGCGTAGAGCGTGACACCCCTCTCCAGGAGCACCCATGCGCCAGACCCGTACCCGCGCGGTCCCCGTGACCGCAGCCGTCGCCATGACGGCCGTACTCGCCGGCTGTACGACCACCGGGGCGACGTCCGCAGACCCGGGCACCGGCGGTACCGCCGGTGCCACGAAGATCCGCACGACGATCGACGTGCCGGCCAGTTTCGACCCGGCCAAGGCGTTGTCCCTGCCGGACTACCTGCTCGCCCGCGACAGCTACGACACCCTCGTACGCAAGGACGACGGAGGGCTCGTCGGCGGGCTCGCCACCGAGTGGAAGAACACGCCGACCTCGGCCGCCTTCACCCTGCGCGCCGACGCGACCTGTGCCGACGGGACGCCGATCACGCCGACGGTCGTCAAGGCATCCCTCGACCGCTTCGTCGACCCGAAGACGGCGGCGCCCGATCTCCCTACGGTCTTCGGCCCCGGCAACACGGTGAAAGTGAGCGCCGACGACGCTGCCAGGACGGTGAAGATCACGCTCGCCAGGCCGTGGGGCGACATGGTCACCGGCCTGTCGGTCGCGAGCACGGGCATCGTCTGCCCGGCGGGACTCAAGGACCTCAAGGCCCTCGCCGCGGGTAAGGCCAAGGGTTCCCAGTCCGGGCCGTACCTTCTTCAGAAGTCCCAGTCGGGTGTCTCGTACTCCTACGCGCTTCGCCCGGAGTACAAGGCATGGCCGGCCTGGCGCACGAAGATCCCCGGCAAGGCCGCCGCGACGATGGAGTACCTGGTCTCGCCCGACCCCACGGCGACCGGCAACCTCGTGACGAGCGGCCAGCTCGACATCGGCAAGATCGACGCCTCGGGCATCCCGCGCTTCGACGGCGTGGCCGGCTACTCCGTGAGCGTCAGCCGGTTCTCCGACTTCTACCTGCTCTTCAACGAGCGACCCGGCACGGTCTTCGCCGATGTCGCCACCCGCCGGGCGGTCGCCCAGGCCGTCGACCGCGCCGCCTTCACCAAGGTCGTCTCGAAGGAGACCGGCGAGCCGTCGACGATGTTCGTGCAGAAGGGCATCCCCTGCAACGATCCCGGCTCCTCCTTCCTCGTGGGGACCGACAAAGCCGCTGCGGGAGCCGTGCTCAAGGGCAAGAAGATCCGTCTCGTCGGCCCCCAGGTCGTCGGCCCGGCCGGCGCCGGGAACCAGTACATCCAGGAGGCGCTGCGGGCCGCGGGCGCGGACGTCACCCTCGCCAACGTCGACGTCGGCACCTGGGTCGGGACCGTGTTCGGCAAGCCCGACGCCTGGGACCTCACGGTCTTCGCCGACCTCAACTTCCTCGGCAGCCTCGCCAACCCGCTCGGCCACTTCGTGGGTCCGACCGTCCAGGAAGGCGGCGGCAACCTCGGCGCGGTCAAGAACCCCGTGGTGAACAAGGCCTTGGCCCAGGGCGCCGAGGCGACGACCGAAGCGGCCCGCTGCACCGCCTACCAGAAGGCCGCCAAGGCACTGATCTCGCAGGCGGACGCGGTGCCGCTGGTCAACGACCCGTTCATCTACGCGCTGCGCAAGGGATTCAGCGCACAGATGCTCGGCGGCTCGCTCGACGACCCCATCCTGCGCGTCACCGGCTGACAGAGAGACAGAGAGACAGAGAGACAAACGGGCAGGCCGTCCGTTCGCGGCGGTAACCCGTGCGGTCGGACCCACGCGGTCCCGCACGGAGGAACTCCCGCTCCGCTCCGACGTCCTGCACCGATACCTCGCACCGTTCCGACAGGAGCCCCCTGGTGATCGACCCATTCAGCACCGCCCAGCAGATCGCCGACCTCATACGCACGAAAGAGGTCAGCCCGGTGGAGGTGGTCGAGACCTACCTCGACCGCATCGAGCGCATAAATCCCGCCGTCAACGCCGTCGTCTGGCTCGACGCCGACGCCGTACGCGCGGCGGCCGTCCGGGCCGAGCAGGCGGTGCTGCGCGGCGATCCGCTCGGCCCGCTGCACGGCGTCCCCGTCCCCATCAAGGACCTCAACTCGGTCGCGGGACAACCCAACACGATGTCCTCGCTGGCGGTCCGGGATATCCCGCAGACGGTCACGGACCCCGACATCCAACTCCTCCTCGATGCCGGCGCGATCCCCCTCGGCCGGACCAACTCGCCGGAGTTCGGCGCGCTGACCGTCTCCGAGAACGCCCGGCACGGCAAGACGCGCAACCCGTGGAACCTGGCGCACACCTCCGGCGGGTCGAGCGGCGGCGCGTCGGCGGCCGTCGCGGCCGGGCTCGCACCGGTGGCGCATGCCTCCGACGGCGGCGGATCGATCCGGGTCCCGGCGTCCGTCACCGGCCTCGTGGGCCTCAAACCGAGCCGGGGACGCGTGCCCGCGCTCGTCCGGGGCTGGGAGCACTCGACGACCGAAGGCGCGATCACCCGCACCGTGCGCGACGCGGCCCTGATGCTCGACGTCATGGGCCGCGCCGACCGGCTCGCCTGGTACAGCGCGCCCGAACCGGGCCGCCCGTACATCGAGGAGATCGGCGCCGATGCCGGGCGGCTGCGGATCGGTCTGCTTCTCGACGCGCCGACCGGGCTGCCGGTCGACGAGGAGTGCCGCACGGCGGCGCTCAAGGCCGCACAGGCACTGCGTGACCTGGGGCACGACGTCGTCGAGGCCCGCCCCAAGATGTTCTCCTACGAGGCGATCATGGGCTTCACCTGGACGATCATCAGTGCCTCCACCTACGCCATCGAGGTCGACGACCCCGGCGCGGTGGACCCCTACATCCGGCGCCGCCGAGAGACGGCCCTGGAGGTCAGCGCGGGTGAGTACGCCCGGACCGCGGCGCGCCTGCAGGCCGAGTCGCGCGACGTGGTCGCCCAGTGGGGCCGGGACTTCGACGTTCTCCTCACACCAACCACGGCCGTCGTGGCGCCGCCGGTCGGCCCCGTGTACGACGAGGCGAACTCCGACCCGGACGGCCCGCGGGTCACCGAGACCCGGATGGTCTCGTTCACCGCGTTCGTCAACATCGCCGGGCTGCCCGCGATCTCGCTGCCCGTCCACACGACCGCGGACGGACTGCCGGTGGGCGCGCAACTCATCGGCGCGCCCTACGACGAGGCCACGCTGCTGCGTCTGTCGGCCCAGCTCGAACCCCGGTTCCGCTGGCACGAGCGGCACCCGGACGACGCGGCACTCGCGGGGGCGTTGTGAGCGCCGGGGCCGCGGTCCCGACCGGACCGCTGACGGCCGCACCCGCCCGGCCCGCCTCCCGGCTGCGGCTGGGCGGCGGCTGGGCCGGGTTCGCCGTCCGACGGGCGGGCGGCCTGCTGATGTCCATGCTGCTGCTCGTCCTCGTGACGTTCCTCATCGTGCCCCTGCTGCCCGGGGACCCGGCCCGCGCGATCGCCGGCACCAACTCGTCCCCGGCGACCCTCGCGGCGATACGCGAACGGCTGGGCCTCGACGAGCCGATGGCGACGCGGTTCGTCCACTACCTCGGCGACATCGGGTCCGGACAGCTCGGCACCTCGTTCCGGTTCAACACCCCGGTCGCGGACATCGTCTCGACCCGGCTGCCGTACACGGTCCAGCTCGTCATCCCGGCCGTCCTGCTCTCCCTGGTCATCGCCGTCCCGCTGGGCATGGCCGTCGGCGTCCTCACCCGTGACGGACGCCGCCGCCGGCTCGGCGTCGTCTTCGGCACGGTCGCCGGGCTTCTGGCGTCGGCACCGGTCTACGTCCTCGCGACCCTGCTCATCGTCGTCTTCTCGATCAGCCTCGGGCTGCTGCCGTCCGGCGGCGCCACGACACCGAGCGCGCTCGTCCTGCCGATAGCCGCGCTCTGCACGGGCCCGGCCTTCGCCATCGCCCGGGTCGTCCGGCAGGAGACGGCCTCCGTGCTCGCCCAGGACTACATGAGGACCGCCCGCGGCCACCGCCTGGGATCCGTACGTCTCCACCTCCGCCACGCGCTGCCCAACCTCGTGACGAGTGTCCTCACCCTGAGCGGTCTCGTCCTCACCTCCCTGCTCGGCGGGACGATCATCCTGGAGAACGTCTTCACCTACCCAGGACTGGGCACCGAGGTCGTCCAGGCGATCATCTACAAGGACTATCCGGTGATCCAGGGCATCATCCTCGTCGTCGGCATGCTCGCCCTGCTCGTCAACCTCCTCGTCGACGTCGTCCTCGGGATCGTCGACCCCCGAACCCTCGAGGGAGGTCGGCGTGGCCACTGAAACGACCGTACGCAGATGGCGCCGCAACCCGTCGCTGCTGGCCGGCGCCGTGATCCTCGGACTGCTCCTCGTCGTGGCCCTCGTGGCCCCGCTGCTGCTGAGCGGCTCCGCCGAGACCCTCACCGACGACACCCGGCTGGGGCCCGGTGCCGGGCATCTCCTCGGCACCGACGCCTTCGGCCGTGACGTCCTCGCCCGGGCGCTCGTCGCGACCCGGCTCACCCTCCTCATGGCCGCCGCCGCCACCGCCGTCTCGTTCGTCGTCGGCGTAGCGATCGGCGCGCTGGTCCACCTGGCACCCGGGTGGCTGCGCGAGACCTGTCTGCGGCTCATCGACTCGGCGGTGGCCTTCCCCTCGCTCGTGCTCGCCCTCGTCATCGCGGCGGTGCTCGGCCCGGGCACGGTGTCCGCGATCACCGCGATCGCCGTCGCCGGTGTCCCCGGGTTCGCGCGATTGACGGCGAATCTCGCCGCGACCGTCGCGGACAAGGACTACGTGCTCACCGCGCGCCTGCTCGGCGTTCCCGGACTGCGCATCCTGGGCCGCCATGTCCTGCCGAACATCAGCGGGCCGCTGCTGGTGCTCCTCAGCTCGAGCTTCACCCTGTCCCTGCTCGACATCAGCAGCCTGTCGTTCGTCGGCCTCGGCGTGCAGAGCCCGCAGTACGACTGGGGCCGGCTGCTCAACGAGGCGCTGCCGTCGATCTTCGCCCAGCCGTCGGTCGTCCTCGCCCCGTCGATCATGCTCATCGTCACCGGTGTGGGCGCCATGCTCCTCGGAGACGGCGTGGCCTCGCTCGTCGACCCGCGAACCCGCGGCGCGGCGCCCGCACCGGCCAAGACGGAGGATGCGGCGGGACCGGCGCCCGAGGCGCTTCAGGCGGCGGGCGGCGCCGGGACAGCGCCCGGCACGGAGCGGGACGGTCTGCTGACCGTCGCAGGGCTGACCGTGCGGGCCGGCGAGCGCACCCTCGTCGACGACGTGTCGTTCTCCATCGGCGCCGGTCAGATCATCGGCCTCGTCGGGGAGTCGGGCTCCGGCAAGTCCACCATCGCCATGGCGGTCGCGGGCCTGCTCCCCCAGAACGTACGGGCGAACGCGTCGTGCCTCACCCTCGGCGACCTCGACCTGCTCGGGACACCGCCGGAGCGACGCCTCGCGACCGAGATCGGCATCGTCTACCAGGACCCGATCGGCACGTTCAACCCCGCGCTGAGGCTCGGCACCCAGCTCACCGAGGTGGCCCGGGTGCATGTCGGGACGCCCCGGCGGCAGGCCGCGCGGGACATGGTCGGCGCCCTGGCCGACATCCACGTCACCGAGCCGGAGCGGCGGCTGCGCCAGCACCCGCACGAGCTCAGCGGCGGCATGCTCCAGCGCGCCTCGATCGCCTCCGCGATGACGACGAAACCGCGGCTGCTCATCGCCGACGAACCGACGACAGCCCTCGACGTCACCGTCCAGGCGGAGGTGCTGCGGCAGTTCCGGCGCATCAACCGCGAGCACGGCACGGCGATGCTGTTCATTTCGCACGACATCGGTGTGGTCGGAGTGCTCTGTGACACCGTCCTGGTGCTCCACGAGGGCCGGGTCGTCGACCGGACGACGGGCGACGACCTGCGCCGGGGGACGGTCACCCACCCCTACACCCGCGCGTTGCTCGCGGCGACGCCCGCCGCGGTCGAGGCCGGGGGAACCCTCAGCGCGGTCCGGTGGACGGCCGACGCGCACGCGGCGCGGCCGAGCGGGTCGCCGTCGGACGACCTTGCCGGAAAAGACGCGGACCGCTCCCCGGCCGCCGAAGGGAGCCGCTGATGTCTGCCACCGCGACCACACCGGACCCGCAGGCGGCCAACTCGCTGCTGCGCGTGGAGGATCTCACCGTCGAGCTCGGCCACGGCGTCGCGGCCCGCAGGGTGCTCAAGGGAGTTTCCTTCGACATTCCCCGGGGCAGCACCCTCGCACTCGTCGGCGAGTCCGGGTCGGGCAAGACGACGCTCGCACGGACACTCGTCGGCGTCCACCGGCCGTCGAGCGGTCGGATCCTCGTGGACGGCGCCCCGCTGCGCACCTCGCGCGGACGGGCGGGAGCCGCGACGGTTCAGATGATTCCGCAGGACCCGTACTCCTCGTTCGACCCCCGGCGCACCGTCGCCCAGTCGCTCGCCGAGGCACTCGATCCGATCCGGGCCAGGGTCGAACCGGTCCGGACCCGGATCGCCGAGCTGCTCGTCCAGGTGAGCCTCGACCCTGACACCATGGACCGCTACCCGCACGAGTTCTCCGGCGGCCAACGCCAGCGGCTGGCGATCGCACGGGCCCTCGCCCCGCGTCCCCGGTTCGTCATCGCCGACGAGATCACCTCGGCCCTCGACCTGACGACCCAGGCCGAGATCCTCAACCTGCTCGCCGATCTACGCCGCCGGCTCTCGCTGACGATGCTGTTCATCTCGCACGACCTGGCCGTCGTCCGGCATGTCAGCGACACGGTCGCGGTCCTGCTGCACGGGGACCTCGTCGAGCTCGGCCCGACCGGAGCCACCTTCGCGAAGCCGAACCACCCGTACACCGCGCGACTCCTCGCGTCCGTCCCGGGCGCCCCGGGGTTCAGCCTCGACCAGGAGCCCGCCACGAGGTGAACCGCCCGTACGCGGCGCGGCTTCTGGCCCACCGATCAGCCCGCCGACCGGCCCGTGCCGGTCGGCGGGCCCATCGGTGTCTGCGCATCCGAAAATTAGAGCGACGTTCAAATTCAAGGATCGATTTGCCGATCCAGCACTTTAACCACAGGTATTTCACCTTTAGAGTGACGCTCTAACGTGAGCGAAGCGAGGAGGTGCCCGCGCCATGAGACTGACTCCCACGGAGCGTGACCGGCTGCTGCTCTTCGGGGCCGCCGAGCTGGCCCGCGCCCGCCGCGCCCGCGGTCTGCGGCTCAACGTGCCGGAGGCGACCGCACTGATCGCGGACACCGTCTGCGAGGCCGCTCGCGACGGTGCCCGGCTCGCGGAGGCCCTCGAGCGCGCCAGATCCGTGCTCGGCCCGGACGACGTGCTGCCGGGTGTCGCGGACATCGTCACCGAGGTGCAGGTCGAGGCGGTCTTCGACGACGGTTCCCGGCTCGCCGTCGTGAGCGACCCGATCGCCGGGAGCCTCGGTGAGCGGGCTCCGGGCGCGCTGCTGCCCGGTCCCGAGCACGCGGAGCCCGAGGCGGCCGTCCGGCTCACGGTCACCAACACCGCCACCGTGCCGGTCTCCGTCACCTCCCACTTCCACTTCTTCGAGACCAACCCGCGGCTCGACTTCGCACGGGAAAGGGCCTACGGGATGCGGCTCGCCGTACCTGCCGGATCATCCGTGCGGATCGGGCCGGGGGAGAGCCTCACGGTCGGGCTGGTGCCCATCGGGGGCGACCGGATCGCCATAGGGTTCGCCGGTCTGGTCGACGGAGCCCTGGACGCACCCGGCGCCCGCGAGGAGGCACTGCGCCGCGCCGCCGCCTGCGGCTACCTCGGCGTACCGGAGACACCTGATCAGGAGGTCGGGCGATGAGCCGCCCAGGAGGCCACCCCGTCGAGGCCCGCGGCCTCAGCCCGTACGAGTACGCCGCCACCCACGGCCCACGTGCGGGCGACCGGATCCGGCTGGGCGACTCCGGCCTGACGATCCGCGTCGAGTCCGACTCCCAGCGCTACGGCGACGAGTTCCTCGCCGGGTTCGGCAAGACCGCCCGGGACGGACTGCACCTCAAGGCGGCCGCCGTCCGGGAGACCTGTGATGTGGTCATCAGCAACGTCGTCGTGATCGACGCGGCCCTGGGAATCCGCAAGGTCTCCATCGGCATCAGGGAAGGCCGGATCTGCTCGGTCGGGCGAGCCGGGAACCCCGACACCCTCGACGGGGTCGACGTCGTCGTGGGCACCGGGACCTCGATCGTGTCCGGCGAGGGGCTCATCGCCACCGCCGGAGCCGTCGACACCCACGTCCACCTGCTGTCGCCTCGGATCATGGAAGCCTCGCTCGCCTCCGGCGTCACCACCATCATCGGGCAGGAGTTCGGGCCCGTGTGGGGCGTCGGGGTCAACTCGCCGTGGGCGCTGCGGCACGCGTTCAACGCCTTCGACGCCTGGCCGGTCAACATCGGCTTCCTCGGACGCGGTTCCTCATCCTCCCCGGCGCCCTTGGTGGAGGCACTCGCCGAGGGCGGCGCGTCCGGCTTCAAGGTGCACGAGGACATGGGCGCCCACACGCGCGCCCTGGACACCGCCTTGCGTGTCGCCGAGGAACACGACGTCCAAGTGGCCCTGCACAGCGACGGGTTGAACGAATGCCTGTCGGTCGAGGACACCCTGCGCGTGCTGGAGGGCCGGACCATCCACGCCTTCCACATCGAGGGCTGCGGCGGCGGACATGTCCCGAACGTACTGAAGATGGCAGGCGTCCCGAACGTCATCGGCTCCTCCACCAACCCCACCCTCCCCTTCGGCCGGGACGCCGTCGCCGAGCACTACGACATGATCGTCTCCGCTCACGGCCTCAGGACCGACCTGCCCGGCGACGCCGCCATGGCCCGCGACCGCATCCGCGCCGGGACCATGGGCGCCGAGGACGTGCTGCACGACCTGGGCGCGATCGGCATCACGTCGTCGGACGCGCAGGGGATGGGGCGGGCCGGCGAGACCGTCCGCCGTACGTTCGCGATGGCCGGGAAGATGAAGGCCGAGCTCGGCGCACCCGACGACCACGACAACGAGCGCGTCCTGCGCTACCTGGCCAAGCTGACGATCAACCCGGCCATCGCGCACGGCCTCGCCCACGAGGTGGGGTCGATCGAGACCGGCAAGCTCGCCGACATCGTGCTGTGGCGGCCGGAGTACTTCGGCGCCAAACCGCAGCTCGTGCTCAAGGCCGGCTTCCCGGCGTACGGCGTCGTCGGCGACCCCAACGCGGCCACCGACACCTGCGAACCCCTCGTCCTCGGCCCGCAGTTCGGGGCCCACGGCGCCACGCCCGCCGACATCTCGGTCGCCTTCGTCGCCCAGGCGGCCCTCGACCAGGGAGGCGACACGATGCCGACCCGGCGCCGCAGGGTCGCCGTACGGGGCACGCGCGGCATCGGGCCGACCGACCTGCGCCTCAACTCCCGTACCGGAGCGGTCGATGTGGACCAGCTCACCGGGCTGGTCACGCTCGACGGAGAGCCGCTGCACTCCGAACCGGCCGAGTCCGTCTCCCTTAACCGCCTGTATTTCCTCTGAACGTCACAGCCTCCAAGGATGACTCATGTCTGCTGCCGCCGACGGCTTCCGCATGCCCGCCGAGTGGACCCCGCACGAGCGCACCTGGATGGCGTGGCCGGGCCCGAACCCGACCTTCGACGAGCCCGAGGACCTCACCGCCGCGCGCGTCGCCTGGGCCTCGGTCGCCCGTACGGTGCGCCGCTTCGAGCCGGTGACGGTGGTGTGCGGCCCCGGACAGTCGGCCGAGGCGCGCGCTCTGCTCGGGCCGGGCGTCGACACGGTCGAGCGGGACCTGGACGACGCATGGATGCGCGACATCGGGCCCACCTTCCTCACCAACGACGCCGGTGAACTCGCCGCCGTCGACTGGACGTTCAACGGCTGGGGCGCCCAGGACTGGGCGCGCTGGGAGCACGACGCGAAGATCGCCGGGTACGTCTCCGGCCTCGCGGGCTCGGTGACGACGTACACCTCGCAACTCGTCAACGAGGGCGGTGCCATCCACGTCGACGGCGAGGGCACGGTCCTGCTGACGGAGACGGTCCAGCTCGGGCCGGAACGCAACCCGGGGTGGACCCGCGAGCGGGTGGAGGCCGAGATCCACGCCCACCTCGGCACCCGCAAGGCGATCTGGCTGCCGCGCGGCCTCACCGCCGACTACCCCCCGAACGGCTTCGGCACCCTCGGCCATGTGGACATCGTCGCCGCGTTCGGCCGCCCCGGTGTGGTGATGGCCCATGTGCAGCCGGACCCGGCCCACCCCGACCACGAGGTGACGCGGGAGGCCGTCGGGCTGCTGAAGGCGCAGACCGACGCGAACGGCCGTCGCCTGGAGGTCGTCGAGGTGCCCGCCCCGACCGTCCTGGAGGCCGACGGCCACTGGGCCGACTACTCCTACATCAACCACTATCTCTGCAACGGCGGCGTCGTCCTGTGCGGCTTCGACGACCCCCGGGACGAGATCGCGGCCGGCATCTTCCGCGGGCTGTTCCCGCGGCGGACGGTGACATTGGTGGACGCGCGGCCGATCTTCGCGGGCGGCGGCGGCATCCACTGCATCACGCAGCAGCAGCCGAGGGCCGTGGTCGGGTAGAACTGACGGGTGAATGTGCTGATCTGCGTCACCCGCGGAACATGGCTGCCCCGGCCGCTGCGGCTCCTGCCCGAGGTACCGACCTGCCCGGAGCACGACGGCCGCAAGTACCCCGACGGCGCCATGGGTGACTTCGACGGGGACGACCGCGGCCCGCTCCGCGCCGGTCCCGCCTCGCGGGAGTTCGGCTGCTGCGGTGCACCGGGGCCTACGGCATGACCGCCCCGGGAGCCCGCCGTCGCACCCCCGCTCCGCCCCGCGAGGACGTGCTCGCCGCCGCCATGGCCATGGTCGCCGAGCACGGTCTGGAGAAACTCACCATGGCGGCGCTCGGCCGTGAGGTCGGGATGAGCAGCGGCCATCTCCTCTACTACTTCCACTCCAAGGACGAACTGCTGCTCCAGGCCCTGGAGTGGAGCGAGGGCCGGCTCGGCGTCGAGCGCAGCCGGCTGCTGACCCGCACCACGTCCGCCCGAGAGCGGCTGGACGCGTACGTCGACCTGTATGTGCCCGACGGCCACCGGGACCCGCACTGGACGCTGTGGCTGGAGGTCTGGAACCGCTCACAGAACGCCGACGACGCGGCCCGCGACCGCCAGGCAGCGATCGAGGGCGCCTGGCATCGTGACCTGGTGGCACTGCTGGCGGAGGGGGTGTCGAGGGGAGAGTTCCCGCCGGTCGACCCGGACCGTTTCGGCGCCAGGCTGCGGGCGCTGCTCGACGGGTTCTCCATCCAGGTGGTGATCGGGCTGCGCGGCACGGACCGGGAACAAGTCATCTGCCACGTACGGGAGTTCCTGGACGACAGCCTCCTCGCGGCCTGCTGAGCCCACGTCCAGGTTGTGGGCAGTACCGAGGGTGACCCTGTCGCGCATGGTGCGTCTGCCTCGCAGGAACCTCCGGCATCGCGGCCGAACCACGCCTTTCCCGCGATCTACATGATCAGCGTCACGTGGTTCCCCACCCGTACGGTCACACTTCCCCGTAGGGATGGTGGTGATGAGCGGATGCCAACAGCAGGGGAAGACCCAACCCCGGGCCTCTCCCTGCCGTTCA
The DNA here is from genome assembly GCF_000331005.1 of Streptomyces turgidiscabies Car8. Taxonomy (GTDB): domain Bacteria; phylum Actinomycetota; class Actinomycetes; order Streptomycetales; family Streptomycetaceae; genus Streptomyces; species Streptomyces turgidiscabies. The sequence goes on from NZ_AEJB01000104.1 coordinate 14,892, forward strand.
CATGTCGACAGGCGGCCGTTGGTAGCCCAATTGTTCGGCGTCACGCGAACCTTCCCAGACCTCGACGGTGGCACGGCAATCGCCTGCGGGAGTTCGGCGTTCGGGCAGGACGACGGCGAGCCGCCGGGCGGAGTGGGCCAGGCCGGCGGCTCTGACGGAGGCGTTACCCGCACGGTGATGGCGAACCGCGCGCCGAGCGCCCGGGGCAGGAGTTGACGCCATCGGCGCTGCGGCACGCAGAGTCAGCGCGCATCGCCATGAGTCCACTATGAGTTCACTGGCGGCGCAGGCGAGGGCGGTGCGGATGGTCTTCTGCTCCTGGGGATCAAGGGCGCACAGGTTCACATCCTGTCGTCCCGACGGTGCTCGACGATCCCTGGAAACCACCGAGAGCCTGTGGGGGGCTTTTGGCATGCGCGGGTTCACCCGGTCACCCATGTGAGGCCGTCGTCCGAGGCCGTGAGGCCGCCGGGGTGCAGCGGGGTCTCCTTCTCCAGTGGGCCGCCGAAGACACCCCGTTCCTGAAGGATCGTGCCCTCCTGGAAGACCTGGCGGATCGAGGGGGCCTCGAAGAGCGGATTGCGCAGGCCGTCGGAGTCCGGGAGCCTGCCGACCGCGTGGTCGAGTTCCGAGGCGGTGGCAGTCAGGCGGGCACCCGCCTGCCCTGGCCCGGTGAGGGACGTGTCGCCGGAGGCCAGTCCGCCCACCAGTTCGACGAACGCCTCCATTTCCGTCGCGTCGACGTGGGTGACCTTGCGGGCTTTCCAGAAGTACGACCGTTCGTCCTGGTGCATGTCGTAGAAGGAGACCAGGAACTCGTGGAACAGGCCGTACTCGTGACGGTAGCGCGCTTCGAACTCGTCGAAGAGGCGTTCCTCGTCAAGGGATTCGGCCAGACCGCTGTTGATGGAGCGGGCCGCGAGCAGGGCCCCGTACGTGGCGAGGTGCACTCCGGAGGACAGAACAGGGTCGACGAAGCACGCCGCGTCGCCGACCAGCACCATGCCGGGCCGCCACAGGCGCGACTTCCAGTACGACCAGTCCTTGCGGACCCGCACCTGGTCGTACGGCGCCTCGGTGGCCTGCGCCACTCCGTCCAGGAGACCCCGGACCTCCGGGCAGGAGTCGATCAGCCCGCGCCAGGCCGTCACAGGATCCCGCTGGATCGCGGCGGCGTTGTCCCGGCCGACCACCGCCCCGACGCTGGTGAGATCGTCGCGGAGGGGGATGTACCAGAGCCAGCCCTCGTCGAATGCGGCGCAGAAGATATTGCCGTCATTGGGCTTCGGGAGCCGCTCGCCGCCGGCGAAGTAGCCGAACACCGCGATGTTCCGGAAGAAGTCGGAGTACGTCCGCCTGCCGCCGACCTCGCCGTGGATCCGGCTGCCGTTGCCGGACGCGTCCACGACGTAACGGGCCCGGGCCTCGCGGTACTCCCCGGCGGGCCCCGTCCAATGGACGCCCCGGACGCGCTCCTCGTCGCCGAGCACGCCCTTGACCCGGCAGCCCTCCCGGACGTCGACGCCGACCCGGCGGGCGTTGTCCAGGAGGATCGCGTCGAACCGGGACCGCTCGACCTGGTAGGCGAAGGAGGTCGGGTCGGCCAGCCGGGGTGACAGGGCGAAGGAGAACTGCCAGGGGTCCGGGTTCCGGCCCCAGCGGAAGGTCCCGCCGCGCTTCGTCTTGAAACCGGCTCGTGCGACCTCCTCCTCGACGCCCAGGATGCGGCACACGCCGTGCACGGTGGAAGGGAGCAGCGACTCGCCGATCTGGTACCGCGGGAACGTCTGCTGCTCCAGCAGGAGGACGCGGTGACCCCGCAGGGCGACGGCCGTCGCGGCGGTCGACCCGGCCGGTCCGCCGCCCACGACGATCACGTCGAACTCCTCGGTCTCCTTGGTCTGCACTGACTTCACTGGCCCCACCGTCTTCCCTGACTTCCCTGACTTCCCTGTCTCACGGTCGGGGGTCACCGCTCTCCTTCCGCTGCTGTGTTCGGTGTCGGCGCGGCGCCGATACCGCCGAGGGAACCGATCCAGGCGCGGACGGCCGCCACTGTGGTGGGGGTGTGTTCCCGCATGAACGAGAAGTGGTCGCCGGGGACGTCGACCCGGGTGTGCGGCAGCGGCCAGGAGGTGCGCCACTCGTCCGGGGCCGCGTCCGCCGCCATCGCGGGCGTCGGCCGGGTGGCCCGGATCAGTAGAGTGGGGGTGGCGACCGGCTCCGGCTCCCAGTCCTGGAACATCCGGGTGTACGCGCCCAGCGCGGCCACCCCGGTGTCCTCGTCCCCCGTGAACCGGGTTCCGCCCAGGAGCGGCGCGATCGCGGCGGGCAGGGACAGCAGCCACGACTTGTCGCTGTTGCCGCCGTTGACGAGGTACGTGTCGAGCAGCACTTGTCCGACGGGCGGGTTCCCCATGGCTTCGAGCCGTCGGGTCAGCGCATGGGCGACCGCGCCTCCCGTGCTCACGCCGACGATCACGAAGGGCCGATCGCCGACGTGCGCTCGCAACGTCTCCGCATGTGTCCGGGCGAGCGTGTCCCGGTCGGCCGGCACGGCATGGCCCGCACCGATACCGGGGTGCGGGAGTTCGAGGACTTCCAGTTCACCCTGGAAGTGGGAGTGGAATCCGGCGAATTCACCACCGGGGGCGGCGAAGGGCGGGTGGAAGCCGTTGAGGAAGACGAGTACCGGGCCGGTCTGGGGACCGTCGGCGCGCCGCAGCGGGGGCAGGGCGTGCTCCCGGCCGGCTTCGGGGCCGAAGGTCGGCAGTGCCCAGGAAGCGGTGACCAGCATGTGCATCGCCGCGACCACCTGCCCGGCCTCGCAGACCCGCCGGTAGAGCGAGGAGAGCGTCTGCACGGGCCGGTCCCCCGCGGAAGCACGTGCCGGCTCCGGTGCGTCTGTGTCGTCGGGCAGGTCGTCTGCGACATCGGGCAGGTCGTCCAGTAGGCCGAGTACATGACGGGCCAGATCCTGGGCCGTCGGGTGCTCGAACACCACGGCGGCGGACAGCCTCAGCCGCAGGGCCATGCTCAGCCGGTTGCGGACCTGGACCGCCATCAGGGAGTCGAAGCCCAGCTCGGCGAAGGACTTGCCGGCCGGCAGCGCGTCGGCGTCCGGGTAGCCGAGAACCGTGGCCACGTCGGCGCGCATCAACTCCGCCAGGGCGTCCTCCCGTCGGCCGGCGGCCAGCCCGGCCAGCACCTTGCGCCAGGCGCCCGGCTCCCAGAGCTGCTCCGCGCCGGGCGAGGAGCTGTCACCGGCACCGTCCCCGGTCCCGGCGGCCGGCCTGCGGGGCGGCACGAGCCCGCGAAGCGGCGGCGGCAGAAGCCCCTGTGCGGACCCGAGCGCCGCCCGGTCCAGCAGTACCGGCGCCAGCACGGGTTCGCCCGTGCGCAGCGCCGCGTCGAAGAGGGCCAGGCCCTGCTCCACGGAGAGCGCCCGGAGCACCTCACCGGCCGACCGGTGCGGGACCCTTGCGACCCCATCGGTCCCCCCGGCCATCCCGGCCCCGTGGTCCCACGGTCCCCAGGCCAAGGACACTGCGGGCAGCCCCAGTTGGGAACGGTGTCGGGCCAGTGCGTCCAGGAAGGCGTTCGCCGCCGCGTAGTTGCCCTGCCCGGCGCGGCCCAGCAGACCGGACACCGAGGAGAACAGGACGAACGCCGACAGGTCCAGGTCCCGGGTCAGCTCGTGCAGATGCCAGGCCGCGTCAGCTTTCGGCCGCAGCACGGCCGCCATCCGCCCAGGTGTCAGCGCGGCGAGGACACCGTCGTCCAGCACCCCCGCCGCATGCACCACGGCGGTCAGTGCGGGCGAGCACCCCTTGATCACCTCGGCCAGCGTGGCGCGGTCGGCCGTGTCGCAGGCCACGATCCGTACCTCGGCGCCCAACTCCTCCAGCATGGCTCGCAGTTCCCCGGCATTCGGCGCCTGGGGTCCCTGTCGGCCGATGAGCAGCAGGTGACGTACGCCATGGGCGGTCACGAGATGGCGGGCGATCTCCGAGCCGAGCGCGCCGGTTCCGCCGGTGATCAGGACTGTGCCGTCGGGCCCGAAGCTGCCGCTCCCGGCGGTGGCTTCACCAGCGGCGACCAGTCGTGGGACCGTCAAGTGGCCGTTCCGTACGGCGAGTTGGTCCTCGTCGCTCGCCGCCGCAGCGGGGAGCAGCCGCAGTGACTCCGACCGCTCGTCCACATCGACGAGGACGACACGTCCTGGCAGCTCCGTCTGCGCGGCACGCACCAGCCCCCACACGGCGGCCCCGGCCGGGTCCGGCGCGGAGGCGGTCGCGTTCCGTGTCAGCACGACCAGGCGGGAGCCCGCCGTCCGAGGGTCGTCCTGCCAGTCCTGGAGGGTACGCAGCACCCTGCCGGTCAGCCGGTGCACGGCGGCGAGCGGATCGGCATCCGCCCACGGACCACCGTCGACGGCAGTGACGACCACGGTGTCCGGTTCGGGCGCGTCGGTTCCCACCAGACCGGGGAGCGCCCCGCGCAGGTCCAGCCCGTCCGGCCCGACCAGCGCCCAGCGTCCGCCGGTCACGGGCCGCCGCTCGCCCTGCGGCTCCTCGACGCCGGTCCACTCGGGGCGCAACAGGACCCGGCGCACGGTGTCGGCCGTCGATTCGACCGTCTCGGCGGGGAGTTCACGCGTGGTCATGGACTCCACGTGAGCCACCGGGCGCCCCGACAGGTCGGTCAGAGTGAGGGTGACCGAGTCCGTCCCGCTCGGGACGATCCGTACGCGTACCTCCGACGCGCCCGTCGCGTACAGACGTACACCGCTCCACGCGAACGGCACCCGGACCGTGCCGGAGCCAGGGACCGGGCCCGTCAGCAGCGGGGCGTGCAGGGCCGCGTCCAGCAGCGCCGGATGGATACCGAACCGGTCGGCGTGTGCCGACTCCGCGTCGGGCAGGCGGACGTCCGCGAACATCTCCTCGCCGCGCCGCCAGACCGCCCGTACGCCCCGGAACGCCGGGCCGTAGGAGAGGCCGGCCTCCGCGAGGCTGCCGTACGCTTCGGCGAGGTCGACCTCGGTCGCGTCCTGCGGCGGCCACACCGCAGGTTCCGTCTCGGGCCGGGTGGTGTCCGTGCGGCTCAGGGTGCCTGTGGCGTGCCGGGTCCAGTCGGGCCCGGGGCCGTCCGTGGCGGGCCGGGCATGGATGTCGACCGGGCGCATGCCGGAGTCGTCCGCCGGGCCCACGACGACCCGGACGTGAACGCCCGTGGCCCGGGGCAGGACCAGCGGCGCCAGGACCACGAGTTCGCCGAGCGTGCCGAAGCCGACCTCGTCACCCGCCCGTACGGCCATCTCCACGAGCCCTGTCGCGGGGACCAGCACCCTGCCACCGATCACATGGTCGGCGAGCCACGGGTGTGCGGTGGTGGAGAGCAGACTGGAGAACACCGTCCGGCCGGTGTCCGGCACGGTGAACGCCGGTCCCAGCAGCGGGTGTTGGTGCGGGTCCGTGGGGGCGGGGAGAGCGCTTGGCGCGGCCAGCCAGTACCGCTGGCGTTGGAAGGCGTATGTCGGCAGATCCTCCAGGTGCCGTGCATCGCTGCCCGTGAACACTGCGGACCAGTCGACGGGCGTTCCGCGCACATGGAGGCGGGCCACGGCGGCCGGCAGGCTCTTCGGTTCGGAATCGCCGCCACGAAGGGCGGCGACACACACGGGGGCGGGGCCCTCGCCGTCCGGGCCGCTCAGACAGTCCTCGGCGGCGGCGGTGAGCGCCGCCCCCGGGCCGACCTCCAGGAACGCCGACACCCCGTTGTTCCCGAGCCACCGCACGGCGTCGGCGAACCGCACCGGCAGCCGGGCGTGCCGTACCCAGTACTCCGGCGAGCACAGTTCCCCGGCCTCGGCCGGGCGGCCCGACACAGCTGAGACGACCGGGATCCGTGGCGGCCGGAACGTCAGCCCCTCGGCGACCCGGCGGAAGTCGTCGAGCATCGGTTCCACGAGCGGCGAGTGGAAGGCGTGAGCGACCCGCAGCCGAACGGTCCTGCGACCTCGCGCCTCGAATCCGGCCGACACGGCCAGCACCGCGTCCTCTGCTCCCGAAATCACCACCGAGCGCGGTCCGTTGAGCGAGGCGATAGTCACCTGGCCGTCGAACGCGGGGAGTTCGGCGAGTACCTCCTCCTCCGTCGCGTGCAGCGACACCATCGCCCCACCGCCCGGCAGGGCGTGCATCAACCGGCCCCGGGCCGCCACGAGTTCCGCCGCGTCGGCAAGGTCCAGCACCCCGGCGACATGGGCGGCCGCCAGTTCCCCCACGGAGTGCCCGGCTACGAAGTCGGGGCGCACTCCCCAGGAGTCCAACAGCCGGAACAGCGCCACCTCGAAGGCGAACAGACCGGCCTGGGTGAAGTCCGTACGGTTGAGAAGGGTGGCCTCCGGCGTGCCCGGCATCGCGGACAGCACCGGGTCGAGAGGGTGCTCCAGACGGGCGTCCAGGGCCCGGCATACCTCCTCGAACGCCGAGTCGAAGACGGGGAAGGCCTTACGCAACTCCGCACCCATACGGGCACGTTGAGAGCCCTGGCCGGTGAACAGGAAGGCCGTGCGGACGCCGGGATCGGCGACGGCGCGATCCGTTCCCTTCCCGTCGGCGAGCGCGTCGAGGGCGGTCAGCATCCGCCCCCGGTCGTCGGCCGCGACCATCGCCCGGTGGGCGAGCGGGGACCTCGACACGGCCAGGGAGACACCGACGTCGGTGGGCGAGAGGTCAGGCCGGGACGCCAGATGGACGGCGACACGCCGGGCCTGGGAACGCAGAGCGGCCTCGTCGGCGCCGGACAGCAGCCAGGGCACCGGGACCTGTGGGCCGCGCGGTCCGGTGTCGGGTTGCCGAGGGGGCTCCTCCAGGATCACATGGGCGTTGGTCCCGCTGATGCCGAACGCGGACACCCCGGCTCGGCGTGGCCGGGGGTCCGTCACCGGCCAGGGGCGGGACTCGGCCAGCAGCTCCACCCGGCCCGCCGACCAGTCGACATGGGGGCTGGGTTCGTGCGCGTACAGCGAGCGCGGGAGCCGCTCGTGGCGCATGGCCTGCACCATCTTGATGACCCCGGCGACACCGGCGGCGGCCTGGGTGTGCCCCAGGTTGGACTTGACCGAGCCGAGCCACAGCGGCGGCCGGTCCTCGGCCCGCCCCTGTCCGTAGGTGGCCAGCAGGGCGCTCGCCTCGACGGGGTCACCCAGCGTGGTGCCCGTACCGTGCGCCTCCACCACGTCCACGTCGGCGGCGCCGAGCCCGGCGTCGGTCAACGCGCGGGTGATCAGGCGCTGTTGGGCCTGTCCGTTCGGCGCCGTCAGGCCGTTGGACGCGCCGTCGGAGTTGACTGCCGAACCACGCAGCACCGCCAGGACGGGGTGTCCGTTGCGGCGGGCGTCGGACAACCGCTCCAGCAGCACAAGGCCCACGCCCTCGCCCCAGCCGGTGCCGTCCGCCGAGGCCGAGAACGACTTGCAGCGGCCGTCGGGCGACAGCGCGCGGTGCCGGCTGAAAGCCGCGAACGCCTTGGGCGTCGCCATCACGGTGACACCCCCGGCCAACGCCAGGGAACACTCGCCGGAGCGCAGCGCCCGCGCCGCCCAGTGCAGGGCCACCAGCGAGGACGAGCACGCGGTGTCGAGCGTGATCGACGGCCCGCGCAGGCCGTACACGTAACTGATCCGGCCGGAGGCCACACTGCCCGCCGATCCCAGGGCCAGATGGGCCTCCAGGTCGTGCCTGTCCAGGCGCGTGGAGTAGTCGCCGTGCATCACGCCGACGAACACACCCGTGTCGCTCTCGCGCAGCGCCGCCTGGGGGATGCCCGCCCGCTCCCAGACCTCCCACGAGGTCTCCAGCAACAGCCGCTGCTGCGGGTCCATGGCCAGCGCCTCCCGTGGCGAGATCCCGAACAGGGCCGCGTCGAACTCGGCGGCCCGGTGCAGGAATCCGCCGCTGCGGGTGTACGACGTGCCGACGCGGTCCGGGTCCGGGTCGTAGAGGGCGGCCAGGTCCCAGCCCCGGTCGGTGGGGAAGCCCGAGACCGCGTCCCGTCCCTGCGCCACCAGGTCCCACAGATCCTCCGGGGAGTACACGTCCCCGGGGTAACGGCAGCCCATGGCGACGATCACCACAGGATCGTCCGCTTCCGTCGCGGAGCCGGGGTGCGGCACGGGTACGGGCGCCGGGGTGAAGAGGATGTCGTGCACGTGCCGGGCCAGGGCGTCCGGCGTGGGATGGTCGAAGACCAGTGTCGACGGCAGCCGCAGCCCGGTGGCCTCGCCGAGCTGCTCGATCAGCGTGACGGCTCCCTCGGACGTCAGCCCGAGATCGGTGAACGGGCGGTCGGCGTCGAGCCGTTCGCCCGGTCCGTCGGCGTCGAGCGGTTCGTACGATTCATCGCCGCACACCGACGACGTCTGCGCGAGAACCGCCTCGCGCAGGGCGCGTTCCCTCCCGTCCGGCGGGAGAGCGAGCAGGCGTCGGCGCAGGCCACCGCCGGTCGCGGTCAGGAAGGCCGGGCGGACCTCGGACACCGGTCGGGCCAGGTCCGGCAGGACCGCGTGGCGGGTGATCTTGCCGGACGCCGTACGCGGGACGGCCGCGATCTCGTGGATCTCGGCGGGCAGCTTGTACGCGGCCAGCCGCCTACGGCACGCGGCCAGTATCAGTCGCGGGTCGAACCCGTCCGGCCCCGGAACGACGTACGCCACCGGGACCTCGCCGAGGACGTCGTGCGACCTGCCCACCACCACCGCGTCCCGCACGCCGGGACAGTGCAGCAGGACCTGCTCGATCTCGGTGGGGTGGATGTTCTCCCCGCCCCGGATGATCAGCTCGCTGACCCGGCCGGTGAGGGCGAGATGCCCGTGCGCGACGCGTCGCCCCAGGTCGCCGGTGCGGTACCAGCCGTCCCGCAGCGCGGACGCCGTCGCCTCGGGCCTGCGGTGATAGCCGGTCATCAGACTCGGCCCACGTGCCCAGATCTCGCCCTCGTCACCGTCCGCGACATCGTCGCCGGAGCCCGGATCGACCAGCCGTACGTCCATCCCCGGGACCGGCAGCCCACAGGAACCGTCGACCCTCGGGCCGTCCGGCCGGTTCACCGCGATCATTCCGCAGGTCTCGGTACTTCCGTACGCGTCGAGCAGCGGCGCACCCAGCAGCTCCTCCACCGCCCGCCGCAGGTCCGGAGCGCTCGGGGCGCCCGCCACGACGCACGTCCGCAGAGCGGGCACGGGCGAGGTGTCCCCGGCCGCCGACGCCACCAGCTGGTGGTACACGGCGGGCACCCCGGCCAGGACGGTGTAGGAGCCGCCCAGGGACGCGCGAGGCGTGCGCAGCTCCCTCAACAGGCCTCCAGGAGACAGGAGTTCGCCGGTGATCCGCGCGCTCGCGCCGACCGCCGTGACCCCCAGGATCGCCAGCGAGTGCCCGAAACTGTGGAACAGCGGGAGCGGCCAGAGCAGCCGGTCCTCGGGGGAGAGCCCGAAGACCGGCGCGTAGCAGGCCGCCACCGACCACAGGGCCGCGCGCTGCGTGGACAGCACACCCTTGGGCCGATGGGTGGTGCCGGAGGTGTAGAGCATCCACGCCGGCTCGTCGAGCCCGAGATCGTCGCGGGGCGGCACGGCGAACTCCGCCCCGACCGCCTCCTCGAAGAGGACAGTGCCGACGGGTGCCTCCGACGGCACGGGACCGTTGCCGGTGAGCAGGACGCGCGTACGATCGCCCAGGCACCCCGCGCTGTTCAGACGGGCCAGGTGCGCGCGGTCGGTGACGACGGCCGAGGCCCCGCTGTCCTCCAGTAAATGGGCCAGTTCGGCTTCCGAGGAACGGGGGTTGAGGGGCACACCGACCGCACCCGCCCGGACACCGGCGAGCACGCTCTCCACCATCTCCACACGGTTGCCCAGCAGGATCGCGACCCGGTCCCCGCGCCGCACACCCGCCCCCGCGAGATACGCGGCCAGCCGACCTGTGCGCCGCTCCAACTCCGCGTAGGTGACGTCCCGTTCGTCGTCGGCGTACGCCACCCGCGACGGCGACCTCTCGGCGTGCGCCGTCAGCAGTTCGGGCAGCGGCCGGATCAGCTCGTCGCGCGTCATGTACCCGCCCCTCCGGCGCGTGGCGGCGCACGGCCGTTGTCAATCCCCTTGCAGAGCAACGGTATTGATCGTAAAGCCAGGCCGGCCGGATGATCGGATGATTCGGCAACCGGCGTTGCGCCGTGTCCGTCCGGGCCGATATGTATTTGTACGGTGCGGTGCGGCGTCGTACGGGCCTCCTCACCGGCATCCGCCGTACGCGACCGGATCCTGCTCGCGTGGGCGGTCCTCGCCTGGGTCTGTGCCCTCGCACTGAAGGTGGCCGTCCTCGTCGCCCGCCGCCAGGCGCGGGTGTCGGCCGCGCCGCTGGAGGACCTCTCCCGGCACAGCCTGGCGGTCCCTGACGGCGATCTGAGCGCCCGGGCCGGGCCCAGCGACGTGGCCGAGATCGACCAGGTGGCCCGCACCCACAACGAGATGCTGCACAGCCTCACCGAACTCCTGCGCCACGAAAGAGACTTCACCGCCAACGCCTCACATCGGCTGCACACCCCGCTGACCGGACTGCAGCTCACTCTGGAAGCCGGACCGGCCGAGGACGACGACGCCGGGCCGCGTCCCGTCATCGAGGAGACGCCGGCCACCATCCGGCGCCTGTACGACACGGTGGAGGAGGTGCGAGAGGCCCGGCAGTCGTCCCGGCACACAGCCTCTCGGTACCGTTGCGGACGTGATGGACACGAGTACAGGGAGTGCAGTGGATCTGGTCTACGTTGCAGAGCGAAAGATTCACGGACGATAAACTCCTTCCAGCTGTGATGTGTCCGTGGCGGGCCGAGGTGTCGTAGGGAGAGAGACGATCGCCCGGGACGAGGGCGGCAGCCCTGGCCCGCCTTCCGCCTCGGCAGTGCGCCGGCGCAGGTGTCCTGCGGCGTCACGGTGGGAGTTCTGCACCATGCACCATGATCTGACGCAGGGCCTGGACACGCGGGCCCAACGCGCGTTCCGCTCCGTGATGGTAGAGGTGTTCCAGGAGCCGGACGGCGTCGTTTCCTGTGGCGAGGATCCTGGTGTTGGGCTTGGTGGGGTTCTTGCCCAGGCGGACCGGTCGGCCGTAGCGGCGTCCCCAGTCCTCATCGACCAGATCGTCCAGCAGGTGAGGAGAGATGCCGGCGACTTCTTCCAGTGCGGCGCGGACCGCCTCGGTGACCAGCTCCAGGCGGGTCAGCTCCCGCACCGCGGCCAGGACATGGGTGGAGTCGGTGCGCTGCGTGGTGCGTTCGCGCACCAGGCCGACCTCCTTGAGGCGGGCCAGCGCCAGGTCGAGCAGGCGGTCGGCACGGCCGTCTTCGGCGAGACGGTCGTGGAAGTCGGCCAGCACGCTGTGATGGAAGCCTGGATCGTCCAGCTCCATAGCCAGCGCGTACTTGAAGTCGATGCGGCAGCGAACCGCTTCGGCGGCATGCCGGTCCGACAAGCCGAGCAGGAACTGCAGCACACAGATGGTGGCCAGCTGGGCGGGCGAGGGACCCGGACGTCCATCGCGCGGGTACCAGTCGGTGAAGTCCTCGTCGCACCACAGCCCGTCGAGCCGGTCACGCACCGGGAAACTCCAAGATCCCCGACAGAGTCAAGCTAAGCAGAGTTCTGGACCGCGGTGCAGTCTCAGCTGTCCACCCCGGCTTCCCACTTGCGTCGGCGCAGCATGTGGTCGCTGAAGAGGTGTCGGCTCCGGTCGAGCAATTCACCCACCTCTGCGTCGCCGCACCGCTCGTCCGGCGACGGATGCCAGCGCTGCACTGATTGCGCGGCCCAGGTGCGCAGCTTCATATCCGGGTCCTGGAACAGACCGACGGCCGCTTGTAGCGCCACTGTGCCGCCGCGTGCGTCGAGCAGCCGGAACGCGCCGACGCGGACGTGCCGCGGTCGATCGGTACTGGTGCGCTCCAGTAGCCAGTCGGCGGGCAGTTCCTTGGCCGAGGGCAGCAGGGCGGCGGCGGTCTCGCGGACGACTCCGGCGGCAGGGTCGTCGAGGAGCGGCCGCAACTGCTTCGCATCCGCGCAGCCCAGCGCCCGCAGCCCTGTCACCGCTCGCGCCCGCACTCCGGCCGCCGGGTGCACGAGCAGCGGCCGCAGCAGCCCGGCGTCCGCGCGGTTCCCGCACTCGGCCAGCCCGATGACCGCACCGGGCGGCAACTCGGGGTCGTCCGCTGGAGTACACCGCTCCCGGTACCAGGCCGCCGGGTCAACACCCTGCTGTCGTACGACATACCGGGCACAAGCACGCACGAGCGCGGAACGGTCGCTGAGAAGCGGCTCCGCCTGCGCTGACCGCCCCGCCCGTCTCAGCGCGGTGACGCCGGCCGAACGGACACGCGGGTTGCGGGCGGACAGCAGTGGAGACAGCACACCCTCGTAGGCATCCTCATCCCCCAGAGCCGCGAGCGCCGCTGTGGCACACAGGTCCTGGACCACGGTGTCCTGGTCTCCGGCGGCCGCGCGGGCCAGCTCAGCGGAATGGAGTAGTTGGCCCTTGACGGCAAGCCGGTACGCGAACCGCCGGACGATGCGGTCGGGGTCAGCGAAGAGAACAGCGAGCTGCCCGTGGGATGCCTGGCCCAGGATCTGGCCGAGCACATCGACGCCGAAGGCACCTCTGTCGCGGCGGCCGACGCGGAGGATGAGCGGCGCGAGGTCGAGGGCAGAGTCCACGTTCAGGGCCTCGCGCAGCAACTTCCGGGCGTGCTCGCGCACTGGGCCGACCCAATCGGCGCAGCGGATCACGGTCAACGGCAGCAGGCCGGGGTATCGGACCGACTGACGCACCGCCTCCTGACGGATCCTCCCGTCGCGGTGGCAGAGAGCGAGTGCGAGCCGAGACTCTCCGAGCTGAGTCAGGTCGGCGGGCAGTGGGGCGGAGTGCTCCCACCCCGGCAGGAACTCCGGGCGGTGCCAGGCCACCTCACGCACCGCTGCGTCCAGCGCGAGCCAGTCAGCGGGGTCGGCTACATCAAGCGTGCTGTGAAGCGGCGTACCTCCCGCGAGCCGCGTCGCTGCCGCTGTCCCGTCCTCGATGTCCTCAAGCATTCCCGCCCCTCCCGCAGTCGTACCAGGTGATCGTAGGGGAGGGGTTCGCGCAGGGCGCGCGAAATATGGCCCGTGAGCACCAAAGGCCGCGGTTAGCCACTCTGCCCACCAGAAGCCGAAACGCGGTGACATCACCCCAGCTTCGCTTGCCGCTGGTGACAGGTAGCGCGCCGCATCGGTGACAACCACGGTGCTTTGTCCTACTGAAACCGCAGGCCAGCGGATGCCGGTGGTGACGACTATCGTGCGTCGGCACAAGGGGCGAGCCCAAGCGCAACGGTTACCGCACAGACGCGCCTGTCGTCACCACGGCGGACATCTGTCACACGCGAGGGGTGTACTGGTCCAGGATCGCCCGTAGCCGCTCAAGTTCCCTTGCGTCATGGGCGCCCCGCTTGGGCAAGACATCGAGGCACATGATGTTGGGATCCCGGCTGAGCAGGACAAAGTGTCCTGACGTTTCCCGGTAACCCTGGAAAAAGGGCCATTTCTGGATCAGTGTGGCGTGGTCGTTACGGCAGGTGATCCCGGCCGGAGACACGGTGACACGGTACTCGCCCTGCCATCCGACGAGCCGCTGCACTTGGGCGGCTTGCAGCCGCGGATAACCCCACAGCATCAAGACGACCAGCAGGAGCAAAGCCGTCGAGAGCACGTCGACACTGCCGCGGACGACGGTGGAGACCAACCATTGGCCTACTCCCAGGAGGAAAGTTGCTCCCCGCAGTAGTAGCCCGGTCCTCTTGATCCGCTCACGGACCTGCAGGCCGACCAGAGTGTCGGCGGACTGGGGTCGATACGCCAGTTCAACTACGGTCCGCTCATCCACGACATTGTCATAGGCTTCCGCATGGTTCGTTCCTTGGTCGCTCTGGCCTTCGGCCATGGTTCCTCCCCGGTACATGAGCGACGGTCTTCGACCGGGCTCAGCGTGAACTTAAGTTCGTTATGTTCCGCATGTCTTGTCTACTGAGAGCGCCGGCCATCAAATCGGGAGTCGTGGCCTTTGACGGGCCAGCGCAGTCGACGCTTCGGGAACCGTGTGATTGTTGCAGCCGCAGCCAACCCGAGCGTGACACCGACGGCGGCGGCGAGGGTTGCCGCCCAAGCCGCGTCGAGGGAGCCGGGCAGGACCATGTTGGTGAGGCGGCTCGCTCCCCACATGAGCCCCACTGCCGCCAGTGCGGCCGGCCAACGGTGCCGTACCCCTTCGATGATGTCGTCGATGACATGGAAAAGGAGCATCACCGCCATGGGGTGGGAGCCCCCTAGTTCATCGTCCCAGCCGAATGCGGTGAATCCGGCGCCGACAGCAAGCATCGCCAGCCAGGGTCCCGCCAACCGCCTGACGGGCGTGGGTGGCTGTCGTCTTACACCTCGCGGTATCCAGAAAAACCGTGTGACGCGCGGGTCGACCGCGTATTTCCGCATGACTCGCGTTCCGTCCCCCCGTGGCCGGCTCCTGCCGACGCGCTCAGTACTTGGACGCTCGGGAGGTCGCCATGGTTGTGAAGTGTCACCGGATGGAGCCAGCCTCAGACGGCCAGGCACTTTCGATCTTGCTTACTGGTGACAAGTGACAAGCCGTATGCCTCGCAGGTGGCAACCAGGCTGCTTTGATCGGTCGTATTCACCAGTTCAACCAGCCTTACCGGTGACAACTACCGGGCTTCGGCTCAGTATTCGTGGGCCGTCGTACAGCGCTCTGTCGACGGCCCGCCTTTCTTCCGCGGCGACGAACGCGAGCCCCTGATGAGCACCCCACCGGCCTCTCGCCGGACGCGCCCCGCGAGCCGGTCGACCCCGCGCGCATCGGACGGCGGGTGGTCCGCCGTCGTGCGACGGGGATGACGGCCGCCGGCGTCGCGGCGGCCATCGAGGACGCTCGCTTCCAGCGCGGCAGGACTCGCGGCACGAGCACCTGGCCGACGACGAACGCGGCCACGCGGAGCTCACGGAGTGGGAGCGTATCGCCCAGCTGCTGGCCGACGCCGCCCCGAGAACACGGTCTACGACGCCGGCGTCGACGACGTCGTCCAGGAGGAGCTCGCCGCCGAAGCCGAAGCCGCGGCCGCCCGGGAAGCCGAACAGCGCGAAGCCCAGCGGATCGCCGGACGGGCCGATGAGCTCCAGGCGCTGGGCGAGCTGAGCACGCTTCAGCAGACCGGGCCCCGCGAGGGCGACGAAGCCGTCCGGGACGGACCTACCCGCCGCGCCGGGTCGTATGTGCAGACAGACGTCGACGTTTGGTTCGCCCATGCTCTGGCCGCGCAGCTCGGGCACTACCGCGACCCGGCCGCCGGCCTTCTGCCCGCGCCGGTGCTCGGCCACGCCGCACCGTGCTCGCGAACAACGGGTACGACTGCTGCCCGCCCGCGTCGTGATGTACTTCGTGCTCGCCCTGGCTCTCTTCGAGAAGTCGTCCTACCGTGCGGTATGGGGCAAACTCACAGCGGGACTCGACGGACCGACCGGGGTATGCCCGCATACCTCGTCGCTGCGCGGGCCCGACGCAGGCTGGGTAGCATCCCGATGCGCTGCCTGTTCGAGGTCCTCGCCGGCCCGGTGGCCGACCGGGCGTAGGCCGGCTCCTTCTACCGGGGCCTACGGGTGGTCGCAGTGGACGGCACCACGCTGAGCGTCCCCGATGAGGAAGCGGTGACCTGGCGCTTTCCCAAAAATCGCGGGGTGATGCTCGAGTTCGGCTATCCCCTTCTGCGGCGGGTGACCCTTGCCGAATGCGGCACCCGCGCCCTGATCGGCGCGGCTTTCGGCCCGGACACGACCGGCGAGCTCGGCTACGCGCACCGCCTGCTGCACCACCTGGACGCCTCGATGGTGCTGCTCGCCGACGCGTACTACGACGCGTTCGACTTCCTGGAGGCGGTGACAGGTACCGGCGCGTCGTTCCTGCTGCGTTCGACCCGCAAGCGGTGTCCCACGGTGCGCCGCCCGCTGCCGGACGGTTCCTTTCTGACCACCGTCCCTCCCGGGAAGTACCAGGCCGGGCGCGGCTACGGACGCCTTGAGGTACGGATCATCGAGGCCCGGATGACTGTCACGCTGGCCGACGGCACTCGCCGCACCGAGCTGTGGCGGCTGATGACCAGTCTCATGGACGCCGGACGCTACCCCGCCCGCGAGTTGATCACGCTGTATCACCGCAGGTGGCAGGCGGAGACCTGCTATTTCTCCTTGAAGTCGACCATTCTCGACGGCCGAGTGCTGCGCCCGCGAACCGTCCCCGGCTCGAGCAGGAGGTCTACGCCCTGCTGAGGTCTACCAGGCGTTGGTGCGCATCGCGGCCGACCTGTCGACCGCCCAGCCCGGCCTCGCGGCGGAGCGCATCAGCCGGACCATCCTGTTCAACGCCGGTGCCGACCAGATCGTGGCCGCCCGCGGTATCGCTCCGAGCGGCCCGGTGAGCCTCGTCGGAGCGATCGGCCGCGCCGCCCTGGCCGGCCTCCTGCCCCCGGGACCGCGCTGGCGCCTGAAAGCCCGCGCCCGCAAGCGTGGCAGCAAGTACACATTCACCACGAACAAGCACCCGAGAACATCCCAGGCATACACCCTCGACTTCGAGATGATCAAGGACGGAAACCTTGACAGCACCAACACGTCCCAAACACACCGGTGTTGCACACAGCGGGACGCCACCTTCTTCCACGACACAGACGACGAACTCGACGCCGGGGCCGATAGCCTTGGCCGCCAGGAATTCTGGCCGATCGTCCGCAACTTCCACCCCCAGGAATCCGGGTCTACCAAGATCAGGCGTGGTCACAGCCGCGAAGCGACCTGCCTTGTGACGCTCCGCGAGCGCGCCCCAAGATCTGTGCCAGAGCCCAGAACTCACTGACAAAGCCAGACGGCTATAGCAACCGTGCGGAGGTGCTGATTTCAGAGCCCGTCGAGGCGCCGGAGGTAGGCCCCGGTTGCATGCTGACGGGCGGCCGCTGGTGGTAACTCCCTTCAACCGCGCCTTGCCCATGGCGCCCTCGCGACTCTCGTAGGTTCTCGATGCGTCGTCGATGAGGTGAGGGGCGAATGCCACACCCTGACATCTGTCAGGGACGCGACCTCCCTGGCGCGGTCTACAGTCGAGGCGCTGGCTCGCGAGACCTCTTGGCCGCTACGGCGGCTGGAGTAGGAGCGACGTGAATGCTCCGATCGGGTAACAGCACGGGCGCTAGCCTTCGCCCGCTTGCAGCCACGGCACAACAATTCGCCAGTACCGGAACCCGAAACATTGTCTGAAGTAGTGAAAGAGACCTGTCAGACAATCGATCGACCGTGGAAGCTCATGCCCCCGGCAAAGGGGCTGGCACGTGACCGCTTCAAGCGGCACCGGATCCCGGTAAACACAGGAGGAGACAGTGATCAAAGCAACGTTCGGCCTGTTCGCAGCATGGTGGCTGGGCTCGAGGTAGCGCCGCTCACCAGCGTCGACCAGACCCACGCCCAGGCCCACACCGTCGCCTGCTGCGGCAAGCCGCCCGGCCAGACGTGAGCCGGGCGGCGCGAGTGCCGCCTTGCACCTCGCGTGCCGACAGCCGCCCGCAGGCAAGGCGCCTTTCGACCAGCCGAAGTCGCCTCCATCCGTTGACTCGCACAAGTGAGGAACCCTTCCATGCAGAAAACCGCAAGCAAGCTCCGCCTCGCCGCGGCCGCGTTCAGCGCTGTACTCCTCGCGGGCACAGCGCTCTCCGGAAGTGCCCACGCCGCGCCCCAGGGGAAAGCCGGGGTCAAGGCCTGTGGCTACTACGAGACGCAGACAGACTCGTACTACGGACACTGCGGCAGCACCTGGGTCAAGATCCAGGTCGACATCGACTGGTGGCCGACCGACATCAAGAGGTGCGTCCCGCCGGGCGAGACCCATCTCGGCACGACCGACGAGATCGACAACGCATGGGCCATCGCGGGCACCTGCGGCTAACGAGTTCGTGCCTGGTTGGCGGTGAGACGTCGAGGACTTCCGTGGGGTCAGGGGTTCACATCTGCTGAGCCGATGTCAGGTCCGCGGCCTGCTGATGAGACAGCAGACCGGCGATGGCTTGCACCGTGTCGCTCATATGCTCGCGGCGGCCGAGGTGGCGGGCCAGCGCCCGCCAGTTCTTGAGATGTGCGATGCCGTGCTCGACCCGGATACGGCGTGAGGAATGTGCCTTGCGCTGGCGCTCGTACATCTTCTCGTACCAGTCCGGGGCGTTCTTCTTGAACTTGCGGTGCGGTGGTGTCACTACACGTCCGCCGGTCTGCGCGCCGAGCCCCTGGTAACCGGCATCGGCGAGGATCTCGACCGCGGGCCCACCGGCCAGGAGCCCGACCAGCCCCAACTGGCGTGCGTGGGTGATGTCCGCGCAACTCCCGGGTTTGGTCGGGCTGCGCCACAGCACGCGTCCTTCGCCGTCCGTGACCACCATGGACTTGACGGCGTTCTGCTTGTTCTTCCCGGAGATGAACTTGTCCCGGTCCTTGCGCCCTTGGG
Source organism: Streptomyces turgidiscabies Car8 (assembly GCF_000331005.1). Taxonomy (GTDB): domain Bacteria; phylum Actinomycetota; class Actinomycetes; order Streptomycetales; family Streptomycetaceae; genus Streptomyces; species Streptomyces turgidiscabies. The sequence continues at coordinate 33,527 of NZ_AEJB01000104.1, forward strand.
CCGGATGCCGGACCCGGATCTCGGTGCCGTCGATGATGCCGGTCTTTCCGGTCCCGCCGAGGTGGTCGATGACTTCGGCCAGAGTCCGCAACCGCACGTCGGGGCTGATGGTGCACCCTCGCTCGGCGAGCAGGAGCCGCACCTCGTTGACGGCCCGGGTGATGGTCGAGCGGTCCACGCCGAACCAGCAGGCCAGCACGTCGTGGGTGGCTCCGTGACGGAGATGGACGAGAGTGGCCAGCAGTCGGTCGACGAACACCAGCCGGTGCTTCGCACCGGCGTCTATGGCCCGCTTCCGCTGCCGGGAGGCAAGCCTCGTCTGGTGGCGTTGATGCCACAACGGGCCGACTTCGGCGACGAGTTCAGCGATCACACCGGCCGTCAGGCACGTGATCCGCCGGTTGCTGATGACCAGTGCACGAGTCGAGTTCCCCACCACACAACCATGATCAACGATCAAGAGCCCGACGTCTCACCGCCAACCATGCACGACCTCGTTAGGTCGTGTTTTAGAACTCGCTGGTCTGTCTCGTTGGTCGTCCGGGGAAGTCGCGGGCGGCCAAGCACATGGTGAGGTCGCGGGCGATGACCCGTCGTTACGGCAGGCGGACCGAACGGCTGCGGTCGACGTTGGCCGCGGTCGGCCTCGGCCTCGGCCTCGCGCTCGCCGGCCGGGCCGGTGCCTGGCTGGCCAGAGTCTTCGGAGCGCCCGTCAAGCGCAGCACGGTGCTACGGCTGGTCGAGGCATCGCCCGCCCCTCAGGTTCCAGACCCACGGGTGGTCGGGGTCGACGAGTACACGACCCGCAAGGGTCGCAACTACGGGACGATCCTCGTCGACGTCGAAAGCCGGCGGCCGGTGGACCCGCTGCCTGACCGGGAGGCATCCAGCCTTGCCGCTTGGCGCGCGCAACGGCCAGGGATCGAGGTGGTCTGCCGCGATCGCGCACCGTTCTTCGGGAGAACGACTCCGTGAGTGGCTCGATGACGTCCGCCAGGATGACCTTCCCAGCCTTCACACCCTCGCCACAGGCATCGACCGCGACGCCGTGATCGCTGGTCTGACCATCCCCTGGAACTCAGGCGTGGTCGAAGGACACGTCAACCGGATCAAGATGCTCAAGCGCCAGATGTTCGACCGTGCCAGCTTCGACCTCCTGCGGAAACGAGTCCTACTCGCTGACTGACTTCTCAGCCTCCGAGCGGAGATCGTGAATCGGGAACGCCGGGGGTGAAGGGTGCTGCTTGCATGTCTCCCCGTGTAGTTCGTCGGACCGCAGTGCCCAGGCGATGGCCTCGTGCGGACCGCAGAAAGAAGGATCAAGGTGGAAGGTGACCCGAGTCCCGAACGGCTTAGACACTGAAAACTCCACCTGGGAGCCGGTCGAATCCATCCCGGCCAGCTCCTGGCGGTAGCCGTGACCATCCAGCCAAACCTCGATGACCGTACGGACGCTGAGTGCGGCAGCTGCGGAGGGAGCCCAACGCTGCATGTCGAACATGTCGAGCAGCGAACCGAAGAATGCCGGAACAAGCCGCTCACGTTCATCGGAGCTGGGGCGCTGATCGCTCTCCACAGTGAAGCCGAGATCAGAACCGATCTCGACACTGATCTGTCCATGCCTGCCATCGCGACGGTGCAGCGCATCCCAGGCCACCGCCCGAAGTACCTCGGTGGGCAGCTCGGGGCTGCCCTGCTCAACCAGAAAGTACATCTTCGGGCGGCGCCGCACATGCTCCACGAAGTCGACCACCCGCAGCGGCTCGACTGTGAACCTCTCCACTCACCCTCCCCATCTCGGCGCTTTTCAGTCAGCCACAGCCGATCATGGCACCCACCACCGCCAAGCTCCGGGCTCCTACTCGTCCGAACGTCGTGACGCACTGTCATAAATCACGGAAACTGAGCCAGAACCCGAGAAGCGACAGCACTCGCGCAAGCCTATGAGGCTGTTGCCTCTCCAGGCAGCCTCTACGAACTACGGGATGCTCCAGCGGTGCGGATGGTTGGGATCGGTGGGGCAAGCGAAGACGTTGAGCGGGCCGGAGTGGCCCACGGTGACCTCGGTGGGGGTTGCGGATCGAAAGGCGGGGCGGTCCCGGTCCTAGCGGTCGGCCGTCGGGTGCCAGTCGCGGCGGAGGAGGCCAAAGACCCAGGTATCGGAGACGTCGCCGTTGACGACGCAGTCTTCGCGGAGGGTGCCTTCGCGGAAGAAGCCGAGCTTCTCCAGAACCCGGGCGGACGCCATGTTGCGGGTGTCGGTCTCGGCTTGGACGCGGTTCAGGTCCAGGGTGTCGAACGCCCACCGCAGGACGGCGTGCGCGGTCTCCGTAGCGTAGCCGTGGCCCCACGCGGCAGCGTCGAAGACGTAGCCCAGGGAAGCGCTGCGGAAGTCCGGGTTCCAGCCGGTCAGGCCGCACCAGCCGATAAACGCGCCGTCGGAGACGCGGTCGACGGCCACCCGCGCTCCTGTACCTTTCTTCTCGATCGTCCGGCAGGTCGCGATGAAGCGCTGCGCGCGGGCCTGTTCGGTCCACGGCGGGGAATCCCAGTAGCGCAGCACGTTGGCGCTGCTGTGCAGCGCGTACAGCGACGTCGCGTCGGCGTCGGTGAACGGCCGCAGCCGCAGGCGGGAGGTGTGCAGCTCGGGAGTGGGCAAGGTCATGCGTTGCATCCTGCCTGGTAATGCTCGCCCCCGACCATCCGTTTTATCCGGACGGTTGGGGCACGTGCGTCCGCGGTGACGTTGACGTCGGACGCGCCGGATGGGCGGTGAGCCCGCAGTACCGTGCCGGCATGGCGAGAGAACAGCGGCCGTACGGGCGCACCTTTGGGACAGTTCGTCAGGCTCTTGGAGCGGACCGTACCGCTGTGGTGATGACGAGTCCGGGCAGCACGAGCGTGACTCCAGCGAGTGTGTAGACCAGCCATGGCGACATCGACGTCCAGTGGTACCAGGCAATGCCGACAACACACCCGCCTGCTACGGCAAGAAGACCACCCACCGCGACGGCAGCCCTGGCCGCCACTTGTACGCGACGGTTCAGATGGATCTCGTCGCGCCAGTGTGCAGGCCACCCGGCCGCCGTGACCCCATTGGGCAGCGGGGTGGGCGGCGGCGGGGCCGGGGGGAGGCGTTTCCACCAGAAGAAAAGGATGGCGACCATGAAGGCGGCGCCGACGCTGTACACGAGTGCGGTGGCCCATCCAGCCACGTGCTGCTCGAGCACGGAGTTGGTGAACCCGTCGGCTGACACGATGACCATCAGCATCGAGAACTGCGCAGCAACCTGGATCAGGCCACGGAAGAAGCGGACTTCACCGTGCTTGTTGCGCTCGTAGGCCGGCAGCAGCCAGGCAAGCGCGACGATCACAATCAGAGCGTCCGCGGCGAGGATGGCCCCGGAGAACAGCTGCTCCGTGATGGCGCGGGTGCACACAAGTTCCCCGGACGTGAGGGCGTACAGGTACGACGCCGTCGCGAGGCCGATGAAGCAGGGCAGGAAGAGTTTCAGGCCGCGTGACGCGTGCCCGTCCCCGCCTGCGGCGTTCTTCTGGCCGATGACGGTGACCAGACCGGCCAGGACGAAGCCCGCCATGATGCCGCAGAAGGCGCTCATCGCCTCCGCCGATGCTATGGAACTCCAGTCGATGCCGTCGGTGCCTAACACGCAGGTGTCGGGAGTGAAGTTGGTCGGCTCACCCGTAAAGGTCATAGCGGCCGATGGTGACATCCCAGAACAGTCTCTACATCTAGGGCGGCGCGAATTGTGACAGTCCGCCTCCCTTGTGGGGCCGCGTAGTGGACATGTAGGGCGACTCCTTACGGGTTCGGGAGGTGAGGTGGGCTGCGAGGGGTGGAGCGCGCGGGAATCGCCGCGCTCACCCGCGCGGGCGAGGCCCGTAGCCGTGTGGTCGAAGATGAGGCGGACCAGGCGAAGGAAGTGGAGGCGGCCCCGGCCGCCGACCCGCGCAGACAGCAGCACCAGTGACCCGGTGCGGGGTGCTGTATGCACCCCGCACCCCGATGCGCACCACCACGCGGGAGGGCGCTGCATGGCGCGCACGCGGTCGGGGGTGAACGGCACCCGGTGCGCACCGCCCGACGGCGAAGTGCGTCACACCGCGCACGACACATCGCGCTGAGTGTGGGCGGTGCGGGCTGGTCAAGGCCGGAAAGTCAGCCGGGCAGAAGCGTTTTGTCGCCAACGATCAGCAATCGGGCCACCTCGTCGTGTGGGTCGGGCTACACAGGTCGGCGGACGGTTGTGTCTGATGGGGGAGGGCTGACCGGATGTTACTGACGATTAACGTGGCGGTTCTGCTGGCGGTCATCATCGTCGTGCGGCTGCGGAGGCGTACGCAGGCCCGCAGCCGGTTCGACGAGAAGCTGACCGTCGCCATCGTGCTGGTCTTCGGCTTGCTGGTCGCCCCCACGGCGTTCGGCCAGGGAATCCTGGATGTCGTTGCTCAGCTGGTGGAAGGCTCCTCTCGGTCGGGCCGCTGAACTACCGCCGGGTGGTGTGGGATCGGCCACGGACGTAGCGTCCGGTCAAGGGGTGGTCAAGGGGTAAAACGAACACCGCAAGGTGGGTGACCAGGTTACGGGCAAGGTGTGATCCCGCAGGGTGGCACCTGTCCCGCACGCGATGGGTGCGTGCGGGAGCTGCCCGCAAGTCCGGCAGCCGGGACACCTACGACGCGAACGGCACGCTGACCAAGGTCACGGACAAGAACCACGGCACGATCACCGTCGACCAGCACGACGAGAGTGGCGAGCACCAGGGCTTCAAACTGACCGAGACCCGCTCGGGCCGCTGGATCGACCTGGTCAAGACGTATCCGAACCAGTGGCAGGCCAAGGACAACGCGGGCCGTACGGCCGTGTTCGACCTGGACGCGGACGGCAACCTCGCCAAGGTGACCGACACCGAGGACAAGGCCACAAGCTACGACTACGACGGCGACGGCCGCGTGACGAAGGTGACGACCCCCGAGAACGCGGTCACCCTCTTCACCTACGACGACTAGAACCGGGTCACCTCCATGCTGCGCGCCACCGGAACCTCCGACAGCGGTCACACCGGCCCCACCTGGCGTTACGACTATTCGGCCGCCACCCCGAAAGAGGCGGGCACGACCACGGTCATCGCCCCCGACAGCGACATGACGCCCTACACGCACAACGCGAACGGCGAGGTCACCAAAGTCACCGACGCCCTCGGCCACTCCCGCCACACCAAGTACACCAACCACCTGGTGCAGACAGCCACGGATGCGATGGGCACAGGCGCGGACGGCACCGGCGGCAACACCACCGCCTACGGCTGGGACAGCCGCAACAACGCCACATCCGCCAAGCTCCCGACGGGGGCGACCGCCTCGGTGAGCGCCTACCAGACGGTCGCGGGCACCGACCTGCCGAACGACTTCACCAGCACGGACGAACGCAAGGACACCTTCAAGTACGACACCAACGGCAACACCATGTCGGTGACCACGTCCGGCAGCGCGGGCGCGGCCCGCGAGTACACGTACAACAAGGCGACCCCGACCTGTGGCGGCTTCGAAGGCCAGCGCTGTACCGCGAAGGACGGCAACGGCAAGGTCACCTCCTTCACCTACGACGGCAAGGACAACCTGGCCAAGGTCGCTGCACCCGCCCCGCTGGGCGACACCACATACACCTACGACGCACTGGGCCGGGTCAAGACGGTCACGGACGGCCGTGGCATCCACACCGTCTACGGGTACGACACCCGCGACCGTGTGAAGGAGGCGTCGTCGACGAACCGCACCGTCAGCTACTCCTACGACGGGGACGGCAACATCGAAACCCGCACGGACGCCTCCGGCACGACGCAGTGGGACTACGACGAACTCAGTCGCGAAAAAGTGCGCACACTGCAGAACGGCGCGCAGACGGCGCTCGCGTACACGCCGGGCGGAGACGTCGACTACTACACCGACCCGACCGGCAAGACCGACTACACCTGGGACAAGGCCGGGCGCCTCGACTACCTGACCGACCCGGCCGGCAAGAAGACCGACTTCGACTACGACAACAACGACAAGCGGACGGAGACGGCCTATCCCGGCGGCACCACCCAGTCGTTCACCCTCGACAAGAGCGGCCGCCCGTCGGCCGTCAAGACGACCTCGGGTACGACGACACTGATAGACCGGACCTACAGCTACGCCAGCGCGGGCAAGGACACCACCAAGATCCGCACCCGCACCGACAACCTCACCAAGCTGAGGACGAGCTACACGTACGACAGTCAGGACCGGCTGTCCTACGCGCTGGAGACCGACTCGGCCGGCGCCCGCACGGCGTCCTGGCTGTACTGCTGGGACAAGGCCGGCAACCTCACCTCCCAGGACGGCACCGCCGCCACCTGCCCCGGCAGCGCGGTGTTCACCTACAACGACGCAAGCCAGCTGACCTCCCAGACCGGCTCCGCCACGCCCTGGTCATGCGACAAGATCGGCAATGAGACCGCCGGCGGACGCACGCTCACCACCGCGCGGACGAACGAGACGTGGACGGACCACAGCCAGCTGTCCCGCAGCGCCCGCAGCCGGTGCGGTAAGGACCGTGCCCGCCGCGAGAGTGGCGACGGTCCGTGCGGTCAGAGCGCTCGTGCGGATACGCATGGACATGGGTGTTCCCCCGTGGATTCAAGGGCGTGGACGTGGATGCCGCAGCGGGGCCTGCTGGTTGGCCCGGGCCTGGTCGGTGCGACACCAAAAGCATCGACGGTCGCAGCAGCCAGGCGCAACCATCCACGGCCGATCCGACACCATGGAACCATCCCATCCCCCCTGACCTGCAGATACATGCAGTGCCTGGGACGGCACGACGGCACCGAGATGGCGGAGTTCTCCAGCCCGTCCAGGAGCGCTCCCGGACGGGCTGGGCTCCCGCCTTTCAGGCCGGTACGCCGCTCGGAGCCAACTGATGGTGGTGGCTTTGAGGGAGACGAAGGTGTGAGGTCTGTGAGGCTCACACCTGTTTTCCTATGACAAGGGACTTGACTGCTTGATCGGTCCCTCACTGCTGTCGATTCCCGCTGCTTCGAAACAACTCCGGCGCGGGGGGGGGCTTGACGCCGGCTGCGTGGCGCGGTGCCATAGAGACGACGATGGAGGGGGTATGGGGTGATCGACGAGAACAGTGACGCCGAGGGCCGGGCGGATGATCGCCCGCGGGGCCCGAGTCCTTCAGGGTTCGAGGACAATTTCTGGCTGGTGGCGCTCGCGCTGATCGTGGTGATTCTCTTCCTGGTCGGTCTCATGGGCGCGGACACCGGGCCCGCGAGCCAGGACGGGTACACCGGCTGGCATTGAACAGGTGAGCGCGAACTGCCCGGTCGCGGTACCGGTGAGCGGCGCCAGGTCCTCGAGGACTGGCTGCGCGAGTACGCCACCGCGGAGGCGGAGGACTTCGTGGTGCGCGCGTGAGCAGGCCCGCGCGGCGCAGGGCTGCACCGCAGGCCAGCACGAACGCCGTCAGAACGCTCCCGGGCGGGACAGCCGGGTTTAGGACGTGTATCGAAATTGACCTGGGGGCATGTTCCAGAATCCTGTAGCTGCTCGTATCGCGGACCTGCGATGGTGTCCGTCATGGATTCCGAGCCGCGCACTGATCTCGCTCGCCACCATGACTCAGGGGGCTGGTTGGCTCGGTTCGCAGATCGGATGCTTGTGGTCTGTCCGCGATGCGAGGGCCGCGCTCTCGTGATCCCCCGGCCTGGCCTTTCCGATCCCAGATACTTCAGCGAGCTCCTGTTCCAGCCGCGTCGTCTGGCTTGCGGCGGGTGTGGTGCCGTCGCCGACTGGAAACCTGAGGTGCAGGGGGCTGGTCTGGTCGGCGCGGTGCTGGGTGGTAGCGAGGATCCGTTCTTCCAGCGGCCTCTGTGGCTGCAGACCCGTTGCGCCGGTCACATCTTGTGGGCCTTTAACGAGGAGCACGTCAACGAGCTGTCCGCCTATGTCAGGGCGCAATTGCGAGAGCGTGGCGGTGTGCGGCCGACGATGTCGATGTTCGCTCGGCTGCCCGCGTGGATGAAGGTGTCGGACAATCGCGCGGAGGTGCTGGCCGACCTGGAGACGCTGCGGGTACTGGCCGAACGGATGGCACCTGCCGACCGCTCCGATGCCGCGCACGGGCACGGTGACCGTCCCAGAGCGCACAGGAGTATGTACTTTCGGGGCGGCCCGTATGAGTCTTGAAGGCCCTTGTCACAGCCATTCGTTGATGGTTGCGATCAGGACGGTTGCCTCGTAGCGGACCGCGAGCTTGTCTTACGAGTTGGTGCGTGATAGCGGGTGAGGTGTGTTGGCCTTGCTCACGGCGGCCTTCAGATGTTGGCGGTGCGGTCGGAGACGAAGCCGGCGATAGCGCGGTAGGTGTCGGGCAGGCGGTCGCGGCGATGTGTCCAGCGGGTCAGTTGTTTCCAGCGTTTGTGGTCGGCGAGGGCGTGTTCGACGGTGATGCGGTCCGAGGAGTGTTCGTGGCGGTCGCGTTCCCACTGCTCGACTCTGCCGGGCAATGCTGCCGGCCGGGGCTTTCTGGGTGGTGTGATGGCTTGGCCGCGGTGGTCGCGGTTCAGGCCGAGGTAGCCGTCGTCCAGGAGGACCTCGACGTCGGGGAAGTGCCGGAAGCAGACGGCGATGCCTTCGTTGCGGGCCGCCGTGGCGTCGTGCATACGCCCAGGTCGCAGGGCATCGGTCCATAACGTGCGGCCTTGCCAGTCGGCAATCACGGTGGCCGCCCACGCGCATACCGACTATGCGCACAGGAAGACCGGCCGCCAGGAGATCACCCCGATCAACCCCGAGCTGGAAGACGCCCTGGAGCCGATTCTCGGGAACACCTACCACCTGCTCGTCTACCAGGAGCAGTTCATGGCGATCGGCCGCCGGCTCGCCGGGTACACCCTGGGCGGCGCCGACCTGCTGCGCCGCGCCATGGGCAAGAAGAAGCCCGAGGTGCTGGCCGCGGAATGGGAGAAGTTCCACGGCGGGATGCGGGACAACGGGTACTCGCAGGAGTCGGTCAAGGCCCTGTGGGAGGTGATGCTGCCCTTCGCCGGGTACGCGTTCAACAAGTCCCACTCCGTGGGCTACGGCCTGGTGTCGTACTGGACGGCCTGCCTCAAGGCGAACTTCCCCGCCGAGTACATGGCCGCCCTGCTCACCTCGGTCGGCGACCACAAGGACAGGGCCGCGATCCACCTCGCCGACGCCCGCACGCTCGGCGTGCGGGTCCTGCCCCCCGACATCAACGCATCCGTCGCGAACTTCACCGCCGTCGGCGAACACGTCCGGTTCGGGCTGCGTTCGGTCCGCAACGTCGGCGAGAAGGTCATCGAATCCCTGGTCGCCACCCGCACGTCGAAGGGCACGTACACATCCTTCCCCGACTTCCTCGACAAGGCCGACCTCGCGGCCCTGAACAAGCGGGCCGTGGAATCGCTGATCAAGGGCGGGGCGTTCGACTCGCTGCACCACACCCGCAAGGGGCTGTCCGCTGTCCACGAAGACGCCATCGACGCGGTCATCCCGGTCAAGAAGCAGGCCGCGATCGGACAGGACGGCCTCTTCGGCGGCCTCGGCGGCACCGACGACCAGCCGTTGTTCGGCCTCGACTTCCCCATCGACGACGAAGAATGGCCGCGCAAGCAACTCCTGGCCGCCGAGCGGGACATGCTCGGCATGTACGTCTCCGCGCACCCCCTGGACGACACCGAGCACATCCTGTCCCGCCACCGGTCCACCACCATCACCGAACTCACCGCGTCCGGCCGCACCGAAGGCGTCGTCACACTCGCCGGCCTCGTCACCCACGTCCAACGCAAGACGACCAAAGACGGCAGGACCTGGGCAGTCGTCTGCCTCGCAGACCGCGACGGCGAGATGGAGATCCTGTACCTCCCCGCCACCTACCCGCTGGTCCAGCACGCGTTGACGCCGGACAGTGTCATTGCCGTCCAAGGCCGCCTCAACGAACGCGACGGGAACGTCAGCCTCGTCGGCCAGGAACTCGCCGTACTGGACATATCGCCCGCCGAGAGAAGCGGGAAGCCACCGTACGGCGATGCGACATACCGCGAGTCCACCTGAGTCCCGCCGAGCCGACATCAGCAGTCGGCGGTTTCCATACCCCGCCCCGCAAGTCCCGCGTCCTTCGGCTCGGGTGGCGGCCTGTCATGGTGGCCAGGATCAGAGCCCGCCAGGGTTGCCCACTGCGCAGGCGAATACTGCAACTCTCGAATACTGACACTTCACCAGTGCTCCCACACCACGGCCGAAGGGCTGATCGGCGGCGTCACCGGCGCCCTGGCCTCGCCGGCCACGCTGCTTCTGGGCCGCTAGGCCGTGTTTTAGAAGGTGCTGGTCTGGTGGGTTGGGCGTCCGGGGAAGTTGCGGGCGGCCAGCCAGACGATGAGGTCGCCTGCGATCCGGTCGATGCTGGTATCGGTGTCGACCTTGTGTTCACGGCGGGTGGTGTCGCGTCGGACGATCTCGTAGCCGCCTTCGTCAGCGACAGCGACGGACACAAACCAGGCTGGGTCGTCCTGGTCGGGCTGGACGACGACGAACGTGTTGTCCTTGTCGTTGAGTTCGCTGATCAATTCGAACAGGGCATCCTCGGACGGGTCGTCGATGTGGTCGCCGTTTTCGCTGTCTGCGCAGTAGTACTTGGCGGCCACTGGACTCTCCCCATGGTGCGCTGTCGGTTCGGGCGCCAGCATGGCACGGCCGGATGGGCCGGCGGCAGGTCACAGCCACTGCTGGACCGCCGCGATCTGAACCGTCGCCTCGAAGCGGACGGCGAGCTTGTCGTATCGGGTGGCCACGGCCCGGTGCTGTTTGAGGCGGCTGATCCCGCACTCGACCGCGTGGCGGGCCTTGTAGTCCTGGCGGTCGAAAGCGGGCGGACGCCCTCCCGTGCCGCCTCGGCGCCTGCGGTTGCGGATCTGGTCGGCCGGCTCGGGGATCGTGCACCTGATCCCGCGTCGGCGCAGGTAGGCGCGGTTGGCTCGCGAGGAATACGCCTTGTCGCCCCGTACCCGCAATGGACGCACCCGCGGGCGTCCGCCGGCGGTGCGGGGCACCCGGATCGCTTCGAGGACCCGCTCGAACTGCGGGCTGTCACCCCGCTGGCCCGCCGTGACCAGCAGCGCCAGCGGCTTCTGCCCCTGCTCACAGGCCAGATGGATCTTCGTGGAGAATCCGCCGCGCGAGCGGCCCAGCCCGTGATCGTCCGGCTCGGTCCGCGTCCCGCCCGCAGGTTCCTTCTGCCCGGCCGTGTCCCGGCGGGCACCGGCAGCATGCTGATGGGCCCGGCAGACCGTGGAATCGACGTTCACCTCCCACACGATCAGACCCGCAGCATCGGCCCGGGCCTGCAGAGCAGTCAAGATCCCAGCCCACACACCCTCACGCTGCCAACGCCTGAACAGCCCGTAGACCGTCTGCCAGTGCCCGTACTCGACCGGCAGATCCCGCCACGGCACACCGGTCCGCACACGCCACCGCACCCCGTCGATCAACAGACGCCGGTTGCGAACCGGACGCCCCAGTCCCCCGACCGGCAACAACGGCTCCAGCACCGACCACTGCTCATCCGAAAGATCCCCACGCCCCACCCCGAGATCATCGCGGCCCGAAGAGGAACTGCGGGGTCACTTCCAAAACACGGCCTAGGACGCGCTCGGGCACCTGCGGCTGATCGCAAGCACCACGCTCCTTTCCACCGCAGTACGCCGCACCCTCGCACTGCGGCTGCATCAGGCTGACGCCGATCACCCCTGGCAGGGGCGCCGCTTCAGTGTGGGCTGGGGCACCCGTGGCGAGCTGGAGTACCACCCGGTGCGCCTCGACCTGGTGGCCGAGCTTCCAGGCCGATACCGCTGTCGACGAGGGCCGTTACCGTCACCCAGTGCGCTTCGCTTCCTGCGGCTTCGGGAAGACCTCACACCGGGCGACGTACCGCCGTTCGACAACTGAGTTCTCGGTTGGCATCCCCTCGTCGGCGACCTCACCCTGTCCTTCGAGACATTCAGCCTGCCCGACGGCAACGACCAGGCCCTGATCACGCATCACGCGCAGCCGGGATCACCGTCCGCGGAGGCCCTGATGAGCTCTTGCTGGCTGGCGCGCGGACGCCACGCGGGCCGGATCGGGCACGTCGGCCCCGTCCGCCTGACGGGACCGCAGAGCGGCCGCATCCGCACCTGGGCACGCCGAAGACCGTCGTGCCGCTTCGACCTGCACCCTTGTCCCTGGGTTCTCCGGTGGCCCGCACGATGACCACCGACGATCCCGCGTCGACCGCGATCAGCAGGGTCAGAAGCCGTTGCGCATCTACGGTCAGCGACGGCGAGCCGAATCCTGAGCTCCCACGCGGTTCATGCTGCTCGGGGCGTTCGCTCATACGGCGGAAGCACGGTGGCGTGTGCACCGAGCCTGCCTTTTCAGGGCTTCGGGTCGGTGGTGTGGGTGTGTCGGTGGTGGGCGTAGTCGCCGGTGTGCTGTTCGGCCCAGTCCTGCAGGTGTTGCAGTGCGGCGGTGACGCCGAGGGCGAGGTCGGTCAGGGCGTACTGCACCGTCGGCGGGCGGCTGGTGTGCACGGTGCGGGTGATCAGTCCACCGCCTTCGAGGTCGCGCAGGGTCTGCGCGAGCATCTTGTCGCTGACGCCGCCGGCCCGCCGGCGCAGCTCGGACCAGCGTTGCGGGCCGTCCATGAGATCCACCAGGACCAGGGCGGCCCACCGGGCGGTGACCAGGTCGAACAGCTGCCTGCCGGGGCAGGCGGGATCGCGGACGTTGCCTCGCGTGCTTTCCTGCACGTGCTCACCTCACCTAAAGGTATGTACTTCCCAGGAGAAAGTAACTCGGTCAGAGTGAGGGAGCCAATCCCTGATCGTCAAGGAGTACTTGTGGTAACCGACGATGCCGTGACCCGCGCCGCGAACACCGTGACCGTGCTCGGCGGCCCTACCGCCCTGATCCGCCTGGCCGGCTGGACGCTGCTGACCGACCCGACCTTCGACGCCGCCGGCACCGAATACCAGGACGGCCCGGTCCTGGTGCGCAAGACCGCCGACCCGGCGCTGAAGCCCGGGGAACTGCCCGCTCTCGACGCCGCCCTGGTCAGCCACACCGGGCATCAGGACAACCTCGACACCATCGGGCGTACGGTGGCCTCCGGTGCCTCGGAGGTGTTCACCACCGCTGCTGGCGCCACCGATCTCGGGGGCGCAGCGGTCGGCCTGGAGCCCTGGCAGACCCGGACCCTGTCGAAGCCGGGCCGTATGCCGCTGAACATCACCGCGGTCCCCGCCCGCCACGGGCCCGTCGGCACCGAGGACATCACCGGTCCGGTCACCGGCTTCCTCCTGCACACCGATGACGGCTCGGCACCGAGTGTGTACGTCTCCGGTGACACCGTCGACCTGGACGCGATGAGCGCCCTGGCCGGCCGGTACCGCGTCGACGTGGCGCTGCTGCACCTGGGCGCGGCCGGCTTCGAGGAGCTCGGTGACATACGACTGTCGCTGACCGCGACCCAGGCCGTCGAGGCCCGCCGCATGCTCGGCGGCCCCCTCGTGGTGGCCGTGCACGCCGAGGGCTGGGCGCACTACACCGAAGACCGCGGCCACGTCCAGCAGGTCTTCGACGCCGCCGGCGTCCCGCTGCGCTGGCCCACCCCGGGCGAGCCCATCACCCTGCCCGCCCCGCACACCCGCTGACACCTCACCCCGTGCCGCCGCCGGTGCACCGGCCCGCTCCTTCTACGCCGCCGGAGACGCGGGAGCGGCTGCGGTCACCGCCCTGCACGAGGGCCTCGCCACCGTGCAGGCCGACACTATCGACGCGCACAACAGCGCCAGCAGCTTCTGAGGCTGACGCCGCGCACCACCAGTCAATGGCTCACAGGGATCGGCCTGTGGCCGACCCGCCCGTCCACAACGAAAGAAAAGAAGAGGAAGAATATGAAACCGGAAGTCGTGCACGAGCGCTTCGCCGAGTACCTCAAGGACCGGGACCTCGACGGACTGGGTTCCCTGTTCGACGAAGACGCCATGTTCGTACCGGGATCGGGACAGGAGCCGGTCTACGGCAGGGAAGGCATCAAGGAAGCGCTGAAGCCCTACCTCGCCTCGCCCAGCACCATGGAGGTGGTGGCCGCGTCGGTCCATCAGAACGGCGACCTGGCGATGGTCCAGGCGTCCTGGCGGATCACGGGTGAGAGCGGCACCGCGGAAGGAAAGGCGGTCGAGGTGATGAGGAGGACGAGCGAGGGCGACTGGGTCTACATCATCGACAACCCCTACGGCGTCTGATTCCCGGCATCCCGGCATCCCGTCGGGCGACGGTTCTCGATGCGGCCGCCGCTTGCTGCCCGGCGTCGATGACACGGTCATGTTCCGGTGTGTCCGGGCGCAGTTGGCTGGTGAGGGTGAGCAGGTCTCCGACATGGCGTTGCGAGATGAAGGCTCCGCTGCCGGCGGTGAACCGCCGGCTTGTGTACCCGAGCCGCGATGGCGAGCTGGTCGGGCCGCCCTCCCCACGGGGAACCGCGGCGTCGCGTGGTGTCCTTTTGGTTGGTGAACGGTGTGGTGGTCATGGGGCCTCCCGTGCCCACGGACTGATCGTCGATCGTGTTGTGACGGGCAGTCTGTGGGCACGGGGGAACGGTGTCACGTGTCCCTTCCGTTCCGTATCGGCTGAGGGATTTACATCCTGGGGTCGGTGCGGTTGGCGGTGTTGTGCGGCTACGGGGCCGTTCCGGCCGGCTCGGGCTCGTGGTCCAGAAGGAGTATCCGGTCCTGTTCCAGCCACGGCTCGTGGTCCATGTGGCCGTTCACCACGCCGCAAAGCACAGTCCGCGAAGCCGTTTGGGGTGATCCGGAGGCTGCTGGGCACCCCGTTCCTGTTGCGCCGGCCCGCCGGCGCCCGCATCGGGCTGTGGCAGTCCGAGAAGGTCCGGGCCCGCCGCAGCTGCGCGCAAGTGCCTGGGGAGGGTCGGCGCCGAGTTCCCCGGCGCACCGGTGTGCTGCATCACCCTCCGCCTGTCCATCCGGTCCGCCCCGGACGGCGGTGGTGGGGCTCGCGGCACCGCCGGCCGTGTCTGCCGGAACCAGTACTACGTGCGCCCGCACCGGTGCATCTACGCCTGGCTCTGTCGGTGAGTCGTGGGTTCTGGCACAGATCTTGGGGAGCGGTCGCGGAGTGTCACTGGGGCAGCACGAGTTGGGTCAGCCCGCAGGACGGTTTGCCGGGACAGTCGAAATTTCCGGGCACTCTCGCGAGCCGTGCTGGCATCGTATGAATCATGGCAGCGATAGACGACACACCCGAGCCTGACAGCCCTGTCCGCAGCGCTTATCCGCCCCTGCTGGAGGCAGCGTGGCTGTATCAGGCGGATCAAGTGTGTCCGGAAGACCTGCCGATGACCGCTGCCCAGGCACTCGCAGTTGGAATGGACACGCCGGCCCTGTGCGAGCTCGCTGGTCTGCCGCGTCATGCGGACCCCCGGGACATCCGTGACACATTTGAGCAGGCTCTTCAAGAATTGGGTATCAAGCTGCCCGATCACCACCTGTCCCGACGATACGCGCTGCGCAGGCTGGCCGCGCGATTCACCGCCGGGGAGGTGGATTGTGGCGTAGCTGACGCGTTTGCTTATTGATCTTGGTTGTGGCCTGGTGTTGCTCAGTTGTATTGAGCGGTAGGTCTGTTCCGTGGGTGGGGTTTATGCGGAGTCGAGTGTCCGGCGCCGGAGGATACGTGGGCTGAACTGGCTGTTTGGTGCTGCGCAGTGAGCTGAGTGGGGCAGCGCTTTTTGCTCAGTGTGGTTGGTGCGCCTGTCGGTGCTGGTGCTGGCCGGTCTTGTGAGGGCTGGGGCGTGCAGGTGCGAGGCCTGGCCCGGGCCCAACGCTGGATCAGGGCACGGGCCGCCTCGTCATCATCGGTCTCCGTCCGCAAACGGACGATGGTGTCCCGCCTCGGTAGCCGGGCCCGGGGGCCCGGGGGGGGCGTTACGCCGGCCAGAGCGGTCATGTCCGGCGTTATCACGGAACCGCGGACCACCCGGCCGGACGGACGCGGGCGTGGCCTCGCCCTCGACCACGGTCCTGGTCCTCTCCGGCCGCCGGTGTTCTCGGCCTTGGGTGTCATTCCCGGTGCCGTGTCAGCGCCTCTCGCACGGCGGTGATGGCGATGCGCTCCTGCTCCAGGCGCAGGTGCGGTCGGTAGGTGCCGGTTCGCAGGTCCTGGTCGAGGCGGGCCTCCTCGGGGGTGAGGTGTGTCAGGCCGCCGCGTGCCTGTGTCTTCTCTTGGCCCCAATGGGACTCGTGGGCGAGGAGGGTGGCGCGGTCCATGAGCAGTGACGTGGTGTGCGGGAAACGTCCTCGGACCTGGTCGAGGATGGCGAAGCCATGGGTGTCGATGTCGCCCCAGTAACAGAGGTCGACATCGTCGAGCCAGGGCAGATGACGCAGCAGGGCGGCGGCGTATCCGGAGCCGAGGATGGCGACGGCGTCGGGGACCGGCGGCAGTGAGAGGTAGGTGATCTCGTTCTCGAGGACGAAGACGGTGCGCACCCCCGGGGACCAGCCGGCCAGTTCCTCGGCGCGGACGGCGAGTTCGCTGAAGGGCAGGGGAGAGGCGCCGAGGTAGCGCAGGCGGATGTAGACGGGCTTGGTGCGGAAGCCGTACCGCGCGACGAGATCGTTTCTCGGTGCGCTGGTGTCGACGCGGCTCTCGGGGAGCACACAGTCGAGGAGTTCGGCGAGGATTCCCTTGTTGGTCTCGATGAACTTGGTGTCCACGCCGGGGACGTCGATCTCGCGCAGGTAGACCGCCTCGGTGTCGTGGTCGCGGATCCAGCACGTGGTGCGCACGAGCCGGTGCCAGTCTGCGGCGTGGGCGAGGACCTTCATGGGGTGGTCGGCCATCCACCGTGCGATGCCGGGATCCTGGTGGGTGGTCTGTTCGTGCAGGGTGTGGAAGTGGTCGACCTGGGTGGTGACGCGGAGCAGTGTCCAGAGGCGGTCGCGGGTGTCGACCCAGGCTCGGGCCGGGACGGTGTTCGAGGGGGTGCCGTTGCGGCCTCCGATGGATTTGGTCTGGATGCGCAGATGCGGGTGTCGGCTGGGGGCCCAGGATTGGGCCCAGGTGAGTGCCTGCTCGTAATGCTGCAGAGCATCGGCTGCGGTCGGGCCCTTCAGTGGCACTCCGATGGGTTCGAAGGGGTGTCCGCCCGCGGCGGCGGTGAGGTAGCGGCCGCTGGTCCACTTGCGGCGCAGGGTTTCCACCACATGCTCGGGGCGGGTCCATTCTGCCGGGGTCACGAGCGCTCCTTCGGGGGCTGGTTCGCCTGCTGGGCTGCTGCCTGCTTGTGGGCGCGGAACTCCTCGATGGTGAGGTTGTTCAGGCGGGAGCGGGTCTTGTCGGGGCGGTCGACGTAGCCGACGCGGGTGACGTGGGGTTCGATGACGTGGAGTTTCTGGAGCGGGGTGACGACGAGGAGTTGCAGGCCCAGGCGCTGGAACAGGTCGAGGGCGAAGTGGGCGGAGGGGTCGTCACCGCGTCCGAAGGCCTCGTCGATGGTGACGAAGTGGAAGGTCTTCGGTTTGGGAGCGGTGGGGTCGATGCGGAACTGGTAGGCGAGGGAAGCCGCGAGGATGGTGTAAGCGAGTTTCTCCTTCTGGCCGCCGGACTTACCGCCGGAGTCGGAGTGGACCTCGTACTCGGCGCCGTCCTCGCGGTTGAGCTCGCTGGCGGAGAAGACGAACCAGCGCCGCACGTCGGTGACCCGGGAGGTCCACTCCTTGTCGAGGCGGGTGTGCTCCGGGCGGCCCTTGAAGCGGTCGAGGAGCGCCTTGACCTGGAGGAACTTCTCTTCGGTGTACACGTCATCGGTGTCGTTCGAGAGCGTTTCGCTGGTGCAGGCGCGCAGGTCGTGCTGGAACTCGCGGACCTCCTTGTTCGGCGTGGGGGCGGCGTTGAGCCGGATGTAGCGGCCCGGGTTGTAGTCGATGCCGCCCAGCGACGTGTTGATCACATCGATACGTTCGCGGATCTGCTGCTCCTGAGCGCCGAGACGGGCCTGGAACGAAGCGATGTCGCGGACGACATTGGTGCGCAGGTACAGGAGGAACTGCTCCTCGAACCGGGGCAGGTCCTCGTCGGTGAGCCGGCTGTGCAACGCGCGGTAGCCGTCGGCGGATTCGACTGTGTTGTCCAGCTCGGCGGTGTGGACCGGGTACCTGCCGCGGAAGGCGGTCATCAGCGCCGCCGCCTGGCTGCCGACGTGGCGCAGGGCGTCGTGGCGGCTGCCGCTGCTGCGCAGCAGACGTGCTTCGGCACGGCGCTCGGCGTCGTCCAGCATCTCCAGGAGTTTGTGCTCGTCGCTGCCGGCTGCGGGCAGGAACTTCCTCAGGGGTTCCTCGTGCTCCGCCATGCCGTCGAGGTCGCACTGCGCGAGGAACGTGGTGGTCCTGCCCAGCAGGCCGGCGATGTGCCGGACGTCTCGGCGCAGACCGCCCAGCTCCTCCTGCCCCGTGGTGAACGTCTTGCTGCTCTGTACGATCTCGTCCTCGGTCCGCCGGAGCTGTGCGGTGAGCTTGTCCAGACCGGCTTCTGCTTCCAGGACGCTCTTCTGCTGCTCGAACTGCTCGATGTCCGCGACGGTGCCCCGCCAGTCGAGTTCCGCATAGGTGTCGACGCTGGCCAGCAGGGTGAGGGCGGCACTGGTTCCGGCGCGGGCCCGCTGCTGCTTCTCGAGTTCCCGGGTGGCTGCGGTGATGTCGGCGCTTTCGCGGGTGAGGCGGGTGGCCTCGGCGAGGAGGGCGTCGAGCTTGGCCTGGTTGCTCCAGCCCAGCACCCAGTTGCGCCGGTCGTCGATGCGGTAGGCGTCGTTCTTCTCGTGGCGACCTCCGCCGCCCTTGACAAGACCCTGCCGGGTGACAGCGGGCCTGGTGGCGCGAGTGAACGCCTCCAGGTCTTCGGCGCACAGGTAGTCGGCACGCGAGCGCAGCCGCGCGGCGAGCCAGTCGCGGGCCCAGATGTCGGACTTGAGCTGCAGTTTGCCGCTCAGCAGGGCGGGGTCGTCCGGCAGCGTGGTGATGGGTGTGTGGGCGGGGACCTGGTAGTAGACCAGTCTGAGGCCCAGGTGACGGCCGTTGACCCAGGCCGAGACGGTGTCGTAGTGGGCGTGGGGGACCAGCAGGGACAGGGCGAACCCGTGCAGTACGCCTCGGCGGCGCCGGCCCACTCGGCTTCGTCGTCGCGGACCTGGATCAGCTCGCCGGCGAACGGCAGGACCTCGTCCAAGACACCCGCGGCGGTGGCGAGTTCGCGGCGCAGGGCCAGCAACTCGGCGGGGATGCTGGAGCGCTGCTGCTGCAGGCTGCTGATCTCGCGCCGCAGCGCTTCGGTCGCGAGGGTGTTGCCGTGGCGCGCGACGGCGAGATCGTCGAGTTTCCCGCGGGCCTGCTGCTCTTGCTCCTCGGCCCGGGAGCGGGCGGTGGAGATCTGGTCGGTCCGCTCACGGAAGGAGGCGGCGTCGGGGACGGGATCCATGCCGGCCTGCGTGAGCCAGGTGCCGTACTCGGTGGCGCGCTTGCGGCGCCGTTCGCGTTCGCGGCCGAGCTCTTCGATCCTGCCGGTCAGGGAGATGAGCTTCTCCCCGCCGACGCCGTCGATACGGCGCCGCAGGCCGTCGGCCGTCCCGCGCAGCTGTTCCAGCTGCCCCTCGCGGGTGGACTGCAGTTCCTCCAGGTCCGCCGCACCGGACATCAGCGCGGTGTGACGTGTCGTGAGAAGCCGGTGGCGGTGCTGGGCGAAGAACGCGGGGACGGCGCTGCGGCGCTTGTCCAGGGTGGTGATCTCTCCCTGGACGGTGTCGTACCGGTCGCATGCCGTCACGATCGGTGTCAGGTCCTCGATCATCCGACGGGCCCGGACGACCTCGTTGTGGCTGGCGGTGAGCGCGTCGAAGTGGGCGACGATCTTGTCGACGGCCGTCTTCGCGTCGAACGGCTCCAGCATCCGCTCGCGGACGAACTCGTCCAGGCTGCCCACGGCCTTCATCGACACCGTCTGGTGGAACAGGTCCAGGGCCTGCAGGCTGGGGATGCCCAGACCTCTCAGCAGTGCCTTGCCGTACTGGGTGTATGTGCTGCCGTGGATGGTGGCCCCGCGCTGTTTCAGCTGCCGGCGCAGGTCGGTGATGTCGGTGCCGAAGCCGGTGAAGTCGGTGTCGACGGACAGTGGTGCCTCGGCGGTGAGGTAGAACCGCTCGGGCTGCCCGGTGCTGGTCGGGGATGTCCAGTAGAAAACCTGGGCGAGCGTGAGGTGGGTGCCGAGGACGTAGTTGGCGAAGACGCCCAGGATCACGCTGTAGGACGTGTGGTCGCGCAGCCCCACGGGGCGGGTGGTGTCCGATGCCTCGACGCGCTCGTTCTTGTGATGGCCGAGGACGTAGGACCGCAGGTCGCGCTCCTTGGCGTCGGCGCCCGCCGCCTTGTTGTAGGCGATCTTGTGGGCGGGCAGAAGCAGCGTGGTGAGCGCGTCGACGAGGGTGGACTTCCCCGATCCCACGCCCCCGGTGAGCAAGGCGCAGTGCCCGTCGATGGTGAAGGTGCAGGTGGTGCGGTGAAAGGTGCCCCAGTTGAGCACTTCCAGACGGGCGAGCCGGTAACCGGGGCCGACGCCGGACGTGCCGGCCGGCTCTGCGGGCGTTGCCTGCCGGGGGATGAACGCTGCCGGGTCGGTGGTGAGGGTCATGTGTCGTCCTTGGCCGTGGTGGAGGCAGCGTCGCGGTAGGTGGCGAGGAGGTCGTTGAAGTCGTTGAGGGCCTGGGCGTCGACCAGGGCCTTGATGTGGCGGCGGACCTCGTAGGCGCCGGTCTGTTTCGTCTGACGCAGTGCCTTGAGGTCGACGAGCTTCTTGATGTGGGCGTCGATCTGGTCGACGAGCTGGGCTTCGTTGCTGCGTGGCGGGAGGAAGCCGCGGACCATCTCGACCAGGTCGTCACGGGTGAGTACCAGGCGCGGGTCGGCGGAGTCGGCGTCGCTGTCCGCGAGCCGTCCGCGCAGCAGGACGAGCATCAGGCTGACGGGGAACGAGAGCCGGTGGCGGGTGACCAGCCGCGGCACCGGGACGCCGTCGTCACGGGAATCGAGCTCCTGCTGCCGGACGTAGGCGTAGCCCTCGGCGCGGTCGATGACGATGTCGAGGCCGATCACGCCGAGGTAGTCGCCGATCGCCGCTGCTGGCTGACGATCTGCTCCCAGACGGCAGGGGCGTCGCCCTGGTAAAGCACGCCCGCTTTCAGCAGGTGGACCACGGGGACGGTCAGGGGGTCGCTCACTGATGCTCCGTCTTTCCGGCGGCGGTGCCGCGTTCGTCGCGTACGAACGTCACGTGCGGCACTCTCGCCTGCGTGTGCCCGGGCACGTGGACGCGCGGGTAGACCAGGAGGTCGGCGCGGTCCGGGTCCACGATCATGTCCAGGCCGGGGTGCTCCACCTGGAAGTAGGCGAGCAGCTCCGCGAGCCCCAGGGCCAGCGGGTGGTCGTCGACGATGGCGGCCAGGTTCGCCTGGCCGCTCGGGCTTGCGGCGACCGCCTCCAGGACATGGCCGGTCAGCGCCTCGGTGTCGACGTGGACGCCGGAGAAAAGCTCGGAGATGTCCACTTCCGCGTCCTCGGACTCCTCCACCGCGGCGGTGTCCAGCTCGATGCGTTCGACGGGCATGTACAGCCGTCGCTCCATCGGCAGCGTCAGATCCGCCTTGGGTACGTCCAGCGTCATGCCGGGCAGGTCGGCTCGGCCTTCCAGGGCGGTGACGTGACGCTGGATGGAGCGCACCAGCGCCAGTACGCGGCGGTCCTCCGCTCGGCTGCGGTCGACCAGGAAGCGGCGCAGCTGCTCGGTCAGCTGCCGGACCGTGTCCTGGGTGTTCTCGGCTGCCTCCAACCAGGCGAAGGGGACCTTCAGCAGGCTCTGGTTGGCCCTGCCGTCCAGTTGCGGCAGCTGGTTGACCTGTTGCAGCAGCTCCCGCAGTTCCTGCTGGCGGCGGGGGGAGAGGAGGTAGTCGAAGAACGCCTGGAAACTCTGTCCCTGATCGGACCGGGCGATCTCGTCGCGGTCCAACAGGAACGCGGCCAGCTGCTCTCCCTTCCCGCCCTCGGCGGTAGCGACCTGGTGGCGCAGCCGTACGTCCAGTTCCCGAAGATTCGCCTCCACTTCGCGGAAGTCCCGCAGGAGTTCGACCGCGGTGCTCTCCACCTGCTGGTAGCGGTCCAGCAGAGCGAGCGGGGACAGCATGTCGACCTCACCGGCGAGCAGCCGGGCGATCTGGGCGTCGATCGCGTCACGCTCCCGGCGCAGTTCGTCGATGCGTGTCTGCGGATCGGTCTCCGTGCCGAACGCCATCTGCCGCAGGAGCGCGACGATGGTGTTCAGGCGGGACTCGGTTCCGATGAACGAACGTGCGGGCAGCTCCCGCACCCAGGCCACCCCCTTCTCGAGCGCCGCAGTCGCGTCGAAATGCGCCTCGTCCTCCCCGGGCGGGTAGTACTTGCGCAGCCAGCCGTTCTTCGTCCACTCCGCCAGATAGACGTCGGCGGACCGGGGAAACGAGCCGGGCTTTTCCTCGTTGAGAAGGTAGAGCCGGTCGTCCAGCCGGGACTCCAGCACGGTCTCCGGCACACCGCGCGCGTTTTCGTCGACGAACACCGTGCCGCAGAACGACAGCACCAAAGCGGCATTGTCCGCACGCAGCAGCACCCACGCCGGATGACGCATGAGCTCTGTGACCTGGTCGAAATCCACACAACCCCCCGATCGCATGCAAAGTCTGTCCTGCCCCGGGCGCGGCAGGTGACGTCACTCTAGAAACCGGCACTGACAAAACCCGGGAAAACGAATGAATTTGCGAATTCAGCGGGAAAGTCCCGCACCCGGGCGTTGACGTCGCACGGGCATCATGCGGCGACGCGGTGTTGGGCGAGTTTGGCCAGCATGACCTGGTTGGCCTCCCACCCGTCTGGGAATTTGGCGCGCACGGAAAGGTGCACCGGGTCCATTGAGGGGTGGCTGTCGAGGAGGTCGGTGATTCCTTCGCGGGCGACGACGATGCATGCCTGCCGGTGACGGGAGGCGAGGACACACAGCCGCCCGGCCTCCAGATGGAAGGCCGTGGCGTCCCGGCGGCCGGACAACGGGTGCACGACGATGACGACTTCGAACTCGCGGCCCTGCAACCGGTTCGCAGTGTCCACCGCCACGCCCCGCGCGGCGGGGTTCCCGGTCCGGGCGAGCGCGGCCCGGACCAGTTCGGCCTGGTCGCGGTGGGCGACGCCGATGGCGATGTCACGGGCGTCCAGGGGCCGTCCGTCCGGGTGGCGCTCGCAGGTGGCGACTGCTCCGCGGATCAGCAGCCGGGCGGCGAGATCGGCGGCGGTCCGGATGGTTTCGTTGTCGGTGCGCGGTACGTGTCTGCGGGGCAGTTCGTGCAGGGCCCAGCCGGTGGTGAACGCCTTGGCGAGGGTCTCGTCCAGGTCGGTGCGGGCGAACCCGGTGGTGCTGAACTCCAGGGCGCGGGTGGCCTCTTCGGTGCCGGCGGTGAAGCGGTTGAAGGGGTAGAACGCCTGGGCGATGGTCGGTGCGGCCGAGGCGGGCAGGCGCCAGGACACCGGCAGCCGGTGCACGGGGATACCGGGGTTGTGTTCCAGCATCACGCTGACGCCGTTCTGCGTCGGGTCGTGCGGCAGCCCGATCCAGCGCTCGGTGCCGACGATTGTGAACGGGTCCAGCTGGCCCGGGTCGCCGACGAACAGACCGCGGTCGAAGTGCTCGACGATCTGCAGCAGCATGTCCGAGCGCATCTGGTAGGCCTCGTCCAGGATTGCCCAGCCGAACGTGGTGGCGTCGCGGACGGTGGCCCACTTGGCGGCGGTGCCGACGACGATCCGGCAGCCGGCCAGATCGGCCAGGGTGCGCCCGATCGTGATGTTCGTCAGCTCGCTCAGGGCCTGCGGCGGGCTGTAGGTGCTCGCGCTCAGACGGCCGAGGGGAAGGTCGGGGTGCTTGTCGGCGAGCCGCTCGATCAGGTCGTCGACCTGGTTGTTGGTCTGGGCGACGATGATCGGGCGTTCGTCGCCCGCCGTGAGTTCCTGGGCGGCGTCGACTACCAGGGTGCTCTTGCCGGCGCCCGGAGGGGAGTCGACGACGACGGCCCTGTGCGGGGAGTTGGCCAGGTCGGCCAGGATTGCTGCGGTGGCGGCGCCCGCAGCCGCGGACGCGTCGAACGTGGTGGTGTCGTCAGTCGTCATTGCCCCACTCCTCTGCGGCGGCGTCCTCGGGTACGGCGGATTCGGTGTCCGGCCCGTCCGGGCCGGCACTGTGCGTCCACGGGGTGTGATCGGACACCGGGAATCGTGGCTCCGGGCGCCACCCCGGGTCGGGCAGGTAGTCGATGCTCTGGCCGGGCTCCGGCACCGTGCCCGGCTTCGGGACGACAGAGCGCCCCATTCCGCCCGTGACCTCCACCATGACCAGCGTGGCGTCCCCGCCGGGAAGGACGGAGACGATCACGGCCTTGTGACCGGCCGGCATGGACGGGCTGATCAGCCTCGTGTCGGCGGCCAGCCGCACGGGATCCTCGGTGCGGACGGTGACCCGCGGTCGTGGCACCCGCCTGTTCTTTGCCGTGGTGACCGTCCGGCCGGATTCGGTCTCCACGACCGTCCCGGCGAACGCCTCCCCGGCGCTGCGCCGGTCCGCCCGCACGAACCGGTCGTCGAACGCCGTCTCGGACTCGAAGTCGGCCAGCGCGCGTTCCAGCCGGCTCAGCCTCCGGGCCGCGCTGATCGCGGTGTCCCGCTTGCGCTGCGGAAGGCCCCCGGCGTCCCGGTCGTCGGAGTAGCGGGTGAAGGCCGCGCAATCGCGTTCGAAGCGCCTGGCGGTCTGCGGCGCCTCGCGTACGGACCGCAGAAGCGATATGGCCTCCCACACCATGCGCCAGGTGGGCTGGATCTGCCCCGCGATCAGCTCCCGCAGGTCGGACTCGGCGGTGGCCAGCGCACGCGGGTCACCGAGGGCGCGGGCTGTGTCGAACCGTCTGATCGCCGGCGCCAGGTCGCGGTTGTCGAACTCGGGGGAGGTCGTCGGGCCCGCTGGCGGGCACACGTCCGGGTTCTCCGCCTCGGCCATGGCCTGCTCGACGCTCAAGCCCGCTGGGGGAGAGATCCAGGCCATCAGGGAGGCGAGGTTCTGGTCCTCCAGCGTGCTCTGGCCGGTCGCCCAGTGCTCGGTGAGCATCCCCGTGACGGGCAGCAGAAGGGAGGTGCCTGCCTGCTCGGCCCTGTCGACCAGGAACGTCAGCCACATGCCGAACTCGGGGACGACATCCGGCACCGCGTGAGGACCGGACGTCGAGCGGAAGCGGCACATGCGTCCCAGATCGGCCAGGGCCTTGACGCCGCCGGGGTTGGGCACCAGGACCTGCGGCGCGTCGGTGTACAGGGAACGCTCGTCTTCACCGCGGCGGTTGTGACGGAAGGAATCGATGTAGTCCACCACGATCCGGCCGAGACCGGCGGCGAACGCGAACCGCTGGTCCCGGTTGCGGGGCTGCGACACGACCAGCAGCGTCCCGGTCCTCCTGGAGGAGCCGACCATCGCGGCCAAGGGCGCCCCGGCCTCTCCGGCCATGGCCAGCGGGACGATCACCAGCGGCCGGCCTGACAGACGCCGGTGCCGGTACTCGGTCAGCGGCACCGCCCGCATCGACTCCATCGCCTGCACATGCGCCAACGCCGACAGTATGCTCACGCCGCACCTCCGAGACCGTCCAGTTCGGCGCGCAGCCGTGCTGCGTGCCGCAGGGCGTCGGCCATCTCGGACTGTGCCTCGCTGGGCTGCAGTTCGCCGTGGGCCAGCCCCATCACCATGGTCGTGGTGTCGATACCGCCGAACTGCTCGCGCACCACCGGCCCGAGGACATCCAGCGAGGCCTCCGCGCGGGCACGGCTGCGGCAGTAGAACGCCATCTCGCAGTGGTTCAGGCAGTCCGGACGGTAGGTCACCAGGACCCGATCCAGCGATGCGGCCAGTTCCCCGGCCGGGCGCCGGGGCCGTTGCTCCTCATCCAGGTCGAGATCGAAGGTGAGGCCCTCGGGCACCAGGTCCACCAGGTCGCCGATGCGCTCGATGCGCGACAGCTGGCGGCTCAGCGCGGCCACCTGCTTGCGGGCATCGACGAACGCCGCGGTCGGCCGGTTGGTGAAGTCCTTCGGCGCGACCAGCACGACCGTGTCGGACACGGCCTGCCCGTCGATACCGGCCCGCGCGAGCAGGTCACGCAGCGCGATGATGTACGCGCACGCCTGCGTGGTCGCCGCCCGCACCTGCGTGGGATCGGCCTGCCCGTCGAGGATCGGGAAGCTCTTGATCTCCACGATGTGAAAGCGCCCGTCGACACGGAACGCCACCAGGTCCGGCTCCAGGAACGCATCGTGCCCGCCGACCCGCAGGCGCAGCATCGGATGGTCGAACAAGGTGCCGTCACCGTCACCCCGGGCAGCCTGCAGCAGCACCTGTGCGGTGCGGTCGTGGCGCACCGCGGCGCGGCCGTCGCCGCCGACGTTGTTCAGGTCCTCGTACCCCACCTCCGGCAGCGTCAGCTGCAGGGTCTCGCGCAGGACCCGCACCAGCTCCGCGCAGCCGTTGTCCTTCACCATCGTCTCGAAGGCGTTTCCGCGCGCGAGGGCGAAGACGGACTGGCCGAAGGGCGAGGGGTGGCCGGCGTGCGCGGCGATTGCGGCCTTGTCAGAGCCGGAGGCGTCGAGCAGTGCCCGCAGTGTGCAGCGCGGGTTGTTCTGCAGGGCCGCCAGCGACCGGGCGTTGTAGTCCAGGCGCTTCGCGGATCCGCGAAGCGCGGCGAGGCGTTCGTCGACTGGTGCATTCACGGTCTCGTAGATCCTTGCGGGGGAGAAGGGACTGCTGAGCGTCAGGGGTCAGGCCCGGGCCGTCCGCAGGTACGTCACGCCCTGCGCGGGCGCGCCGAACAACTGCTGGTCGTCCTTGAGCGACTTGCGTGCCCGCCGTGCGGCCTCCGCCCGGGCGGCGCGGTCGGCGTCGGCATGCACGTCCAGCTCGGCCCCGGCGGCGTCGATCACCTGCTGCGGGTCCATCGCGCCCTCGTGACCGGCCACGCTCCTCGGCAGGGCGTCGGGGATGTTCACCGCGAAGCGCCACAGCAGCCGCAGCGCCTCCGGACCGGGCCCGCCGACTGTGGACTCGGCCGAGGTGCGCACGGCCTCGGCGATGCGGATCGCGCCGGTGAGGAAGTCCACGCGCGGTGACAGCGGGCCGATCATTCGCTGGTCCAGCGTCCAGGTGCTGATGGTGATGAGCGCCCGCACCGGCGTCAGCAGGTCGTGCGCCAGTGCCGGGCACAGGTAGTACGGCCGGGCGCCGGGGCTGGACAGGTAGGAGCGCTCCTCGTCCCGGCGCAGGCTGGAGAGCTTGGACGCGGACAGCTCGCCCGGGAAGAACGCCTCGTGCACGCCGACGATCAGTTTGGGGGCGGCCGGGGTCCCGAGCAGCATCAGGGCACGGTGGACGTGCTCGCGCGCCGGGAGCTGTGACCCCCGCGCGGCCGGAGCCGCTGCCGGTACGGGGTGAGGCGGGGTGGTGGCCGGTTCGTCGGCGTCGACGAGGGCGTCCCAGGCCCGCTCGGCGCGGCGCAGTTGCATCCGCAGCTCACCGGCGCGCTCGGTGTCACCGGCTGCGGAAGCGTCGCGAATCGCGCGGCGCAGGGTGCTGATGCTCTTCTCCAAGGCGTCCAGCGGATCACTCATGCCCCAGACGTTACCAGAGTTCCAGAGCTTTCCAGATTTCTTCCCGAGATTCGGTGTACAGTCGGCGCCACCGAACCTCCGGCCGCAGCGGCGCAGCCCGCGCCGCCCCGCAGACCGTTCCCCTGGAGGCACCCCGTGACGGGACGCGTGTTCCACACCTCCGACTGGCACCTGGGCCGCCAGATCGGCCGCTACCGGCGTGATACCGAAGTCGACGCCGTCCTGGACGAGATCATCGACATCGCCGCCGATTTCGCCCCCGACCTGATCGTGCACAGCGGCGACCTGTTCGACAGCTCCCGACCGGGCCTGGACGACCTGCGCCGTGCGGCGCAGGTACTGCGCCGCCTCGGCGAGATCGCGCCCGTGGTCGTCGTCGCCGGCAACCACGACACCACCTACGTCCTGGCGTTCCTGAAGTTCATGCTGAGCGACATGGGAACCCGCGAAGGGGACGAGGCCAGGGTCCGCTTCGCCACCGACGCCCGCCCCGACGGGCTGCTCGTGGCCGAATACCCCACCAGAGGCGGGGAGCTGACACTGCGCATCGGCGCGCTGCCGTACCTGCACCCCAACCGGTTCACCTACGACTTCGCCGACCCCGGCATGACAACCGCGGCCTACACCGAGCGGATACGCATCGTCCAGGCCGACGTGTACCGCCGCCTGGCCGCGGGCCGCGGCGCACGGGACGTCCTGATCTTCGCCGCCCACCTGTTCGTCGAGGGGGCCACCCCTTCCCACTCGGAGCGGAAGATCTCCCTCGCCGCCGAGTACGCAGCCGCCGCCGCTGACCTGCCCGAGGTCGCCTACGGCGCCCTCGGCCACATCCACAAGCAGCAGTCTGTCGGCCGTGCCGGCTTCCCGGCCCATTACGCGGGCAGCCCGCTGCAGATGGACTTCGGCGAGAGGGGCGACACCAAGGGCGTGGTGCTGGCCGAGGTCGGCCCGGGCATCGAGCCCCGCATCGACTTCGTGCCGCTGACCGCCGGCCGCCGTCTGATCCGGCTGGAAGGCACCTTGGAAGAGATCACGCAACGCGCCAGCCGTGTCGGAGACGCCTGGGTGAAGGCGGTGGTGAACGTGGAGGTCTCCAACCCCTTCCTGCCGGACACCCTCGCCAAGATGATGCCGCAGGCGACGCTCGTCGACATCGACGAACGCCGCACCGGGGCAGCCGACCGTGTACTGGACCGGGAGGCCTCCACCGGAGAACTCCCCGATGTCGAAGACCTGTTGCGCGACTACCTGCCCGGCCGCGGCACCACCGGCCTGGCCCTGGACCGTGCCATGGCCGCCCTCGCCCATCTGCAGGCCGAACCCGACCCCGACGATCCCGCCCCGTGCTGCGAGGAGAACCTGCTGACCGCGGCCATCGCTGGCCAATCCCTCGACACCATCGACCGCTCAGGCCTGCTGCCCGGCATCGACACTCCCGGTGCGGAGACAACGCGATGAAACCCCTGACACTGTCCCTCATCGGACTGCGCAGCTACCCGACCCCGGTCACCGTCGACTTCACCGGCAAGAACCTGGTCGCCACCGTCGGCAACACCGGCGCTGGCAAGAGCAGCATGCTCGACGCCATCGTCTACGCCCTGTTCCGCAA
Organism: Streptomyces turgidiscabies Car8; assembly: GCF_000331005.1. Lineage (GTDB taxonomy): Bacteria > Actinomycetota > Actinomycetes > Streptomycetales > Streptomycetaceae > Streptomyces > Streptomyces turgidiscabies. The sequence goes on from NZ_AEJB01000104.1 coordinate 63,029, forward strand.
AAGCTCCTGGGACGCCAAGGAACCTCGGCAGCTCATCGCCGACGGTGCGCAGGCCATGAGCGTCGAACTCACCTTCCTGCACAACGGACAACGCTGGCACATCCATCGCACCATGCACGCCACCAACCCGAACGCGGCCCGGCACCATCTGAGGAACCTCGACACCGGAGAGGAGGTC
>NZ_AEJB01000105.1 GCF_000331005.1 Streptomyces turgidiscabies Car8
ATCTCGCTCGCGTCAGCGCATCTTGCCGCCGCGCGGCATGCGCATCCCCTTGGGCATCGGGCCCTTCGGCAGCGGCATGTTGCTCATCAGGTCGCCCATCGCACGCAACCGGTCGTTGGTGGCGGTCACCTGGGGGCCGGCGAGAACGCGCGGGAGCTTCAGCATCGTCGTGCGGAGCTTCTTCAGCTCGATCTGGCCCTCACCCGTGCCGACCAGCAGGTCGTGCACCGGCACGTCCGCGACGATGCGGGACATCTTCCGCTTCTCGGCGGCCAGCAGGCTCTTCACCCGGTTCGGGTTGCCCTCGGCGACCAGGACGATGCCGGCCTTGCCGACCGCGCGGTGCACCACGTCCTGGCTGCGGTTCATCGCCACCGCCGGAGTCGTCGTCCAGCCTCGGCCGATGTTGTCCAGCACGGCCGCAGCGGCGCCCGGCTGGCCCTCCATCTGCCCGAAGGCGGCCCGCTCGGCCCGGCGCCCGAACACGATCGCCGTCGCGAGGAAGGCGAGCAGGAGGCCGAGAATGCCGAGATAGATCGGGTGACCGATCAGGAAGCCGATCGCGAGGAAGACACCGAGGGTGCTGATTCCGACAGCCGCGAGTACAAGACCGATCTTTTTGTCGGCCTTGCGGGTCATTTTGTACGTCAGAGCGATCTGCTTGAGTCGCCCGGGGTTCGCGGCGTCCGCCGCGGGTTCCTTCCTCGCCATGCCGTGAGTCTACGTGGCCTCGGAAGCGCCGACGACGGCGGTGTCGTCGGGGAACCGTGAAACGGCGGTCAGAGGTGGACGGCCACGGACTGTTCGAGGACGCGCTGCGCCTCGACCCGGTCCTTGGCGCGGCGGCGGTCCTCCAGCACGGAGGTCCAGGCGTTCTGGCGTGCGATGCGCTGGCCGTTGCCCATGAGCAACGACTCGACTGCGCGCAGCGCGTCGGTGAAGGACGGGATGGGAGTGGCGCTGACGGGCGCGGCCTGCATGATGGAGGTCCCCCCTCGGGACGGCTCTGGGTAAGGGTGCACATCGTGTAAAACCAGGGTCACTGATTGGTGTTACCAGGGCGTGACTTGCCGGTCAAACACCGATGAAGCCTTGATACGGAAGGCGAAAACGCCGATGCGGCCCTGACGTATGCCCTCAGCTGCGAGGACGGTCAGGACCGCACGGAATCGGCCGTTACCGGCGGGTAGTGTCTTGTGCGCGAATTCACACGTCTGCTGCACCTCTGTCGTACCTGGGCCGCACCCCTGCTGGGCAGGGAGAGTGACGGTACGTCAGCAGCCGTACCCGGGCCCGGGGCTCGTTCAGACCGCCTGGGAGGCGATGTAAGCGCCACGCTTCTCGATGGCCATCTGGTAGAGGCGGCCGGCGCGGTACGAGGAGCGCACCAGCGGGCCGGACATGACCCCGGAGAAGCCGATCTGCTCGGCCTCCTCCTTCAGCTCGACGAACTCGTGCGGCTTGACCCAGCGCTCGACGGGGTGGTGCCGGACCGTCGGACGCAGGTACTGCGTGATGGTGATCAGCTCGCACCCGGCCTCGTGCAGCTGCCGCAGCGCCTCGCTGACCTCCTCGCGGGTCTCGCCCATGCCCAGGATCAGGTTCGACTTCGTGACCAGACCGTAGTCGCGGGCGTCGGTGATGACCTTGAGCGAGCGGTCGTAGCGGAAGCCGGGGCGGATGCGCTTGAAGATGCGGGGGACCGTCTCGACGTTGTGCGCGAAGACCTCGGGCCGGGAGGAGAAGACCTCGGCCAGCAGCTCCGGTACGGCGTTGAAGTCGGGCGCGAGCAGCTCGACCTTCGTACGGCCTTCCGCGCGCCCCTCGGTCTGCTGGTGGATCTGGCGCACGGTCTCGGCGTACAGCCAGGCGCCGCCGTCCTCCAGGTCGTCGCGGGCGACGCCGGTGATGGTGGCGTAGTTGAGGTCCATCGTGACCACGGACTCGCCGACCCGGCGGGGCTCGTCGCGGTCGAGGGCCTCGGGCTTGCCGGTGTCGATCTGGCAGAAGTCGCAGCGCCGGGTGCACTGGTCACCGCCGATGAGGAAGGTGGCCTCGCGGTCCTCCCAGCACTCGTAGATGTTGGGGCAGCCGGCTTCCTGGCAGACGGTGTGCAGGCCCTCGCTCTTCACGAGGTTCTGCATCTTCGTGTACTCGGGACCCATTTTCGCCCGGGTCTTGATCCACTCGGGCTTGCGCTCGATGGGGGTCTGGGCGTTCCGGACCTCCAGGCGCAGCATCTTGCGTCCGTCGGGTGCGACTGCGGACACGATGGCTCCCTTTAGCTTCGATTCTTCGGCGTACACCAGGGTACGCCCGTACGCTTTGCGTCCTGCGAGACGGGCAACCTTTGAGACGGGGGGTGCATTCCCGGGGCAGGGTTTCCTCGCCCCCGCCGCCCCTACCCGTCCCATCCCTGGGGGCCGCGCCCCCGGACCCCCTTTCGCGCTGAACGCGCTCGTCCTCAAACG
>NZ_AEJB01000106.1 GCF_000331005.1 Streptomyces turgidiscabies Car8
TTACGCCGGTGAGGCCGGCGTCAGCTGCTTTCCACGCCCACGGTCAGTGTTCCCGCGTACCCCGCCGAGGTCGAACTCCCCAGCGCGGTAAGGGTGAGAAGGCCGGAGGCGGCGCCGCCCTCGTCGTAGATCGAGTCCTGGGCGAGGGTGGTGCGGGTGACCGTGTTGGCCGCGTAGGTCGAGAGCGCGGCGACCTTCGCGGTGATCGTCTCGTTGAAGAACAGCTGGCCGGTGTGGAGTTCCTGGCCGCCGGTGAACGAGCCGTCGGACGTGAGCGTGACGTTCGTGTGCACCTTGAGGTGGATGTGGACGCAGCGGCCCCGGTACCAACCGGGGTACACCGTGGTGATGTTGGCGACGCCGCTGGAGTTGGTCAGCACGCCGCCGCGCAGGAAGGTGCCGTTGTCCGGTTCGGAGTGGCCGTTGTTGCCGACGAAGCCGGAGTACTCGCCGAGGGCGTCGCAGTGCCAGATCTCCACGAGCGCGTTGCTCAGCGGCGCGCAGGTGTCGTCGTCGACGACGGTGAGGGCGAGCTTGAGCGGGATGCCGGTCTTCGTCTCGTGGATGTCGGCGCGGACGTACTGGCCGTCCAGGTAGTAGGGGCCTTCGGTCATCTCCTTCGTGAGGGTGCAGACGGCCGCTGCGGCGACGGGGGTGGTCGTGTCCGCGGTAGGGGCGGCGGATCCGGGCACGGCGGCGGCCACAGCCAGGGTGGCGGCGGTGGCGCCGGTCGCGATCAGTACGGTGCGGCGGCCGACCGAGGTGGGGGGAGTTTCCGAAATCTCTGTCATGGACACGGCAATCTAAAGAGGCTTGCTGTCCATGAGCTAGGGATTCGGCAAAGTGACGCTCCGTCAAGTCTGTTGTGAGACACAGAGCTTGCGCGGAGTTCAGCTCCAGCTCGCTGACGGCCAGCTCTGCTTGCCGAACGGCACCGGCCTTCCCATGTAGGCGTCCAGGACGATCCGGTCGCCCAGCGGCCGGTCCAGCGTGACCTTCACCTTCTTTTCGAGCATGACGGCGGCGCAGGCCCCCTCGTAGTCCCCGCCCGCGACGGTCGCGGAGAGCACCACGCTGCCGTCCGTCTCCAGAGCTTCCACACGCGGGCCGTCGTCGCAGGTCCCGTGATGCGCCACTACGGTGACGGTCCGCCCGTCCTCGGACACGTCCACCATCCTCTGGAGTTCGTAGAGTTCGGTGGGCGACTCCCCGAGCTGCCCGATCGGAGACTTCGGGAGCTTCGACGGTTCGACGGCGGCACGCTTCAGCGGCTCGTCGTACCCCTCCAGCGTGAACAGCCAGGCGGGTACGGTCGCCGGGCCACGACCGGTGGCCATGGTCATCTCCCCCAACTTGGCGCCGGTGACGGTGAGATGAGGCCCGTCGGAGCTGCCGTTGCGGCCCAGGGCGGTGTATGTCCGCCGCGCGTCCAGCAGGGGGAAGGTGAGCGAGCCGCCGCCCTCCCACTTCACCTGGCCCTTCTCCGGTGCGGTGGTGGGGAGTTGGCCGCTCAGTACGTAGTTCTTCAGGCCGAAGGCATGCTTGTCGGCGTCGCTGTGGAAGCCGTTGCCGGGAGCCTGGGCCGGTTCGCCCATCGGGTGGTAGCCGCTGCGCCACGCCTTGGCGGCCTCGGAACCGTCCCAGGCGCCGGCGACGTCCAGGGCGCGGCCCGCCGGCGGGGAGGGGCTGTCCGTGAAGTCGGGCGCGGTGCTGGTGTCCGCCTTCTCGCTGCCGCAACCGGCCGCGAACAGGGCGGTGGTGAGGGTGAGAACGAGGGCGAGTCGGGTCGTGGTGCGGGTGGTGTACGTACGCATGGGTCCCCCCGAAGCTGATGCTGTCGGGACTGTGACGCCTCGGGCCCGGGTTACGTTCGGTTGCGCGGTGAGACTGTCTCAGACCCTGACGGCGTACCCGACGAAGTCGGCCCAAGCGGCGGGGGAGAGGGCGAGTCGGGGACCGGCCTTGTCCTTGGAGTCCCGGATGTGGATGACGCCGGGGCAGGTGGCGACCTCTATGCAGTCGCCCTGGCTGCCGCTGCTGTAGCTGGACTTGAACCAGGTCAGGCTGGCCGACGTGCTCATAGTGATCCTCGCATTCGCTTCAGCAGGCCCCGCGAGTCCTCGGGGGTGAGTGCCTGCGAACGCAGTTTTGCATACCGATGGTGGAGGAGGCTGATCTCTTTCGAGTCGGAGATCAGGCGGCCGTTATTCTGCCCCTCCGAGTAGGCGAACCACTGGTTCTCCGGGGTCTCCAGGAGCTGCAACGGGCCGTCCAGGCCCGCGTGTACGGGCTGTCGCAGCGGCATGATCTGCACCTCCACGTTCCAGTGCCGGTCGATCATGTCGAGCAGGTGGTCGAGGAGTTCGCGCGTGACCTCCTCGCCGCCCGTCTGCCGCTCCAGCACCGACTGCTCGACGATGAAGCTGAACGCGCACATCGGCTTGCGCCGCGTCGACAGCAGCTCCTGGCGAGCCAGCCGTGCCGCGATCCGCTCGTTCAGCTCCTCCTCGTCCGGAATCGGCGGCACACTCAGCGACACGGCTCGCGAGTACGCCTCGGTCTGCAACAGGCCCGGCACCACCCGGCATTCATACGTGTACAGACTGATCGCCACCGCCTCCAGCCGCGCCCACTGCCTGAACCAGGCCGCCAGGCCCGGCTGCCGAGCCAGATGTGCCGCCGCCTTCCGCAACGCCCCCGTGTTGCCGAGGACCTCCTCCGCCCGCTCCACGAACACGGGATCCGGCATCCGACGCCCCTGCTCGATCGACGCCACCGTGTGCTTGGAGAACCGCACCAGTTCCGCGAACTCCTCCCTGCTCAGGCCGGCGTGCTCGCGCAGTGCCTGGACCACCGCCCCGAACGTCCGCAGGCTGTCCGACACCTCCGGCTCGCCGCCGCCGAACGTCCCCACCGTGCTGTCAGCCACCGTCGACCACCTCCCGCACATCCGCCCCGCCGGACCCACCCGATCCCTCCATGGTCACGTGCGGTGACGAGTACTGTCCAGTCCGTGACCGCGTACGCTGCCCCGGCGTACGCGGCTCCGACCTGGTGAAGTGGCCTTCCCGCCCGGCACATTGGGCCCATGAGCGCACCTTCGGCCCCTCAACACCCGGTTACCGTACGTATGTTCAGGCAGCGGCTGAGTGCCACCCCGCGTGGCGCCCGCCTCGCCCGGCACCTCGCGGTGGGTCAGCTGCACGCCTGGGGCATCCCGTACGGCTCGGACGTCTCCGAGGCCGTCGCGGTGATCGTCGCCGAGCTGGCCGCGAACGCCGTGACCCATGGACGCGTCCCCGGGCGGGACTTCGAGTTGCGGCTCGGGCTTGTCACGGGGAGCGTGCGCGTCGAGGTCACCGACAGCCGCAGCGGGCCGCGTCCGCCGGGCCCGAGGGACGTACGGGCCGCGCCGCCCCTGGCGGAGTTTGGGCATGGGCTGGTCGTCGTCGACGCGGTGGCGGACCGGTGGGAGGTGCTGGACCGGGATTCGCCGCCGGGGAAGACGGTGCTGGCCGAGGTGGACGTACCGGGGTGGCTGTCGCTCGTGAGGCGGCGGGTGCCGGAAGAGGGGTAGAGGGTGGCTCTCGTCGGCTGGATGATGGTGATCCATATCCGAGGGCGGAAGTTGGTGGGGTGGGGACGCTGGTCGAATTTGTCTTACTCGGGATTGGCGCGTGCGGAACACAGGTGCTGGCCCGTGCCGCGATCCGCAGACTGGCCGACAGTCGCCGCGCCGTATTGGCCGCATCAGGCACGGTCGGATTCCCGTGCCGTGTTTCCTGGGAGGCCGGCACCGGGAGGAAAGCGTTCGTGTACGGCAAGGTGGTGGCCAGCGCGGGCGCCGACGGCGAAATGGCCTTCTCCCGGCGGTGGAAGAAACCGGTGAAACTGCCCCGAAGTCAATGGGTCCATCGGGATGCGAGTTGGCGAGCCGGGCTGGTCAATCTGCGCTATGCCGCTCCGGGTAGGGGAGATGTCCGGATCCTGCTCGCCGAGCGGGACGCCGACACCCTTGAGGGCCTTCTGCGCGGTGCTGGATGACCGTCAACGGCGAGGCGACCGAGTTGGGGGCTCACCGGCCGTCACCGGCGAGCCCCCTGGCTGTTCCGGGCGGAGTTGAGGTAAAGGCGGGGCAGGTGATCTTTTCGTCCGCAATGGGAGGGACCGGGCGGCTGTGCTCGCCGACTCGCTTGGCGGCCGGGCGATCGAGCCCACCTGGATAACGATCACTGGCGTACGGCCTCGGCCCCGGACTGCTCCCCGAGGCGAGTGCTCAGCCCGCCTGCCCCATCCCCGCCGCGTTCGGCCAGCTCTGGGCGGCCGGCCAGCCCGTCGCGGGGGCCGGGGTGAGGCCCGGGCCGGTGGTGCCGCGGACCTGGGCGGCCGTGAGTCCGTTGCGGGCCGGGACGCCGGACGGGGTGGGCGGCTGCGGGACCATCGGTTGCTGGCCCATCGGCTGCTGAGGCTGCTGGGGTTGCTGCATCTGAGGCGGCTGCTGCTGCATCTGCATCTGCGGCTGGGGGATCTGGGGCTGCGGGACCGGCTGCGGTTGCTGCGGCTGCATGGGCGTCTGCATCTGCATGCCCTGGCCGCCGTAGCTCTGAGCGCCCCCGCCGCCGTAGCTCTGCTGCGCGGACATCGCCGCCGACATCTGCATGCCCGCGCCACCGGACTGCATGGCGGCCGGCATCTGCATGGGAGTCGGCATCTGCATCGGCGCGGCCATGGGGGTCGGCATGCCGGTACCGGCTGCCGCGGCGGCTGCGAAACCGCCGGGCATACCGGTACCGAGGGCCTGAGCGGCTAGGCCCGGCATACCGCCCCCGTTGGTGGCACTGACCAGCCTGTCCACCGCCGCCGTGCCCGAGCTGTAGTTGGTCCCTGCACTCAGCTCGGGTACGGCGGCTCCCTTCCTGGTCCCGTAGAGCACCTGTTCCAGGCCGGACACCAGGCGACGTACGTCCACCTGGGGGCGCACCACGAGGCGCAGGAAGCGACTGGACGAGCCGATCTTGTTGCCGCACTCGCGGACCAGGATGCGATGCTCGGTGAGCATCCGGTCCCGGACCACGGTGCCCTCGGCGCCGACGGGAAGGCGCACGAAGAGGAAGTTGCCCTGGGACGGGTAGACCGTCAGGCCGGGCAGGGAGGAGAGCTGGCTCGCCATGTCGAGGCGGTCACGGCGCACCTGGTGGAGGCTCTGCATGTACTCCTGGCCGTGCTCCTTGAGCATGAACACCACGTACTCGGCGAAGGCGTTGAGGTTCCACTTCGGCAGCATCGAACGGACGCGGCCCGCGAGCGACGGGTTGGCGACCATGTAGCCGAAGCGGATGCCGTGCAGACCGAAGTTCTTGCCGAGGCTGCGCAGGACGATCACGTTGGGGCGGATCATCGCCTCCTGCACGACGCTCGGTTCGGCCTCCGCGTCGGCGAACTCCAGGAACGACTCGTCGATGATGATCAGGTCGAGGTCGGCCATCGCGTCCATGAACTGCACCAGCGCGTGCTTGTGCAGGAAGCCGCCGTCGGGGTTGTTCGGGTTGCAGATGACGGCGACCCGGGTGCCGCGCGCCCGGATGAACTCGGCGTACTGGGCGAGGTCGAGGTTGAATCCGCTGGACTCCTGGAGCGGGAACATGTCGACCCGCTTGCCGGTCTCCATGGGCTGGTCGGTCCAGCGGCCGAAGGTGGGGACGGGGACGGCGAGGGACTCACGGACCAGCAAGTGGTCGATCCACGTGATCAGTTCGGTCGAGCCGTTGCCCATCGCCACTGCCTGCGGCGGCAGTTGGAGCAGATTGCACAGCTCGGCGGTGATCGTGTCGGCGCTGCTCGGGTAGTACGTGATGATGTCACGCAGCCGCGCCGACATGGTGTCCATCATGGCCGGAGTGGGGAAGTAGGGGTTACACGGGATACAGAAGTCGACCGGGCCGGTCCCGTCGCTCTCTCGCGCGAGCGCAGCCATCGAGGGGCTGTGCGCCGCCGTGCTGCGAAAGAGCGAGGTGACGTTGTCGGCCATGGAACCTCCGTATGTGGCGGACCCGTTGGGGAGGACGGGTCCTCCAGTTCTGGGTGGCCCGCGCGGGGGAGCACGGGCCACACCTGAATACGGATGGCTGTGAGGCGCTGTTCAACCGCTGTGGTTTCCACAGAAAATTGTGAAGCTCCTGTGAAACCGATCACTCGGGACGGGCTCGATCGGTCAGCTGCCGAACGAGTGGACCGTCGTCGTGCGGTAGGTCTCGCCCGGGCGCAGCACCGTGGACGGGAAGTCCGGCCGGTTCGGTGAGTCCGGGTGGTGCTGGGTCTCCAGGCACAGCGCGTCGCCCTGGCGGTGGACGGTGCCGCCGGTGCCGACGAGGGTGGCGTCGAGGAAGTTGCCCGAGTAGAACTGCAGGCCCGGTTCGGTGGTCGCGATCCGCAACGTGCGGCCGGACACCGGGTCCCTGAGGGTGGCGACGTGCTCGGGCTCCGCGGTGACGCCCTTGTCGAGCACCCAGTTGTGGTCGAACCCCTTGGCGTACAGCAACTGTCGGTCGGCCGTACGGAGGTCGGCGCCGACCGTCTTGGGCGTCCGGAAGTCGAAGGGCGTGCCCGCGACCTCGGCCAACTCGCCGGTGGGGATGAGGCCGGCGTCGACGGGGGTGTAGCGGGCGGCGGCGATCTCCAGCTCGTGGCCGCCGACCGAGCCGGCGCTCTCTCCGGCCAGGTTCCAGTAGACGTGACTGGTGAGGTTGACGACGGTGACCTTGTCGGTGGTGGCCTCGTAGTCGATGCGCCAGTCGCCGTGCTCGGTGAGGGTGTAGGTGACCTTCGTCCGCAGGGTGCCGGGGAAGCCCATCTCGCCGTCGGCGCCGGCGAGTCGGAGGACCAGGCCCACGTCGGACCCGTCGGTGAAGGGCTCGATGTCCCACACCTGCTTGTCGAAGCCCTCGGCGCCCCCGTGCAGGCTGTTCTCGCCGTCGTTGACCGACAGTTGGTGGACCGTGCCGTCCAGCGTGAACCGGCCCTTGCCGATGCGGTTGCCGTACCGGCCGATCAGGGCGCCGAAGTAGGGGCTGCCGGCGACGTAGTCCTCGATGGTGCCGAAGCCGAGGGAGACGTTGGCGTACCGGCCCTCGCTGTCCGGGATCTCCAGGGACTGCACGGTCCCGCCGTACGACAGGACCTTCAGACGGGTGCCGCCGTTCTCCAGCGACCAGCGGTGGACCGCCGTCCCGTCGGAGAGTTTGCCGAAGAGTTCCTTCACCGGGTGCTTCACCGGGTTCCTGCCTCTCGTGCTCGTGCTCGTGCGAAAAGCCGAAGGGCCCCGCGGACGCAGTGTCCGCGAGGCCCCCTCAGGACCTGCTTACGAACCGACCTTGCGCTTGTTCCACACGTCGAACCCGACCGCGGCCAGCAGGGCGAGGCCCTTGATGACCTGCTGCCAGTCGGTGCCGACGCTGAGGAGGTTCATACCGTTGTTCAGTACGCCGAGGACGAGACCACCGATGATCGCGCCGAGGACGGTGCCGACACCGCCGCTCATGGACGCGCCGCCGATGAACGACGAGGCGATCGCCTCGAGTTCGAAGTTGAGGCCCGCCTTCGGAGACGCGGCGTTCAGACGGGCGGCGACCACCAGACCCGCCAGGGCGGCGAGCACACCCATGTTCAGGAAGACGAGGAAGGTGACCTTCTTGTCCTTGACGCCGGACAGCTTCGCGGCCGGCAGGTTGCCGCCGATCGCGTAGATGTGACGGCCGAAGACCGCGTTGCGCATGACGTAGCCGTAGCCGACCACCAGTACGGCCAGGACGATCAGGATGATCGGCGCGCCCTTGTAGCTGGCGAGCAGCATCGTGACCGTGAGGATCGCGGCGACGATGGCGACGAGCTTGAGTATGAAGAGGTTCCTGGGCGCCACTTCGAGCGCGAACTCCTGCTGCCGCTTGCGGTCGCGGATCTCCTGGATGACCGAGAAGGCGATCAGCGTGAAGCCCAGCAGCAGCGTGAGGTTGTGGTAGTTGGTGTCCGGGCCGACCTCAGGCAGGAAGCCGTTGCCCATCTTCTGGAGACCGTCCGGGAACGGGCCGAGCGTCTGCCCCTTCAGGAGCATCTCCGTCAGACCGCGGAAGATCAGCATGCCCGCGAGGGTGACGATGAAGGAGGGGATGCCGAAGTACGCGATGAGGAAGCCCTGCGCCGCGCCGGCCGCCGCGCCGATGGCCAGGCACAGCAGCAGCGCGAGAGGCCACGCCATGTCGTGCTGCACCATCAGCACGGCCGCGAAGGAGCCGGTGAACGCCGTGAGGGAGCCGACCGACAGGTCGATGTGACCCGCGATGATCACCAGCATCATGCCGATCGCGAGGATCAGGATGTAGCTGTTCTGGAGCACCAGGTTGGAGACGTTGCGCGGCAGCAGCAGGTCGCCGTCGGTCCACACCTGGAACAGGACCACTATCAGGCCGAGGGCGAGCAGCATGCCGTACTGGCGCATGTTGCGGCGCAGGCCGTCCAGCACCAGCCGGAACAGTCCGCCGCCGGAGGCGGACCCGCCGCTCTTGCCGGGCGGCGCGTCGGCCGGGCTCTTGGTCACATCGGTGCTCATCGCGTTACCTCTTTGTCCTTCGTCATCTGACGCATCAGCACTTCCTGCGTGGCCTCGGCACGCGAGAACTCGCCCGTGAGCCGTCCGGCGGCCATGGTGTAGATGCGGTCGCACATACCGAGCAGTTCGGGCAGCTCGGAGGAAATGAAGACGACCGCCTTGCCCTCGGCGGCCAGTTGGTCGATGACCGTGTAGATCTCGTACTTGGCGCCGACGTCGATACCGCGCGTCGGCTCGTCCAGGATCAGCACGTCAGGACCCGCGAAGATCCACTTGCTGAGGACGACCTTCTGCTGGTTGCCGCCGGAGAGCTTGCCGACCCGCTCGAACACGGTCGGGGCCTTGATGTTCATGGACTTGCGGAAGCTTTCGGCGACCTTCCGCTCCTCCTGCTCGTCGACGATGCCGCGCTTGGCCACCTTGCCCAGTGCGGTGAGCGAGATGTTGCGGTTGATCGTGTCGATGAGGTTGAGGCCGTAGTGCTTGCGGTCCTCCGTGACGTAGGCGATACCGTTGTCGACCGCCTCCGCGACGGACTTCGTCCGGATCTCCTTGCCGTCCTTGAGGACCGTGCCGCCCGCGTACCGGCCGTAGGAGCGCCCGAAGACGCTCATCGCGAGCTCGGTGCGGCCGGCGCCCATCAGGCCCGCGATGCCGACGATCTCCCCGCGCCGCACCTGGATGGACACGTCGTCGACGACCTTGCGCTGCTGGTCGATCGGGTGGTGCACGGTCCAGTCGCGGATCTCCAGGGCCGGGGCCGCGCCCTCCTCCGGGTGGTGCGGAGTGCGCTCCGGGAAGCGGTGGTCGAGATCGCGGCCCACCATGCCGCTGATGATCCGGTCCTCGGTCGTCTCCGCCGATTTCACGTCGAGCGTCTCGATGGAGTGCCCGTCGCGGATGATCGTCACCGAGTCCGCCACCTTGCGGATCTCGTTGAGCTTGTGGGAGATGATGATCGAGGTGATGCCCTGATCCTTCAACTCCAGGATCAGATCGAGGAGTTTGTCGCTGTCCTCGTCGTTCAGGGCCGCCGTCGGCTCGTCGAGGATGAGGAGCTTCACCTTCTTCGACAGCGCCTTCGCGATCTCCACGAGCTGCTGCTTGCCCACACCGATGTCGGCGACGCGGGTCTCCGGGTGGTCGCTCAGACCCACCCGGCGCAGCAGTTCCGTGGCATGCCCGAGGGTCTGCCGCCAGTCGATGAACCCGCCCTTGGCGTGCTCGTTGCCGAGGAAGATGTTCTCCGCGAGGGAGAGGTACGGCGACAGCGCCAGCTCCTGGTGGATGATGACGATGCCGTGCTGCTCGCTCGCCCGGATGTCCTTGAAGGAGCAGATCTCTCCCTCGAAAAGGATGTCCCCCTCGTAGCTGCCGTGCGGATGGACGCCGGAGAGCACCTTCATCAAGGTGGACTTTCCGGCGCCGTTCTCACCGCAGATGGCGTGGACCTCGCCCTGCCGGACGGTCAGTGAGACGTCCGACAGCGCTTTGACACCGGGAAAGGTCTTGACGATCGAGCGCATTTCCAGGACGGGTCCCGCCATGGTCTTGCCTTCCAATCCTTAAGGTTCGACGCTTACTTGAGCTGGTCGGCCGTGTAGTAACCGTCGTCGACGAGTTCCTTCTCGTAGTTCGACTTGTCGACGCTGACCGGCTGCAGCAGGTAGGCGGGGACGACCTTGGTGCCGTTGTCGTACGACTTGGTGTCGTTGATCTCGGGCTTCTTGCCGTTGAGCGTGTCGTCGACCATGTCCGTCGCGACCTGGGCGAGCTTGCGCAGGTCCTTGTAGACCGTCATCGACTGCTGGCCGGCGATGATCGACTTCACCGAGGCCAGCTCGGCGTCCTGGCCGGAGATGACCGGCAGGGGCTTGGCCTTGGTGCCGTAGCCGTCCGACTTCAGCGCGGCGATGATGCCGATGGAGATGCCGTCGTAGGGCGAGAGGACCGCGTCGACCCGGCCGCTCGTGTACGTCGAGGTGAGCAGGTCCTCCATGCGCTTCTGGGCGGTGGCACCGTCCCAGCGCAGCGTGGTGACCTTGGTGAGCTCGGTCTGACCGGACTTGACGACCAGCTTCTTGCTGTCGATGTACGGCTGGAGCACGCTCATCGCGCCGTTGAAGAAGTACTTGGTGTTGTTGTCGTCGTTGGAGCCGGCGAACAGCTCGATGTTGAACGGGCCCTTGCCGCTGGCCAGGCCGAGCTTGTCGGCGAGGTAGGTGGCCTGGAGCTTGCCGACCTTCTCGTTGTCGAAGGACGCGTAGTAGTCGACGTTCTTCGTGCCGAGGATCAGGCGGTCGTAGGAGATGACCGGGATCTTGGCGTCGGCGGCCTGCTGGAGCACGTTGTTCAGGGACTTGTTGTCGATGGCGGCGATGATCAGCGCCTTGACGCCCTGCGTGATCAGGTTCTCGATCTGCGAGACCTGCTGGTCGGGGTCGTCCTCCCCGTAGACCAGCTTGGTCTTGTAGCCCTTGGCCTTGAGGTCCTTCACGACGTTGGCGCCGTCGGTGATCCAGCGCTCGGAGGACTTGGTCGGCATCGCGATGCCGATCGTCCCGCCCTTGGCGCTGTCCGTGGAGGCGTCGCTGCCACCCTCGCTGCTCTGGCCACAGGCGGTGAGCGAGAGCGCGAGGGCGGCGGAGGAGGCTATGGCGGAAAGTGCGGCTCTGCGAGTACGCATGATCATCATCCTTGATGTCTTGATGTCTTGAAGTCTTGAAGCCTGGAGCGAGCTGTCCGGGGCGCCCGCTGAGCGGAGCGGGACGGGACAGAGATGGGACAGACGAGTCGTGTCGGAGTCTGTGCGACTGCGTCGGCTTTTGTTAAGGGCGTTGTCCGTAACGTTATGCAGGTGTTTCGAACCGCTTAAGATCGCCGGGCAGTCGCGAGCCGAGCGGCGCCATGTCGCCGTCCGCTCCGTGGCGTGCGAGCAGGTCCAGGGCGAGCCGGCCGCGCCGCACTCTTTCCTTGGCCGTGTTCAGGGCCAGATCCCGCATGTGGTTCCCGTAGGGGTAGATCCCGGGAGCCTTGGACAGCCCGAACTTCAGGTAGAGCGGTGCGCCGCGCCGGATCAGCTCGGCGACCTCGTACATCCGGATGTAGCCGCCCAGATCGTCGGGGGCCTCGATGTACATGTCCATGGGAGCGGCGGAAACCCGCCGGATCTCGGTGAGGTGATCGAGCGTCAGGTCGCTCGGCACGTTGATCGAGTCACCGCCGAGGTTCTCGTACACGGCGTACGCGGCCGGGTTCACCGGGCCGATCAGCGCCGACACCTTCAGCGTCGTCCCGGCCGGGATGATCCCCGCGAGCCGCGCGCGGTGCAGGGCCCACAGCACGCCCTCGTCGGCGACGAGCAGGCACTGCACGCCCAGCTCGGTCGCGCGCACCGCGTCCTCGACACAGCCGGCGACCGCGTCGTGGCCCCGGGCGCGCAGCCCGCCGCCCTTGGAGTCGGTACGGGTGGAGCCGCCGATGTCCCAGGTGCCGCGCGGACCGGTGAACAGGCAGAGCTCGATGTCACGCTCGGCGGTCGCCTCGACCATCTCGGTGATCTCGGCGTCGGTCAGCATCCAGACACCGCTGCCCTGGCTGACCCGGTGGATCGGCACGTCGAGCCGCGAGGACTCCTTGAGGACCACACCGAGGGCCTCGGGACCCTCCACGGAGGGCACCTCGGTACGCCAGCGGCCGCCGCCGGGGAAGGAGTGCGGAGAGGCGTCGGAGGGATCGAGGGCGGGCGCGCCCAGGCCGAGCGCGGCGAGCGCCGGCTCTCCGGGGCGTCGGGCTGCGGAGGCGGTGGTGTCGGTCACAGTCTGTCCTTCAGGATCGGCAGGTCCGGCGGATTCGCGAGGTCCGGCAGGTTCAGCAAGTTCGGTATTTCGGACAAGGTTCGCGGCTCTGGTTGCACAAGACTTTGGATGTACGCCGGTACGGAGTCGTCAGGTACCCCGTACCGGCGTACGGCTCAGGGGTGTGTCATGGCCGGAGCAGGACCTTTCCGACCTTCGGGTCGCCCGACCCCACCAGCTCGATGGCCTGCGGAAACTCCTCCAACGGCAGCTCGTGTGTGACGAGCGGCAGCGGGTCGAGGAGCCCGGCCCCGAAGACCCGCACCGTGTGCGCCCAGGCATCCGGCGCCGCACCGAACACGGTGTGCACCTCCAGCTGCCGTACGACGAGATCAGTCGGGTCGAGCCCGTCCGCACCCGCCGCCGGGATCCCCGTGAGGACCAGCCGGCCGCCGCGCCGCAGCAGGGCGGCGGCGGTGACCGCCGCGTCCGCGGACCCGGCGGTCTCGATGACGACGTCGAAGTCGCCGGGGAGTTCCTGGTCCTTCGTGAGGAAGGCCGTGGCACCGAACCTCTTCGACAGCTCGGCCCGGTCCGGACGTGTCCCCACGACCAGCAGCTCGGACGGCGAGCCCGCCTTCAGGAACTGAATGGCGAACATCCCGAGCGTGCCCGTGCCCACCACGGCGACCCGCTCACCCGGAACGGCGTTCGCCTTGAGCGCGGCGGCCGCGATGCACGCGGCCGGCTCCAGCAGCGCCGCCGCCGTGAGATCCGCGTCCTCGGGCAGAACGTGCAGCAGACGGGCGGGCAGCGTCAGGGTGGTGGCCATCGCGCCGGGCTCGGTGAACCCGGTCTCCTCGTACCCGGCCGTGCACAGCGTGGTCTCGCCCGCGTGACAGCGGTCGCACACCTGGCAGTTGCGGAAACCCTCGCCGACCACCTTGCGGCCTACGAGAGTCGAAGGAACCCCCGCCCCGACCGCAGCGACCGTGCCGGACCACTCGTGACCCGGCGTGAGGGGGTAACGGACGTACCCCTCCGGCCTGTTGCCCTGGTAGACCTCGCGGTCGCTGCCGCAGATCCCGACGGCGTGAACCCGTACGAGGGCCTCGCCGGGCTCCGGCTGACGAGGTTCGTGCGGCACCACTCGGTGCACGCCCGGAGCCTCGATCACCACGGTGCTGCTCACTCGGTCCCCTTGGGCTTGCGCTGCTCCCAGCCCTCTGCCCAGAGGTCGAACCGCGCCTGCTGCTGCGGGAACTCCGCCGCCGCGTCCACGTCCAGCTCGACACCGAGGCCGGGCTTGTCGGAGAGGTGGAAGTAGCCGTCCACGACCTCCGGGGCGCCCTTGACGACCTTCTTGATCTCCGCGTCCGCGAAGTCGTTGAAGTGCTCGAGGATCTTGAAGTTCGGGGAGGTGAAGCCGACCTGGAGGGAGGCCGCGGTCAGGACCGGTCCGCCCACGTTGTGCGGCGCGACCAGCGTGTAGTGGGTCTCGGCGGTCGCGGCCAGCTTGCGGGTCTCCCAGATGCCGCCGATGTGGCCGACGTCGGGCTGGATGATGTCCACGGCCTGGCTCTCGAAGAGCTCCCGGAACTCGATCCGGTCGTGGATCCGCTCACCCGTGGCGACCGGGATGTCGACCTTGGCGGCGACCTTCTCCAGCGCCTTCAGGTTCTCCGGCGGGCACGGCTCCTCCAGCCACGCGGGCTTGAAGGGCGCCAGGTCCTTGGCGAGACGGACGGCGGTGGACGGCGAGAAGCGGCCGTGCATCTCCAGCATCAGCTCGGCGTCCGGCCCGATGGCGTCACGAACGGCCTCGATCAGCGAGACGGCGTACATGCTCTGCTCGTGGTCCAGCTCGAAGTGGCCGGTCCCGAAGGGGTCGATCTTGAGCGCCTTGTAACCGCGCTCCATGACCCCCTGCGCCGCCTTGTGGTACGCCTCCGGGGTGCGCTCGGTGGTGTACCAGCCGTTGGCGTACGCCTTGACCTTGTCGGTGACCTTGCCGCCGAGCAGCTGCCACACCGGGACGCCGAGGGCCTTGCCCTTGATGTCCCAGCAGGCCATCTCGATCACGGCGATGCCCGACATCACGATCTCGCCGGCCCGGCCGTAGTCGCCGTACTTCATGCGCTTGACCAGATCCTCGACAGCGAACGGGTCGGAGCCGAGAATGTGATTGGTCTGCGCCTCGTGCAGATAGCCGAGCAGCGCGTCGGTGTGGCCCAGCATGCGGGTCTCGCCGACGCCGGTGAGCCCCTCGTCGGTGTGCACCTGGACGTAGGTCAGGTTCCGCCACGGCGTACCGACCACGTGCGTGCTGATTCCCGTGATGCGCACGGTACTCCCTCGTCCTCTTGGTCTGTTCGAGATTTCGTCACTTGTTCGAAATGCTGTCGCGACAGTAAGGATGCTTCGGGCAGAGTGTCAATGGGTCGAACCAACAACCCTGCGCGTGTCTTGGACAACAGCCATCCGTTCCCACATCTTCGCGGCGACACCCCTCCTGGCCTTGGCGGGCCGCGTTATCCAACCGTGACAGCCTCCCTTGCGCAGCCCTCTTGACCGCCGTCGATTGTTAGCGCTCACAATGACCTCCGCATTCATCAGTCGTCGACCGACGGCATCCGGGGGAGGTACGAGCGTCATGTCGGCAGTGCCCCAACTTGCCGTTCCGCCCGTCGTCTTGGGGCTTCCCGGAAGCCCCGCGTGAGGCCGGCGGCGCGGCGACGACCGCCCGCATCGAAGGACTTATCCGCGAAGGACCTATCCGCAGACGACCGCCAGGGAGGTGCAGCCGTGACCCAGTTCCAGACCAGTTCCCAGCCCCACTCACAGCTCCGGCCGCCCACCATGGCCGACGTGGCACGCCAGGCCGGCGTGTCCCACCAGACCGTGTCCCGCGTACTGGGCGACCACCCCAACGTGCGGGACGAGACACGGGCCAGGGTGCTGCAGGCCATCGAGGAGATGGGCTACCGCCGCAACTCCTCCGCACGGGCGCTGGCGACCCGGCGCACCCTCACCCTGGGTGTGGTCGCCTCCAACACCACGCTCTACGGACCCGCCAGCACGCTGTTCGCCCTGGAGGAGGCCGCACGCGCCGAGGGGTACCTCGTCTCGACGGTCAGCCTGCGCGAACTGAACGTCGAGACGGTGTCCGAGGCCATGCACCGGCTCAGCGAGGGCGGGGTGGAGGGAGTGATCGCCCTCGCCCCGCAGCGGTCGGCGGTCGAGGCCCTCACCGAACTCCGCCACCCCTTCCCGGTGGTGGCCGTGGGCACCGGCTCCGGCGTGGAGATCCCCAGCGTCAACGTGGACCAGCGGCTGGGCGCGCGGCTCGCCACCGGCCATCTGCTGGCCACCGGCCACCGCACCGTCTGGCATCTCGCCGGGCCCGAGAACTGGCAGGAGGCGGTCGACCGGGCCGACGGCTGGCGTACGACTCTCGAAGCGGCGGGCATCGAACCTCCGGCGCCGCTGCGGGGAGACTGGAGCCCGCTGTCGGGCTATCGTGCCGGCCAGGAACTCGCCGGCTGGGTGGGCCGCGGTCTGACCGCCGTCTTCGTCGCCAACGACCAGATGGCGCTGGGGGTGTTGTGGGCGCTGCGTGAGGCGGGCGTACGCACTCCCCAGGACGTCGCGGTGGTCGGCTTCGACGACATCCCGGAATCGGAGTTCTTCGCTCCGCCGCTCACCACCGTCCGGCAGGACTTCTCGGCGGTCGGCAAGCAGAGCATCGCCCTGCTGCTCGACCTGATCGAGGGCCGGCCCCCGTCCGGGACGTCCCGGGTCGCCATCGAACCCCAACTCCTCGTCCGCGCCAGTACTTTCCCCTACGCCCCTCAGCCGGCGACCGCTCCCGGCTGAGGGGGCACCGACCGGTTCGACGATCATCCCCGCCCCATCAATGCGGCCGATATCTCGAACAATGATCGACAGGTAGGACGTATCGCGACCTGTCGCACCGAGCCCCACGAGTACCAAAAAGAACCACCAGCCCCACCTGCACGACCAGCACCCCCCATGAGCACCACCAGCACCACGAGCACCACGAGTACCAGCGGGCCCATCACCGGGCCGGCGGCTCTTCAAAGGAGAAGACACATGCTCAACAGAAGGAACTTCCTCACCGCGGCGGTCGGCGTGGCGGCTGCGACGGGCCTGGCGGCTGCGCCAAGAAGGACGACGGCGACTCCACCAGCTCCGGCGGCGACGGCAAGATCGTCCTCGGCTTCTCCCAGGTCGGCTCCGAGAGCGGCTGGCGCAGCGCCAACACCGACTCGGTGAAGGCCGCCGCCAAGGAGGCCGGCTACAACCTGAAGTTCTCCGACGCGCAGCAGAAGCAGGAGAACCAGATCTCCGCGATCCGCAACTACATCACCCAGGGCGTGGACGTCATCGCGTTCTCCCCGGTGGTCGTCACCGGCTGGGACGCGGTGCTCAAGGAGGCCAAGGCCAAGAAGATCCCGGTCGTCCTCACCGACCGCAGCGTCGAGACCTCCGACGAATCCCTGTACGTCACCCTGGTCGGCTCCGACTTCACGGACGAGGGCCGCCGCGCAGGCAAGATCCTCGAGAAGGTCCTGGAGAAGGCCGGCCACAAGGGTGCCGTGAAGATCGCCCAGCTGGAGGGCACCACCGGTGCCGCCCCCGCGATCGAGCGCGCCAAGGGCTTCAAGGAGGTCATGGACGCCGACCACGCTTCCGACTGGAAGATCGTCGTCAGCCAGACCGGTGACTTCACCCGCGCCGGCGGCAAGCAGGTCATGGCCGCCTTCCTCACGTCCAACCCGGACATCAACGTCCTCTTCGCGCACAACGACGACATGGCCATCGGCGCCATCCAGTCCATCGAGGCGGCCGGCAAGAAGCCCGGCAAGGACATCCTGATCGTCTCGATCGACGGCGTGAAGGACGGCTTCGTGGCCATGTCCGAGGGCAAGATCAACGCCATCGTCGAGTGCAACCCGCTGCTCGGCCCCCAGCTGATGGAGGTCGTGAAGAAGGTCAAGGACGGCGAGACGGTCGAGCGCTGGATCAAGACCAAGGAGGGCGACTTCATGCAGGACCAGGCCAAGGCCGCCCTGCCCACCCGTAAGTACTGACCCACCGCACCCATCGGCAGGGAGCCCCCCACCCGACCGGACCCTCCGTACGGAGGACGGTCCCGGGGGCTCCCTGCGGGCCTGAACGAAATCGCGGGCCCGACCGAACAACCGTGGGCCTGAACGAGATTAGGAGCGCTGCCATGGCAGAGCCGCGGCCCGTCCTGGAGATGACGGGCATAGTCAAGGAGTTTCCGGGGGTACGGGCTCTGTCGGGTGTCGACTTCCGGCTCTTCCCCGGTGAGATCCACGCCCTGATGGGCGAGAACGGAGCCGGGAAGTCCACCCTCATCAAGGTGCTGACCGGCGTCTACACGCTGGACGGCGGCACGATCACCCTCGACGGGACGACCGTGCGGATCGGCAGCCCGCTCCAGGCGCAGCAGGCCGGCATCAGCACCGTCTACCAGGAGGTGAACCTCTGCCCCAACCTGTCGGTGGCGGAGAACATCTTCATCGGACGTGAACCCACGCGCTTCGGCCGCATCGACTGGAAGCGCATGCGCAAGGACGCGGCGGAGCTGGTCGACCGGCTCGGCCTCGACATCGACGTCACCGCGCCACTGTCCTCGTACCCGCTGGCCGTGCAGCAACTGGTCGCGATCGTACGGTCGGTGGGCACCGGCGACAGCGACGGCGCCGGAGCCGGCACCAAGGTGCTGGTCCTGGACGAGCCGACCTCCAGCCTCGACCGGGACGAGGTCCTCGAACTGTTCCGCCTGATGCGGCAGCTGAGGGACGAGGGCGTGGCGATCCTGTTCGTCTCGCACTTCCTCGACCAGATCTACGAGATCTGCGACCGCATGACCGTCCTGCGCAACGGCACCCTCGTCGGCGAGCACCTGGTCAGCGAGCTCGACCAGGTCGGACTGATCCAGCTCATGATCGGCAAGGCGATGGACCAGCTGGAGGGGCTCCACGAGCACCAGCTGCACGCCGAGGTCGGTGAGCCGCTGCTCGAAGCGGAGGGCCTCGGCCGGACGGGCGGTATCGCCCCCTTCGACCTGGAGATCAAGAAGGGCGAGGTCCTGGGCCTGGCGGGCCTGCTCGGCTCCGGCCGCACCGAACTCGCCCGGCTGCTCTTCGGCGCCGACCAGCCCGACAGCGGCACCCTCACCATCGGCGGCAAGCAGGTCTCCATGAGCGCCCCGAACGACGCCATCGGCGCCGGGGTCGCGTTCTGCTCGGAGAACCGCAAGTCCGAGGGCCTGGTACCCGACCTGACGGTGCGTGAGAACATCATCCTCGCCCTGCAGGCGGCCCGCGGCTGGACCCGGCCCATCCCGGCCGCCCAGCGCGACGAACTCGTCACCAAGTACATCAAGGCACTGGACATCCGCCCCGCCAACCCGGAGGCCCGGGTCGGCCAGCTCAGCGGCGGCAACCAGCAGAAGGTGCTGCTCGCCCGCTGGCTCATCACCCAGCCGAAGCTGCTGATCCTGGACGAACCGACGCGCGGCATCGACGTCGGCGCGAAGGCGGAGATCCAGAAACTCGTGGTCTCGCTCTCCGAGGAAGGCATGTCCGTGCTGTACATCGCGGCCGAACTGGAGGAAGTACTCCGGCTCAGCCACACCATCGGCGTGCTGCGCGACCGCAAGCTGGTCGCCCGGATCGCCAACGGGCCCGAGATCACTCCCACTCGGATCCTGGAGACCATCGCGAGCGGAGAGCACCAGTGACCACCCCTGCGACCCCGACTCCGGCCCCCGCTGCCCGTCTGCGGGCGCTGACCCAGCACAACCTGTTCTGGCCGGTGGCCGTGCTGGTCGTCCTGCTGCTGATCAACGTTCCCTTCACCCCCGGCTTCTTCTCGATCAAGATGACGGACGGCCACCTCTACGGCAGCCTCGTCTCGATCGTGCTGTTCGGCTCGCCGCTCATCCTGGTGGCGGTCGGTATGACCCTGGTCATCGCGACCGGCGGCATCGACCTCTCCGTCGGCGCCGTGGTCGCCATCACCGGCGCCCTGACCTGCTCGTACATCAGCGACCAGGCCGACCAGGACTCCCTGGCCGGAGTCTTCCTGGCCATGGGCATCGGCCTGGTGGCAGCGGTCGTCTGCGGTCTGTGGAACGGCTTCCTGGTGGCCCGGATGGGCATCCAGCCCATCATCGCCACCCTCATCATCATGGTCGCGGGCCGAGGCGTGGCCCAGCTGATCACCGACGGCCAGATCATCACCATCAACAGCGAGCCGTACAAGCTGATCGGCGGCGGCTACTGGCTGACCCTGCCCTTCTCCATCTTCGTGGTCGCGGCGGTCGTGGCCATCACGGTGGCCCTGACCCGCCGCACCGCCCTCGGCCTGCTCGTCGAGTCGGTCGGCGGCAACGCCGAGGCCAGCCGCCTGGTCGGCATCAGGTCCCTGCGCATCAAGATCATGGTGTACGTGTTCTGCGCCCTGTGCGCCGGCATCGCGGGCCTGATGATCAGCTCCAACACCTCGGCTGCGGACGGCAACAACGCCGGTCTGTGGATCGAGCTGGACGCGATCCTCGCCGTCGTCATCGGCGGTACGTCACTCACGGGCGGCCGGTTCTCGATCGGCGGCACGGTGGTGGGCGCCCTCGTCATCCAGACCCTGACCACCACGATCTACACCATCGGTGTACCGACCCAGACCAACCTGGTCTTCAAGGCCGCCGTCGTCATCGTCGTCTGCCTGCTGCAGTCCCCGAAGTTCCGCACCAAGGTCTTCGGCGGGAAGTTCGGCTCCGGGTCCGGCGCGAAGGGCGGCGGCACGTCGGCCGCCACCCCGGCGGACACCGCCCCGACGACCGCGGCAGCCCCGAAGATGGAGGTGTCGTGATGAGCACGACCGCCCAGCCCCCCAAGACCCAGAGCAGCCCCGGGACCTCGTCCTCCTCCACGGCGTCCAGGGCGGCCCAGCTGCTCGGCGACCGGCGACTGCCCGTCGTGGTGACCGCCACGCTCTTCATCGTGATGTACCTGGTGGGCCTCGGCCGTTACCAGAACTACGGTTTCGGCGAAGCGCAGGTCTTCCTCAACCTGTTCATCGACAACGGCTACCTGCTGGTCGCCGCGGTGGGTGCCACCTTCGTCATCCTCTCGGGCGGCATCGACCTCTCCGTGGGCTCGGTGATCGGCTTCACGACCATGCTCACGGCGTGGCTGGTGGAGAAGCAGGGCCTGCCCATCCTGGTGGTCATCCCCATCGCGCTGGGCGTCGGAGCCCTCGGCGGCTTCCTGATGGGCTATGTGATCCACAACTTCGAGATCCAGCCCTTCATCGTGACCCTCGCCGGCCTGTTCCTCTTCCGGGGTCTGTGCCTGGTCATCAGCAAGGAGTCGATCGCCATCGACGACTCCTCGGTGAGCAGCATGGCGCAGGCGCAGGCACAGCTGGGGGTGGGCTTCCTGTCGATCGGCGCGATCGTCGCGCTGGTGGTGCTGGCCATCGCCTTCTACGTCCTGCACTACACGCGCTTCGGCCGCCGTGTGTACGCCATCGGCGGCAACGAGCACTCGGCGATGCTGATGGGCCTCCCGCAGGGCGGCACCAAGATCGCCGTGTACACGGTGAGCGGCTTCTGCTCGGCGCTGGCGGGTCTGCTCTTCACCCTGTACATCCAGTCCGGTGACCCGCTGCACGCGACCGGCATGGAGCTCGACGCGATCGCCGCGGTCGTCATCGGCGGCACACTGCTGACCGGCGGCTCGGGCTACGTCATGGGCACCCTGTTCGGCGTCCTCGTCCTGGGCCTCATCAAGAGCATCATCCAGTTCGAGGGCACGCTCAGCTCCTGGTGGACGAAGATCGCGACGGGCGTGCTGCTCTGCGCGTTCATCCTGATCCAGCGGGCCATGACGGCCCGTAAGAAAACCTGAGCCGCAGGAGAGAACCCCTTCGGCTCCGGAGCGGTCTGTCGCACGTACGCCGTGCGGCAGACCGCTTCGGCGTGTCAGAAGTTGGCACGGAATGATCGGCCTTGACCTCAACCGGGCAAACCCAAAACGCAAGTTCCGCACCGAATATTCACAGCGACCCCTAGGAACGCTCCCCGTACGGAACTTATTCTTCCCGCGTCATGGACTACTGCCAGCAGTGCCAACGGCACCTCAACGGCGCACTCGCCTGCCCGGGGTGCGGCTCATCGATCGCACCTCTCCATACGTACCCGGAGGAGATCGTCGCGCGCCCGGAACCGGACGACTCCGTGGGCGCTGTCGAGGAGGCAGGGCGTCCCGGGCGGGCGGCGGCCCGTAAGGCGGGTCGCGGACGCGGACGGGAGACGGCCTTTGCCGCCCCGGCCGCGGAGGACACCGACGAGTACGAGGCCGGCACCGATGACGACGCCGACGCCGAGGCCGATGACGCCGGACAGACGGCCGGCAGCCGGCGGGACCGCAAGGCCGCCGCGCACCGGCGGCGACGGAAGCGGACGCTGCTCGTCGTCGCGGGGTTCGTGCTCGCGGCGGGCGGGCTGAGCCTCGCCGAGCTGGGTACGGACGCCCCGGGTTCGAACCCGAACGCCGCGGCGGCGGACGGCGAGACGACGGACGGCACGGGGGCGAAGACCGGCGCCACGGAGACGCCCCTGTCCGACGAGCGGTCGGCCTCGGCGGGCGAGGACGCGTCGGACTCGCCGTCCCCGGACGCGTCGGCGTCGCCGTCCGCGTCGGAGAGCTCGGGATCACCGTCACCGTCGGTCTCACCGAGCAGAAGCAAGGACGCCCAGTCGGCGCCCATCGGTACGGCGCCCACGCCGACGAGGGACGAGTCCTCGACCCCGACGGACTCGACGACCCCGTCCACGGACCCGACCGCGGCGGACCCGACGCCGGAACCGTCACCTTCGGAGACGTGCGAGCAGTTCCTCTGGTGGTGCACCTGAGCGGGTGCGGGCCGT
This sequence comes from Streptomyces turgidiscabies Car8, assembly GCF_000331005.1. Classification (GTDB taxonomy): domain Bacteria; phylum Actinomycetota; class Actinomycetes; order Streptomycetales; family Streptomycetaceae; genus Streptomyces; species Streptomyces turgidiscabies. Next base: position 22,388 of record NZ_AEJB01000106.1, read on the forward strand.
GGCGCCGAGCATGACAGAGATGGGGCTCGACGCCACGGCCGCGGACGCCGGGACGGGAAGAACCGGCGCCGCGTCTTGGGGTGCGGGAGCTACTTGCCGGACCTGGCCCTGCGGCCCGTCACCTCGGCGATCCAGGTGATGAAGTCCGCCGCGTCGTCGTTCGCCCCGTGCCCCGAGTCCCAGTACATCGCCGCGTTGACGTCGTCCCCGAGCCCATCGAGGCTCGCGGCGAGGTTGCCCACCACCGACAGCGACGTGTCGCTGTCCTTCGTGCCGACCCGGATCCACCAGTGCTTCGCCCGCCCCGGATTCCGCTTCGCGAGGAAGGGCATCGGGTTCATCAGCGTCAGCTTCTCGGGCAGGTCGGCCGCCAGCCGCGCACTGGTGCTGCCCTCGTGCCGCAGGCTGTAGAGCGTGAAGTGCCGCTTCTCCGTGGTCCCGGCCCCGAACAGGTTGTTCTCCCCGGCGGACAGATCGAACGCGTCGAACGCCGGTGTGTCCTTCTTCCGGGCCCCCACATGCGTCAGGAAGTCGGCCCACGTGAACGTCGCCTTCCCCCCGGTCCACGTGATGAAGGTGTTCGCCGCGAGATACGTCGAACGCGCCGACTCCGAAAGGGACTTGAGGTACTTGGTCGCGGCCGGCTGGAGGTAGGTCTCCAGCAGGTGGTCGTCGAGGTTGCGCGCGGTCAGCGAGCCGAACCCCTTCGCCCGGAGCCTGAGCGACGCCTGGTAGTCCGTGAACGCCGTGCTCAGGTCCTTCGACACCGACTGGTCCACCAGCGAGCCCGAACTCAGCTTGTTGGCGCCCCAGTTCCACTCGTACGCCATGTCGGCGTGCTCGAGATCGGTGATCGGGCACCAGTCACCGCTGGCGAAGATCGCGTCGCTCGCGTCCGCCGCGCCCAGCGCCTTCAGGTACCTGGAGTACAGCGGGCTGTCGCCGGACGCGCCGAGCAGCGCGGACAGGGCGCCGCCGGCACTCGTACCGGAGGACACGATCCGGTCGGTGTTCCCCGGGATACGGCCCTTGTTGAAGCGGACGTACCGCACCGCGGCCTTCAGGTCCACGATCGCGGCGGGCGCCGTGCCGTAGTACGTGCCGGACGAGTCGACCAGCGTACGGCCGCGCGCACCCGGCTCCACCACCACGTACCCCGCCGCGAGCCCCAGCTTGGCGTTGCTCACCATCCCGCCCTGCTGATCCACCTGCGCGTCACCGCCGGACGGGACCTCTCCCGAGGCGGACGCGGACGCCGACGCGGAGGCCGTGGGAGCCCCGCCGCCCGGCGCCCCGCCCATCCCGCCGGCCCCGACCCCCGTGGCGTCCGCCACCGACGACGGCATGTATCCGCCCACCGAGTTGGCGAACAGGATGGGCGCGTCGGTGGCGTCGACCGCCGTACCGTCGATCTCGACGGGAACGCTGACGTTCAGGCTCTGGTACTTCTCGTCGACGGGGTTCGTGACGTACGTGATCGCCTTGTAGAAGTGGTACGTCACCGACCTGTCGCCGGCGTCCGTGGTGATCGTCGTGGTCAGCTCGGTGTACGCGGTCTTGTCGAAGACGAGCGCACCGGACGCGTCCGACGAGGACGACGAGGAGGATGCCGCCGTGGATTCCGTGCCCGCCATGGCCTCGTTGTTCACGAACGTGGCGATCGCCGGGACGGCGACGGCCGCGCCGAGTCCTCCGATTACGGTCCTGCGCTTCACGATGTCTCCTCGGGTCCGTGAGGGGGGTGTGCCTGCGCATGTGAACGTATTTTGATGGCGGCAAAATCGTCAACAATTTCGTTCAACTCATCGCCAACACACAGGTGCCTCTCATGGAACGTGAAGCCGCCCCCGGCCCGTGGCCCCGCCCGTGGCCCCGCCCGAGCCCGCGGTTACGCCTCCAGCATCCGCAGCAACAGCCCCCGCAACAGCTCCCGCTCCTCCTCCGACAGCCCGGCCAGCGGCTCCCGGGCGAAGTCCAGGGAGTCGCGCAGACTCCGCGCGACCCGGCGCCCCTCGTCCGTGCACGCGGCCAGCTTCACCCGGCGGTCCGACGGGTCGGGGCGGCGCTCGACGAGGTCCCGGGACTCCAGGCGGTCGACGATCCCGGTGACGTTCGACGGCTCGCAGCGCAGCTTGCGTGCCAGCTGCCGCATCGGCAGCGGACCCAGTGAGAGCAGGCTCAGCAGGCGTGCCTGTGCCCCGGTGAGGGAGTGCCGGGTGGCCGCCTCCTCGTACTCCTCGTGATAGCGGGCCACGACCGCGCCGATGAGGTCGACGACCTCCAGGCTCAGGGGGTCCATGCGACGGGTCTTCTCCGGTGTGGCCATGCTCTCCAGGCTACCCCTTTACTTGACACCCTGAAATATTCAAGAGCATTATTGTTTCACGTACTGAATCATCTGAGTCGTACATCACGTAGATCAGATAGATACGCAGCCGCACCGGAAGGCTCCTCATGTCCGACACCCCCACCCCCGCCCTTCCCGCAGTCAACCGCGAATGGCACCTGCGCAGCCGTCCCGTCGGCCGACCCGAGGCCGAGGACTTCGCGCTGGTCGAGGCCGAGGTCCCGCAGCCTCGTGAGGGCCAGGTGCTGGTGCGGAACCTGTACGTCTCCGTGGACCCCTACATGCGTGGCCGGATGAGCGACGCCAAGTCGTACGTCGCCCCCTTCGAGCTGGACAAGGTCATGCAGGGCGGGGCCGTCGGCGAGGTCGTCGTCTCCAACGCCGAGGGCATATCGGTCGGCGACCACGTCCTGCACTTCCTCGGCTGGCGCGAGTACGCGGCGGTCAACGCCAAGGACGCCGTCAAGGTCGACCCCGACGCCGCGCCCCTGTCGACGTACCTCGGTGTGCTCGGCATGACCGGCCTCACCGCCTACGCGGGCCTGCTGCGCACCGCCTCCTTCAAGGAGGGTGACGTCGTGTTCGTGTCCGGCGCCGCCGGCGCCGTGGGAGGCCAGGTCGGGCAGATCGCCAAGCTCAAGGGCGCCTCCCGGGTCATCGGCTCCGCCGGGTCCGACGAGAAGGTCAAGCTGCTGGTGGAGGAGTACGGCTTCGACGCCGCCTTCAACTACAAGGACGGGTCGGTCGCCTCACAGCTGCGCGAGGCCGCCCCCGACGGCATCGACGTGTACTTCGACAACGTGGGCGGCGACCACCTGGAGGCGGCCATCGGCTCCCTCAGGCACGCCGGCCGGATCGCCGTCTGCGGCATGATCTCCGTCTACAACAACACGGAGCCCGCCCCCGGCCCCAAGAACCTCGCCCGCCTCATCGCCACCCGCGGCCGTATCGAGGGCCTCCTCGTCAACGACCACTACGACCTCCAGTCGAAGTTCGTCGAGGAGGTCGGCGCCTGGGTCCGCTCCGGCGAGCTCAAGTACCGCGAGACCGTCGTCGAGGGCATCGAGAACAACCTGGAGGCGTTCTTCGGGGTCCTGCGCGGCGACAACACCGGCAAGATGATCGTCAAGCTCTGAGCTTCGACACCTGAGCCGCCGACGACCGGCCGCACCCCTGGACGTGGGGTGCGGCCTTCGTCGCCGGGACCGGTACGCGGGTCAGCCGCGCAGCGCCGCCGTGTGCACGGCCCGCACGAACCGCTCGTTCTCCGGCGCCGATCCGCCCGGGAAGGCGTACCGGCGCCGGGCGTAGCCGTAGGCAAGACCGCTGCGCGGGTCGGCGAAGGCCTGCGAGCCGCCCGCCCCGCTGTGGCCGATCGTGCCCGCGCCCAGGAACGGGTAGGCCACGTCCGCGGTCATCTGGAAACCCAGGCCGAACGACTTGTGCGCCCGGGGGCCTCTGGCAGACCCGGGTAGAAGCCGAAGCTGTAGGGGGCACACCCGCTCCTCGTTGACGTCCTGGAGCGTACAGCCCGTGGCGCGCCGTACGCTCCAGGAGGCCAACGCGCCGATCACGAGGGCGTGTTGACGCCCTCTCCCGCCCGAGGGTGGGAGATTCCGGTCCGCACCGCTTCGCGGTGCCACCGTGGGTTCCTGCTTCACTGGCCCTCGCCGGTCTCCGGGGAGCTCGGTCTTACAGTGGCCTCCACAGGCGTCACTTCCCGCCCGTCCGGCGGTAGATCCGACAACTTCGTCGTCGGATGAGGCGATCTTAGCCATGCCGCTGCGGCCCTCCGGGCCGCAATGGACAGGATGTCCTACGCCTCCACCCTCAAGGATGGAACTCTGGGCAAGCGTTCGATAGTCGAAGGCGCTGCCCGGCCGCCAGAACGGGCGCGCTGGTCCGCGAGGCGTTCGGCGACCAGCTGGTCGCAGGCCAGCTCCTCCAGGGTGAACCCGGCGTCGCTGCCGACCAGCCCGGCCCGGTGCGCCATCAGGTCGCGCAGGGTCAGCGCCGCCTTGCCCTCGGGGGCGAACTCCGGCCAGTAGTAGGTGACTTTGCGGTCCAGCTCCAGGGTGCCCTCCTGGACCAGCAGGGCGACCACGAGATGGGCGGCACCCTTCGTGGACGAGTACACCCCGTAGAGGCTGTCCGGCCCGAAGTCCGGCTCGCCGGCCGGGCCCGCCCACAGGTCGACGACCCGCCGGCCGTGCACGTACGCGCACAACTGGCCCTCGTAGTCGGGCGGTTCACCGGCGACGAAGGCGGCGAACTCCTTCCGCACCGCCTCGAACCCCTCGGCGACCGTGCCCTGGACGGGTCGTCCCACGGCCTCGGTGGTCTCCTGCGTCATTCGCTCTCCTCGCTCGATGTGCTGATCGGCACGCTCAGCAGAGCACGTGCCACCTGCGCGAACTCCCCCTTGGGGTGGTCCCGGAACAGCGGTTCGGTGCCGAACAGCACCGCGTGCGGCCCGCTGACCACCGCCGCCTGTCCCGCCGCCGCCCCCGGCCCTCCGGACCCGTCCGCGAACGGCCGCCAGTGCCCGGAGACAAGAGGGTTCCCGCTCCCGTACGACTGGTCGACCCGCACTCCGGGGCCCAGGTCCGTGAACCAGACGGGCGCGTACACGAACCCGTGGTCCGGCGCCCCGCCGGTGACCGGGCTGCGGCCCGAATTCACCACCCGCACAACGCCGTTGGCGTCCCCGTTGCCCTCGACCGGCTTGACCGCCAGCAGCCCGGCGGCGGAGTTCAGCGCGGCCCCGGAGGCACCCCGGCCGACCAGTCCCCGGGAGCCGAGGAAGGCGTCGAGCGCCTTACGGGCGGCCGGGTTCAGGTCCTCGTACTCCATGTCCTGCGACACGAACAGCACATCCGTCCCGGCCCAGTCGAAACCGGCGTCGAGGACGGCCGTCGACACCGGCGTCACCTCGAAGTTCATCTCACGCAGCGCGAACAGCTCCCCGGGCGTGACGGCCGCCGCGACCCGGGTGCGACGCAGGTCGGAGACTCCGGTCGCCTTCGTCGCCTCGAAGGCCACGTCGTACGTACGGGCCGCCGCCAGCGCCTGCCTACGCGCCGACGCCGGGACGATCGCACTGCCGTCCACCGCCCGCCGTGCCGAAACCCCGTTCCGGAGAAGGGAGTTGAGGGCGGCGATCTCGCGCGGGTCGTCCAGCCGCAGCCGCAGCTTCCCCTGCGGAGCGACGTACCCGACCCGCGTCGCGGCGGTCACCGCCCGCAGCGGCAGGCCCGACAGGCTGCCGCCGCCGACCGGCCGGACGGTCGCGCCCCACAGTCGGCCCAGGCTCCAGCCCGAGATGTCGTACATCACCGACACCTTGTCGCTGATGTCCCGCCCGTCGGCGAGCAGCACGTTGGCGAGCCCGCGCTTCGGCTGGCGCATGTCGACGACGTACGAACCCTTCGCGTACGTCCGTCCGTCGAGCCGGAAGGCGTGGCTCGCGCGGCCGACCCTGATGTCGTTGGCGAGCAGATGGTCGACGAGCCGGGCGGCGGCGGGCGTGGACCGCCGGCCGGAGGCGCCCGCCGGAATGACGTACGCACGGGGGAAGGTGGTCGTGTAGACGTCCTCCGGCCCGATACCCGGAACACCCGGAACGCTCTTGGCCGACACCGGCACCTGCGCGGCCCCCGTGGCACCGCGCCGGAAGACCTCGATCTGGTCGGCGACGAGCGAAGTCCGGTGATCCTGCACGTAGTCGAAGGTCGCGTCGATGGCCGCCCCGGCCACGGCGACGTTGATCGCGCTGCGACGGCGCAACTCGGCGACCGAAAGGGTGTCGTAGGCCCGGTTGTTGACCGTCATCGGGATCTCGACGGTGTGCGCGGCGACCGTGCCGTGGAAGGCCGCGTACTGCGGGGTGAAGATCGGCGGCCAGTCGTCCCAGCCCTCCTGCTGGTCACGGAACGGGATCTGGGCGGGCTCGACACCGTCCTTCGCCGGCGTGTAGCCGAGGTCGTTGACGGCGGCCTCCATCCCCAGGGCGTTGGCGTAGGTGTTCTTGAGGAAGAGGTCGTACTCGTAGTTCTCGCCGTGCGGGGGAGTGGTCGGCTCGATGAGGGTGCCGTTGACGTAGCCGTGCAGGTCGAGCATGACCGTCGGCTGCTTGTCGATCTCGATCTGCCGCATCGCCCGCCCCTCGGGCTGCGAGGAGGTGACGAAGTCCCGGTTCAGATCGAACCCGTTGGCGTTGGCACGGGTGCCGGCGATACGGCCGTCCGGGTTGGCGGTGATGTTGAAGTAGAGCCGGCTGTGCGCGAGCAGCTCCCGGGTCCTGGCGTCGGTCGCGGTCGCGAGCCGCTCGACGATCTTCAGGGAGGCGTCGGTGCCCTCCCACTCGTTGCCGTGGATGTTGTTGTTGACGAAGACGGGCGCCTTGTAACTCCGTTTGATCGTGCGGCTCTTGGCGGCGGCCGCGGGCGCGTTCTCGATCAGCTCGCGCATGTCCTCCTGGGCGCGCGTCTGGGCCGCGCTCTCCGGCGCGGTGACGGTGACGAGGTAGAGCCGGTGCCCTCCCGCCGACCGGCCCGCGACCTCGACGCTCACCCGGTCGCCCAGCCGCTGAAGGGCGTTCAGCTTCGGGGCGATGGCGTGGTACGGGGTCAGGCCCAGCTTGATGGACCTGTCCGCCGGGTTCACCGGGTCGGGGGACAGGGTCTGCTCGCGGGGGTAGCCGCGTCCCTTGTCGCCGAGGCCGGTGACGGGGGCGGTGAGGGCGCGGGCGGCGGCGCTCGCCGGGGCCGTCGCGGCACGCCGGTCGACAGCGGACCGCTCGCCCGGCGCCCCCGGGCCCTCCGCCTCCTCACGGGTGACGGGCTTGCGGTCGGCGGTGGCGGTGTGGGGGGTGAGCAGGAGCGAGCCCGCCGTGGTGACGGCGAGGACGGTGAGCAGAACAGGGCTCGGTGGAACGGGTCTTGTGCGACGCACGCGTACCTTCTCCCATGCTTCCTGTTACGTCCGGTACTTCCTTGCTGCCTGTGCTACCTGTGTTTCCTGAGATCGGTACGGCGAGATGTACCTTCTCGACTCAACGCCGACAAGAGGGTCTCCGCGCCATGGACGCCCCGGACGGCGGATGCCGTGAGGGCCGAAAGAGGCCCCCGATAGAGTTCCCCCATGAGCGATCTCGCGACAGGTTTCCGCTATCTCCTGAAGGGCCAGCGCTGGGTCGCCCGACACGGCAGGAGTTACGGCTTCGGGCTGCTGCCAGGCCTCCTCACCCTTGTCCTCTACCTCGCCGCCCTGACGGCCCTCGCCCTCTACGGCACCGACCTCACCGCGTGGGCCACCCCCTTCGCGGACGACTGGTCGAGCCCCTGGCTCGGTCTCTTCCGCGGCTTCCTCACCGCGCTTCTCTTCGCCCTGGCCCTGCTCCTGTCGGTCCTCACCTTCACCGCGATGACCCTCCTCATCGGTCAGCCCTTCTACGAGAACCTCTCCGAGAAGGTCGACCGGGACGTGTCCCCCGACGGCACGGCCCCCGAGTCGGGCCTGCCGCTGCACCGGGAGTTGTGGATCTCGGCCCGCGACAGCCTCCGGGTCCTCGTACGGGCCCTGTGCTGGGCGCTGCTCCTCTTCGCCCTCGGCTTCGTTCCGGTCGCCGGGCAGACCGTCGTACCCGTGCTCGGCTTCATGGTCACCGGCTTCTTCCTCACCGAGGAGCTGACCGGGGTCGCCCTGCAGCGGCGCCGGGTCGAACTCCGCGAGCGCCTCGCCCTGTTGCGCTCCCGCAAGCCGCTGGTGTGGGGCTTCGGCACGCCGCTCGCCGTGGCCTTCGTGGTGCCGTTCGTGGCCGTCTTCCTGATGCCGGGCGCGGTCGCGGGCGCCACGATGATGGCCCGCGACCTGCTCGGCGAGGAGACCGACGAGTCCTCACAGGTCTCCGAGGATCAGGAGGCGCCGGCCTCGGCGTCCTGACCGGAGGAGCCACCGGCAGAGTCGCCTGAAGTTCCGGCGGACGCGTCCACGGCCACCGCCAGGATCGAGCGCACCTGGGCGATGATGTCCAGCCGGTTGCGCACGAACTCGGGGTCGGTCACGGCCCCGGTCGCCGGGTCGGTGTTGCCCGTCCCGAACTGCAGCACCGGCGTGTGCACATGCCCGCCGGGGAGCGTGGCGCCCAGACCGAGGCGGTCGCGCAACAGGGTCGCCCGGTAGGCGATCTCGTTGGACAGATAGTCCCCGCCGCCCCCGGCCCGAGCCGTCGACCCGGCGGTGGGCCCGTCCGCCCGGACGACGGGAACGGTGCCGCCCGCCGGTATCTCCGTCACGCTCGTGTTGTCGTACACGGGGAACCGGCCGGTGTCGGCGGCGACAATCGCCTTGTACGGCAAGGTCGTTGACGTCCACTGCGGCTGCGAGGCCGGGTCCGTGACCGGCACGGTCTCCGTCCGGCCGATGTTCTCGTTGTCCCCGAAGCCGCCCCGCCAGGCCCCGTTGGTCCGCTCCACGTCGAACCGCCCGACCCGCCCCTGGCTCACGGTGGTGAACAGATCGACCTTCGGCAGATACGGCTTCAGCGTCCGCTCCACCGTGCCCTCCGTGAAGTCCTGCCAGCGCACCGGGAACACCGCGGTCTCGACCCTGGCCGGCCCGTCCGCCGTCTCGATCACCGTGCCGTCGAGGGCGAGCGCGGTGGCCCCCGACGGGTTGGAGATCCGTATGTCCCGGTCGAGCGTGAACGGATCGAACCCGGTGACGAGAACACGCTTCAGCGTCCCACCGCACGGATAGCGGATCGACGTCTGTCCGCGCGAGTTCCGCTCCAACTCGCCCGACAGCGAAGCCCGCTGGTCGCCCCTGACCCCGAACGACGGCTCCCACAGCCGGAGTTCACGGGTCATCCCGAGCCGCGCCCAGTACAGCGGCCGGTCGTCGTCCCGGCTCAGGTCACCGCCGGCCGGCCCGCGCCCCTGTGCCCGGTCGACGGCCCGCCGCCACAGCGCCGCCCCCTGCCGTACGACGACTCCGCGGGCGTCCGCGTACGAGCGCGCCTTGCCGAGTGCCCGCGCGAACTCCGGTGCCACGGAGTCGAATCCGGAACGCCGGAGGATCTCCTGAGGCGCCGCCTTGTCGAGTCGCAGCTCCTCGACGGTGGGCGCGACGGAGGGCGAGGCCGGGGCGTCGGCGGCCGAGGCGGTGGCGGGTGCGGAGAGCCCCGCCAGCAGTGCGAGTCCGAGGACACCGATCCGTACACGTGGATAGCTCAAGGGAGTTCAGGCCTTCCGTCGCCGTGGGGGAGCCAGCAGTGAGCTGCTGTGCTGTCGACGGCGGCAGTATCGCGTGACGGAAGTGGTCTACGCCATAGCGCGTGACGCGGGTGAGGATCTTCAGTCCTCGCCGCCCAGCAGCGTGAGGAAGTCCCGGAACGCGGCCGGCATGTCCACCGCCTCCGGATCCAGCAGCCACTGGTACTGGAGCCCGTCCATCACCGCGACGAGCAGGGGAGCGGCCCGCTCGGGGGTGAGTCCGCTCGGCAGCCGGTCGCCGTACTCGACGCGCAGGGCCGCCGCCATGGTCGTACGGACGTCGGTGTACCGCCCGGTGAAGAACTCGCGCGCCGGATGCCCCTCCGTGACGCTCTCGCCGAGCAGCGCGGAGAAGGTCTGGATGATCCCGGGCCGCATGGCGTTGTACTCGACGAGTGAGGCCAGCAGGTCCATCCGCCACCGGGTCTCGGGCATCGCGTCCCACTGGTCCCGTTCCCTGAGGACGGCGACCAGCAGCGCGTCCTTCGTGGGGAAGTGGTGCAGCAGCCCCTGCTGGGTCAGCCCGACCCGCTCCGCGACCGCGGCCATGCTCGTGCCCCGGTATCCGCGCTCCGCGATCACGTTCAGGGCGGCCCGGACGATCTCCGCGCGCCGCTCCTCGGTCCTCGCTCTGATCGCCATGCCGTCACCGTACGGTATGTGCCCACAGCAAATATAACGTCAATGTAACAAAACCTACCGCTCTACAGGTGTCGCGTGCAGGATGGGGGAGACAACTTGGACTCAGCGAGGAGGCACCATGGTGACGGGATCCCCGGGCACTGACCCGACGTCGGCCGACGCGGCCCGTGAGGCGGCCGTCGAGGCGGCTCTCGGCAAGCTCGACCTGGACGCCAAGGCCCGGCTCCTGGGCGGACAGGACATGTGGTCGCTGCCCGAGCTGCCCGAGATCGGGCTGAGCTCCCTGGTGATGTCCGACGGCCCCATCGGCGTCCGCGGCGTCCGCTGGACCGCCGACGACCCCTCCGTCGCCCTGCCCTCCCCGACCGCCCTCGCCGCCACCTGGGACCCCGAACTAGCCCGCAGGGCAGGCGTGCTGCTCGCCCAGGAGGCCCGCCGCAAGGGCGTCCACGTCCTCCTCGCGCCCACCGTAAACCTGCACCGCTCCCCGCTCGGCGGCCGGCACTTCGAGGCCTACAGCGAGGACCCGTACCTCACCGGACGGATCGGCACCGGCTATGTGAACGGCGTCCAGTCCGGCGGCGTCGGCACCACCGTCAAGCACTTCGTCGCCAACGACGCCGAGACCGACCGCTTCACCGTGGACAACCTGGTCTCCGAACGCGCCCTGCGCGAGCTGTACCTGGCCCCCTTCGAGGCCATCGTCGAGAACGCCCACCCCTGGGGCATCATGACCGCCTACAACACGGTCAACGGCACGACGATGAGCGAGCACCGCTACCTGGTCAACGAGGTCCTGCGCGGCGAATGGGGCTTCGACGGCTACAACGTCTCCGACTGGATGGCCGCCCGCTCCACCACCGGCGCCATCGACGGCGGCCTCGACGTCGCCATGCCCGGCCCGAGGACGGTCTACGGCGCCCCCCTCGCCCGGGCCGTACGGGACGGACACGTGGCCGAGGCCACCCTCGACGGCGCCGTGCGCAACGTCCTGCGCCTCGCCGCCCGCGTCGGCATCCTGGAGGGCGCCGAACCCGCCGTCGCCCCCACCGGCCTCCCCGCACAGGTCGACGGCGAGGCCCTGGCCCGCGAGATCGCCCACCGCTCCTTCGTCCTGGTCCGCAACGAGGGCGCCCTCCCGCTGCCCGCAGGGGGTACGGTCGCCCTCATCGGCGCCGCCGCCCGCGACGCCCGCGTCCTCGGCGGCGGCTCCGCCATCGTCTTCCCGGCCCATGTCGTCTCCCCGCTCGACGGACTCACCGCCGCCCTCCCCGAAGGCACCCTGACCTACGCCCTCGGCGCCGACCCCAACACCGAACTCGCCGTCGCCGAGAAGGGGTTCGCCCTGCGCGCCGTCTGCCGCGACGCCGACGGCACGGTCATCGGCACCGGCTCCGCGCCCAACGGCCAGATCAACTGGATGGGCTCGGACCTCCCCGAAGGTGTCACCCACGACCGGCTCCACACCGTCGACCTCACCGGCACATTCACCCCACGCCACACCGGCCCGCACGCCTTCGGCATCAAGGGCCTCGGCCCCTTCACCCTCACCGTCGACGGCACCACGTACTACGACGACGTCCAGACCACCGACAGCGACGACCCCTTCATCTCGTTCTTCGGGGACCCCGAACTCCGGGCCGAGGTCCAACTCGCCGCAGGCACACCGGTCGAGGTGTCCCTCACCCACGGCGTCACCTTCCCCGACGACGTCGCGATGAAGTCCGTCGGCTTCAGCCTCTGCCACCAGGAACCGCGGCGCGACCCCGACGAACTGATCGCCGAGGCCGCCGAGGCCGCCCGCGCCGCCGACACCGCCGTCGTCGTGGTCGCCACCACCGAGCGCGTCGAGTCCGAGGGCTTCGACCGCGTCGACCTCGAACTCCCCGGCCACCAGGACGACTTGGTGCGCGCCGTCGTCGCCGCCAACCCCAACACCGTCGTGGTCGTCAACTCCGGCTCCCCGGTGGAACTGCCGTGGCGCGACGAGGTCGCCGCCGTGCTGCTGAGCTGGTTCCCCGGCCAGGAGGGCGGCGCGGCCCTGGCGGACGTCCTCACCGGCGCCCACGAACCCGGCGGCCGACTCCCCACCACCTGGGGCTCGTTCACCGACGCCCCGGTCACCCAGGTGACCCCGGCCGAAGGGCAACTCACTTACACCGAGGGTGTGTTCATCGGCTACCGCGCCTGGGAGAAGGAAGGCCGCACCCCCTCGTACGCCTTCGGTCACGGCCTCGGCTACACCGACTGGTCGTACGAGACGGCCGAGGCGGAAGGGACACGGGCCGACGGAGTGACGGTCACCGTCCGCGTCACCAACGCGGGCACGCGCCCCGGCCGCGAGGTCGTACAGGCGTACCTCGCACCGACCGGCCAGGAAGCCCCGGCCCCCGACCGCCCGGCCCGCTGGCTGGCCGGCTTCGCCGGAGTCGAGGCCACCCCCGGCGAAACAGTGGAGGTGACCCTCGAACTCCCGCGCCGCGCCTTCGAGATCTGGGACGAGGCCGCGGGCGCGTGGGCCTTTGTGAAGGGTTCGTACGAAATCCAGGTAGGCCGCTCGATCACCGACCGCCGGCTCACCGCGCCGATTACGGTCTGACCGAGGGCAGTCCGCCCCACCAGCCGGCCCCGGCCCGGGACCTGACCCCCGGACCGGGGCCACCGGCGGCCCGCCCCTCAGCCCCGTACGCCGAACCCGTACACCGTCTCCGAGCGGAACACGTCGCCCGGCCGCAGCTCGGTGCTCGGGAAGTCGGGCCGGTTGGGGGAGTCGGGAAAGTGCTGGGTCTCCAGAGCGACGCCACGCCTGGGACCGAACGGCTCGCCCAGATGGTCGGCGGTGTAGAGCTGAAGGCCGGGCTCCGTCGTCGCCACGGTCAGGAACCGACCCGAGGCCGGGTCGTACAACTCGGCGGCCTCCAGCGCGTCAGCCGTCCGACCCTTGTCGAGGACGAAGTTGTGGTCGTACCAGGCACCCACCTCCCGCTCCTTGCGGAAGTCGAAGCGGGAACCCGCCACCGACTCGACCCCCGTCGGGATCAGGTCCGAGTCCACCGGGGTGTACCGCGAGGCGTCGATGCGCAGATCGTGCCCGGACGCGCTCCCGGACGCGTGCCCTGACAGGTTCCAGTACGTGTGGTTCGTCAGGTTGATCACCGTCGGCGCGTCCGTGACCGCCTCGTACGCGATCCGCAGCGCCCCGGCCGCGTCCAGCGTGTACGTCGCCGAGAGCTCCAGGCGCCCCGGGAACCCCTCCTCGCCGTCCGGGCTCACCCGGGACAGCCGCACCCCGTGCTCGACCGGCTCCGCGTCCCACACCCGCTTGTCGAAGCCGACGACGCCGCCGTGCAGACAGTTGGGCGCGTTGTTCCGCGCGAGCCGGTACGTCCGGCCGTCCAGCGCGAAGGCACCACCCGAGATGCGGTTCGCGTACCGTCCCACCAGCGCCCCGAAGTAGGGCTCCGGGTGCGCCAGATACCCGGCCACGTCCGCGAACCCCAGCACCACGTCCACGAGCCGCCCGTCCCGGTCCGGGACCTCGACGGACTGCACGATCCCGCCGTACGTCAGCACCCGCGCCCGGACCCCGGCGCGCTCAAGCGTCCAGCGGTGGACGGGGGTGCCGTCGGAAAGTGTGCCGAAGAGTTCGTATCTGTGGGCCATACGGAAAACCCTAGGTCACCGCCTTCTTGCCGGTGACTCCGCGGTACGCCATCTCGGCCAGCCGCGCCTGTCCGTCGCGGCTCGGATGGAACCAGTCCCAGGGGCTCAACTGCCGCGTCCCGAAGTCGTAGTCGAAGACCGCGCCCCCGTCGGACCGGCACAGCCGGTCCGTGGCACACACCGACTTCAGCACCGAGTTGTACGCCTCCACCCGCTCCCGCACCTCGTCGCGCCGCGTGGTCGCCACCGCGTCGACCGCGTCCGGGTCGGCCAGCATCGACGGGCAGATCCCCAGCTTCCACACCGCCTTGCCCAACTCGTTGCCCCGCCCCTGCGACCAGAGCCGCTTGAGATCCGGCACGCTGGCCACGTACACCTGACTCCGGGGTGAGGCCTTGCGCAGAGTCCGCAGCGCCTGTTCGAACGACGTCCGGAAACCGGCCACCGACGTCATCTCCGACACCGACGTGCGGCACGCGTCGTTGGCCCCCGTCATCACCGTGACCAGCGCGGGCCTACGCGCGGCGGCCTTCGTCATCTGGGCGGGCAGGTCCGCCATCCGGGACCCGCTGACCGCGTAGTTCCAGCTGCGCGCGGCGACCCCGGACGCCCCCAGCAGCCGTACGGCCAGACTGTTCACGTCGGTGGCGGTGCCGGTCGCCCACGACACCTCGGGGCAGTCGGACAGCACCGAGCACGCGTCGAAGCCGCGCGTGATGGAGTCGCCCACGGCGGCCATCGAGGCCGGACTGCTGTCCCAGCCGGGCGTCGGAGTCGCGGACGGCTTCGTCTTCGCCCGCGCACCGTCCGGAGCGGGGGAAGCGCCACCGCCGGCGTCACACCCGGCGACACCCAGCAGGGCCGCCGTCACGACGGCGACGACGGCCCGCGAACGGCGACTTCGATTCCGCATCCTTCGGGTCCCTCCGGTCGGCGTGCAACGGCTCTCGCCCATAACAACGCACGACAGTTCCCGAACCGAAAACAACTAATGCCACAAACACTGCAACGTCGCACACCCGTACAAGCGTCCCCCTGGGTGAATGGCGGGCGTTTCATGGCATCGGGACCGACGGTACGTCACACTCCTTGCGCCGCCGCACGGTAGCCTCGCCATCAACGCGGCTGCCTGCCACCGCCGCTCAGCCAGTCCGCAAGATGTCCCGCTCTGTCCGGAGGTCCCAGTGACGACACGTGGAGTTCTGTACGTGCACTCCGCGCCGCGCGCGCTGTGCCCGCACGTCGAGTGGGCCGTCGCCGGAGTCCTCGGCACGCGCGTCAGCCTCGACTGGATCCGCCAGCCCGCCGCACCGGGCACCTGGCGCTCCGAGTTCTCGTGGAAGGGCCAGGTCGGCACCGCCTCCAAGCTCGCGTCGGCCCTGCGCGGCTGGCAGCTGCTCCGCTTCGAGGTCACCGCCGAACCCTGCGCCACCGCCGAGGGCGAGCGCTACAGCTGCACCCCCGACCTCGGCATCTACCACGCCGTCACCGGCATCCACGGCGACATCCTCATCCCCGAGGACCGCCTCCGCGCCGCCCTGACCCGCTCCCAGCGAGGCGAGACGGACCTGGAGGCCGAACTGGCCAAACTTCTGGGCAAACCCTGGGACGACGAACTCGAACCCTTCAGATACGCGGGCGAGGGCGCCCCGGTGAGATGGCTCCACCAGGTGGTGTGAAGGGCCTTTAGGGGCGCGGGGAACTGCGCGAGAAGCCCCACAGGCCGACACTCGGCACTCAACACAAGCCAGAACGACGAGTGGCCCGAACTCCAGTCAAGGAGTCCGGGCCACTCGCCGTTCACGGCGGAAAAGATCAAACAGACCTGAACGCCAGCACCACGTTGTGCCCACCGAACCCGAACGAGTCGTTCAGCGCTGCGATACGCCCGTCGACAGGCAGCTTGCGAGCCTCACCGCGCACGATGTCCGCATCGGCCTCGGGGTCGAGGTTCTCGACATTGATGGTCGGCGGAGCGACCCGGTGATACAGCGCGAGCACGGTAGCGACCGTCTCCACCCCGCCCGCACCACCGAGCAGATGCCCGGTCATCGACTTCGTCGCGGACACGGCCATGTGGTCGACGTCGTCGCCGAACACATTGCGCAGCGCCTTCAGTTCGGCCACGTCACCCGCCGGCGTCGACGTCGCGTGCGCGTTGACGTGCACGATCTCGGCAGGGTCGAGTTCGTTGTTGGCCAGCAGATTCCGCAGGGCCGCCGAGATACCGCGCCCCTCCGGCTCCGGCTGCACGATGTCGTGGGCGTCGGCCGAGATGCCCTGGCCGACCGCCTCCGCGTAGACCCGCGCACCACGCGCGGCGGCGTGCTCGGCGGACTCCAGGACGACCACACCGGAGCCCTCACCCATCACGAAGCCGTCGCGGCCCGTGTCGTAGGGCCGGGACGCGGCCTGCGGGTTCTCGTTGTTCTTGGACATCGCCATCATGTTGCCGAACGCGGCGATGGGCAGCGGATGGATGGCCGCCTCCGTGCCACCGGCGATCACGACGTCGGCGCGGCCGGTGCGGATCATCTCGATGGCGTACCCGATGGCCTCGGCGCCCGACGCGCAGGCGGAGACCGGGGTGTGCACCCCGGCGCGGGCACCGACGAGCAGGCCCACGTTGGCGGAGGGGCTGTTGGGCATCAGCATCGGGACGGTGTGCGGGGAGACGCGGCGGACGCCCTTCTCCTTCATCACGTCGTACTGGTCGAGCAGAGTCGTCACTCCACCGATGCCGGAGGCGATGACGGCGCCGAGCCGGTCGGGGTCGACCGCCGGGCCCTCGCCCTCGCCGGCCCGGTCGGTGTAGCCCGCGTCGGCCCACGCCTCCTTGGCGGCGATCAGCGCGAACTGCGCCGACCGGTCCAGCCGGCGGGCCTGCGGACGCGGAATGATCTCGGACGGTTCCACGGCGATCTGTGCGGCGATACGGACGGCCTGCTCGGCCGCCCACTCCTGCTCGAGGGCACGGACACCGGACTTGCCGGCGACCAGACCCTCCCAGGTCGAGGCCGCGTCGCCACCCAGCGGTGTGGTTGCGCCGATACCGGTGACGACCACGGTGCGATTGGTCGGGCTCACGGGAATTCCTTCTCCAACTGATACGGGAGGACAACCCCCGCGCAGGCGGGGAGAACGGCGCCACCGCCGGGTGGCGGGGCTGAGGGACCGACCAGTGGATCAGTCCCCACGACCGGCCCTGGCGACCAGGGCCGGCGAATCAGTCCTGGTTCTTGAGGATGTACGCGGTCGCGTCGCCGACCGTCTTGAGGTGCTTGACGTCCTCGTCGGGGATCTTGACGTCGAAGCGCTCTTCGGCGGCGACGACGACCTCGACCATGGACAGCGAGTCGACGTCCAGGTCGTCGGTGAAGGACTTGTCCAGCTGGACGTCCTCAACCGGGATGCCGGCGATCTCGTTCACGATGTCGGCGAGACCGGCGACGATCTCTTCCTGAGTGGCGGCCATGGCAGGCGCTCCTTCTTGTGTATCTATCCAGAGAGGGTTGGCAGTTGTCCCCGTCCCGGATCCGAGGATCCGGCGCGAGGTGCCTAGGGGAGGGTAACGACCGTCGCGGCGTACACGAGACCCGCCCCGAAGCCGATGACGAGCGCGGTGTCGCCGCTCTTCGCTTCGCCGGTCGCCAGAAGCCGCTCCATAGCGAGCGGGATCGAGGCGGCCGAGGTGTTGCCGGTGGTGCGTACGTCACGTGCGACCGTGACGTGCTCCGGCAGTTTCAGCGTCTTCACCATCGAGTCGATGATCCGCTCGTTGGCCTGGTGGGGAATGAAGACATCCAGGTCGTCCGGGGTGATCCCGGCCGCGTCCAGCGCCTGCTGGGCGACCTTCGCCATCTCGAACACGGCCCAGCGGAACACCGCCTGGCCCTCCTGCGTGATCGCAGGAAACTTGCCGGAACTGTCGTACTCGTTCCACGGAACCGTCTGCTTGATGGTGTCCGACTTGTCGCCCTCGGAGCCCCATACGGTCGGACCGATGTGCGGTTCGTTGGAGGGACCCACGACGACCGCGCCCGCGCCGTCACCGAAGAGGAAGGCGGTCGCCCGGTCCTCCAGGTCGGTCAGGTCGGACAGCCGCTCGACGCCGATGACGAGGACGTACTCCGCCGAACCGTCGACGATCATGCCCTTGGCCAGGGTCAGGCCGTAGCCGAAGCCCGCGCAGCCCGCCGAGATGTCGAACGCGGCGGCCTTGGCGGTGCCGAGCTTGTCGGCGATCTCCGTGGCCACGGCCGGAGTCTGCTTGAAGTGCGAGACGGTGGCGACGACCACGCCGCCGATCTGCTCGGCGGTGATCCCCGCGTCGGCGATCGCCTTGCCGGACGCCTCCAGGGACATCGCGGCGACGGTCTCCTCGTCGGAGGCCCAGTGCCGGGTCTCGATGCCGGAGCGGGAGCGGATCCACTCGTCGGACGAGTCGATCGTCTCCAGGATCACGTCGTTGGGCACGACCCGGACCGGCCGGTACCCACCCACACCCAGGATGCGCGCGTACGGGGCACCCTTACTGGGCTTGATCTTCGACATTGCTCGGGGCTCCTTTCAGGCGCCCGCCGCGTCGGCGGCAGCGGTCGAGGTCAGCGACTCGGCGATGAGCTCGCGAGCGGCGTCGAGGTCGGCGGGGGTCTTCAGGGCCAGCGTCTTCACGCCGGGCAGCGCACGCTTGGCGAGACCGGTGAGGGTGCCGCCCGGGCACACCTCGATGAACGCGGTCGCACCCAGCGTCTGGAACGTCTCCATGCACAGGTCCCAGCGCACCGGGTTGGCGACCTGTCCGATCAGGCGCGCGAGCACCTCGGAGCCGTCCGTGACCGTCCGGCCGTCCTTGTTCGAGACGTACGTGATCTTCGGGTCACCGGGCGTCAGTGAGGCGGCGGCGGAGGCGAGGGCGTCCACGGCGGGAGCCATGTGGTGCGTGTGGAACGCACCGGCCACCTGCAGTTTGACGACCTTGCGCACACCTTCGGGCTTGTCCTCGACGAGGGCGTCGATCTGCTCGACCGTCCCCGCGGCGACGATCTGGCCGGCGCCGTTCATGTTCGCCGGAGTCAGCCCGAGCTTCTCCAGATGTGCCACGCTCACCTCGGGGTCACCCCCGAGAAGCGCCGCCATGCCGGTCTTCGTGACGGCCGCGGCCTCGGCCATGGCCAGACCGCGCTTGCGTACGAGGGTCAGCGCGGCGGTGTCGTCGAGCACGCCCGCGAAGGCGGCGGCGGTGATCTCGCCGACACTGTGACCAGCGACGGCGCCGGGCGTGAGGTCACCGCCCATGGCACCCAGTGCCGAGGCGGACAGTATTCCGGCCGCGACCAGCAGCGGCTGGGCGACAGCGGTGTCGCGGATCGCGTCGGCGTCGGCCTCGGTGCCGTAGTGGACGAGGTCGAGCCCGATGGCGTCGGACCACGCGGCGACGCGCTCGGCGGCACCGGGCAGTTCGAGCCAGGGAGTCAGGAAGCCGGGCGTCTGGGCGCCTTGGCCGGGAGCGACGAGTACGAGCACTCTCACACTCTCTCTTGGGTACGGGCACGGCCGCCCGTGGGGACAGGGACGAAGAACAGGAGGGGGTTTTGTAGACCCCCGACAAAACCCTAGGGCTGAAGATCCCCATCGGCCAGGCGCCCCAGGATCAGCGCGATCCGCAGTGTGAATGCGGATCGTACATCTGAAGGTGACCATCCGGTGACGTCAGTCACACGTCGGAGCCGGTAGCGCACGGTGTTGGGATGAACGAAGAGCATCCGCGCGGCCCCCTCAAGACTGCTCGCCTGTTCGAGATAGACGGCGAGGGTCTCCAGCAGCGCGGACCCTGCCTCCTCCAGCGGTCTGTAGATCTCCTCCACCAACTGTTCACGCGCCGCCGGGTCACCGGCGATCGCGCGCTCCGGAAGGAGATCGTCCGACAGCACCGGACGCGGCGCGTCCTGCCAGGCGGAACAGGCCTTGAGCCCCGCCGCGGCGGCCTGCGCGGACCGGGTGGCGGCGAGCAGATCGGGCACGATCGGCCCCGCGACCACGGGCCCGGCGGCAAAAGGCCCGATCAGGGACTTGGCGACGGCGAGCGGATTGTCGTCGCCCCCCGCGATGACGACGAGCCGGTTGCCCAGGACGCCGGTCAGCACCTGGAGCTTGGCGTGCCGGGCGGCCCGCCGGATCGCCTCGACGGTCAGCTCACTGTCACCGTCGGGCGCGGTCCCCAGCACCACACACACATGGTCCGGGGAGTTCCACCCGAGCGCGGCGGCCCGTGAGACGGCCCCCTCGTCGGCCTCGCCGCTCAGCACGGCGTTGACGACGAGCGACTCCAGCCGGGCGTCCCAGGCACCGCGTGCCTCGGCTGCCTGGGCGTACACCTGTGCGGTGGCGAAGGCGATCTCACGGGCGTAGACGAGCAGGGCCTCCCGCAGCACGGACTCGTCACCCGGAGCGGCCACCTCGTCGATGGCGCTCTCCATGACCTCGATGGTCGTACGGACCATCTCGACGGTCTGGCGCAGGGTGATCGCCCTGGTCAGCTCACGGGGAGCGGTGCCGAAGACGTCGGTGGAGATGGCCTGGGGAGCGTTGGGATGCCGGAACCACTCGGTGAAGGCGGCGATACCGGCCTGGGCGACCAGCCCGATCCAGGAACGGTTCTCCGGTGGCATGGCCCGGTACCACGACAGCGTCTCGTCCATGCGCGTGATCGCCTGCGCGGCGAGACTCCCGGACGACTTCTCCAGCCGCCGCAAGGTCCCCGGGTGCGGGTGCTCGGGACGGTCGTTGGGCTCGGGGCGGTGGGATTCGGGTTCGGGCACGGAACAAGACTGCCTTATCGGGACGGGAGCGTGCGGCGTCGGGTCTACCGTGGGTGCGTGATGGACGTACGGCGCGCGGACGCGCGCTATCCAGGGGGTGACCCGGCGGCCGGTATCGAATCCTGGCACGCCTTCTCCTTCGGCCCCCACTACGACCCGGACAATCTCCGCTTCGGCGCGGTGATCGCCTGCAACGAGGAGCACCTCGCGCCCGGCGCCGGTTTCGACGAACATCCGCACAGCCACACGGAGATCGTGACGTGGGTGACGGAGGGCGAGCTGACCCACCGCGACTCGACGGGCCACGAGACGGTGGTGCGCCCCGGGGACGTGCAGCGGCTGAGCGCGGCGGCAGGCGTACGGCACGTCGAGCGCAACGACGGCGAGCTTCCCCTCACCTTCGTCCAGATGTGGCTGGCCCCGCTCACCCCCGGCGGCACCCCGGCCTACGAGACGGTCCACGGCATCGCGGACTCCACGCCGTACGCGGTCCCGGAGGCGGGCGCGATGCTGCACGTACGCCGCCTGGCAGCGGGGGAGCGCACGGCCGTCCCGGACGCGCCGTACGTGTACGTCCACGTAGTACGGGGCGAGGTGCGCCTGCACACGGAGAAACTGGGCCCGGGAGACGCGGCCCGCATCACGGAGGCAACGGCCCTGGAAGCGACAGCGGTAACGGCGGCGGAACTGCTGCTCTGGGAGATGAGCCCGTCGCCTCCCGGCCCGTCCGGCGCTTGAGGACGAGGCCCCTTCAGGGCCGAAAGCGGGGGTCTGGGGGCGGCAGCCCCCAGGGACGGGACGGGTAGGGGCGGCGGGGGCGAAGAACCGCTACGACCTCAGTCCCGCACCTCCGCCAGCACCGCGTCCGTGAACCCCGGCCACACCTCCACCGCCCACGCCCCGAACGCCCGATCGGTCAGCGCGACACACGCCACCCCCACCACCGGGTCGATCCACAGGAACGTACCGGACTGCCCGAAGTGCCCGAACGTCCGCGCCGACGACGAACTCCCCGTCCAGTGCGGCGACTTCGCGCCCCGGATCTCGAACCCGAGCCCCCAGTCGTTGGGGTTCTGGTGTCCGTACCCCGGCAGGACACCCTTCGTCCCCGGGTACTGAACCGTCATCGCCTCCGCGACCGTACGCGGATCGAGCAGCCGGGGCGCCTGCACCTCGGCGGCGAACCGCACCAGGTCCGCGACCGTCGAGACGCCGTCCTTCGCGGGCGACCCCTCCACCCCCGTCGACGTCATCCCGAGCGGCTCCAGCACCGCCTGCCGCACGTACTCCGCGAACGGGATCTCCGTCGCCTTCGCCAGGTGGTCCCCCAGCACCTCGAACCCGGCGTTGGAGTACAGCCGCCGCTCGCCGGCCGGAGCCGTCACCCCGTGCTCGTCGAAGGCGAGACCGGAGGTGTGCGCGAGGAGATGGCGGACCGTCGATCCGGGCGGCCCGGCCGGCTCGTCGAGTTCGATCGCGCCCTCCTCGTACGCGACGAGCGCGGCGTACGCGGTGAGCGGCTTGGTGACGGAGGCGAGCGGGAACCGGTGGTCGAGGGGGCCGTGGCTACCGAGAACGGCACCGTCCGCCCGTACGACGGCCGTGGCGGCGGTGGGCACGGGCCAGTTCTCGATCAGCGCGAGCGACTTCAACGACTTCGACGACATGCGTCGAGCTTAAAAGGGTCAGAACCGCAGCCGCATGAAGGGGTCGGGTTGGCGGACGAAGCCCAGTGACGCGTAGAGCGGTTCCGCGTCCGCGGAGGAGGTGAGGTCGATCTGCCCGACCTCCTGCTCCCGGAACCAGTCCACCAACGCCTCCATACAGGCCCGCGCGTACCCCTGGCGGCGAGCGTCCGGGTCGGTGGCGACGCTGAAGACGTATCCGATCCGCCCGTGCGGATTGCCCGCCCGCCCGATCCGGTACTCGACGGTCCCCACCGCCAGGGCCGCCAGCGAGGCGGCCCGGTCCGGACGGTCGACGACGAACGCGGCGAAGTCCCCCGCGGGTTCGGCGAGCCGGGCGGTCACGGTGGCCAGGGACGCGGACTGCCAGCCCGGATCCGTGTTCGCCCCGGTCATCGAGTCGATCATCACCTGGCGCAGCCGGAGCAGCTCTGCGGCATCCTCGGTCGTGGCACGGCGTACGAGAGTCATGATCCGCACGGTAGTGAGCCCGACCCGGCCAAGTCTCCGCAATATCGCGGTATCCGCTTGCTTGGAGTGCACTCCAGGGTTTTAGCGTGGGGGTCATGACGGTGCTGGAGACCACCCACCCCACCCCGAACACCCCCACAGCCCCCGCAGTTCCCGCCACGGCCGACAGCTGTGCGGGTCCGCGGCAGCCAGACCGGCGCCCGGACGGAGCGGACCGCTACACGATCAGCGAGGTCGTCGTCTTCACCGGGCTGACCGCGCACACCCTGCGCTGGTACGAGCGCATCGGCCTGATGCCGCACATCGACCGCTCGCACACCGGCCAGCGCCGCTACAGCAACCGCGACCTCGACTGGCTCGACCTCGTCGGCAAGCTCCGGCTCACCGGTATGCCGGTCGCGGACATGGTGCGGTACGCCGAACTCGTGCGCGAGGGCGACCACACGTACGGCGAGCGGTTCGAGCTGCTCGAGTCGACCCGCGGTGCCGTCCTGGACCGGATCGCCGAGCTCCAGGACACCCTCGCGGTACTCGACCGGAAGATCAGTTTCTACGCGGAAGCGGACCTGGACGCGGGCCTTGCCCGCGATGTCCGTCAGGAAGTCCGTCAGATGGAGAGGGTTCGATGACGAACGACGACAGCAGGCTCACGACGGCCCCGCTGGGCGCAGGCGGCCCCGAGGTGGGTGTCCAGGGCCTCGGCTGTATGGGCATGAGCTTCGCGTACGGCCCCACGGACGCCGACGAGGCCCGAGCCACGCTGGAACGCGCCCTCGAACTCGGCGTGACCCTCTACGACACGGCGGACGCCTACGGCGAGGGCGAGAACGAACGTTTCCTGTCCCCGTTCTTCAAGGCCCACCGGGACGAGGTCGTCGTCGCGACGAAGTTCGCCCTGGCGATCCCGCCGGGTGAGCCGATGCGGCGGATCGTCCGCAACGACGCGCCGTACATACGCCAGGCCGTCGAGGCGAGCCTGAAGCGCCTGGACCTGGACGTCATCGACCTCTACTACATGCACCGGCGCGATGTGAACGTGCCGATCGAGGAGTCGGTCGGGGTCATGGCCGACCTGGTCCGCGAGGGCAAGGTCAAGCAGCTGGGCCTGAGCGAGGTCACGGGCCCGGAGCTGCGCGCGGCCCAGGCCGTGCACCCGATCGCCGCCGTCCAGTCGGAGTGGTCCCTGTTCAGCCGGGACATCGAGGCGGGCGTGGTCCCGGCGGCCCGCGAACTGGGCATCACCCTGGTCCCGTACTCCCCGCTCGGCCGAGGCTTCCTGACCGGTTCCTTCACCGACGCAGACCAGGAACTGACCTCGGACGACTTCCGCCGCCACCAGCCCCGCTTCACGGGCAGCAACGCCACGGCGAACGCCGCCCTGCTGGCCCCCATCAGGACGGTCGCCGAAGCCCACGGCGCCTCTCTGGGCCAGATCGCCCTGGCCTGGGTCCAGCAGCAGGCCACCACCCACAAACTCCCGGTCGTCCCGATCCCGGGCACCCGCAAGCGTTCCCGGGTGGAGGAGAACACGAAGGCGACGACCATCACCCTGACCGACGAGGACCTGGCCTCCCTGGACCCCATAGCAGCAAAGGTGACAGGCACCCGCTACGCGGACATGACCTTCACCTCGGCAGGCAGGGAGTAAGGGAGTAGTCGCTGGTGGCGCCTTTCAGGGGCGCGAGGCTGTGACATTTGCGGCTCCCGCCGTCTTTCAGGGGCGCGAGGAACTGCGCGACAAGCCACATCGGACCCGCAGCCGCCAACGCACAAGTCTCGCCCCCCGTTAGGCGCTACAACTCCGCCAACAACTCGGCCTTCTTCGCGGAGAACTCCTCATCCGTCACCAACCCGGCCGAGTGCAACTCCCCCAGATGCCGGATCCGTTCAGCCACATCAGCGGGAGCACGCCGAACCGAGCTCACGCCGTTCACCGCCGAACCTCCGGAGGCACGCCGCACCGCGGAAAGCACCGCCGCCGCGAACGGCAACGACTCATGCACCGGCCCGTACCCCAGCCCGAAGACCACCGACGCGGGGTCCTGGTCGACCGGCGTGACAGAAGAATCGGTACGCCTCAGCAGCCGCAGATGGCCTTCGAACACCTCGGGCGACCGCCACTCCACGCCGATCAGGTCGGCGACCGGGATCGTCTGGTCGCCGGCCTTCCACTTCGCCGACGACGCGCCCGTCCAGAACCACCGGAAGGACACCGCCTTGCCGTCGAAGGACGCCTTCGCGTCGTACGCCTTGAACGCCCGCGGCACCTCGGGAGCGTCCACCAGGAACCTTTCAGCAGGTCCCTGCCCGGTCAGCTGGGCCCGCAACTCGTCCGCGTAGTACTCGGCGAGCGTCTCCCGCTCGGCGGGCAGCACCAGCCGGTACGGATCGCAGCCCTCCTTGAGCTGGCCGTCGGCCGCCTCCATCAACGGGTCGGCGCCCGGGCGGGGTTCGGCACGCAGAACCACCGTTCCCCGCTTGCCCGGGGTCAGTGTCACCCCCGCGATCGCCTCCAGGGGGATACGGCGTTCGCCGAGCGCCTGAAACAGCTTCGGCGTGCGGAGCCCCCGTTCGAAGCGGATGAGCACGGAGTCGGACTCGAACTCCCAGGCGGCATGAAATCCGGCCAGTACGTCACCCATGCGGCTCATCGTATGTGGCGCGAGCTTCATAGTCCCCTCCCCGGGCACACCGTGAATTCTGCGTCCTCTACGCGCGTCCGGCCATAGCCCCGTCGGACAAACCCTTCAGACACGCGTCATCCTTGCGGTTCTGCTGATCCTGCTGATCCCGTTCGGCACACAGCACGGCGTCGTAGGCGCCGACGCCGATCTCTGCGAAGTTGTCCAGACTCTCCGTACCCGGCTCGAAATAGCCGCCGTGCCCCTGCGCGCCCCGCGAGGACAGCACGCGTGCGCCGAACGCCGACGACATCGGATCGGCGCCGTGTCCGAGGCCGCCGACCTCCAGATGCGGTACGTCCTGGATCCAGTCGTCGGCGTCCCGCATCGCCCACACCCGGGCGGAGGTGTGCAGTTGCTCGGAGTTCTCGACCCGCATGCCGGGGCTGCCCGCCACCGCGATGTCGGTCACCCGGCGCGGCAGGGCGTGCGCGGCGACGCCGCACACCACCGAGCCGTAGCTGTGGCAGTACAGCGCGACCGACGCCCGGCCGGGCAGCCCGCGCACCAGCGCGTTCAGCCGCACCGCGCCGGAGTTGGCGCGCATCGCCGTCGCCGCGTCCATCCCGAGCCCGTTGGGCGCGGTGTAGTCGGCCCAGGCGATCACGGCGGTACGGGTCGTGGAGCTGGCCTCCCGCTCAGCGCCGTACAGGGCCGAGGCCATGCCGACGGGCGCCGTGTACCTGCGGTTGGTGCGCTGGAAGGTGAGGAGGTCGGTGTCCACGCCGGGGACCACGACCGAGACGCGCCGCGCCTTGTCGAGGTCGCCGAAGACCTCGGCCACGCGCCCCGAGCCCTCGGGGTCGAAGGCCAGGATCTGGCGGCCGGTCGCCAGCAGCGCGTCGTAGCGGTGCATACGGCGCCCCGCCTCGTACTGGCCGACGGGCGAGAGCCGGTCGTCGTGCATGCGCACACGCTCGGTCTCGCGGGCCGTGTACAGCGCGACGCGGTTGGCGCGGTAGCGCAGGCCGACGGGTGCGCCGTTCATGTTGCCGAGCGCCAGCGGGTAGCGCCGGACGAGCCGGTCACGCTGGTGGTCGGTGAGCGAGGCGAAGAACCGGGTCAGCCGGCCGGGCGTCTCGTCCGGGTCGGGCAGCGCGTGGCCGCCGATCCGTCCGTGCTCCCACGCGGAGAGCGACGCCTGGAGCGGCGAGGGCGTGCGATGGCTGCGGACCGCGGTCCAGCCGGTCGTCGCGAGCATCACGAAGACCACGGCCAGCGCGAGCAGTGCGCGCCAGACGTTCAGTTGCGGGGAGGTGTCGAAGGAAGTCACTGAAAGGACACACTAGGAGAACGAGAGGGTCTCGCGTTAACGGAGTGACGGGGATCACGTTTCGATAACCGAGGCTGGGTATGCCCTTACGTGCGCACGCCCGCACGGGGCGTCACGGCCGTTCCGTACGCCAGTTCCCCACCAGCGCCGGACCCATCGCGTCGAGGTATGTGCTGGTCAGGTCGCGCATCGCCGCCACGCTCATGTCCGAGCCCGCGCCCCACCGCCGTTCCGTCAGCCGCATCAGCCCGCTGAACAGGGCCACCACGACCCGCGGCCGGAGGTCGCCGTCCACGTCGACGCCCTCGCGCTCGGCGATCAGCCGCGCCACCGCCTCCTCCGTCTCGGCCGAGCGGCGCATGTGCGCGGCCAGCAGCATCGGCGTCGACTCGATGAGGTGGTACATACGCATCTGCAACTCCGCCGGTACGACCGACTCCACGGCCTCGTGGATGGTGGGCCAGCCCTCCAGTACGGCCTGGCGCAGCGCCTCCAGCGGGGCCTCGTGCGGCGGGCGTTCGCGTACCGCCTGGATGAAGCGCGCCTCCGCGATGCGGTGCACGGCGAAGGCGGCGTCCTCCTTGCCGGCGAAGTAGCGGAAGAAGGTGCGCTGCGAGACGTCGACAGCCTCGGCGATCTCGTCGACGGTCGTGTGCTCGTACCCCTTGCTGGTGAAAAGGGCGAGGGCGGCGCGCACCAGGGCGTCGCGGGTGCGCTGCTTCTTGAGCTCACGCAGGCCGGGCCCGGAGGCCGGACCCACCTCGGTTTCGGCGGCGCTCATGACGATCGGGCCTCTCCGTTCCAGGACTCTTCTGTAGTGGTTCTTCTCGGTGAGTGACGTGTCAGTCACCGACTTGTGAACCCGTTTGTCAATTGTCAGCGGCTGTCACTAGCCTCGAACGCATGACTAGTCAGACCACCATCGAGACGACCGGGCCGGGGGACAAGGCACCTGTCTCCCCCTCGGGTCCCACGCCTGCCAAAGGACTGCGCGGCCACCCGTGGCTGACCCTGATATCCGTGGCCGTCGGGGTCATGATGGTGGCCCTGGACGGCACCATCGTGGCCATCGCCAACCCGGCCATCCAGAAGGACCTGGGCGCGAGTTTCGCGCAGGTCCAGTGGATCACCAACGGTTACTTCCTCGCGCTCGCGGTCACGCTGATCACCGCGGGCAAGCTCGGTGACCGGTTCGGGCACCGGCAGACCTTCCTCATCGGCATCGTCGGCTTCGCGTCCGCCTCGGCGGCCATCGGCCTGTCCAGCAGTATCGCCCTGGTCGTCACCTTCCGGGTGTTCCAGGGGCTGTTCGGCGCGCTGCTGATGCCGGCCGCGCTCGGTCTGCTGAGGGCCACGTTCCCCGCCGACAAGCTGAACATGGCCATCGGTATCTGGGGCATGGTCATCGGCGCGTCCACCGCGGGCGGTCCGATCCTCGGCGGACTGCTCGTGGAGCACGTCAGCTGGCAGTCGGTGTTCTTCATCAACGTGCCGGTGGGTGTCCTGGCCCTCGTCATCGGCCTGGTGATCCTGGTCGACCACCGCGCGGAGAACGCCCCGCGCTCCTTCGACCTCCTCGGTATCGCGCTGCTCTCCGGCGCGATGTTCTGCCTGGTGTGGGCGCTCATCAAGGCCCCGGCGTGGGGCTGGGGGGACGGCAAGACCTGGCTGTTCCTGCTGGTGTCGGTGGCGGGCTTCGCGGTCTTCGCGTTCTGGGAGCAGAAGGTCAAGGAGCCGCTGATCCCGCTCAACCTGTTCCGTTCGGTCCCGCTGTCGGCGGGCGTGGTGCTGATGGTCCTGATGGCCATCGCCTTCATGGGCGGCCTCTTCTTCGTCACCTTCTACCTGCAGAACGTGCACGGTATGAGCCCGATCGACGCCGGTCTGCACCTGCTCCCGCTCACCGGGATGATGATCGTCGGCTCGCCCCTGGCCGGCGCCATGATCAGCAAGACGGGCCCGCGCATCCCCCTCGCGGGCGGTATGGCCTGCGTGGCGATCGCCATGTTCGGCATGTCCACGCTGGAGACGGACACCGGCAGCGGCATCATGTCGGTCTGGTTCGCCCTGCTCGGCCTCGGCCTCGCCCCCGTCATGGTCGGCGCGACGGAGGTCATCGTCGGCAACGCCCCCATGGAGCTCTCCGGTGTCGCCGGCGGTCTCCAGCAGGCGGCGATGCAGATCGGCGGCAGCCTCGGTACGGCGGTCCTGGGTGCGGTCATGGCCTCGAAGGTCGACAACGACCTCGCCGGCAACTGGACGGCCGCCGGCCTTCCGCAACTCACCCCGGAACAGCAGGCCCAGGCCTCGGAAGCGGTCCAGGTCGGTGTGCCCCCGGTGGCGCCGGGAACGCCGGAGTCGGTCGTCGCCCAGATCACGAAGGTCGCCCACGACACGTTCATCTCCGGCATGAGCCTGGCCTGTCTGGTCGCGGCCGGCGTGGCCGTGGTCGCCGTCCTGGTCGCGCTGCTGACGAAGCGAGGCGTGAACGCGGAGATGGGCGCGGGCGCGGCGCACATCTGAGACGCATATTTCGCGCATATATCTACGGCCGACGCGGGGGAGTTCCCCTATCCGGGTGACTCCCCTAAAGATTCCTCCCCTTCGGCCCACGGGGCAGGTCACAGTTAGTCAAGTCCTCCGCACGACATGGTCTTCACGACAGGGTCGGCACCACGCGGGAGGACGGCCGGGCCGCGGCGCGCTGCCGGAGGGGGACAGCGCGCCGGCGGGCCCGCCGAAAGCGGGAAGGCTAGAACCACGCGGCGGGGGTACCCGCCTCATCGACCCCGAACTACCGACAAGTTCCAGGGAGTTGATGAATCATGGCGGCCTTCGGACGGCAGCACACCACCCGCAGGCACCCCGGCTCACGCGGCGGCGGCTGGCAGCGCTCCGCTCCCGACAGCGCGACTCTGGGAATCATCGGGCTCGTCTGCGCCGTCGCGGGCTTCTTCGTCCTCGGCATAGTCCTGGGCCCCGTGGCCATCATCTGCGGCTGGCTGGCGATGGGCCGGAGCTGGAAGGGCCCGCACGCGATCCCGCCTCTGGTGGCCGTGGTCCTCGGTGCGATCGACACCCTGCTGGCCATCATCTGGCTGGCGAGCGCCACCGGCCCGACGACCGGCTTCTTCTGACCCACCGCCTCACGAGGGGCCTCTCGACACGAGGGGCCCCTACTGAGGCTGTTCCTCACCCACCCGGTCCCTCGTGCCGGCCAGGGCGGCGACCTCCGCCCGGAGCGCCCGCACCTCCTCCGTCAGCGCCGTGATCGCCGCCGTCTGCCGCCGCTCCTCCACGTCGTCCATCTCGAACCGGGCGATGAACCAGGCGGCGATGTTCGCGGTGACGAGACCGAGCAGCGCGATCCCGGACAGCATCAGTCCGACCGCGAGTATCCGGCCCACTCCGGTCGTCGGCGCGTGGTCCCCGTACCCCACCGTGGTCATCGTCGTGAACGACCACCACAGCGCGTCATCCAGCGTGCGGATGTTCCCTTCCGGCGACGCGCGTTCCACCGACAGCACGGCCAGCGACCCGAACATCAGCAGACCCACCACGGCCCCGCCGACATACGTCGTCAGCCGGACCTGGGACGCCATCTGGGCCCGTCGGCCCACCAGCATCAGCGTGGAGACGACCCTCAGCAGCCGCAACGGCTGGAGCAGCGGCAGCAGCACGGCGAACAGGTCCAGCCAGTGCCGCCGCACGTACTCCCGGCGCCGGTCGGCGAGCGCGATCCGGACGAGATAGTCGACCGCGAACGCCCCCCACACCGTCCACTCCGCGACCGTGCAGGCGATCGACACGCCCCGCCCGGCGGGATTGTCCACGATGGGCACCGCGTAGGCGACGGCGAACACGACCGCGAGCGCCATCAGGGGCCGTTGAGTGTGCCGCTCCCAACGAACCTGCGCCGACGCATCCTTCATGCCCCGCATCGTAAGCGCCCCTGGCGCTGGTGGGGTCGGCGTTCGCGTTCCGGGTCACGGGACGGCCGGCGTGGCTGATCGCGGCCTCGCTGATCGGCGCCGCCGTGTCCGTCGGCTTCCACCTCGCCTTCGTCCGGCTGCACCGGAAGACCGCGTGAGCGCCGAGGCCGACGACGGGCCGGCGGGTTTCGACGCCACCATCCACGCCCCGAACCGGCTGCGCGTCTGCGCCCTGCTGGACGCGGCGGGCGAGGCGGAGTTCGGCCTGGTCCAGAAGCAACTCGCCCTCTCCGCCTCCGTGTTGAGCAAGCACGTCACCGTCCTGATGGACGCAGGCTACGTCGAGCAGCGCAAGGCCGTCCGCGACACCCGCCAACGCGTATGGCTCCACCTGACCGACCGAGGCCGCGCCGCGTACCGGGGCCACCTGGCTGCACTGCGGGCGATCGTGGGACCGTC
>NZ_AEJB01000107.1 GCF_000331005.1 Streptomyces turgidiscabies Car8
GAGGGACTCCACCAGAACCAGCCCTCTGCCATGCGTACCGTCGTCGGCGACCGGTGCGCGCATCCTCGGCCTGCGTCCCACGAAGTCCCGTACCTCCACGCGTAGTCCGTGCGGTGAGACGGTCGCCGTCAGCACCGCGTCGCGGTCGGTGTGGACCAGCGCGTTGGTGACCAGCTCGCTGGTGAGCAGTTCCGCTATCTCGGAGCAGCCGGGCCGCCCCCAGTGCCGCAACAGCTCGCGCAGTGCCCTACGGGCCTCCGGTACCTCCCGCAGATCCGAACAGCCCAGCCTGCGCCTCATGTACGACGCCTCCCCCCGGTGCGTGCCGCCGCCGTCGCCGACGGCGTTGCCGTTGTCGTCGTTGCCATCGCCGTGGTCGTGGTCGTTCTCGGTCGTTTCCTCCGCCGTTTTCGCCGAGAAGGCCCCGATGGTTACGGGACCGCCCCCTCGCGCCTGCCTCTTCATGACCCCCGCCCGGACGCCGGTGTACTGTCCCCTCCTGATCGAACGCGTTCACGGGATCCATGCCCCCGACCTGAACACGGCAGTCATGTCGAATCCTCAACGACCGGATGTACGGGGCTGGTTGGTCCGTTCCTGGCCGGATCCGGACGTCGACGGCGCCCGCCGGAAGCTGCTGGAGGGGCGTCTGGAGCGGACGCTGCGGCAGTTCACGCGCCCGTCCAGGCGGGGACGGGCGCGTGCGGGGCGGCGGATCGGCCGGACCGTCCAGTGCGTCCTGCCGATCCGGCCGTAGGTCACTTACCGCCGATACCCTTCGTGCCGATGTGGATGATCCGGTGGTCCCGGGTCATGTCGACGACCAGCTTGGTGGTGCCGGCCGTGCTCCCCGAGCCCCAGGTCAGCGTGATGCCGGCCTCTGTGTGGTCGGCGGTGCCGTTGTCGGTGACCGTCCAGCGGACGGGGACGTTCTGGGCGCGCAGGACGCCGTCCGCGTGGTTCTTCTCCTCCCAGGCGACCAGCTTCTTCAGGTAGTCGGGGTGGATGTAGTACTTGCGCAGTTCCGCCGCGAGCTTTCCGCCCTCGCCGGGGCCGCTCTGCGCGTCGATGTAGGCGCCGTAGAAGTCGGCGATGCGCGTCACGGAGTCGGACGGGCTGCCGACGACCGTCCGGGGCTCCGAGACGGCCGCCTCGGCCGGAGTCGCCTCGGCCGAGGCGGTCAGCCCCAGCGGGAGGGCGGTGACGGCCGCGACGCCGAGGGCGAGGGCCACGGCACGGCGGGCGGGCTTGCGGGCGATGGTGCGGCGGTTCATGTCGGTGTCTCTCCCCGTGGATGATCAGTAGATGATCAGCGGACGATCGGCCGGTGATCAGTGGAACCGGTGAGCCGGCGGAACTGGCCGATCGGTGGAACTGGCTTGATACGACCGGTCAGTAGAGCTTCTTGACGGCAGTGGTCGTCGTCTTCTTGAAGGCCGCCACCGGTGCGCCCTCGAAGCCGCCCAGCTGGCTCCAGTCCACGACGGTGACGGCGCGGCCGTCCCGGCCGACCGACAGGAGACGGATGTCGGTGGCGCCGTAGGAGGTCTCGGTGTGCAGGCCGTAGACATGCGCGCCCTCCTCGACCGCGAGCGTGCCGTAGTCCTTGGACTCGGCCTCGACCTCGGGGTCGGACTGTTCGATCCGCGTCGGGCACGAGCGGATCTCCTTGTTGAGCCGCGTCGCCAGAGCCTTGGCCTTGGCGTCGCTGCCGACGACGATCGTCAGCTGGCGGGCACTGGCGTCCAGGTCGGTGCGGAACGCGCGGTAACGGGAGTCGTAGCCAGGCAGCGCCGCGCCGAGGCAGAAGCTCAGCTCCTCCGGCACCCCGTCCTTGACCCGGTCCGCCGTCCAGGCGGAGCTGGGGTGCGGGGGCAGTTCGGCGGCCGAGAGGAATTTGGGCGGGGTCGGCGCGCTCGCCTTCGCCGTGGCACCGGCCGGGGCGGCGAGGGCGAGCCCGGCCACGACGAGGGCGGTGAGTGCGGACAGCGCGGTGAGCGTGCCGACCCGGGCGGCGCCGGCGGCTCGGGTGGGGCGGGTCGAGTCGGAGCCGGTGACGGTGGTGGCGTGGATGTCGCGAATAGGCATGGTTGTCCCCCGTGTCTGGATGCACGACTGTGCATGGGTTCGTACGGCTGGGTGATGTCGGATGTCGCCGCGCCTGATGGTCGGTCCGGCTGCGGTCGGTGCGACGTCCACAGCATCGGCCGCCACTCGGGGCAACCGCAACCGGCGACACGCGATGCGCGACGGTGGAACCATCCCATCCCCTCTGACGTGCAGGTATATGGAGTGCCTGGGATGGCGTTCCGGGACGCGAGGACCAGAAGAGGACGGGGTCGGGTGTGTCGACGTACGACGACGTGGCGGAGTTCGCGGCGCTGCTGACGCGGCTGAAGGAGCGTACGGACCGCAGTTACGGCTCACTGGCCCGGCGGCTGGCCATGAACCCCTCCACGCTGCACCGCTACTGCTCCGGCGACACGGTCCCCCTCGGCTTCGCCCCGGTGGAACGGTTCGCCGCGCTGTGCGGGGCGACGCCGGAGGAACGCGTGGAACTGCACCGCCGGTGGATCCTGGCGGTGGCGGCACGGCAACGGACACGTACGCCCGCGGAACCGGCGGCTCCGGTGGAACCGCGTACGTCCGGGGAGCCTCGTACGGCCGTGGAACCCCGTACGTCCGTGTCGCCGCATGCGTCCGTGTCGCCTCGGACGTCCGTGGAACCGGGGAGGTTGGCGGAGGCGGGCACGTCTCCCGCAGCGGTCACGTCCGCCGCGGAGGACGCCTCCGAGGTGCCGGCCGTCCCGGACGTGTCCTCCTCCGCCGCCGGGCGTCCCCCCGCCCGCCGTCCCTGGTACCGCCGGCGCCGGATCGCGGTCACCACAGCCGTGGCCGGCACCCTCCTCGCCACGCTGGGCACACTGGGCGGTCTGTCGGCCCTGTCCGCCGACCGCTCCCCGTCCGGGACGTCCCCGGCCCCGTCCCGCTCCCCCGTCAAGGCTGCTCCCGCGCCGATCAGCTGGACCGCGAACTCCCAGGCCTGGACGCTCGGTTGCGGCCATGACTACGTCATCGCCAAGTCACCGGAGCAGGTACCTCCGCCGCCGGCCGCGCAGGACGCCGCGCCCTGGGCGGCGAGCCAGCACGCGGTGCACGGAGGCGACACCAACATCGAGATCTCGGTGCAGGGGCGGACCTCGACGGCCGTGGTCCTGGAGGCGCTCCGGGTCCGGGTGGTCGGGCGCGACGATCCCGCCGAGGGCACCGCCTACTCCATGGACCAGGGCTGCGGCGGCTCGATCACTCCCCGGTCCTTCTCCGTCGACCTCGACAAGGACCGGCCCGTCGCCCGCTCGGTGGCCGGGAGTGACGTCGGGACACCGATCCCGGCGGTCCGCTTCCCCTACCGCGTCTCCGCCCAGGACCCGGAGGTCCTGCTGGTCAACGCCCGGACCGCGGCCTGCGACTGCCGCTGGTACCTGGAGCTCGACTGGTCCTCCCAGGGCCGCACCGGCACCGTCCGCATCGACGACGCCGGACGCCCGTTCCGGACGAGCGGCATCAAGGGGCTGCCCCGCTACTGGTACTCGACGCGTGAGTGGATCCCCCGCACCGACTGAGTGGCCCCTTCCCCCGTGGCTCGTCGCGCTCTGTCACGTCTCCCAGACGGCGGCTGCCGTACGGTCGTCCGCGTATCCCTTGACCCTTACCTGGGTGTCCGCGAGGAACGCGGCGAGGCCGGGCGGGGCGCCGCCGGACCACCGTCCCGTGAGGTACTCGCACAGCTCGGGCTCGCCCCGCAACGGATCGGCGAGGCCGCCGGTGCACAGCAGGAGCGTGTCCCCGGGCCGGGCGACGGAGGCACGGAAACGGAAGGGTTCGCGAGGCGGCTCGGGGGCGGGCTCGTACGGGCTCGGCGGTGTCGTGATCCCGAGATCCATGGTGAGCCGGTCTCCGTCCGGGGTCTCGTGGGGCGGCGACCCGAAGCCGACGACGGGCTCACCGGCCGGGATCTCGGTGACCCTCGGTTCGATGTCCTGCCACTCGCCGTCCCGGAGCCGGAACAGTCCGCCGGCGCCGACGCCGAAGAAGACGCGCGTACGGCAGTCGGGGTCGGCGGGGAGCAGCAGGCAGCGCAGGCCCGCGGTGTACTCCTCGGGCTCGATGCCCTGCTCGGCGGCGCTCGCACGGAGCTTGCCGAGGCTGCGGTCGGTGAGCCGGTGGAGCCCCGACTTGAGGTCACCGCGCCGGGCGGCACGGAGATCCTCGGCGAGCCGTACATGGCTGCGCCCCACCGCGCGCCCGATCCACTGGCAGGCCTCGGCGGCGGCCCGGTGCGCGCCGGGCGTGGCACGGGCGCCGGTCGCCATGGCGATGAGGACGAGTGCGTGGTCGCCCGCTCCGAAGCGGGCGGTGAGGAGCGAGTCGCGGCGGGGCTCGCCCCGGAAGCGCGCCGAGTCCCCGCGCAGGGAGACCGCCCGGAGCGTGGAGGCGCCGTACTGCGCCCCGTCGAGCACGGTGTCGGCGACGAGGTCTCCCAGGTCGTCGGGGTCGGCGGGCGGGAGAGCGGTGGGTTCGGGCGCGTAGGTGGGGGGACCGGAGCCGACGTGGTCGACGCTGCGTGGCGGTCCGTCGACGGTGAGGGCGGAGATGTCCCGGGGGACGGCGTCCTGGACGAGATCGCCGGGGTCCGCGTCGCGCGGGGGAACGGTCGTCGGGGTGGTCCGGGCGGCGTCCTTCGTCTCGGTGTCCGACACCTGGGCGCTCTTGCCGGTCGTCCCGTCGCTCCCGTCCACGAACGCGGGCGGCTGCCCTTTGTCGCGGAAACCAGCGGGCTTGGGGCCCGGCGGGAAGCTCGCGGGACCCGGTGGCACGGCGGGCGGCGGCTCCCAGGGGGCACGGGGTCGCCCGGAACCGCTGCTCCGAGGCGTGTCCCGGGGCCCGTAGGGGATCTCGTCGCGCGGCGGCGGCAGCGAGACCGGAGGGGAAACGGGTGCCGGAGGCGACACGGGCCGCGCCGGCGGTGGCGGCAGTGGGGGCAGCTTTGGCGGAGCCCCCGCCCCCAGGCCGTCCCACTCCTCGAAGACCCCTGAGGCCCCTGAGGCCCCTGAGACACGGGATGTCCCGGAAGCTTCGGAGGCCCCAGATGCCTCGTAGGCCCCCGAGGCACGAGAGGCATCCCCCGACACGGTCTCGCGCCCGAACACCGCGTCTCCCCCGTCCCGCTCCAGAACCGCGTCGGCCTGCGCGCCGTCGACCGTGCCCGACGCCGAGGCGAACCGGTCGTCCAGGGAGTCGCCCGCGGCCGTGGGCCCGGTGTCCTCGGTGGAGTCGTCGTACAACTGCCCCCACCAGTCGTCCTCGTGACCGGTGGACCTCTCCCCCTGCTGGCTCATGCCCCCAATTGTCCACCGGATGGGCCGCTTGAAAACGGGGCATCCGGAAAATCCGGCGGGGTGTTCCGTCGTGAACGGCGTGTTCGACGGCGTGTCGGATGGCATTCGGATGACATGGCGAACGTTCGTACGAAACAAGTCGCCGGGCGGCCCCACCCCCCACGGGAGAGCCGCCCGGCGACGCCGGGGTGACCGATACCGGTCCACCGCGACCCGAGTGTGACCGGTCCACCTTGGGATCAGCTGTGCTTCACCTCTCCCCTGACCTGCGGCTTCCCCCGTTCTCCGGCACCCTGGTCAGATGGGAGCGTGGGATCTCCTGCTGATCGGCCTGGTCATGCTGTTCGGTCTGTGCGGAGTTCTGGTGCCCGGGGTTCCGGGGTCGTGGCTCGTGTGGGCCGCGGTCCTGTGGTGGGCGATGAAGGATCCGCAGGCGGTCTCCTGGTGGGTACTGGTGGGCGCGACCGCCGTCCTGCTCCTGTCCCAGGTGATCCGCTGGCAGCTGCCTCCGCGTCGGCTGCGGGCGGGCGGCGCCACCAGCCGAATGGCGCTGTACGCCGGGACCGGTGCCCTGCTCGGCTTCTTCCTGCTGCCCGTGCTCGGCGCGTTCCCCGGTTACGTGGGCGGCGCCTATCTCCACGAGCGGCTGCGGCTCGGCCGGCACGCCGAGGCGGTGGCGGCGGTACGGAGGGTGATGCGGGCGGGCGGCACCAGCGTCTTCATCGAACTCTTCACCTGCCTGCTGATCACGGGAGCATGGATCGGCGCCACCCTCTGGGGCTGATTCATCGGATCTCTCTCACATTATTGACGGCAACTCAGCCCTCACCTACGTTACTTCTCGGGATAGCTCCGATGAATGGGTGAATGATCCAGGCCGCAATGATCCGAGCCGCCGGGAGGCAGCGTGCCCAGCCCGTCCAGACGCACCGTTCTCGCCACCGGATCCGCCGTGGGTGGAGGGCTGATCGCCCCGGCCCTTCCCCCGCGGGCACGAGCGGCCGACGGCCGTGAACGCTCCTCCGACGACCCCTGGCGTACCGTCCTCGACGACGCCGACCTCGTCTGGCAGCGCATGCCGACCGCCTGGTACGAGGGCCCGTACCTCGGCAACGGCTTCCTCGGCTCCGTCGTCCACGCGGAGCCCGGCGCGCCCGCGAAGGCCGTCCGTTTCAGCGTCCAGCACTCCAAAGTACAGGACCACAGGCCCGAGTTCGGCTCCCTCTTCGGGCTGGCGCGACTGCCTGTCGGGCACTTCACCCTGGAGCCGGTGGGCACCATCACCGGTCTCGACTGGCGGCTCGGTCTGCGCGACGCCGAACTGACCGGCACGCTCACCACCGACCGGGGCACCCTCGCCCTGCGTGCCCTGGTACACAACGACCGCTCGGTCCTCGCCGTCGAGGTCAACCCCAGCGAGGGCGAGCGCGGCTTCCGGTGGGTGTTCCATCCGGCCGACGCGATCAGCCCACGCGCCGCCTTCAAACCGCTGCCGGACGGTTACCGGGGCAACGCTCCGGCCCAGGTGGCGGAGCACGACGGCACCTGGGCCGCCGTACAACCGCTGCTGGCGGGCGGCGAGCACGTCACGGCGTGGCGGGAGCGCGCCGGGGGTGCGACCCGGACGCTGTACGCGCATGTGGCGCACTCGTACCCGAGGCGCACGGCACTGGGCCGGGCGCTCAAGGAGGTGCGCGGCGCCTCCCGACTCCCCTACTCCGCCCTCGCGTCGACGCACCGGGCGTGGTGGCACGCCTACTACCGCAGGAGTTTCCTCTCGCTGCCCGACGCCCGGATCCAGCGCTTCTACTGGATCCAGCTCTACAAGACGGCCTCCGCCGCCCGCCGCGACGCGCCCGTGATGGCGACGTGCGGGCCCTGGCTGGAGCCGACCCCCTGGCCCAACACCTGGTGGAACCTCAACGTGCAGCTGGAGTACTGGCTGATCCACGGTTCCAATCATCTCGAACTCGACGCCGTGACAAGGGCGTTGAGCGAGTTCCGGGACAACCTGGCCATGGAGACCCCGCAGCCGTACCGCGCCGACTCCCTCGGCATCCCGCGCACCACCGACGCGCACCTCGTCAACGGCGCTGCGAGCGCCTTGACGGGCTACGGCGTGGGAGTCCCCGGCCAGGACCCGCCGACGCCCGAGGTGGGAAACCTGACCTGGGCCCTCCACAACGTCTGGCTCAGCTACCGCCACACCATGGACGAGCGGATCCTGCGGGACGTCCTGTACCCGCTCCTGCGCAAGGCGATCACCTACTATCTGCACTTCCTGGAGCCGGGCCCGGACGGCAGGCTGCATCTGCCGGCCACGTTCTCCCCGGAGTACGGCGGCAACTCCCGCGACTGCAACTACGACCTGATGCTGCTCACCTGGGGCTGTCGCACGCTCCTCGAATCCGCCGAACTGCTCGGCATCGAGGACGAGTTGGCTCCGCGATGGCGCGAGGTGCTGGCGCGGCGAACGGCGTATCCGACCGACGTGAACGGCTTCATGATCGGTGCGGACATCCCGTTCGCGAAGTCCCACCGCCACTACTCGCATCTGCTCGCGGTCTATCCGCTGTACGAGCTGACCGGCCGCACACCGAACGAACGGGCCCTGATCGAGCGGTCGTTGGCACACTGGGTGGGCTTCGAGGGCGCCCTTCAGGGCTATACGTTCACCGGCGCGGCCTCGATGTCGGCGCTGCTGGGCAAGGGTGAGGACGCGCTCGCCTACCTGGGAGAGCTGATGTCCCGTTTCATCCAGCCCAACACCATGTACAAGGAGTCGGGCCCGGTCATCGAGACGCCGCTCTCGGCCGCCCAGTCCCTGCACGACATGGTCTGCCAGTCCTGGGGCGGGACCATCCGCGTCTTCCCGGCGCTGCCGGCCGCGTGGGCGGATCTCACGGTGCACGACTTCCGTACCCAGGGGGCGTTTCTGCTGAGCGCGGTCCGTGAAGAGGGTGTCACGCGCTGGGTACGCCTGGTCAGTGAGGCGGGCGCGCCCTGCGTCGTACGGCACGGCATCGCGGGCCGGATCGACGTCCGGGACGGGCGAGGCCGCACCCTGCGCTACCGGGACCTCGGCGAGGGGACGATCCGACTCGCCCTGCGGAAGGGCGAGTCGGCGATCGTCACGGCCCGGGGCGACCGGCCGGACCTGAGGATCACGCCGGTCCGGCCGAACACGCCGGCGCCGCGCTGGGGCCTGCCGCTCATGGACGCCTGACGACGCACCGGCCCGCGACGCCTTACGGGTACCCGACGCCTCACAGGCTCCTGAGGTCGGCCAGGTCGATCGTGTCGGCCAGGGCCCGCATACCGGCGTCGTTGAAGTGGAGGTGGTCGCCGGAGTCGTAGGCGGCGCGCATCCGGTGCGGGGACGCCGGGTCGCGGACGGCGGCGTCGAAGTCGACGACCTCGTCGAAGATGCCGCCGGTGCGAATGTAGGTGTTCACGTCCCGGCGTACGGATTCGCGGGCCACGCTCCACTGTGCGTGGCCGCCGAACGGTGTGATGGTGGCGCCGATGACGCGGATGCCCTGCGTGTGGGCGCGGGTCACGAGCGACTTGTAGGCCTCCTTGAAGGCGCTCGGGACGGTCTGTTCGGGGGTGCCGTTGATGTCGTTGACGCCCTCGAACACGATCAGTGCGCGCACCCCGGTCCGCGAGAGGACGTCCGCGCCGAACCGGGTCAGGGCGCGCGGGCCGACGCCGTCCAGAAGGACGCGGTTGCCGGAGATTCCCGCGTTGAGGACGCCGAGGCGGCGGGCCGGAGGCAGTGCGGCGAGCCGGTCGGCCAGGCGGTCGGGCCAGCGGCGGTTGGCGTCGGTGGTCGTGCCGCCGCCGTCGGTGAGGGAGTCGCCGAGCGCGACCACGCTGCCGGCGGCGGGTGCGTCGAGGACGTCCACACCGGTGACGTAGTACCAGGAGCTGAGGGTCTTGGTGTAGGCGTCGCCGCCTGTCATGGCGGCCCAATTACCCTTTGTAGCAAGGAAGTTGGTCTGCTTGGCCGTACGGTGGTAGGTCGCCGGGCCGGAGTCGCCCGGGGTGTGGACCGTGACGAGCAGATTGGCGCCGGCCGGTACCGCGAGCGGCACGGCGTCGGTGACCCGGTCCTCGCCCGCCGGGATCGTCACCGTGGGGGCGCCCGCGAAGGTGGCCGTGCGCATCGAACCGGGCGCGGCGTCCGGGGTCTTCGGCTGGCCGCGCTCCTGGAGGGCGACGGTGACGGCGCCGAGGCGCAGCGGCCGGGTGCCGAGCCGGTTGGTGAGACGGACGCGCAGCGCGCTGCCGCCGACGCTGAGATGCAGGACGTTGCGGTATGAGGCGTCGGGCCTGGCCGCGACGGTGCCGGAGGCCGCGGCCTCCCAGGTCCCGGTCCAGACCCGCGGAACAGGCGTCTCCAGGACGGGTGACGGGGAGAGGGAGGAGGGGGGAACCGGGGGTGGGGCGGGGGTGCTCCCCGTGCCGGCTCTCGCCGTGGGCGGGGCGAGCGCCAGGGCGGTCACGAGGGCCGCGAGGATGTGCCGAACCATGATCGCGCGGGTCATGTGCGCATGGTTCCCCGGCCGGTCGGCCGTGCCACAGCGATGTCACACCCATGGCGGCACGCACGTACGTTCGCACATACACCCGCGTTTCCACTGCGCCTGCCAGGGCGGCCGTGCTTGGCTTCCCGTATGACCGAATTCAGCGCGGCCGAACGTGCCTATCTACGGACCCAGCGTCTGGGACGGCTGGCCACCGTCGACCCCCAGGGCCAGCCGCAGGCGAACCCCGTCGGCTTCTTCCCGCAGGACGACGGGACGATCCTGATCGGCGGTCGCTCGATGGGTGGCACCAAGTTACATCAAGGACACCATTAAAGCCGCAGGTCAGAGACCTGCGGCTTTGGATGGTCCTGTCTAGCTGCGGGCGCCGGGCCAGTTCTGTACCCACCAGCCCTCGTTCACGATCAGCGACAGCTGCTCCACGAACTCGTCGACCGCCTGCTGGGTCAGGTGCTCCTTCGAGGCGAGCCACATGAACTCGCCTTCCTGCTCCACGCCGATGACTGCCCGGCCGCCGGGGAGGCTGTCGCGCAGCTCCATCCTGAATTCGGCCCGGGGCTCTTCTGGCTGAGGCGACTCCTCGCGCACACCCTCGCCGTCCTGCGGTTCTGCGGTCTCCTCGGTTCCCTCGTCCGCCATCGCACTGCCTCCCCACGTACAGCCCACGCCAGCGCTCGATCTGATGTTCGAGCGCCTGTGTGGAGTGATCGGTTTGCGCCCCCAGGCAGGTCACCGACCATGCCATACGGATCAGGGTGTGACCAGTGTGAGTCGTCGAGTTACGGAAAGTCGTACTATTCGCCCGACTTGCCATCACGTTGCGTTTTCCTCCGGGCATAGATTTCGGCGATGTCGGCAAGGTCCTGTCGATCTTCCGGCGACATCTCCCCGGCGCGCGCCACGATGATGCGCGTCGTGAGGTCCGCGCTCCATACGGCGTTCGGGTCCGAGGCCGGGTCGTATCCGTAGAGCTGTCGGAACATCGCAACCTGGAGAACCTGTACAGGCAGTTCGTAGCCGATCGAGAGAGCCTTGAGGCGTTCCGCCTTGGGTGCGTCGATCGGCTCTCCGCGCTCCACTTTCGACAGCCATCCGAACTTGGGCTGCTCGCCAGTCTCGGGGTCGATGCACCGGTCCGCCATGTCGCGCAGGCTGTAGCCGAGCTCGGCCCGCCGGCCCTTCAGTAGGTCGGTGAAGTCCGTTCGTTGCAGTGACTCGGTCATGGCGCGCATTCTGCCCCCTCTGCTCCCGGTGTGACGCCTGATGTCTACGTTACGGCTATTGATCATCCAGTAAATAGCAGGTCAGGCGACGCAACCGTTCATGACCCGACACGAAGTGTCTACGCAAACAGGGTGCGAGCGCTATCCCCTTCAGAGGCGATGTCTCAATCTGCGCGCCGTGTGCGTTTCCGTAGACAGTCCGTCTACCGGCGTGTACTGTCGGTCTTGTTCACGGAAACGCACAACATGTCTACGGAGGTGAATGCGTGCGTCCCCAGCAGAACCCCATGCAGCTCGTGAGCGCTGACCTCTTGGTCCTCCTCATGGAACGCACCGGTGATGGCCGCAACGTCAGCGTCCGCGACCTCGCCGAGGCAGTCGGCTGCCACCCCAGCAAGATCGACGCACTCCGCAACGACAGGCGCAAGACAGCAACTCAGGCTGAGGCAGAGGCAATTGCCAAACGGCTTGGAGTCGACTTCCTCGTCCTGTGGGAGCACACCGGCCGCGCCAACCCGGCGCCCGCCGACGAGCACGACCACCTGACTGCGGTCTCCGCATGAGCGCGGGCCCGCTGTTCGACCGCGAGGAGACCGAGCGCCGGCTCGGACCGGCCGCCGTCGCGAAGTCCAGGCGCAACGCGGCTGCTGCTCCGCCGCTCCGGCCGGAGCAGATCGCGTTCCTGCGGGGCCTGTACGGCTCGGCTCGTATCGCCGAGGCGCACACGTCAGCCCCTCCTGCGGCCGACGCCGCCTGACCCCAAACACGCCGAAGGGCCGCCCGCTTGTCCGGCTCGGCGACCCAACGACTCGGCGACAACCCCACTGATCACTGAAAGCGAGGCGTTCGCCTTGAGTTCCATCATCCCATTCACCTTCCCCGAGACCGGCCAGCCCTTCA
Source organism: Streptomyces turgidiscabies Car8 (assembly GCF_000331005.1). GTDB lineage: Bacteria > Actinomycetota > Actinomycetes > Streptomycetales > Streptomycetaceae > Streptomyces > Streptomyces turgidiscabies. Next base: position 12,073 of record NZ_AEJB01000107.1, read on the forward strand.
CGCTGCCTGCCTTCGACTGCGAGCCGATCATCAAGGGGCTCGAGGGTCACCTGTACGTGGTCGAGTTCGACTCTGGCGGCGTAAAGGTCGGCTTCACCTCCGACCCCGAGGCCCGCATCACGACGCACCGCCGAGCCGCCCGGAACTTCGGCCGCCGTGCAGTGCGTGGGGCACTCACTCCGCCCCACGTCGAGGCCCGCAAGAACGAGCAGATGCTGATCGCGGCCTGCCGCAAGGCGGCCAGCGTGCCGGATCTCCACACTGGCGAGTACTTCCCGCTCGACCTCGACCTCGCCATGGGGCTTATCTCCGGCTTGCCGCAGACGCGCGGAGACCGTGAGGCGTACGAGTCCGAAATGAAGGCACGGTCGGGGCGGCTGGTCGGTTTCTTCAAGTCCACGCTTCCGCAGCCGCCGCCAGCCTCGTTCGGTCCCGTCTTCCCGTGGGCCAAGCACATGGATGCCAGCGCGGTGGATGAGTTCGTGCGAGACCTGCGCGACGCACTGGAAGCCCCCGACCCCCTGGCTGCCGTCGATCACGCGGCCTTCGAGTGGTTCGGAAACGTCGTCGCAGACCTCCAGTCGGAGATGAACGCCGCGATCCAGGGCGGTGCCCGATGAGCGCGTACCCGATCGAGCAGTTCATGGCCGCCTTGTCGGCTGCGGAGCATGTCACGGCAGCGTCGCCCGTCGCCCCGGACTCGGTGAGTCTCGCGGCCCACAGCGACTGGGGTTTCATCCCTGGGACGTCTCAGTTCCGGATCGTGGTGCAGCTGCACTTCGACAGCGCGGGTGACGTGCTCCGGTTCGCGAAGGCGCTGCATCTCACGGCGGCGGAGCGGGCGCACGACGAGGCGCGCGTGTACGTGTTCGCGGACGGCGTGCTGGGCGAGGTGCCGTTCCGGGCGTGGGCGCTGGCCCGTGTGGAGTCTTCGGCGGTGGCGGCATGAGCGACTCGATCAACGTCCGCGTGACGCTCGACTCGTACGACGTGGTGCATCCGTCGCAGAAGCAGACGCAGGTGTACGTGCAGATCCCCGAGGTGGGGCGTGCGTCGTGGCTGCTGGACGCGAGCTTCTATGCGGCCCTGAGGAATGAGCCGTGGCCGCACGTCATCGACGAGGCGCACAACGACTACATGCGCCGCGGTGTGGTGTCGGATTCGACGTCGGCTGCCGCCCGTCAGGCGATCGTGGACTGGCTGCTGCTGAGTGAGGGGGCGGACTACGACACCCGGTATGACGCGGTGCAGGCGGCGTGGGAGGCGGACCAGGCGCGTCGGCATCCGGTGGCACGGAAACTGCTCGCGGAGAACGAGACGCTGAAGGCTCGCGTCACCGAACTGGAGTCGGATCTCGCCACCGCGAACGGCGTGCTGGAGGACGTGGCCGAGGCGCGCCGGGCGGGTGCTGTACAGGCTCTGCCGTGGGCGCACGCCATGCCTGACGGGGATCTGAGTGGCTTCCTCAACGACCTCGTGTCGGCGGCGATGGGCCGGTGGCAGTCGGATCCGGAGGTCCCGGACCGCGAGGTGCTGGCTGCCGTCGAGAAGGCGTGCGCGGCCTGGCGCACTCCGGGTGAGGGGTTCCGCAGCGATCCGGAGCCGGACGAGTGTCCGTGCCCGCCGGCGGATCGCCCGCATCAGGTGGGTTGTTTCTTCGACGGTGTCCCGGTGTCGCCTCCGTCGGAGCGCCCGGTGGTGTCGTCCCGCGAGGAGCCGCACGATTCGCCGCTGCACCACGACTGGCGGATCGGCCACGACCTGCCCTCGACGGGTGGTGCCGAGTGAACGCCGAGCAGTGGAACTCCCTGTACCCGGTGGGCACTCCGGTCGTGGCCTACCCGGGCGCCCGTCCGGTGGATGACCCGAGCGGTGAGCGTCTCGTCACCCGTACCCGCAGCAAGGCCGAGGTGCTGGGCGGTCACACGGACGTGGTCTGGGTGGACGGGCACAGCGCCTGCATCGCTCTGACGCACGTCGACCCGGTGGCCGTGTGCCGCTGTGACGAGCCGGACTCGGACCCGTACGCCTGCGAGGCGGACGACTGCACGGGCGAGTTCTCCGAGCTGAACCCGTTCGCATCGAGCGCGGGTCCGGTCCACGGTCACGACGCCAAGGTGTCCCGCCCGTGCGGCCAGTGCGAGTTCCGCACCACGGTCTGGCATGTGGATGACGGGTCGGCGGAGGAAGAGCTTCACCGCCACGTCGTCCGCGTCCACGGCGGCACGTACCCGGGCGCCAAGACGGGCGGTGCGTGATGGCCGACGACATCCGCAAGGCGGTTCTCACTGTCGCCTCGCACGCCCGTGACGCTGCCGAGTGCCGCGAGCTGCTGGCCATGCTCGGCGTCACACCGCCCAAGCCGAAGCGGAAGCCCGGTCGCCCTCAGGTCGACCACGGGCACGGCGACCACCGCACGTACGCGAAGGGCTGCCGCTGCACCAGGTGCCGCGCCGCGAACGCCGAGCGGTGCCGCAGGCAGCAGGAGCGGCGCATCTCCGACCCGGAGGCCGCTGACCGTGCGGGGCACGGCAAGGCGTCGACGTACCAGAACTACAACTGCCGTTGCCGTCCGTGCACGGAGGCGAACTCGGCGAAGAGCCTGGCGTACAAGGCGCAGCGGCGTGAGCGTGCACTGCTGGCCGAGGCGGGGGTGGCCTCGTGCTGATGTTCCTCGCCGACCTGACCCCGCTCGGCGCCGTGGCTCTCGCGGTCAGCCTGTTCTCGGGCTCGCTGGTCCCGTTCTTCCTGCTGCTCGACGCCGACTTCGGCGCGGCCTGGCGGTGGCTGGCGGCTGCTGCGGGGGTTGTGGTCCGGCCCATCCGCGAAGCCTGCCGTGATCTGGCCGCCCTCCTCATCCTTCTCCTCACCTCCCCGAAGGGGCAGCTCGCATGACCACCACGTTCGTCGCGATGAACCATCGCGGTCCCATCGCGACCGCGCTCACCGTCGAGGCCGCGCAGCGCGAGGCCGTCCGCACTGCGAGGCAGGGCTTCGGTGCCTCCGAGTACGACTACTTCTGGGTCGACAGCAAGCCGTTCGTCACCAGGCCCGGCGAGTGCGTCCTGATGCGGAAGCCGAAGGGCAAGCGGGTCCTGCCCGCCGAGGGCACCTCCTACAAGGTAGTCGCGACCGCGTACGTCGCGGACGAGAAGACCTTCGCCGACAGCCCGTTCCCCGTGGGTATCCGGGCGACTCCGGGCGGCGCCGAGCTGGACGTGTCCGCGTTCCTGGTGAAGGCCGTGTTCGCGGAGCTGATCTCGAAGGCGGACGACGACCCGAAGGCGCTGGTCGTCGAACTCGCAGGCATGGCGGATCTCCTGCGGTCGGCTGTCGGGCAGGGCCGTGACTCGCATGCCCGGCATGCCTTCGACGAGAAGATGCAGGGCTTCGTGAAGGAGTTCGCGGACGACGGTGTGATCCCGGTGTACGGGGATGCGGTCCGGCGGATGGCGGAGCGGCTGTCGCAGATCGCGGCCCCGCGCCCGGTGCCCGGCCAGCGTGAGGCGGGCGCCGCGTGAAGACCAAGACGATCCGCGTCAACCACTTCACCGTCGCCGCCCTCTGCCGCGCCAACCCGGGCGAGTGGCAGGACGTCGGCGAGTACAACCCCTCCCAGTCCGCGTGGGGGGTCGCCAACACGATCCGCCGGGCGTACCTGAAGGCGGAGGACCGGCGCTGCGCTTGGACTCCGGCCGGTGCGTTTGAGGCCCGGCACGGGCTGACCGAGTTCGGTGCCCGTGTCGAGGCGCGGTACGTGGGCGGGGGCGGTGCTCCCCGTGGCTGATCTGAAGCACGCCCGCCGCCCCATCCGCGACCTCGTCCAGATCCTCCGCTTCCGTGCCTCCTACGGCCGCCCCTGCTACATCAAGCGGAACACCGTCCATGCCGCGCTCATCGTGCCCACCCTCACCGGCGGGCCCGACGGACCGTACTCGTACCTCAAGACGTACCAGCGGGGCACCATCCACGAGGCCGTCGTGCTCGGGTTCGTGACGTTGGGCGCCGAGTTGGTCGATGTTCCCGAGTTCGGGGCCGTATCGCACTGGTCGACGGAACCCGCGCTCAAGGGGCGGACCATCTCGCTGCGGGGTGCCCGGTGACCGACACCAGCATCCGCCGCGAGTACCTGCTCGCCGCGATCCGGCGCTCCGGAGGCGGCCCGGTCACCACCGGGCGGGCCCTGCACATCTACGCCAAGTCGCGCGAGTGGGCCACCACCGGCAGGAACACAGCACGCCGTGACCTGCGGGACCTGGCCCGCCGCGCCTACCTCGTACCCGCCGAGGACAACGGGGCCCGCTTCTACCGGCTCGGCAGCGACCCCAGCCCCCGCCACCCGGCGGGCAGCGTCCGGAAGTTCGTCCTGGAGGCGATCCAGACGGAGGGCGGCGAGTGGACCACGGGCCGCGTCAGGCGCATGTGGCACCAGCTCCTCGGCACGCATGTCCTCCGCATGAGCGTCCGCCGCTACCTCGCCGCGCTGCACCGTGACGGCCACCTCGAACGCCACGGCGACGGCACACCGCGCCGCTACTACACGCTCCGCCAGGAAGGCGCCACCGCATGACCACAACCGTTGAGGCGCCCGCCGCCGAAGCGCCGGCCCTCGGCCTGCATACGGACCTCTCGAACGAGAGCTACCACGCCGACAAGACCAGCCTGTCGTCGACGGGGGCCCGCAAGCTGCTGCCGCCGTCCTGTCCCGCCAAGTTCCGGTGGGAGCAGGACAACCCGCAGGCCCCCAAGAAGACGTTCGACTACGGCAACGCCGCCCACATGAAGGTGCTCGGCCGAGGCCAGGAACTGATCCTCGTCGACCACGACACGTGGAACACCAAGGCAGCCAAGGCCGAGGTCACCGAAGCCCGCGAGCGGGGCGGAATCCCCCTCAAGCAGCACGAGATCGACATGGTCGAAGCGATGGCCGCCGCCATCCGCCGGCACCCGCTCGCCTCCGCGCTCCTCGAACCCGCCTACGGGGCGCCCGAACAGTCCGGGTTCTGGATCGACGAACCGACCGGGATCCGGCGCCGGGTGCGCTTCGACTGGCTGCCGTCCATCCAGTCCGGCCGGCTGATCATCCCCGACTACAAGACCGCCGCCGACGCCAGCAGCGACGCCTTCCAGAAGGCCCTCGACAACTACGGCTACCACCAGCAGACCGCCTGGTACGAGGAAGCCGCCGTCGCTCTCGGACTCGGCGCCCTGGACACGGAACTCCTGTTCGTCGTCCAGGAGAAGACGGCCCCCTATCTGGTGAACGTCGTTGGCATCGACTTCTTCGCCCGCGAGATCGGGCGCGCCAAGAACCGCGCCGCGATCGAGACCTTCGCCGAGTGCACCGCCTCCGGGATCTGGCCCGGCTACAGCGACGACGAACCCAACTACCTCGCCCTGCCCGGATGGGCCGAGAACCGAGACAAGGACACCTACCTGTGAACTTCCCCGCCCAGCAGCAGCCCGCACAGGGCCCGGACCGTATCGGCCAGTCCACTGCGGTCGAGCAGTCCCGCGCCGTCGCCGAAGTCCAGGCCGCCATCTATGTGGCCCGCCAGTTCCCGCGCGACATCGGCCGCTCCCGCAGCGCCATGCAGGCCGCCTGCGGAACCATGGCCCTCGCCGAGAAGGCGTTCTACAAGTTCCCGCGCGCCGGCGGATCGGTCCAGGGGTCGACGATCCACCTCGCCAAGACCCTCGCCCAGTCGTGGGGAAACATCCAGTACGGCGTCGCCGAGATGCGCCGCGACGACGGATACCGCCAGTCCGAGATGCAGGCGTGGGCGTGGGACGTCGAGGCCAACACCCGGCACGTCCTCAGCTTCATCGTTCCGCACGCCAAGTTCGCGAACAAGAAGGTCGTGCCGCTCGAAGACCTGCGGGACATCTACGAGAACAACGCGAACAGCGGTGCCCGCCGCCTGCGTGAGGCGATCTTCGCGGTGATCCCGGACTTCTTCATCGACGAGGCCGAGGAGCTGTGCCGGGAGACCCTCCACAAGGGTGACGGCAAGCCGATCGAGCAGCGTACCGAGGGTGCCATCGGCGTCTTCAAGGGGCTCGGTATCAGCGAGGAACGGCTGGAGCAGAAGCTCGGCCGCAAGAAGGCGCAGTGGACTGGCGCGGACATCGCGCAGCTGCTGATCACCCACAAGTCGATCGACCGGCGTGAGATCGCTGTCGATGAGGCGTTCCCGCAGGCCCGCATCACGGGCGGCGAGATCAAGCAGAAGGCTGCGGCGCCCGCCGACGCGGGCTCCCCGGAGTGGCCGGCCGCCGCCCAGCCGCCCGCCTGACCCACACCGCAAGGGGCCATCCGAACCACTCGGCGGTCCGCAGCCGTTGGCGGGAGTTCACGCGGCCCATGTGGACGCCCTTGCCGCGTTCCTTCGCTTCTCGGGCCAGGCGTTCGGCGACGGGCCCGGTCTTCCACTCGGTGGACCCGGC
>NZ_AEJB01000108.1 GCF_000331005.1 Streptomyces turgidiscabies Car8
GTTTTTCTCGCCCCCGCCGCCCCTACCCGTCCCATCCCGTACCTGGGGGCTGCGCCCCCAGACCCCCCTCCGGCCCTGAACGGGCCTTGTCCTCAAACGCCGGACGGGCTAGAAGTGCTGGCGGGCGGAAAGGGGCTGGGCCGAACGGGCCTCTTCCTTGGCTCTCAGGCCGGCTGAGACGACCCGGGCCCGCGCTGGACAGATGCGGTGAACGGGTGGGTGGGAAACGCCCCCCTCAGACATCCCCACGGGCTCGTCGCTTCGCCGGGTTTCCTGTTCGGCGGGCCTGTCGGGTGCGTGAAGCCTCGTACTCCTGGCGGTGGAGGGACTCGCCGGGGGCCTCTTTCAGGGAGCGGAGGAAGTAGGCGGCCAGGGTGCCTACGAAGCCGATCGTGAGGAGGCCGCGGAGAGAGGCCTGGCGGGCGGGGTCCGGGTGGGTGGTGAATGCGCCCCAGGTGTGGCCGAACGCCAGTGCGCTGCATACGGCGAACATGACCACCACCAGGAGGGTGACGATGCCGCCGACCTCCGCGATCCGCAGGCCCTCGTAGGCGAAGCGCAGGATGAGGCAGGACGCGATCGTCGCCGTCAGTGAACCCGCGGCCACTCCCACCCTGCGTGCCGTGTACCCGGCGTCGTGGTTCACCCACGTCGTGCCGAAGAAGCGGAGGGGCTCCGGGCGGGGGCCGTCTGTACGGGCGCCGCCTGTCGTACCGGTCTTGTCGCTCACCCCTCGATTATCGCCAGCCGGGCGCCGGCACCGAATGCAGGTGCCGGTGCCCGGCTGGCTCACGCGGTCAGGAGCAGTGCGGTGCCACGTAGCCGTCGCTGCCCGTCAGGACGTACGCGTCCGAGACGTACTCACCGTTGTCGATGTTGTCCCAGATGTTCGACGTACCGTACGGACCGGCTATCGCCTCGCCGGGGCGCTGGCAGTAGATCGGGATCTTGGCGCCTTCGGCCAGTACACGGACGATGCTGTAGGCGGTGCTGGGGCCGCTGCGGACGTTGAGCCGGTAGCCGGGGGCGACCGAGTAGAAGCGGACGGACGTGGTCGCCGCCGCTGCGGCCGCCGCAGTCGTGATCGTCAGCTCCGTGCGGTCTGAAGCCTCGTCGGGCGTTCTCTCCGCGATGTGGTCTGTGGACATGAAAAAACCTCCCCCGTTGAACCCCATGACTGCCATGGGGTCCCGTTGATACCCCTAAAACACGCCATGAAACACATGTGCGTAACTCGTACACCAACGTCAGCAAGCCGCCTCTGTCCCGCAACGCTCATCGACTAGGCTCCGTGCGTCGCGCGAGCGGCCGAACAGCACGGGGGTGAGTCCATGACGCCACAGCGGAACGCCGGATCCGGAGCGGAAGCGGAATACCCGGAGTACGCCGGTCAGTACCGTCTGGACGCACGGCTGGGTTCCGGTGGCATGGGCGTGGTCCACCTGGCCCGGAGCACCTCCGGGATGAAGCTCGCCGTCAAGGTCGTACACGGCGAGTTCGCCGAGGACCCCGAGTTCAGGGGCCGCTTCCGGCAGGAGATCGCCGCCGCCCGGCGCGTCAGCGGTGCCTTCACCGCGCCCGTCGTCGATGCCGACCCCGAGGCCCAACGGCCCTGGATGGCCACCCTGTTCATTCCCGGGCCGACCCTCGCCGACGAGGTGAAGCGGAACGGGGCGATGAACCCCGGCCAGTTGCGGCGGCTTATGGCCGGACTCGCCGAGGCGCTGCGGGACATTCACCGGGTCGGAGTCGTCCACCGGGACCTGAAACCCAGCAACGTACTGCTCGCCGAGGACGGTCCGAAGGTCATCGACTTCGGCATTTCTCGGCCGAAGGACAGCGAACTGCACACCGAGACGGGCAAGTTGATCGGCACGCCGCCGTTCATGGCGCCCGAGCAGTTCCGGCGGCCGCGCGAGGTGGGGCCCGCCGCCGACATCTTCGCCCTGGGGTCGGTGATGGTGCACGCGTCGACCGGGCGCGGGCCGTTCGACTCCGACAGTCCGTACGTCGTCGCCTACCAAGTCGTGCACGACGAGCCCGACTTGACCGGTGTGCCGTCGAACCTCGCCCCGTTGGTGCTGCGTTGTCTCGCCAAGGAGCCCGAGGACCGGCCCACTCCCGACGAACTGATGCGGGAACTCAGGTCGGTTGCCGCCTCGTACGACACCCAGTCGTTCGTACCCGAGCAGCCGCGCACGCCGAGCCCCCCGGACGAGGAGACCCACGTCCGGCGAGGAGGCGCCGGCCGCTCCACCGGTCCCTCTTCCGCCGACTCCCCTTCCTCCGAAGGGCGTTCGGACCGGCGGCGGCTGCGCAGGCGCGTTCTGCTCGCCGCGGGTGCCGTTGTCCTCGCCGCCGGATGTGTCGTCGCCTCGCTGCAGCTGGTCGGGGGTGATCCGGTCGCCCGGCCCAAGGGCCATTCCTCCGGCGCCGGTACGACGGCCGCCGCCGCCGGTTTCCGGGCCTGGACGGTGCGGCCCGCCACTGGCGGCGACGCCGGGATACCTCAATGCGCCTATGGCGGCGAGAAGTTGTTCTGTGCCCAGAAGGGCCTCGTCTCCGCTGTCGACCCCACCGACGGCACCGTCCTGTGGCGCCACCCGATCGACGCCACCCTGATTCCGAACCGCCCGCCGGTTCTGTCGGGCGGGCTCGTGCACCCCGCGCTGAACGTGGGCCCCCGTCTGGAGGCACTCGATCCCGGCACGGGCCGCCCCCGCTGGCAGGAGACCGTGTCCGACCGCGTCGCCCTCGGGTACGCAGGCGGCATGACCCTCCTCACCGGCACCGACGGGAAGGTCACCGGCGTCGACAGCGAGTCCGGCGACAGCAAGTGGCACCGGAGGATCGCCGGCCTGGACGGCCCTCGGCTGTTCTCCTTCGCCGGCGACCAGCTGGCGTACGCCACGAGCACGGCCGAGGACGGGGCGAGCACCCGGGTCGCCGCGCTGGATCCCGGCTCCGGTAATGTGCGCTGGCAGGACAAACTGGACGGGGATCTGCAGCCGATCGGCACCACCGACGCGGGCGCCTCCGTCTTCTTCGCCTCCGTCGACACCGTGTACCGGGACACTGTCGCCGTCATCGACTACGACCCGGCGACCGGCGCCTCCCACAAGGTCGAGGTGCCTCTTCCGCTCCAGCGGGCCCATGGTGTCGTGCGCGGGAACATCGTCTACCTGACGGGCGGCGGAGGTTCGCTGATCGCCGTGGATCTGAAGGCGGGCAAGCAGCTCTGGCGGCTGGAGACGTCCGTGAGCCTCAGCTCGGCGCCGGCCACCGACGGGCGGTACGTGTACTTCACCGCCGCCGACGGACGGCTGCTCGCGGTGAACGCCCGTACGGGGAAGCTCGCGGGGCAGACGCCACCTCGGCTCGGCCCGGCCTCGGACACGGTCGCGGCCTCGCTGCCCACCCCCGTCGCCGCCGGCGGACGCGTCTACGCGAGCGCGCCCGACGGTTCCGTCTTCGCCGTGGACGCGGCGGACCCGGCCCGCTGGTGACGCGGGCCGGCTGAAACACGTACGCCACTTGAAGCCCGTAGAGGACAAGGACAGGTAGGCGCGAACGAAACGAG
>NZ_AEJB01000109.1 GCF_000331005.1 Streptomyces turgidiscabies Car8
CTCGGCGCGACGGATCAGGTCAGGCCTTCGCCTTGGCGGGCTTGGGCTTGACGGCCTTGGGGGCGCGGTCCGAGGACTTGTCCAGGACCATCACCAGACCCGCGATGACCGCGAACAGGCCGATCGGGGCGACAACGTAGAGGCCCAGCGTCTCGATGACGCTCAGGCCATGGCCGGGGTCGTCACCGTCGTCGCGGGTGAGCGCGAGCGCGGGAGACGTCATGAGCAGCATCATCAGCGTCGTACCGGCCACCAGGGCGCCGGCGCGCAGGGCGTTCGTCTTGTCCACGGTGCAAAAGTAGCGAACGCCCGGCGGGGCCGCGCGCCCGGGGTGCCGTATGAGGGTGCGGCCGCCCCGCGAACGGCCCGCCGCACCTCACGCCCCCTCCCTCAGCACCTCCATCAGCGCCCACAGCCGCGGCGACCCCGCCAGCTCCTCCAGCGTCACCGGGCGGCCCTCCGCGTCGGCGACGGGCAGCCGCCAGTTCGGGTACTGGTCCCACGTGCCCGGCAGGTTCTGTGGACGCCGGTCGCCGACGCCGTCCGGGAGCCAGACGCCGATCATGCGGGCGGGCGTGCGCAGCAGATAGCGGTGTACGGCCTGGATCTCGGCCTCCTCCGCCGTCCCCGAGAGACCGCCGCTGCACCCCTGGAGCAGACCGAGGCGGGCCAGCAGGGTCAGCCACTCGCTCGTCTCGGCGGCGGCTACGGCCCGCTCCTGCGCCAGCGGTTCGGTCAACAGGCCCAGCCGGTCGCGGAGTTCGACATGCTCGCCGGTGAGCCGGGCGGCGGTGGGCGGCAGGTCGTGGGTGGTGACGGTGGCGAGACAGTCGGCGCGCCAGTGGTCGGGGGGCAGGGGGCGCCCGTCGCCGTCCCAGTCCCGCTCGAACCACAGCACGGACGTGCCGAGCACCCCGCGTGCGTGCAGCGTCTCCCGCACCCCCGGTTCGACGGTCCCCAGGTCCTCGCCGATCACGACCGCCCCGGCCCGCGAGGCCTCCAGCACGAGGACGGCGAGCATGGCCTCGGCGTCGTAACGGACGTACGCACCCTCCGTCGGCGCCAGCCCCTGGGGCACCCACCAGAGCCGGAACAGGCCCATGACGTGGTCGATGCGCAGGGCGCCCGCGTAGCCGAAGAGGGACCGCAGCAGCTGGCGGTACGGGGCGTAGCCGGACTCGGCCAGACGGTCCGGTCTCCAGGGCGGCAGGCCCCAGTCCTGGCCGCGCGCGTTGAACGCGTCCGGGGGCGCGCCGACCGACATGCCGGCCGCGAAGTACTCCTGCTGCGCCCAGGCGTCGGCACCCCCGGGATGTACCCCGACGGCGAGGTCGTGCACGATCCCGACCGGCATGCCCGCGTCGCGTGCCGTCCGCTGGGCGTCGGTGAGCTGGGTGTCGGTGAGCCAGGCGAGACGGGAGTGGAAGTCGACGCGGTCCATCAACTCGCCCCGGGCGCGGGCGGTTTCGGCCGACCGGGGGTCCTGGAGTCCGGCCGGCCAGCGCGACCAGTCCGAGCCGTGCGTCTCGGCCAGCGCGCACCAGGTGGCGTGATCCTCCAGCGGCTCGCCGGCCCGGGCGAGGAAGTCGGAGTACGCGGCCTGCCGCCCGGGCCCGAGCGGTACGGCGCACACCAACTCCAGGGCCTCGCGCTTGAGTTCCCACACGGCGTCCCGGTCGATCAGCTCGCCCTTGTCCAGCACCGACTCCCGCAGCCGCCCGGCCCGCTCCAGCAGCCCGCGCACCCGCTCACGGTCCTCGCCGGCCTGGATGTACGCGAACTCCGGGACGGCCTCGACCCGCAGATGCACGGGATCGGGGAAGCGACGGGAGGACGGCCGGTAGGGGGACGGGTCGGTGGGCGCCCCGGGGACGGCCGCGTGCAAGGGGTTGACCTGCACGAATCCGGCGCCGAGCGCCCGTCCGGCCCAGTCGCTCAGTTCGCTGAGATCACCGAGGTCGCCCATGCCCCAGGAGCGCCGGGAGAGGAGGGAGTACAGCTGGACGAGGAGTCCGTACGAGCGTCCGGTGGGTGTGGGCAGCCGGGCCGGGGCGACGACGAGGTGGGCGCGGGCGGCCCGGCCGTCGGGCGCCACGGCGTCCAACTCATGGATGCCGGGCGGGAGTTGGTCGACCGATTCGCAGATCTCGCCCTGTTCGGTGCGGATGCGCAGTCGGGTGCCCTCGGGCAGGTGGGCCAGCGCGGTCGCCGTACCGTCGGCGCCGCACACCACCGTGGGTGGCAGCAGCCGCGCCGCCAGTTCCCGTTCCCGGGCGGCGAGGGCGACCTGGACGGCCTCCGGGGTGGTCGCGTCGACGCCGAGCGCGGCCAGTACGGCGACGAGCGCGGAGTCGGTGGCGGCGACCGTACGGTCCGGTGAGGGGCGGAAGGAGGGGGCGACGCCGTGCAGCTCGGCGAGGCGGGCGAGCGCGAGGCGTTCCTCGGCCCGGCTCTCCCCGCTCTCGTGGGCCTCGACGGGTCCGGCCGGCCCGGGTGCGGACATCTACAGCCCCGCGAGTTCCGACAGCGCCGGGACCGGACCCTCGTACAGCCCCGTGGGGTCCGCCTCGGCGTCGGCGTGCTCGCTCGTCATCGCCTCCGCGTCGGCGAGCGGGGGCTCGCTGGTGAGGGGCTCGGCGGCGGGCAGCGGCGGCTCGCTGGTGAGCGGCGCCTCGGCGGCGGCGCTCTCGGCGCTGAAGATGTGGGCCGGTACGGCCACGGAGGCCTCCTTGTCGCGTACGACGGCTGACGGCGGTTGGCGGGTTTCATCCGCAGCCCTACCCAGTGGACGCGACCGCAGACGTGTATGAAAGGACGAACCACGGTACCGCCGGTCACATTCCGCGATTCTTCCGCCGCCCTCCGGGCGAAGTCCGTCACATTCCCGCCATCCGCACACCGTGTCCGGACCATGTTCCGTAACTATTCACTCAGTACATGTATCGAGTGCATAATGATCGGCATGAGCACCCGCCACATCCTTCTGGGGCTGCTCGCCGGGGGGCCCAGCCATGGCTACGACCTCAAGCGACGGCACGACGAACGCTTTCCGCAGGCCCGTCCGCTGGCCTACGGGCAGGTCTACACGACCCTGCAGCGCCTGGTGCGCGACGGGCTCGCGGAGGTGGACGGCACCGACGCGGACGGCGGCCCGGAGCGGACCAGCTACCGGACGACCGATGACGGGGCGCGTGAACTCGCCGCCTGGGTACGGCAGATCAGCGCTCCGGCGCCGCACGTCACCAACGAGATCTTCGCCAAGGTCGTCGTCGCGATCCTGGCCGGCGGGGACCCGGCGGCATATCTGCTGGACCAACGGGCCGCGCACATGGCGCGGATGCGGGAGCTGACGGCGGTCAAGACCTCGCCGGCCTCGGACCTCTCGACCGTGCTCTCGGCGGACTACGCCCTCAACCACCTCGACGCCGACCTCCGTTGGATGACCACCACGGTGGCCCGGCTCACCTCACTGACCGCGGAGGTCGAAACGGCATGACCACCACCCACGGGGAGACGTCAGACGGGCGAACGTCCGAGGGGCCCCCTTCACCGGCGCTGATATCGGCCCACAGGCTGTCCAAGGCGCACGGCAGTACGCCCGCGCTGCGCGGTGCGTCGGTCGCGCTGCGGGCCGGCGAGATCCTGGCCGTCACGGGTGCCAGCGGCAGCGGGAAGTCGACGCTGCTGCACTGTCTGGCGGGGATCGTCCGGCCGGACACGGGCACCGTCGAGTACGCCGGGGAGCGGCTCGACACACTCCCCGAGCGGCGGCTGAGCGAGCTGCGGCGCACCGAGTTCGGGGTCGTCTTCCAGTTCGGCCAGCTGATTCCCGAGCTGACCGCCCTCGACAACGTGGCGCTGCCCCTGCTGCTGGCCGGGACCACGCGCGCGGCGGCGCACGAGCGGGCGGGCGAGTGGCTGGAGCGGTTCGGGGTGCTCGGGCAGCAGCTGCTGCGGCCAGGTGAGCTGAGCGGCGGCCAGGCGCAGCGCGTCTCCCTGGCACGCGCCCTGGTCACCGGCCCGAAGGTGGTCTTCGCCGACGAGCCGACCGGCGCGCTGGACTCCCTCGCGGGCGAGCAGGTGATGGCGGCGCTGACGCACACGGCCCGCGAGTCCGGCACGGCGGTCCTGCTGATCACGCACGACGCCCAGGTGGCGGCGTACGCGGACCGCGAGCTGCGGCTGAGCGACGGCGCCGTGGCCTCGGCGGAGGTGACGTCATGACCGCCCGCGAGGGCGCCCTGCGGGTCGATCTTCGGCTCGCCTGGCTGCTCACCCGGGGTTCCGGCCGGCGGGAGTGGTGGCGGGTCGGGCTCACGGCGGTCGGGGCGGCGCTCGCCACCGGGTTCGCGCTGGCCGCCGTGGCCGTCGTCTCCGTACGCGGGCAGTACTACGTGTCGTTCGGCTCCGGGCTGCTGAACCACCAGGGGAACCGCTCGGGCGTGGTCCTCGTCCTCGTGCTGCTGCTCGTGCCCGTGCTCGGGTTCCTCGGGCAGTGCGCGCGGATCGGGGCCGTCCACCGGGACCGGCGGCTCGCCGCGCTGCGGCTGGCGGGGGCCGGTCCGGCGCGGGTGCGGCGGATCGCGGCGCTGGAGTCGGGGCTCGCCTGTCTGCTCGGTTCGGTGGTCGCCTCCGTGTGCTCCGCGCTGTTCCTGCTGGGTGCCTGGCATCAGCCGCCGGTGCTCGTCTGGTTCGGGACGGCACTGGTCGCGGTGGCCGTGCCGGTGCTGGGCGCGCTGGTGAGCGTCACGGCGCTGCGTCGCGTCGTCGCCTCGCCGCTGGGCCGGGTCCGGCGGGTGCCCCCGCGCGAGGGGCGCGGCCCGGGGATGCCCGTCCCGGCGGCCGCTCTGGGCGTGCTGTTCGTGGGGCTGCTGCTGGCGCCGGACACATACGGCGGGTACGAGACCGCTCCCCTGCTGGTGTTCGCCGTGGTGATCGTCACCGGAGTGGGCGCCCTGTGGCTGACCGGCGCCACCGCCCGGTTCACGGGGCGGGTCCTCGCGGCCCGTACAGCCGATCCGGCGACGCTGATCGCGGCGGAACGGCTGCGCGACGACCCGTGGGCCGCCGCCCGCACCCATGCGGCGGTACTGCTGGTGACCACCGTGGGCACCGGGTTCGTCGGCGTCCGCGAGGTGCTGCTCACCTCGCTCCACGACCGCGGGGAGGACAAGCTGGCCTCGTCCCTGGCCTTCTACTCGACCGGTGTCGACCTGACCGGTGCCGCCGTGCTGGCCGCCCTGGTGATCACGCTCTGCGGGCTCGGTGTGGGCACCGCCGAGTCGGTGGCGGCCCGCCGCCGGGGGCTGGCCGCGCAGGCCGCCGCCGGGGTGCCGCGCGCGGTGCTCGGCCGGGCCCTGCTCCTGGAGACGGCCCTGCCGCTCGCGCCGGCGATGCTGCTGGCGGGCGCCGGGGGCCTGCTGATCAGCGCCCTGTTCGCGGGCATGGCCCAGGACGGCAGCCGCACGGTGCCGTACACGGCGCTGCTGGTCCCGCCCGCGGTGTACGTGTCCTGCCTGCTCGCCGCCGCCACCTCACTGCCGCTGCTGCGCCGTTCGGTGCGTCCGGCGGAGCTCAGGTACGTCTGAGCGGCCGGGCATGAGTGATCCGGCCCTGGGGAACGGGGGTTCCCGGGGCCGGATCGCATCCGTGCCGTACAGACAGCCCGAACGGGTGTGCGGATACTCCGTGTTCGGACTGCGTCGAGACCGTATTCAGGTAGACGAAAGCCCGGAGGTCAGGCTGAGATGCCGTCGATCCGGGCCATCGCGTCGTCCGCGCCGTACGGCTGCAGGTACGGCAGCCAGCGCGGGTCCCGGTGCCCGGTGCCGATGATGCGCCAGGCGAGACCGGTGGGCGGGGCGGGTTTGTGACGCAGCCGCCAGCCGATCTCGAAGAGATGGCGGTCGGCCTTCGTGTGGTTGCAGCGACGGCACGACGCCACCACGTTGTCCCAGCGGTGCTGACCGCCCCGGGAACGCGGGATGACATGGTCGACGCTGGTCGCGGCGGCACCGCAGTACATGCACCGGCCGCCGTCGCGGGCGAACAGCGCCCTTCGGGTCAGTGGAACGGGCCCCCGATAGGGAACCCGGACGAACCTCTTCAGCCGGACCACGCTGGGTGCGGGGACAGTAACGGTCGCGCTGTGCAGGAAGGCGCCCGATTCCTCCAGGGAGACAGCCTTGTTCTCCAGGACGAGGACGAGCGCGCGTCGGAGCGGTACGACGCCGAGTGGCTCGTACGACGCGTTGAGTACCAGGACATGCGGCACGGATGCCTCCTTGGGCGTCGGCGGCGCGTGGCTCGCGCCGGGACGATCTGTAGTCAGTCTCCCCTCTCGCCCGGCGGCAGCGCCACCACGTCCCGGTAACGGGCTGGGAGTGTTTTCGACCACACCTTGCGTTCATGCCCCGGGACCACACCCTCTTCATCCCCAGGTGAGCACGGTCTCTCCCTCGAACATGGCGCCGATCCGCACACGTTGCCCCGTTAGTGTGGTGGTTCTGCCCTTCCGGTGACCTTTCCGTGACCTGAATGACGAGCTCACCGTCGAGCCGACCGCCGTAACCATCCGTACCGGGGGCAGGCCGTTTTGGAGGTCCCCCCGTGTCCTTGCCCGCCGTCCTACTCGCCGCCGGCCCGTCGCCGTCACCGACTCCCTCGGAGTCACCGACAGCGCTGGTCCCGTCGCTCCAGGACGCCCAGGAGAGCGCGACGAACGCCGCCAGCTGGGTCGAGCAGAACTGGTCCACCTGGCTGGCCATCGGCCTCAAGGTCCTGCTGATCGTGGTGATCGCGGTCGTGCTGAGAGCGGTGGTGCGGCGGGCCATCACCAAGCTGATAGACCGGATGAACCGCACGGTCCAGGCCGCCGACGGCCCGGCCGGCGGCACGGCTCTCGGCAGCCTGCTGGTCAATGTCGAGCGGCGCCGTCAGCGTTCCCAGGCGATCGGCTCGGTGCTGCGCTCGGTGGCCAGCTTCATCATCCTGGGCACGGCGGCCCTGATGGTCCTCTCCGCGTTCCAGATCAACCTGGCCCCGCTGCTCGCCTCCGCCGGTGTCGCGGGCGTGGCGATCGGTTTCGGCGCCCGCAACCTGGTGACGGACTTCCTCTCCGGCGTGTTCATGATCCTTGAGGACCAGTACGGCGTCGGCGACACGATCGACGCGGGCGTGGCGTCCGGCGAGGTGATCGAGGTGGGCCTGCGGGTGACGAAGCTGCGCGGCGACCAGGGTGAGATCTGGTACGTCCGCAACGGCGAGGTCAAGCGCATCGGCAACCTCTCCCAGGGCTGGGCCACGGCCGGTGTGGACGTGACCGTGAGCGCGGACGTGGACCTGGACCGGCTGAAGGCGACGCTCGCCGAGGTCGGCGAGAAGATGAGCCGCGAAGAGCCCTGGAACGAGCTGCTGTGGGGCCCGATCGAGAGCCTGGGTCTGGACAGCGTGCTCCTGGACTCGATGGTCGTCCGCCTCACGGCGAAGACGATGCCGGGCAAGTCCCTGACGGTGGAGCGCGAACTGCGCTGGCGCGTCAAGCGGGCCCTGGACGCGGCGGGCATCCGCGTCGTCGGCGGCACCACGGTCATCCCGGAGGAGGACCCGGCCGCAGACCCGGCAGCGGCGGTCGCGGCCCCCTCGGTGTACTCGAACTCCGCCTCCCCCCAGACGGAGGCGGCGTCCCCGATCACGCCGGCACGGCCCCTCCGGTAGGCCGTACGAGCCACCCGGCAGCCCGTGAAAGAGAG
>NZ_AEJB01000110.1 GCF_000331005.1 Streptomyces turgidiscabies Car8
GCGGTCGCCGGTCGCCTGGCTCACCGTCGAAGCGGGGGACCGGCGTCCCGGGGTGTTCTGGGCGTACGTCCTGCAGACCCTGAGTGCCTGCGGTGCACTGGCGTCCGACGCGGTCGGGACCCCCTCGGACGCTTCCACGGTGGACCGCAAGCTGCTCGCAGCGCTCGCCGCCGAGCTGAACGATCACGGCCGGCCCGTGGTCCTCGTGCTCGACGAGTACGAGCGGGTGAACGCGCCGGAGATCGCGGAGCAACTGGCGTTCGTCCTGCACCACGCCGGGCGGGGCCTGCGCCTCGTCCTCGTCACCCGCACCGAACCACTGCTTCCGTTGCACCGTTACCGCCAGACCCCCCTCCGGCCCTGAACGGGCCTTGTCCTCAAACGCCGGACGGGCTGGAAATGCGGGCCGGCGATGGAAGGGTGCCGGACCGGGCTGGAGATGCGGCCGGTGCTGGAGGGGTGCCGGGCGGGCTGGAGGGGCGGTCGGACGGGTGAAAGGGGTGGCGGGCGGGCTGGAGGGGGCGGGTGGCGTTGAAGAGGTGTTGCTGGGGTGGTGGGGGCGGGTCCTCAGGTGCCGGGCGGGGTGGCGTTGTCCACCTCCGCCGTCTGGATCAGGGTGGGCTTGCGGCGTACCACGTACTGGGCTCGGCCCGGGGGTAGGTTGCGGGGCTTGATGTTGCCGAAGACGTAGCCCTCGCTCGGGGGGCAGGACAGCAGGACGCCGGGGGTGTTGACCTCGTCCAGGCGGCGCAGGAGCTGGTCGTTCAGGCCGCGGCCCGCGCCCGTCGCCGAGCGGACCGCGATGACGTGCAGGCCCAGTTCGTGGCCGAGGGCCAGGTGGTCGAAGAGCGGGGCGAACGGGTGGTCGAAGTTGTTGCTGCCCACGACCATGTCGTAGTCGTCCACCAGGACGAACAGCCGGGGGCCGTTCCACCAGTCCGCCAGCCGCATCCTCGCCGGGGTGATGTCCGGGCCGGGGAGGCGGGTCTTGAGGGCGCGGGCGGAGCCGCCCACCAGTTCCTTGAGGGCGTCCACGGAGACCGCGTGGCCAAGCTGGTACTCGGCGGGGACGGCGTCGACCAGATCGCGGCGGTAGTCGACGACCAGGACGCGGGCCTCGGCGGCGGTGTAGCGGGACGTGATGGCGTTGGCGGCCAGGCGCAGCAGGTTGGTCTTGCCGCTCTCGGCGTCGCCGATGGCGACCAGGTGCGGGGTGCGGCTGAAGTCGTGCCAGACCGGGGAAAGCGTCTCCTCGTCCAATCCGAGGGGCAGGCGGAGGCCGTCGCCCAGTTCGGCCGGCGGGAGCGCGGAGGCCGGCAGGCGGTGCGGGAGCATACGTACGGGCGGGGCGGGCGGACCGCTCCACTCCGCGGCGATCTTCTCCACCAGGGCGGTGACGCCGTCCGCGAGGTCCTCGGCGCCGTTCTGGCCGTCGATGCGCGGCAGCGCCGTCAGGAAGTGGAGTTTGTCGCCCACGGTCAGGCCTCGGCCCGGAGTGCGGGGCACGGTGGCGGCCTTACGGACGTCCACCACGGAGTCCATGGTGTCGCCGAGCCTCAGTTCGAGGCGGGTGGCGCTCTGGTCGCGGATCTGCGCGGACAGTTCCACCCAGCGGGTGGTGGTGACGATGAGGTGGATGCCGTAGTTCAGGCCACCGGTGGCGAGTTGGTTGAAGGTGGGCAGCAGGCTGTCGAAGTTCTGCTTGACCTGGGCCCAGCCGTCGACGACGAGGAAGACGTCGCCGTGCGTCTCGTCGGCGAACTCCCCCGCCGCCCGGCGCCGCCGGTAGGTGGCCATGGAGTCGATGCCGTTGTCGAGGAAGAACTGCTCGCGCTGGTTGAGCACTGCCGTGACCTCGGCCACCGTACGGCTGATGCGTTCGCTGTCGAGCCGGGCCGCGACCCCGCCGACGTGCGGCAGGCCGGCCAGGGAGGAGAGGGTGCCGCCGCCGAAGTCGAGGCAGTAGAACTGGACTTCGGCCGGGGTGTGGGTGAGCGCGAGTGACGTGATCAGGGTGCGCAGGACAGTGGATTTGCCGCTCTGTGAGCCCCCCGCGATGGCGACATGGCCGCCGCCCGCCGAGAGGTCCACCACGAGGGGGTCGCGGCGCTGGTCGAAGGGCTTGTCGACGAGGCCGACCGGTACCCGCAGGCGCCCTGTGCCGGGCCAGCCGGCTGCGGACAGGCCCCGGTCGGGGGTGGGGGCCAGGCCCGGGAGCAGCGTGTCCAGGGTGGGGGGTGCGCCGAGCGGGGGCAGCCAGACCTGGTGGGCGGTGGGGCCGTGGCCGCGCAGCCGGTCCAGGGCCACGGACAGCAGGCTGTCGGTGGACTCGGTCTCCTCCTCGCGCTCCGGTTCGGGTACGGCGGCGGGGGTGCGTGGCACCACCCAGCCCGCCGACCAGGGCACCACCTGGCTGGCCACCCGCGCCTGTACGACGGCGCCCCGCCGGTGCCGGTACGGGCCGGAGACGTAGGCCGCCCGGAAGCGGGTCAGTGCGTCCACGCCGCTCTTGAGGAAGCCCGCGCCGGGCTGCGAGGGCAGCTGGTAGGCGTCGGGGACTCCGAGGACACCCCGGCTCTCCATCGCGGAGAAGGTCCGCAGGCCCACCCGGTAGGAGAGGTGGCTCTCCAGCTGGTGCATGCGACCCTCGTCCAGTCGCTGGGAGGCGAGGAGCAGGTGGACGCCGAGGGACCGGCCCAGACGGCCGATCATCACGAACAGGTCCATGAACTCGCGGTGTGCGGCGAGGAGTTCGCTGAACTCGTCGACGACGATGAACAGGCTGGGGAGGGGCGCCAGCGGGGTGCCGGCCGCGCGTGCCTTCTCGTACTCCAGGGCTGAGCTGTAGTTTCCGGCCGACCGCAACAGTTCCTGGCGGCGGATGAGTTCGCCGTGCAGGGCGTCCTGCATCCGGTCCACCAGGGCGACTTCGTCGGCCAGGTTGGTGATCACGGCTGATGTGTGCGGGAGTTCGTCCAGGCCGAGGAAGGTGGCGCCGCCCTTGAAGTCGACCAGGATGAAGTTCAGGGTCTCGGAGGAGTTGGTGAGCGCCAGCCCCAGCACGAGGGTGCGCAGGAGTTCGCTCTTGCCGGAGCCGGTGGCGCCGATCAGCATGCCGTGCGGGCCCATACCTCCCTGCGCGGACTCCTTGATGTCGAGTTCGACGGGACCGCCGTCGGCACCGATCGCGACCGGCACACGCAGCCGGGCCGCGCCGGTGTGTTTGCGCCACAGGGTCGTCGGGTCGTGCCGGTACAGGTCGGGGATGCCGAGCAGGGTGGTCAACTGGACGTCGGCGGCGAGCGGTTCGGCGGAGTCGGCGGTCAGGCCCATCCGGTAGGGGGCGATCAGCCGGGCCAGTGACTCGGCGGCGGCCGGGCCGACCCGGTCGGGGCGGCCGAGCAGTGTCGTCTGTTCCTTGCGGGTGCGGTCGGTGCGGACGAGCCGGACGGCTGCCGGGGTCACGTCCAGGCGCAGGGTGGAACGGCCGGGGCGCCAGGTGAGGGAACCGGACAGGTCGAGGACGATGGTGTTGCGGAAGCCGGGGCCGTCGAGACGGTGACCGGCGGGCACGGTGACGCCGTCGACGACGATCACCGTGAACGGCTCGTCGCGGCCGGGCACCGCTTCGGGATCGAAGACCGGGCGCTCGGTGAACTCGGCGCCGAGCAGGTCCTCCAGGTCGTTGAAGGCGGTGGCGACCATCCGGGCGGGGCCCGCGCCGTCCTGCTCCTGCGGGTGCAGGTTGTGCGGGAGCCACTTCACCCACTCCCACTCCGCGCGCCGCTCGTCGGACACGCACAGCGCCACCCACAGCTCCTCCGGCGGGTGGAACAGGGCGAGTTGGCAGAGAGCGGCCCGCACCATGGCGCGTACGGCGGCGTCGTCGCCACGGGTCAGGACCCGGGACCAGGAGCGCAGGTAGAGGGCGATGGGCTGCTCGGGCACCGTGCTGTAGGCGCGGACGAAGCGGCGCAGGGCGTGGGCGCTGAGCGGTTCCAGGTCCTCGACGGGCTTGGTGGAGAGGGGGTTGAGACGCATGGCGAACTGCTGGTCGCCGACGGCTATCCGCACCTCGCCGAAGTCCTCGTCCTTGACCCGCCGTTCCCAGAGGCGGGTGGTCCGCACCATGGTGCGCAGCACCTTGGGGTCGGGGTGCCGCCAGGCCAGCGCCAACTGCTGCTCCACGACGGCCCGGTGGACCTTGCGGCGGGTCTGGGTGAGGTAGCGCAGATAGTCGCGGCGCTCACCGCGCAGCCGTTCCTTGCGTTCGCCCGCCTTGCGCATCACCTGGCCGACCATCATGGCCGCGGACGCCAGCACCATCATGCCGAGCGCGATGTACATGAACGCGCCGTTGCCGCCGCCGGGCCTGATGAACATCAGCATCATCGACACCGACATCATGGCCATCGGCAGATACGTCCAGATCGCCGAGCTGTCCGCGACGACCTCGGGGAGCGTCGGTGGTTCCTGGAGAGTCAGCTCGCCCTCGGGCATGTCCGGACCCCGGCGGCGGGCCGGCCTGCGGAACAGAACCACGCTCAACGGACATGCTCCTTCGAAGGGTTGAACAAGTCGGACAAGAGGTTGGATCAGGGGTTGGACCAGGGGCTGAAATGCCACCCCCGTCATGACCCGGCCAACTGGGCTGTGCCGGTGGGAATTTGTGACACGCCACTGAAACGGGACCCATAATTCCGTTCGATCGGCGGTCAGTAGTCTGCATGTCATCAACTCGTACGTCCAAGCGGACGCGAGCGAGTCCCCCACCCGAACTTTCTGGAGACGTGAGCCCCACGATGACCGACAGCTCCGTGGCGGGCCTGTGCCGCCTCACGGTACGGGCCCCGGCCAGGACCATCGATCTGGCGGTGCCCGCCGACGTACCCGTGGCCGATCTGCTGCCCACCGTGCTGCGGTACGCCGGGGAGGACATCGAGGAGAACGGGCTGGAGCACGACGGCTGGGTCCTGCAACGCCTGGGCGGCGCCCCGCTCGACGAGGAGGGCACCCTGGAGGCGCTCGACCTCAAGGACGGCGAGGTGGTGTATCTCCGCCCGCACACCGAGTCGTTGCCCGAGGTCCGGCTCGACGACCTGGTGGACGGTATCGCCAACGTCACCCGGGACCGGCTGCACGGCTGGAACCCGGCCGCCGGCCGCCGGCTGCTGCTCGGCATGACCGTGGCCGCCCTGGCACTCGGCCTGCTGGTGCTGGCCTGGCCCGGCGGCCCGGCCGGGGTCCGGATCGGCACGGCCGGTGTGGCCGGGCTGCTGCTGCTCGCGGGGGCCGCCTCGGCCAGCCGGGCGGTCGGCGACGCGGCGGCGGGCGCGACCCTGGGATTCATGGCGGCGCCCTATCTGGCGCTGGCGGGCTGGCTGGTGCCGGGCGGCGAGATCGCCGGTCCGGACGCCCACCAGGTGCTGGGCGCCCGGCTGTTGGCGGCCGCGGCGGCCGGGGCGGGGGGCGCGGTGCTGGCGCTGGCCCTGGCAGCCGTACGTACGCCCCTGTTCGTGGCGTCCGCGCTGGTGGCCGTGGCCGGGGCGCTGGCAGGGGGCCTGATGAGCGTCCTCGACCTCTCCGTGGACGGCGCGGCTGCGACGGTGGCCGTGCTGGCGGTGCTGCTGGGCGGCTTCGTACCCTCCCTGTCGTTCAAGCTGGCCGGGATGCGGATGCCGGCGCTGCCGACGAACGCGCAGCAGCTCCAGGAGGGCATCGAGCCCTACAACGGACGGGATGTCGCCACCCGTACGGAACTCGCGAGCGGCTGGATGACCGGCCTGTACGCGGCGACCGGCGTCCTGTGCGCGGGCGCGCTCGTGCCGCTGACCAGGAACCCCGGCCTGCCGGAGACCCTGACCGCGGTGGCGCTGGCGCTGCTCCTGCTGCTGCACGGCCGGGGCATGGTCAACGTGTGGCAGCGGCTCGCCCTGGTGCTGCCGGGCTCGCTCGGTGTGGCCCTCCTGGTGCTCGCGCTGGCCGTGGACACGGAGCCTGCGGACCGACCGTTGCTGGTGGTGGGCCTGCTCGCGCTGGCCACCGTCCTGGCCGTCGCCTCGTGGACGGTACCGGGGCGGCGCATGCTGCCGTACTGGGGCCGGGCGGCCGAACTGGTGCACTCCCTGCTGGCGATGGCCCTGCTCCCGCTGACCCTGTGGGTGCTGGGCGTGTTCGCCGCGTTGCGCGCGATCACCGGCTGACAGCCGGTGCGGGTGCCCCCGGCGGTCCGACCGGCACGGGCTGTGCGGGCGGCACGGGTCGTGCAACTGGCTTACCGGCGCTGGGCGGAGAGGTCGTACCACTTGTCTGGCGGCCCTGGCAGAGCAGGCGACAGGCTTGGCGCGGCGGGACAGGCGCCTGGTTGGGCCGCAAGCGGCCAGGGGCGACCGGCGTACCCGAACCAGCGGGGGTCCACCCGGACCCCGCCCCACCCCGCCAGGACGGCCCGTACAGCTCCACCGCCCGATTCCACCCCGCCACCCCGGCCTATCGGAAGGACCCGCGGTCCATGCAGTCCAAGCGCGACCAGGTGCAGGCGCACACCTTCATCATGAGCCGGCTCACCTCGGGCATGCTGCTCGCCGATCCGGACGCCCCGGAGAGCCCGCTCGGGCGTACCACCCGGGGTGCGGTGGCCGGGCTGCTGATCACGGTGCTGATCGCCGCCGGGGCGGTGGTGTTCGGTCTGGTGTCGCCCGGCGGCAACGACTCCTGGCGCAGCGGCGAGAGCCTGATCGTCAACCGGGAGACGGGGGCCCGCTATCTCTACCTCGGCGGACGGCTTCGGCCGGTGCGCAACTACTCCTCCGCGCTGCTGATCGGCGGCGCGAAGCTGAAGACCACCGACGTGTCCACGGCGTCGCTCCGCGGCACGCCCGTGGGCGCCGCGGTCGGTATCGCCGGGGCGCCGGACTCGGTGCCCGGCACCGGTGACCTGGAGTCCGGCGCCTGGCAGGTCTGCTCGGCGCTGGGCAGCACGGCCGCGGCGGACGGTACGGTCACCACGCGCCCCGTGACCGCCCTGGTCGCCGGGGGCGCGGTAGCGGGCGACCCGGTCGACGCCGGGGCGGCGGTGCTGGTGAGCGGCCCGGACAAGAAGACGTATTTGGTGTGGCAGGGCAGCCGGTTGCCGCTGGACACCGAGTCGGGCGCGCTGCTCTCGCTGGGGTACAGCTCGGTGACCCCGCGTCCCGTCTCCGCCGCCTTCCTGGACGCCCTGGTGCCGGGCGCCGCGCTGGCCCCGCCGCAGGTGCCGGGGCTGGGGTCGGCGGGGCCGTCGCTGGGCGGTACGGCGACCAAGGTGGGCCAGGTGTTCCAGGTCACGGTGCCGGGCGCCGACTCGGGCGCCGGGGCCGGCACCGAAGCGGGCGGCCAGTACTACCTGTTGCGCGGTGAGGGTCTGGTCCCGGTCACCGCGACCGGTGCCGCGTTGCTGCTGGGCGATCCGGACATCCGCGCCAAGGCGTACGCCGGTGCCTCGCCCGCCGCTCTGCCGGTCGGCGCGGACGTGCTCAAGGACCACCAGGCGCCGGGCAGTACCGGCGTCGACCCCTCGGCCTCCGGTCTTCCCGACGCCCCGCCTCGCGCGCTGCGCGTGCCGGCCGGCTGGACGGCGTGCGCGCAGGTGACGCCCGGCTCGGACGGCGTCCGGGTCGGTTCCCTGCTGGTGCGGGAGAGCGAGCTCGCCCCGGTCACCCAGGCGAGCGGCGATCCGGTGGCGGCGGCCTGTCTGCCGGTGGACGCGGTCGTGGTGCGGCCCGGCCACGGTGTGCTGGTGCGGGCGCTGAGCGCGGGCGGCGGCGCGGTCGGCGCGGCGACGTACTTCGTGGGCGACGACGGCGTGAAGTACCGGGTGGCCTCGAAGGCGGCTCTCGCCGCGCTGGGTTACGCGGAGT
>NZ_AEJB01000111.1 GCF_000331005.1 Streptomyces turgidiscabies Car8
CAGACGGCCCGCTTCGGCCACGGTCACTGCCTACTTCTTCGACTTCGCTGCCTTGGGCGTCGCCAGACGACTCCCACTCCAGTCCTTGCCCACACTGACGCTCTTCGTCGCCGACAGACCCGCCGTCGTCGCGGCTTCAGAGATGTCGCTCGGCTCCACGTAGCCTTCACGGCCCGTCTTGGGCGTGAGGAGCAGGATCGCGCCGCCTTCTTCGATGTACGTGGTGGCATCCACCAGCGAATCGGTCAGGTCGCCGTCGTCGTCGCGGAACCAGAGCACCACGGCATCTGCGACGTCGTCGTACTCCTCGTCAACGAGATCGCTGCCGATGACTTCCTCAATGGCCTCGCGGAGCTCCTGGTCGACGTCGTCGTCGTAGCCGATCTCCTGGACCACCTGCTCGGGCTGGAACCCCAGCCTTGCGGCAGGGTTAGTCCGCTCCTCCGCGTGGTCCGCGGTCGCGCTCACGGGTTGCCTCCTGATCATGTTTCGAGAAATGTGCAGCCACGCGCGTGCGCGAAGCATTGGCCGTAGTCCACACGGGCGGGACGGATCGCGCAAGTACCCGGCCGTCGAGACCGCCGAAACGGTGACGATCCTGGCGGTGTCGCCGCAACTACAGACAGCGGTTCCCGGGAACTAGTGACGCGCACCACACCATTCTGCCCGCTTTGCGGTTTTGCTGCTCCCGAGTGACTCCCGAACCTCTCACACATGCGTGCGAGATCCGAATCGCTTTACGGAACACGTCACGGACTGGGCGTATCGTTGCGATTTGGCTGCGGACACCCCGCCCGGCGATCCTCCACCGGGGCTACTTCTGAGTAGAGGTGACGTACCCGGCCTCGGGGTACACGATGGGGCCAGTGCATTCGCAGCCCCGGAGCAGGCTTACAGCGTGCCCCGGATCAAGCCCTCCGAGAGCGAAGGAACAGCGTGGCTTCCGGATCAGATCGCAACCCGATCATCATTGGCGGCCTTCCGAGTCAGGTCCCTGACTTCGATCCCGAAGAAACCCAGGAATGGCTCGACTCCCTCGACGCCGCTGTTGACGAACGCGGCCGGGAGCGGGCCCGCTATCTGATGCTGAGGCTGATCGAGCGGGCCCGCGAGAAGCGCGTGGCCGTGCCCGAGATGCGGAGCACGGACTACGTCAACACGATCGCGACGAAGGACGAGCCCTTCTTCCCCGGCAACGAGGAGATCGAGCGCCGCATCCTGAACGCGACCCGCTGGAACGCTGCCGTGATGGTGTCGCGCGCCCAGCGGCCCGGGATCGGCGTCGGCGGCCACATCGCGACCTTCGCCTCCTCCGCCTCGCTCTACGACGTGGGCTTCAACCACTTCTTCCGGGGCAAGGACGAGGGCGACGGCGGCGACCAGATCTTCTTCCAGGGCCACGCCTCCCCCGGTATCTACGCCCGCGCGTTCCTTCTCGACCGGCTCAGCGAGCAGCAGCTCGACGCGTTCCGCCAGGAGAAGTCGAAGGCGCCGTACGGCCTGTCCTCGTACCCGCACCCGCGTCTGATGCCGGACTTCTGGGAGTTCCCGACCGTCTCCATGGGCCTCGGCCCGCTCGGCGCGATCTTCCAGGCGCGGATGAACCGCTACATGGAGGCGCGCGGGATCGCGGACACCTCCAAGTCGCACGTGTGGGCGTTCCTCGGTGACGGCGAGATGGACGAGCCGGAGTCGCTCGGCCAGCTGTCGATCGCCGCGCGCGAGGGCCTCGACAACCTGACCTTCGTCGTGAACTGCAACCTCCAGCGGCTCGACGGCCCGGTGCGCGGCAACGGCAAGATCATCCAGGAGCTGGAGTCGCAGTTCCGGGGCGCCGGCTGGAACGTCGTCAAGCTGGTCTGGGACCGCAGCTGGGACCCGCTGCTCGCGCAGGACCGGGACGGTGTGCTCGTCAACAAGATGAACACGACGCCCGACGGGCAGTTCCAGACGTACGCCACCGAGACCGGTTCGTACATCCGCGACCACTTCTTCGGTGACGACACCCGGCTGCGCGCGATGGTCGAGAACATGACCGACGACCAGGTGCTGCACCTGGGCCGCGGTGGCCACGACCACAAGAAGATCTTCGCGGCGTTCGCGGCGGCCAAGGCGCACAAGGGCCAGCCGACCGTCATCCTCGCCAAGACCGTCAAGGGCTGGACCCTCGGACCCAACTTCGAGGGCCGCAACGCCACGCACCAGATGAAGAAGCTGACGGCGACCGACCTCAAGGGCTTCCGCGACCGGCTGCACCTCCCCATCTCCGACAAGGAGCTGGAGGGCGGTGCGCCGCCGTACTTCCACCCGGGCCGGAACTCGGAAGAGATCCAGTACATGCACGACCGCCGCAACTCGCTCGGCGGCTACGTCCCCACCCGTGTCGTCCGCGCCAAGCCGTTGACGCTACCGCCGGAGAAGACGTACGCGAGTGTGAAGAAGGGTTCGGGTCAGCAGTCGATCGCCACGACCATGGCATTCGTCCGACTGCTCAAGGACCTCATGCGGGACAAGGAGATCGGCAAGCGTTTCGTGCTGATCGCGCCGGACGAGTACCGCACGTTCGGCATGGACTCGTTCTTCCCGAGCGCGAAGATCTACAACCCGCTCGGCCAGCAGTACGAGTCGGTCGACCGTGAGTTGCTCCTCGCGTACAAGGAGTCCCCGACCGGCCAGATGCTGCACGACGGCATCTCGGAGGCGGGCTGCACGGCTTCGCTGATCGCGGCGGGTTCGGCGTACGCCACGCATGGCGAACCGCTGATCCCCGTCTACGTCTTCTACTCGATGTTCGGTTTCCAGCGCACCGGTGACCAGTTCTGGCAGATGGCCGACCAGTTGGCGCGCGGTTTCGTGCTGGGTGCGACCGCCGGCCGTACGACTCTGACCGGCGAGGGTCTCCAGCACGCCGACGGCCACTCGCAGCTGCTCGCCTCGACGAACCCGGGCTGTGTGGCGTACGACCCGGCGTACTCGTACGAGATCGCGCACATCGTGCAGGACGGTCTGCGCCGGATGTACGGCCCCGACAGTGAGGACATCTTCTACTACCTCACCGTCTACAACGAGCCGATCCAGCACCCGGCCGAGCCGGAGAACGTCGACGTCGACGGCATCCTCAAGGGCATCCACCGGGTGGGCGCGGCGACTTCGGGCTCCATCCCGGCGCAGGTCATCGCGTCCGGTGTCGCGGTGCCATGGGCGCTGGAGGCACAGCGGATGCTCGCCGAGGAGTGGAATGTACGGGCGGACGTCTGGTCGGCGACCTCCTGGAACGAGCTGCGGCGCGAGGCGGTCGCGGTGGAGCAGCACAACCTGCTGCACCCGGAGGAGGAGCAGCGCGTCCCGTACGTGACGCGGAAGCTGGGCTCGGCCGAGGGTCCGTTCGTGGCCGTGTCCGACTGGATGCGTTCGGTTCCGGACCAGATCTCGCGCTGGGTGCCGGGGACGTACCAGTCGCTGGGCGCGGACGGCTTCGGCTTCGCGGACACGCGGGGCGCGGCCCGGCGCCACTTCCACATCGACGCGCAGTCGATCGTGGTGGCGGTGCTGACCGAGCTGGCCAAGGAGGGCAAGGTGGACCGTTCGGTGCTGAAGCAGGCGATCGACCGGTACCAGTTGCTCGACGTGGCTTCGGCGGATCCGGGTGCGGCGGGCGGCGACGCGTAACGCTCCGCTTGGCGCGCCGTGGGTCGGGCAGTCGTCCGTCTGACGGTCCGTCGTGGCTGGTCGCGCAGTTCCCCGCGCCCCTG
>NZ_AEJB01000112.1 GCF_000331005.1 Streptomyces turgidiscabies Car8
ACCGCGTACCGGCTGCCGCTCATCCGATCCGCGTGAGCTTCTTGTCGAAGCCGGGCTCGGCCAGGTCCTTCTGGAGCTGCACGGGGACCTTCACGGCGCCGCCGTTGCCGTCGCCCACGGTGAGGGTGCCCACCGCGGTGCCCGCCTTGGCGGAGTGCGGCAGGTCGTCGGCGGCGGCGAAGGACAGCTCGACCTTCCGCCCGGCCCAGCCGATCGCCGTGACGTCCTTCGACAGCACGACAGGTGTCTGCCCGCCGAGCCCGTCGTCGACGTACCCGACGACGTCACCCTTCTTGAGGATCTTCGACGAGAGCAGTGCCTCGCGGGCGGCGATCATGGCCGTCCGGCTGACGTTGTTGACGGTGTCGATGATCGGCGCCGTGTGCTGGCCGAGGACCGCGCCGACGACGATGGCCGTCTCCCCGCCGACCTCCTTGGTGGCGGCGAAGAGCAGGTTGCCGCCGGCCGCGCTGGTGGTGCCGGTCTTGATGCCGATGCCGCCGTTGGCCGGGATGACCTCGTTCCAGTTCCGCCACCTCTTGCCCGTCGGGTCGTACCAGAAGGGCTGGCTGGTGATGGCCATCAGGGCCGGCATCCTCACCAGCTGGTTGCCCAGCTTCACCTGGTCCTCGGCGGTGGAGACGGTGGTCTCCTTGAGGCCGGAGGCGTCGGTGTAGGTGGTGTTCTTCATCCCGAGTTCCTTGGCGGTGTCGTTCATCTTCTTGATGAACGCCGCCTCGGTCCCGTCGTCCCAACGCGCCAGCAACCGGGCGATGTTGTTGGCTGAGGGGATCATGACGGCCGACAGCGCCTGCTTCAGGGTGAGGGTGTCGCCCGTCTTGACGGTGTCGAGGGTCGACTCGCCCTTGCCGTCGGTGTTGTAACCGCCCTCCTTCTCGGCGGTCGCGTCGATCGTGATTTTCGGGCCCTCCTCGCCGACCTTCAGCGGGTGGTCCTTGAGGATGAGGTACGCGGTCATGGCCTTGGCGACCGACCCGATGGCGACCGGCTTCTGCTCGCCGAACTTCCCCATGGTCCCGATGCCGTTGACGTCCATCCACCCCTGTCCGTCGGACGGCCACGGCAGCGCGGCGGCCGTCCCGTCGAAGGTGTAGGAGTCCTTGGCGGTCAGGGTGAGCTCGGGGGGCGGCAGCGGACGCACTGCCTGTACGACTGCAAAGACGATCGCCAACAGGATGACGACCGGCGTCCAGATCTTGACGCGCCGCGCGATCGTCCGCACGGCGGTGTCCCGGGGCGGCGGCGTGTTCGTCAGCTCGGCGAGCAGGTCCAGCGGCGGCAGGGGCGGCAACGGCTGCTGCGTCGTCCGCTCCGGCCCTACCTGCGGGATCGCGGCGGTGGCATCGGCAGGGGTCACCTTGGCGGGCCGCGCGGGGGCCACGGGCGGCGCCTTGGCCGGGTCACCGACGGGCGGCACAGCGGGCGGCGCCTTACGGGTGGCCGGGTCGTCCAACTGCCTGAGCGCTACGAATTTGCTGGTGCGCTCAGCAACGGACTCACCCTTCCCCTCCGCATCGGCATCCGCACCCGCATCGTCAGCCTTGGGCTCACCGGCTCCCTTGGCCGCCCGGGCCGGCAGATCCCCCAGCTTGAGCATCGTCGTCGGCTGATCGACCGGCGGCACGACGGGCGGGCGGCCAACCTTGAAGACGGCGGTGGGCTGATCTACGGGCGGCTTGTCGGCCGAGGGCTTGTCAGGGGTGGGCTGATCGGCGGAGGGCTTGTCGGGGGTGGGCTCGGGGGCCGGGTCGCCGGTGGCCTTGCCGGGGGCGCGGGCAGGGTCACTGACGTCAGCACCGGGGGCGGAGTTGCCGCCCGCGTCGGCGTCGGGCTCGTGCTCCGGATCAGCCGCGCTCCCGGACCCGGGACGGGCACCGGGGCCGGACTTGGTGCCGGACTCCGGCTTGGCCGCGGACTCGGACTCGGATTTGGGCTCGGACTCGGACTCGGACTCGGGTCCGCCCGCGCTCTCGGCCCTGGCTCCGGCTACAGGCCCGGACTTGGACGCGATCCCCGACTCGGCGCCGACTACGGACCCGGTTTTGGGCTCCGGCTCGGACTTCGACCGGGACCCGGTCTCCGGCCCGGAGTCGGCGCCGGTCCCGGTGACCGTCGTAGACGCGGACGCGGCGCCAACTCCGGCTGCCGTCCCCGCATTTGACTTGGCGTCGGGCGCGGAGTCGGCGCCGTCCACGCTCTTGGACTTCGCCCCGTCGGCAGACCCGGACTTGGACTCGGCGCCGGTTGCGGCGCCGGTTGCAGGCTCGGACGCCAGACCGGTGACGGACTTGGACTCGGCCCCGGACTTGGCGCCGGATACGGACTCGGCTCCGGTTCCAGACCCGCTCTTGGGCTCGGTCTCCGACTCGGCGGCGGAGCCGGCCTTGGGCGCGGACTCTGCCTTCGACTTGGACCGAATCACCGACCCGGAGCCGGTGACGGGCTCCGACACGGATGCGGTGCCGGTCCCGGCCTCCGTCCCGGTGTCGGGCTTGGCCTCCGGCGCGGAACCGCTGCCCGTAGCCGCCTGCTGCTTCGACTCGGACCCGGACCCGGACTCGGAGACGGACGCGGTGCCGGTCCCGGCCGCCGTCCCGGTGCCGGGCTTGGCCTCCGGCGCGGAACCGCTGCCCGTAGCCGCCTGCTGCTTCTGCTCGGACCCGGACTCGGAGACGGACGCGGTGCCGGCCCTGGCCGCCGTCCCGGTGTCGGGCTTGGCCTCCGGCGTGCGACCGGTGCCCGTTTCCGGCTTCTGGCTCTGTTCCGGTTCGGTCTTTTGGGGGTTCACCCGCCCGGTGGGGGGCTCGGCGTCGTCGGTGGAGGCCCCGCCAGTGGCTTCAGAGGCCGCCCCTGCGGCCTC
>NZ_AEJB01000113.1 GCF_000331005.1 Streptomyces turgidiscabies Car8
CCGAACCCCTAGAACGGCTCGAAGTCGTCGAACTCCTGCTGTGCGTCGTCCCGCTCAGCCTGCCGATCCCGCCGCCGCTGCGCCGCAGGCCTCGGCTCCTCCAGGCGATGGTCCTCACCACGCCGCCCGAGCATCTCCGCCCCGGCCATGACCGTCGGCTCCCAGTCGAACACCACGGCGTTGTCCTCGGGACCGATGGCGACGCCGTCCCCGGCCCGCGCACCCGCCTTCATCAGCTTGTCCTCGACACCCAGCCGGTTGAGCCGGTCCGCGAGATAGCCGACCGCCTCGTCGTTGCTGAAGTCGGTCTGGCGCACCCAGCGTTCGGGCTTCTCGCCCCGCACGCGGAACAGCCCGTCCTCCTCCTGGACGACGGTGAAGCCCGCGTCGTCGACGGCCTTCGGCCGGATGACGATCCGGGTCTCCTCGTCCTTGGGCTTGGCGGCCCGCGCCTGCCCGACGACCTCGGCGAGCGCGAACGACAGTTCCTTCAACCCGATATGAGCGACGGCGGACACCTCGTACACCCGGTATCCGCGAGCCTCCAGCTCGGGCCGCACCATCTCGGCGAGGTCCAGACCGTCCGGCACGTCGACCTTGTTCAGGACCACCATGCGCGGCCGGTCCCCCAGCCCCCCGTACTGCTTCAGCTCCTCCTCGATGATGTCGAGGTCGGAGACGGGATCACGCTCGGACTCCAGCGTCGCCGTGTCCAGCACATGCACGAGCACGCTGCACCGCTCCACGTGCCGCAGGAACTCCAGCCCGAGTCCCTTGCCCTGGCTGGCTCCAGGGATCAGCCCGGGCACGTCGGCGATGGTGTAGACGGTCGCGCCGGCGGTCACCACACCCAGGTTGGGCACGAGCGTCGTGAACGGGTAGTCGGCGATCTTCGGCTTGGCGGCGCTGAGCACCGAGATCAGCGACGACTTACCGGCGCTCGGATACCCGACCAGCGCCACGTCGGCGACGGTCTTCAGCTCCAGGACGATGTCCCGCAGCCCTCCGGGCACCCCGAGCAGCGCGAAGCCGGGCGCCTTGCGCCGGGCCGAGGACAGCGCGGCGTTGCCGAGCCCCCCGCGCCCGCCCTCGGCGGCGACGTACGAGGTCCCGTGCCCGACCAGGTCGGCCAGCACGTTGCCGTCCTTGTCGAGAACGACCGTCCCGTCCGGCACCGGCAGAACCAGGTCCTGCCCGTCCTTGCCGGAACGGTTGCCGCCCTCGCCGGGCTTGCCGCTGGTCGCCTTGCGGTGCGGGGAGTGGTGGTAGTCGAGCAGCGTGGTGACGGACTGGTCGACGGTGAGGATCACGTCACCGCCGTGTCCGCCGTTGCCGCCGTCGGGCCCACCGAGCGGCTTGAACTTCTCACGGTGGACGGAGGCACAGCCGTGACCTCCGCTACCCGCGGCGACATGCAGCTCGACGCGGTCCACGAAGGTGGTCATGGGATGTGCCTCCAGTTACGTACGGAAATCTCTGCGCAGAAAGCTCTGCACAGTTGAAACACGCGAAAGGCGGACCCGCTTCCCGTACGGGAAGTGAGGTCCGCCTCGCGAAAGAACCGATCAGGCGACCGGAACGATGTTCACGACCTTGCGTCCACGGTGGGTACCGAACTCCACCGCACCGGCGGCCAGCGCGAACAGCGTGTCGTCCTTGCCACGGCCGACGCTCGCGCCGGGGTGGAAGTGGGTGCCACGCTGGCGGACCAGGATCTCACCGGCGTTGACGACCTGACCGCCGAAGCGCTTCACGCCGAGCCGCTGGGCATTTGAGTCGCGACCGTTCCGGGTGGACGATGCGCCCTTCTTGTGTGCCATCTCTCCTCAGTCCCTTACTTCGCAGCCGCGGGGATCTCAGTGACCTTGATCGCCGTGTACTGCTGGCGGTGGCCCTGACGACGGCGGTAACCGGTCTTGTTCTTGTAGCGAAGGATGTCGATCTTGACGCCCTTGTGGTGGTCCACGATCTCGGCCTGAACCTTGATCCCGGCCAGCACCCAGGGGTCGCTGGTCACGGCGTCGCCGTCGACAACGAGCAGGGTCGAGAGCTCGACCGTGTCGCCAACCTTGGCAGTGGAAATCTTGTCAACCTCAACGATGTCGCCGACAGCAACCTTGTGCTGGCGACCACCGCTGCGCACGATGGCGTACACGCAGATCTCACTCTCTTGCTCGGGATCGACACCCCCGCAGTCCAGCCGCCCGGCAAAAGCGAGTGGCCTCTCCCGCCGCACCGAAATGCCCGGCGCTCAGGAGGACGAGGTTTACGGGGATGTGGCGTGTCACGGAAAACTAT
This sequence comes from Streptomyces turgidiscabies Car8, assembly GCF_000331005.1. GTDB lineage: Bacteria > Actinomycetota > Actinomycetes > Streptomycetales > Streptomycetaceae > Streptomyces > Streptomyces turgidiscabies. The sequence goes on from NZ_AEJB01000113.1 coordinate 2,299, forward strand.
GGACACGCCGACGCTCAAGATTACGGGCCGGACCTGAACGGGTCAAACCGAGCCCTCATCCCCCACTCGCGAGGCCCGCAAACCCCCCGACGACGACGGCGGCCCGCCCGGAGAAACCCGGACGGACCGCCGTACCACTGCCGGTCGTACTGCTACCGGCTACCGCACCGGTGCGCGGACACGGGACCGAGGAAGTCAGTCCTCCGTGGCCGCCGAGACGGACGCGTCGGCCGACTGCTCGGCCGCGGCAGCCGTCCGCTTCGACACCGTCTTCTTCGCCGTGACCTTCTTCGCGGCCGTCGTCGTCTTCTTGGCGGCCGTCTTCTTCACCGCCGCGGTCTTCTTCACGGCGGCCTTCTTGGCCGTGGTCGCCTTCTTGGCGGCGGTCTTGCGCGCCGTCTTCCTGGCGGGAACCGCCTCCTCGGCCTCGGCCGCGTCAGCAGGTGCCGCAGGCTCGGTGACCGTCGCCGGGACGACCATGACGGCCGCCTCCGCGGAGGAGGTGGGCGCGGTGGCCTTGCGCACGGCACGTCGCCGCGGCCGGGCCGGAGCGGCGCTGT
>NZ_AEJB01000114.1 GCF_000331005.1 Streptomyces turgidiscabies Car8
GGCGTGGGTGCGACGCAGCTCAGCCTCACCAACGCGGTGAACCAGAAGTTCCGGGTGCGGGCGGAGTACGTGCGCAGCGCCAAGGACACCACGTACGTGAGCACTTGGGGCGGCTGGCTGCATCTGACGGTCAGGAACTGAGAGCGGCATGAGGGGCGGGCGGCCATCGGGCAGGATGGCCTCATGACAAAGCTGTCCGAACGGTCGAGTGGTCGTGCGTTTGCTGGTTCCCCCCCTACCTCAGTCACCCATCACGAGCAGTACTGCGCCTGCTTCCCGATGGACCGGTACATGCAGTCCGAGTTCTCCAGCAGCTGCAGCACCGCGTCCCGGTTACGGGCCGTCTCCCGGTCGATCACCTCGTCGGGCGGGTAGAAGCCGCCCCCCGAGCTGGACGACGGATACATCTCGAACGTGTAGGAGAAGATCTTCTGACTGCCCCAGAGGTAGTCGTCGATCGAACCGTCCGTGATGTACAGGTCGCTCGACTGTTCCGGCGTGTAGCCGTTGCTCGCGGCCATCTTCCCGCCGACGGTGGCGAAGGCGTCCCGGTCGTCCTGGGTCATGCCCGTCGTGGTGTTGGCGGTCGTGTACCCGAAGGGCCACAGCACCAGTTCGCTGTACGTGTGGAAGTCGATACCCGTCTTGATCTGCTGGACGCCGCCGACGACCCGGCTGCGGACGAAGTTGCCCACCACCTTGACCTCGGGCGCGGACTCGGCCGAGGCGCCTCGGTAGGTCTCCGACGAGGTCGAGCCGGAGGAACCGCCGCAGCAGCCCCAGCGGTAGTTCCAGTTGCGGTTGAGGTCCGTGCCGACGTTCGACGAACCGCTGTTGGGCTGGCGGTTCTTGCGCCACGAACGGTACGAGCCGGTCGCGATGTCGTACTCGCCGCCGTCCGGGTTGAGGTCCGGGATGATCCAGATCTCACGGGAGTCGATCATGGCCTTGACCCGGGAGTCGGTGGCGTAGGTGGAGGTCAGGTTGCGCAGCAGATAGAGCGCCATCTCGACGGTGAGGTGCTCGCGTGCGTGCTGGTGGTGGGTGAACAGCACCTCGGGCTCGGCCTCGTCGGTGCCGACGTTGTCGCTGAGCTTGATGGCGACGATGTTCCGGCCGGAGTAGGAGGTCCCGATGACCCGCTGGCTGGCGATGGAGGGGTTGGCCGCGACGAGGGAGTTGATCTCCGTCGTCATCTCCGCGTAGTTGTGATAGCGGGAGTCGGCCGTGGGGAAGTCGAGCAGCCGTACGTCGTCGGCGCTGCTTGAGCGGTCCGGAGCCGAGCCCAACAGGGTTATCTCGTAGCCGCGTTGGGCCAGTTTCCTGGCCTGGTCGGCGCGGCCGGAGACCACGACGGTCTCCTCGTCGGCCTCGTCCACGGTCACGCCTGACGCCATGATGTCGGTGCGGACGTCGGACGTGGAGTTCGCGAAGTTGATCTCGTACTGGCGGATGTCGTCCGCCGAGGCCGCCGGGCGCTTGACGCTGGTCGCGGTGGCGTCGGGGGTGGTGGAGGCGACGCCCACGGCGAGGGCGAGGGACAGCAGCCCGAGGGCGGCGGCGGACCGTCTGCCGCCGAGGACACCTGAGCCTCGTATACGAAGTCGCATGAAGTCTCCTGATTTCTCCGGGAGTTCCGGGTTCTCCGGAAGTGGGGGAGTGGAGCGGGGGGTGGTTCTTCCGTGCGACGGACTGGTGCGGGTGTGGCGCCATCGTGCGGCCATGACATGGGCAGGTCAAGAGCGCATAAAGAGTGATGGCGTGAACCGGTCGGCCGTACGGGCCGGAAAGTGCTGCGGGGGCCGCAGAGGATACGCGTACCGGCGCCCGCCCGTCGCGGCACTCGCGCAAGTGCACACGTGCGTGTGACCTGCCTGTTTGCCTCGGCGGGGGCTGTTGGAAGGTACCGACCATGGGCGGATCAGCGCCACGGACGGATCGCCGGTCACCGGCCCGACCGCCGGTCGGGACAGCCGGCTTCGTCGACCGCCGCGACGAACAGACCGAAGCCCGCGCACTGCTGGCCAGGGCCCGCCTCGTCACGCTGACCGGGCCGGGCGGCGTGGGCAAGACGCGCCTCGCCGCACGCGTCGCGGACCGAGTGTCCCGCGCCTTCCCGGACGGTGTCCGGTTCGCGCACCTGGCCGACGTGAGCGACCCGGACCTCGTACCGGCGGTCGTGGCCGAGGCACTGGGCCTCTACGACCATCCCACGCGGGGGTGGCCGAAGCCGCTGGACTCCCCGAACCTCTGGGATGCCCCGAACACCCCGAACACCCCGAACACCCCGAACACCCCGGACCGTCTTGACGCCGTGGCTCCTCTGGCCGATCAGCTGGGGGCGCGTCGGCTCCTGCTGGTCCTCGACAACTGCGAGCACCTGCACAGGGCCTGCGCCGAAGTCGTCGGCGCGCTTCTGCGACGCACCACCGGTGTACGGGTCCTGGCCACCAGCCGGCACCGTCTGGGCCTGACGGAGGAACACCTGCTGGACGTACGGCCGTTGCCGGTACCGGACCCTGAAGGCGACCTCTCGCCGGCCCACCGGCACCCGGCCCTCGCCCTCTTCGCGGACCGGGCCGCCGCGGTCGTCCCGGGCTTCACCCTCACCCCCGCCAACCGCCCGGCCGTGGCCCGCCTGTGCCGCCGCCTCGACGGCCTCCCCCTGGCGATCGAGCTGGCGGCGGCCCGCATGACGCACGCGGGGGACCTGGCCGACCTGAGCGACCTGCACGACTCGGACGAGCCGGTCGTCGACGAACCGCCCGCCCACACCCCCGCCCACCCCCGCCACCGCACCCTGCGGGCCACGATCGACTGGAGCCACCAACTGTGCACGCCGGATGAGCGGTTGGTCTGGGCGCGGGCCTCCGTGCTGGCCGGAGACTTCGACCTGGAGACGGCCGAGGCGGTGTGCGGGGACGGTACCGCCGACGTCCTGGAGGCCGTGACCGGGCTGGTCGCCAAGTCCGTACTGAGCCGGGAACCGGGCCCCGACGGTGGCGTACGGTATCGCCTGCTCGACACCCTCAGGCAGTACGGCCTCGGCCGGCTGAGGCAGCGGCCCGGTGCGGAACGGGCCGCCCGGCTCCGGCACCGCGACTGGACACAGACCCGGGCGTCGGCGTACGAACGTGCCTGGTTCGGCCCGGACCAACCGCGCACGACCGCCCGCCTCCACGCCGACCGGGCCGGTCTGCGCGCGGCGCTGGCATTCAGCCTCGAAGCGGGTTCGGGTTCGGGTTCGGGTTCGGGTTCGGGTTCGGGTTCGGGTACGGAGCCAGGCGGGTGCGCCCCCGAGGACGCCCGGGCCGGCCTCCGGCTCGCCGGCACCCTCTGGTTCCACTGGTACGCGTGCGGCGCATCCGGCGAGGGCCGGTACTGGCTCGACCGCGCCCTGGAAGCGAACCCCGGGCCCAGCAGGGAACGGGCCCGGGCACTGTGGGTTTCCGGCCTGCTCGGGCTGCTCTCCACGTCGCCGGAGGAACATGCCCGGGGACGGCTGCGGGCCGAGGAGGCGCTCGCCCTCGCCGGGCGACTCGGGGACGCCGCCGAGGCAGCGCATGCCGGATACGTCGTCGGGGTCGGCCGGCTCCTCGGAGGTGAACCCGCCGCTGCCCTGCGGTACTTCGAGGACGCCGTGGCGCAGGGACCCGTAACCGGCGGCCATGCGAGCCTCGCCGGGCTCGAACGGGTGCAACTGGCCACCGCACTGGCCGCCTTGGGCGAGGCGGACCGGGCCGTCGCCGTCTGCGAGAACGCCCTGCGCGTGTGCGAGGAGTACGGCGAGCAGTGGGTTCGCTCAGGCGTCCTGCGGGCGCTCGCCCTCGCTCACAGCGTCCGCGGGGACTGGCGCCGGGCCGAACCGGCCGCCCGCGAGGCACTGCGCACCGGGCACATCCTGCACGACCTCCTCGGCATCGCCCCCGCCCTGGACCTGCTCGCCCTCGCCGCGACCGCCCGCCACCACGCCCACGATCGGGCCGCCGTCCTCCTCGGCGGCGCCGACCGCGTCCGGTCCACCTCCTCGGACTCCGACTCCGTGCGGCAGGACGGTGAGACCCGGGCACGCGAGGCCCTCGGGCGCCGGGCGTACGAACGGGCGTACCGCCGGGGGGAGAGTCTTGGCCTCGCCGGGATCGTCAAGTACGCCCTGCGGGAAGGGGAGTCGGCAGGAGGGCAACCCGAACCGCCGTCCGGCACTGGGTGCTTGAGTGGCCTCGGCTCCGGCTCCAACTCCGGAACGAGTCTGACCCGCCGGGAGACCGAGGTCGCCGCGCTCGTCGCCGAGGGCCTCGCCAACCAGCAGATCGCCGACCGCCTGGTGATCGCCCGCCGTACCGCCGAGGGTCACGTGGAACACATCCTCGGCAAACTCAACCTCGCGAACCGCACCCAGATCGCGGCCTGGGTGACGACGCACCGGTGACGACGCACGGATGACGACGCATCGGTGACCACCCCCTCCTACGGAGGTGCGGGCTTGAAGATCTGGGCGGAAAACAGGTATTTCTCCCCGCGCGCGGGGGCGTTCGCGGAGGCGATCCTGAAGGCATGCTGCAACTCTCCGGTGGCTCCGGGGGACATGTCCCGGTTCCCGTCCCTCGGTACGGCTCCTACCCCCAACCCCCTCTGGGGGCAGGCCATCTGAGCGTCGAGTACGACCCGCGGCCCACCGCCGCCCGCGAGGCGCGGGCGGAGGTGCGCGGTCAGTTGGAGAAGTGGGGCCCGACCGCCTGGGACGACGAATCCTGGGACGACCTCGTCGACGTGACGGAGCTCCTCGTCAGTGAGCTGGTCACCAACGCGGTGCTGCACGCGGCGAGCCGGTTCCGGCTCACCCTGTCGGCGTCGCACGGTGTCCTGCGCTGCGAGGTCACCGACACCGGCCGCAGTACTCCGAAAGTGCTGTGTGCGGGCACCGGGGAGAGCGGCCGGGGAATGTTCCTGGTGGACGCGCTCGCGAGGCGCTGGGGCTGCCACCAGGACGGGCCGGGCAAGACCGTGTGGTTCGAGCTCGGCACCTGCGGGTCCGACGGCTGTGGTCGGCGACAGCCGTAGCGGCCCGCGTGTTCCGGACGCCGGATGCCCCGGCCGTCCACCGTCCGGCTCCGGAACGCCCTCTTGTGCGACCAGCCCCTTTGCGCTTTCTTGACGTACATGGCGGACACCACAGGAAACTCCACAGAAGCAAACGAACCAGGGGCGACAGGGTCCACGGCCGACACGAAAGCCACGGTCGCCCCCAACCTCGCAAGTCCCAACTCGGCTCCCCGAAAGTCCAGTTGGAAGTACATCGGGCCCGGCATCGTGGTCGCCGCGACCGGTGTCGGCGCCGGTGACCTGGTGGCGACACTCATCGCGGGCAGCAACTTCGGCTACACCCTCCTGTGGGCCGCCGTACTGGGATGTCTGGTGAAGATCTCCCTCGCCGAGGCGGCCGGCCGCTGGCACCTCTCCACCGGCCGCACCCTCTTCGACGGCTGGGCGAGCCTCGGCCGCTGGACGACGTACTTCTTCGTCGCGTACGTCGTGATCTGGGGCTTCGTCTACGGCGCGGCGGCGATGTCGTCGAGCGCGCTCCCGCTGCAGGCGCTGTTCCCGGACGTCATGGACCTCAAGTGGTGGGCGATCCTGTGCGGGTTGTCGGGCCTGGTCTTCGTCTGGTTCAACAAGTACGAGGTCTTCGAGAAGGTCATGACCGTGCTGGTGGGCGTGATGTTCGTCGTCACGGTCTATCTGGCGATCCGGGTCACCCCCAACCTCGGGGACGCCTTCGCCGGCCTGCTGCCCGTGCTCCCCGACGAGAAGGACTCGATCCTCAACACGCTGGGCCTGGTCGGCGGTGTGGGCGGCACCATCACCCTTGCGGCGTACGGGTACTGGGTCAATGCGAAGGGCTGGACCAACACCGGCTGGATGAAGGTGATGCGCCTCGACAACCGGGTCGCGTACGTGACGACGGGCATCTTCGTGGTGTCGATGCTGTTCGTGGGCGCGGAGTTGCTGCATTCGGCAGGCGTGGCGATCGCGAGCGGCGACAAGGGCCTGATCCAGCTGAGCGACATTTTGGCGGACAAGTACGGCTCGGCGACCGCGAAGTTCTTCCTGATCGGCTTCTTCGCCACCTCCTACACCTCGCTGATCGGCGTCTGGCACGGCGTGAGCCTGATGTTCGCCGACTTCGTGGAACGCTTCCGCGGCACCCGGACGACGGGCGAGGAGGTCGCCTCCGGCACCCGCGAACGGTCCTGGCCGTTCCGCGCGTACCTGCTGTGGCTGACCTTCCCGCCCATCGTCCTGCTCTTCCAGGGCCAGCCCTTCCGCCTGATCATCCTCTACGGCGTCCTGGGCGCGGCCTTCCTCCCCTTCCTGGCCGGCACACTGCTGGTCCTGCTCAACTCCTCCCGCACGCCCGCCGAATGGCGCAACCGGCTGCTGAGCAACGCGATGCTGGTGATCGCGGGCCTGCTCTTCCTGGTGCTGTGCGTGAAGCAGATCTGGGACCAGCCGTGGTCGGAGTTCTTCTGAGTTCTCCGGTTCCTCTGTCTCTCTGAGGCCCCTGCCCTGTGACGGAGGCTCAGTTGGGAACCGGCTGCAGCTGCTGCCACTTGGAGTCGGTGGCGATCGCCTTGAGCTGGTCGAGGGTCAGGGCGGGGTTCTCGCGGGTCGGGCCGGTGACCTGGCTGGCGGAGTTGAAGGCGCTGACGACCACCCTCAGACCGTCGGGCCAGTAGGCGTCGGCGGTCCGCATGACGAGCCCCCTGCCCTTGTCGTCGCCGGGGCCCTGCCGGACGACGACCTTGATGCCGTCGGGCAGGGTCACCGCGCCCGAACCCTCACCGAAGAGCTGGTCCTCGACGTCCTGCATGTTGGGCTGCACATTGACCTGGACGAAGCTCTCACCCTTGCCGTCGTCGACGACGACGTACCCGTACTCGGTCCCCTCGTCGCTCTTGCGGACGACGCGGAGACCCTGCCCCTTCGGGAGCAGCCCGGTGAGCGTCGTCAGGAGGGTGGCGGTCCCGGCGCCGGGAGGTGTGGCCGGGGACTCCTGCGACGGCGAAGCCTCTGGAAGGGTGTCGACGACCTTGAGCCAGGCGGGATCGGTGACGAGTGTCTTCAACTGGGCGCTCGACAAAGGAGGTTCGGGGCGGCTGACGGGGGCGCCCTTCTCGGCGGCGGCATTCCACTCGCTCATCGTCACCTGCCCCCCGTCCGGCGTGACGAGGGTCGCCGTCCACAGCTTCGTGTCGATGTGGCGGTCCGCGTACTCGTACCTCTTGAGAATCATGAGCGCCGAGCCGCCGGGCAGCGTGCTCCTCGCACAGTCGTCGTACGGGACGAACGCCGTGTCCGGGCACTCGGTCGCCTGCCGGGCCTGGGCGCTCCCGGGGGCGACGCGTCCGAAGCCGAGGGAAAGAGCCCCTGCGCCCTTCCCGTCGTCGAACACGGCGTACACGGACGGGCCGTGCTTCGAGTCCGTGCCCCGCGCGGACTCCTCACTGAGCTTGCCCTCGGGCAGCAACTCCTTGAGGGTGCTGAGCAGTTGGTCGCCGGAGAGGGTGGGCGAGTCGGCCGTGCCAGTGGATGCGCCGCTGGGTGTGCCGGTGGCGTCACCGGGTCCGACGGTCGTTCCGGTGGCCCCCGCGGACCGCTGTCCGCTCCCGTCTCCGCCCCAGGGCGTGATCAGTGCGCCGCCCACCCCCACCAGCGCGATCGCGGCGGCGCCGCTCACGACAGCGGTCCGGCGGCGCGTACGGAGCCGGCGCCCCCGGGTCTCGCCCCCGGCGACGAGGGCGGCACGATCGGCGTCGAAGGCACCACCGGCGTTGCGCAGTGCGGCGCCGAGCCGGTCCTCGAACTGGTCGTCTCGATGTTCAACGGACATGACGAACCACCACTTCTGCTGTGTAGGGGCAATTGTGTACCGGAACGGGAGGAGTGTCCGGCGAGGGGAGGTGAGCTCGGGGCGGGGGAAGGAAAGCCCGGGGCCGGGAAGGGGAGCCCGAGGCCGGGAAGAGGAGCTGATGGCCCGGAGGGGGAGCCGGGGCCGGGTAGCGGTGACGGGCCTCAACGGACCGCGTACTCACCGAGTTCCTCACCGAGGAGGACGCGCAGCCGGGCGAGGGCACGGAGGCAACGGGAGCGTACGGCGCCCGAGGTGACGTTCATCGCGCCCGCCGTCTCCTCGATGGAACGGTCCTCCCAATAGCGCAGGACGACCACCGCCCGGTCCTTGGGCGGGAGTTGGGCGAGCGCCTCGACCAGGGTGAGCCGCATGGTCACGTCGGTTCCGGCGGAGGGCACGGCCGACTCGGGCAGCACGTCGGTGGCACGCTCGCTACTGCTGCGGCGCCGCTGATGCGTGAGAAAGGTGCGGGTGAGCACGGTCTGCGCATACCCCGCCGGGTTGCTGGCCCGGGAGACGCGCCCCCAGTTGACGTACAACCGCCCGAGCGTCTCCTGCACCAGGTCCTCGGCGAGGTACGTGTCCCCGGCGGTCAGCAGACACGCGGAGCGATACAGATGCCCGGCGCGCGCCGCCGCGAACTCCGCGTACTCGTCCGAGCGGACCTTTCTCATACGTTCCCCCTACCCCTGCGGCACACCGACATCGGCCGCGCGTGAACTGCCTTCACCTCACTGACGCGGTGGGCGGGGGGAAATGTTGCAGAGCTCAAGGGAGAGGGTCAGAGGAGGTGGTCAGCCTTGCCGGCCTTGATGTCGCGGATGAGCGTACGGAGCGCTTCCCGGGTGTCGGTGAGGTAGCTGTCCTCGGCGCCGGCTACGGATATGTAGGCGTTACCGGTGGAGTCGGTTCCCAGGCGGAAGCAACTCGCTCCCTCGCCGCAGAAGGGCTCTTCCCAGGTGATGTCGGCCATCGGACGTCTCCTCAAAGGCTGTTGACGATGTCCCGGATGAATTCGCGGGAGGCGGCCGCCGAGAGGGCGATGCGCTCCAGCCAGTCCAGGTGGGTACGGTACTTGGCCAACTGCGCTTCCTCGCTCAGGAACTCCGGCCCGTGGGTGCTGTCGGCCTGAACGGTGTCCAGCTGGGGGACAGGGCCCTCCAGGTAGTTGACGGTCTGCCCGGCGCCGGGAAAGGTACCGGCGACGAACGGAATGACCAACAGCCGTACGGCAGGACGCTCGGACACGGTGAGCAGATGCTCCAGCTGGGCGCGAGCGACGCCGGGCCCGCCGAACTGCATGCGCAGCGCCGCCTCGTGCACGACGCCGACGTACTCGGGTGGATTCTCGGCTTCGAGGACCTGCTGTCGCTCCACGCGGTACGCGAGCCGCAGGGCGACCTCGTGCGCAGGCAGTGGCGGCAGCACGGCCCTGAAGAGTTCGAGGGCATGGTCGCTTGTCTGGAGCAGGCCGGGAATGTGCGCGATGTGGGCGGTACGCATCCGCACCGCGTCGCACTCCAGCTCGGCGATGTCGAGCAACCCCGGGGCGAGCGAGCCCCGGTAACGCTCCCACCAGCCTCGCCCACGTGGCTGAGCCATGCTCACCAGGGCCTCCACGTAAGCCTCGTCCGAGCAGTCGCAGTTGCAGGCGAGGGTGCGCAGCCGGTCGGAACTGATGGTGCGGATACCCGTCTCGATGTTGGAGATCTTCGCCCGGTCGAGGCCGAGAAGTCCGGCAGCCTGGTCCGCTGTTATCCCCGCCGCCGTCCGCATCCTGCGCAGTTCGCTGCCCAGACGTTTCTGACGTTCGGTGGGTGTCGTCCTCGGTGGCATGCCGTTCCTTCCCCTATACGTCGGCAGCAGTTTGCCGTCATCGGACATCAGCGAGCCACGTACGGGTCAATTTCTCAAACTGCCTGGTTCATTAACCACCTTTCACGCTACGTTGGGTAACCAATCCGTTACCCATGGATGAGGAGTCCTGTCATGCCCGCCCCCAACTCCCGCTGCCCAGCCGCCCCCGCTTTCCCGGCGGACCCCACTCGCCCCACTCCCGAAACCCTCCGCTACAGCCTGACCCTCCCGGCCGCACTCGCGAGCCCGGCGATGGCGAGGGCGGCGACAACCGCGTTCCTGCGGGCCCACGACCTGGCGGACATGCTGGACCCGGCCCTGCAAGCGGTCTCCGAACTCACCGCGACGGCATGTCAGTTCACCGAGTCGATGGACTTCTACCTAGCCCTCCGCTACCGCTCCGGCACCCTCCGGGTGATCGTCTACGACAGCCACCCGCCCCACACCCAACCGAACCTTGCGGCAGCGTGCGACACCCGCCGCCGAGCCTCCCTCCGGGTCCTGGCCTGCGTATGCCGGGCGTGTGAGGGCGACTGGGGCTTCGGCGCGTCCCGTGAACCCGGCGGCGGGACGCGGATGTGGGCGACACTGCCGCGAGCGACGGCGGCGAAGTACGGTCGGGGGAAAGGGGCACTCAGCGATTGACGGCCTGGATCTCCTGAGCGACGACTACCTGCCCGGCCTCGAACCGTTCCTCAGACGAAACGGAACGTGCTGGTCACCGCGTCGAAGATGTCGTGGAACGCCTCGGCGAGGTCCAGGACAGGGCTGGCACCGGAGACAAGGACGACCTGGTCTGTGCTCCCCGGGATGGGAATGTACGTCTGGGTGAGAGCCATCCGCAGGGTACGGCTGTCGCCCTCGGCAACGGGCACGTCCTCGACCCCGAACGTCCGCGCGACCGTACCCACTTCGAGGATGTCGACGGTGGTGACCGTCCGCCACGCGTCTCCTTCGCGGCGGGGCGTGATGGTACGCAGGTTGTCGGCGATGGCGCGGGGGTCGGTGGACAGGGTGGCGCCCTGCTTGTTCTTCGCGCCGAGGACGGAAACCGTGACGGTTGCGGAGAGAGGTACGCCGTCGAAGTTCTCGGCCATGCAGCCCAGGTAGACGGCGCCGGAATCGTGAGCGTCCTTGGCCATCTTACGGAGCATGGCGGCGAGGTCGGAGCGGTAGGGGGCGAGTTCGGGGACCTCGCGGACGCGTTCGTCGACGAGGGCCCGGACGGTGGACTCCCGGCCCTCGGGGCGGATGTCGAACTCCCACCAGGAATCAGGGACGGACAAGGACACCCCCACGGGTGTGGTCCCTACGGGCGTGGTCGCAGCGCTACGGCTCATCTGGCGTTCCGTTCCTCTCGCCTCATCGGTCTCGGTGGGAACCGTCGGCAGCGGGCAGCCAGTCCAGATCGTCCTCGGAACGAGCCGGCGGATCGGTATCGGTGGTGAGGCAGACCGGCAACTCCCAGGCGGCGATGTGCGACAGCACGGCCGAGGAGAGGTGAGTCCGGGATTTTCCCCGCACGTGGCCGCTCACATGCAACTGCACCGTGTATCCCCCGCGATGCAGTTCCAGGATCGCCTGGCGGGCTGGGGAGATTTTGGTGAACAGCTCTTCGAACAACTCGTCATAGCGCTGACCGCCGTCTCCGGTGACCTGGATGCTCCAGCAGCTTTCACCGCTACGGAAGTCCGAATTCGACGGGCCTTCACTGGAGAAGCTTGGCGACATTCCAAGCTTCTCTGTGATCTGCTCGGGACGCAGGTTCGGCCGGGTGATGAGTAGGGCGACTTGGGGAGCACCCCATGAATTAGTCATTTCCATGATGGGTTCGCTATCGATCACTCGTGTGCGGGGCGATGGCCAGAGGGATGCCCAGGCCTGCGACTCTTCCGACGAGGCCGGGACTCAGGGCGAAGGTGCTTCCACGGCCGACGAAGCCGAAGATCCTGATGCTGATCTCATATCCCTGAGAGACGAGAAGGCGGATCCCGGAGCGGTGAGGTTCGATCTCGTCGAGAAGTGCAACCAACTGGTCGCCGACTCCGCCGGGCAGCCTTTTGTGGATGGTGAGAATCCACAGGCCGTTCTCGGCCCCACCGTTTCTCTGGTCGCCAGCAGTCGGGGAACTCCGAAGGGATGTCGGTGGCACGGGAATGGATCGTGAGACGAAGTCCCCATCCAGATCGGGCTTCTGGATGACCAGGCTCACGTCGGTTTCGACCCAGGGGCCTTCTTGGTAGTCAAATTCCATAGCATGCACGTCCTTTATACGATCTCACGGCACGCAGCCCAGTGTACATTCCCCATGCCGGTCTGCAGGAGGTCGGATATCTTCGCTCGTTCCGCGACGGTGAGCGAATTTTCGAATACGCTGAAACTCCTGCCCATCGAAGCCGAAGGTGCCGCCAGCGTGTAATTCGGTACAACGTCTCCTGCCTGAGCCGTTTGAAGTGCACTGCCAGGATAGACGCCGGCTTCAACTGCCAATCCGTCCAGGCCGGGAAGCTGTTCGCCGTGGTTCACATAGAATGAGACGGATGTACCCTCGGGGACAGTGAACGTACCAGCTCCTTCCTCAAGGAAACCATGACCCGCGAACACCGCCTCATCGGTTCTCCCGCCTTGGAAGACGCGAGTGGCGTAGTAATGACCTTGTTCGGACGTATAGGTGTTCTTGGAAAGTTGTGGATTGAGGTTCCGTAGCGCGTCTTTGATTTGCTCCGCGGAAGGCAGCGGGTTTCCGGATCCGCGGGATGCGACTCTGCTGAGCCAGGATCCGTCAAATCCGCGAAATATATTTCTGGCGGATCCGCCCAGATTGCGGGCGCCGTTCGCCAGGTTCTTCAGCCCGCCACCGATCCCGCCCATGAATCCGGCACCGAGGGCGCGTAGGCCGCCCACCTTCCACAGCTTGCCGATCTTGGCGAGGCTGGTGAAGCCCTTCGTAGCCGGTATGCAGTCCAGCAGTGCCCAGGCGAGATCACCCCAGCCAGCTGTCCCGTTGTGCATTTTTCTGACGGTGTCAGCAAGGACCACGAGCGCCGCTGCGAACACCAGCCACCCCAGCGGCCCGCCAATGATCATCACGATGATCCCGAGGACGGTCACGACCCATTTGCAGACCGTGACGATCTCGTCCCAGTTGTCGGTGACCCAGTCGCCGATCTCCTCCCACCAGTGACGGTTGGGGATGCCGGCGTCGGAGGCCTCCTCCAGCTTCTTGACCGTGCGACGGGCGGCCTCTTCGCGCAGACCCTTTGCCTGATTGGCGAGCTTCTTCGCCGCGTCCAGGGCGCTCTGGGCAGCGCCGACGTCGCGCTGGGCGGCGGACTGCTTCGCCTTGGCATGCTGGGCGTTGCGCGTGGCGCGGCGCACCTCGGCCTCATCTGGCGGGGGCACGTTCTTGGCGCCGCCGCCAGTCCTGTCCGGATCGTAGGAGTCCGACTTCGCGGTTGCCGTACGAACCCAGTCGTCGGCGCCTGACAGAGCCGTCCGCGCGGTGGCGAGGTCGGCGTGAGCCGCACGGCCGTCCCGCAGTGCCTTGTCGGCCTTGTCCTGCGCGTACTCCAAGTCAGGCCAGAAGGAGGACAGGGCATCGCCGGCGATGTCGTACGACTTCTTGAGCTTCTTCAACCTGCCCGGGGCGTCAGCGAATTCCTCGGCGAAGACCTCCGCCGTCCTGCCCGCCCAGGAGATCATCTCGTCTTCCTTGGCCAGCCCCTTGAAGGCTCTCAGGGCTTCGGAGACGTCGTCGGCGAAGTCGTGCAAGGTACCGGCCAGCTTGCGAATGCGCTGGGGATCGCCCGGAGTGGGGTCCTTGTCCAAATCGAGTATGTGCCAGTCGGCAGGGCGTTGCGACACGTGTTTCCCCCGTCAACACCTGCTAGGTCAGCGGTAGTTGGCTGGACGCAGTACGTCCGAATTAGTCGCACCGCTTTGTCGCGCCGCCGGGACCTATGGGGGCGTACCTGGCCCCCATAGGCACCTCTTAGCGATTGACGGCCTGGATCTCCTGAACGACGACAGCCTGTTCGGCCCCGAACTCACCGTCGGGCAGCGCCTGCGGGGCGTTGACGCCGGTGCCGGTCCAGTGGATCTTCCAGGTGATGGTGGCGCGGAGCGCGTATGAACCGTTGCCTGACGAGCGCAGGTACTTCACACCGCAGGTCGGGGTCTGGCCCGCCTTCCCGGTGGCGTACGGCTCCCCGATCCGCCCGTTGACGAACGTGCACACACCGGACGCGGGGTAGACCTGCGCGTCGGCGGTACCGGGCTCGATCCGCAGGGAGACGGGCTCGGCGACGGTAGTCGCCTCCATGTTGAGCACCGGGACGGACGCGGTCACGGACACCGGCTTGAACTGGGCCGCGTCGAGCCAGGCCCAGGTGGGGAGGTTGACCTTGGTGCCACCGGCGGGGGCGAGGGTCACCTTGGTGCCCGGTACGCGGATCTCGTTGTAGGCGAGTCCGGCGAGGATCTCGGGGGTGATGACGTTCTGGATGTTGGCGGGCGGTGCGGCGCCGGTGTCCACCCAGAAGTAGTCCTCCTTGCAGGCGTCCCAGCCCGGCGGATAGGACTTGTTGACGTAGGACCCCCACCAGTAGCCCTTGCCGGTCTTGTCCTTGTTGAAGTCCTTCGAGTGATCGTCCTCGTTGAGGTACTTCTTCCGCTGCTCGGCATCCCACTCGTAGCCTGTGGACCCCGCTTCCCAGACCGGCTCCTTGACCTTCTGCAACTCCGCGGGTGAATACGTCGGCGCATACCAACAAGCAGGCGGCGTCCAGGACGTGGTGGCAGCAACCGGACCGGCCGACTGCCCGGACCCGTTCTTGGAACGGTCGTAGACGACGGCTCCGGCGGTTGCGGAGAGGTTCTGGCCGTCCTGGCCGCCTTCCACGGTCTCGGTGCCGTTGGTGTCACCGTCTCCGTAAGTGGCGAACGCCTGCGCAGGGCACAGGAGTAGAACCCCCGCGGTGAAGGCGATAACTGCCGGGCCTCGAAATGTTCGGTACGTCAGGGCTGGCATACGGAACTCCCCCGCTCTGATGTCAGCGTCTGTGTTACCCAAATACCGTGCTTATTGATGCGCAGTTGGCTGCTGTACAGGACGTAGCTGTCCTTGGACGCCGCGGTCACATTGGTCTTGCCGGTCGTGAGGCTCTTGTCGTACGCCTTGCTCTGGTCCTCGCAGTAGACAAGGCCAGCTGTACCGTCACTGTTGACGTTCACCCTGGCGTCAAAGTACCGCTTGGCGCCGGTGATGCGGCCCTTGCGGTCCACGAACCCCTGGATGAACCTTTCACTCCCGGCTGCTGCCTCGCCTTCGGAGTAGTACAGGTACGCCTTGTGCAACGGGTTCTGCTCGGCGATCGCCATGTCCACGGCCTTGAGGAACTGCTCGCTGTCGCTGAGGGCGGCGTCCTTGTCTTTGTCGCCCGTCTTGGGCCACTCGAAGGTGTAGGTCAGATCCGCCGGCAGCTCGATCTTCGGCCGGTCGGCGGAGGCGGCCGATGCGGAGGCGGACGCCGTCGGCGATGCCGAGGTCTCGCCGGTGTCGGCCCCGGCGATCTTGTCGTTGTCCTTCGACTCGCCGTCGTCGCCGCCACAGGCGGTCAGTAGCAGGGCAGCGGACGCGACCAGCGCGGCAGCAACGGGCAAAGATCGGCGCTTCACAGTGAACTCCCCGTGAGACAGATGTGCTAGCAAAATCAAGACGCTATCGGTGAGACCGGTGGTTCCGCCAGGCTGCCAAGGTTGCGCTGTGGCAACGGCAAAGACCGGACCCGTCCGGGGACGGCCATCAGGACCGGAAGCCTCCAGGGTCTGCCTGGTGTCAGGGCTGGCACCTGGCGCTCCCAGTCTGAGAGTTCATCTTCAGGATGACCCAGATGCCGTTGCTGTTCTTCCTGAGCGACGTGCTGTACGCCACGTAGCTCTTCGCGGAAACCTCGGTCTCCTCGACCTTGTCGGTCTCCAAGTACTTGACGAATGCCTTCCCTTGGTCCTCGCAGTACCTGAGCGAGGCCGTCCCGTCGTCATCGACGGCTACGACGGGCGAGTAGAAGCGGTAGGCGCCAGTGATGCCCGCCTTGTGGTCCACGTAGTTCTGGATGAACTTCTCTGTACCGGCGGCTGCTTCCCCCTCGTAGTAGTAGAGGTACGCCTTGTCGAGCGCGTCCTGGTTCACGATCGCGAGGTCGACGGCCTTGATGGACTGCTCGCTGTCGGCCAGGACCGCGTCCTTGTCCGTGTCGCCGGTCCTGGGCCAGTCGAAGACGTACGACAGGTCCGATGGCAGCTCGATCTCCGGTCGGGCAGTGGCGACGGCCGAGTCGGCGGACGATGCCGTACGCGAGGGGGACGCTTCACCCGTGGGTGCGGCCCCGGTGGCCTTGCCGTCGTCAGTCGATGCCGACTCGCCGTCGCTGCCACCGCACGCGGCCATCAGCAGTGCGGCCGTCGCGACGAACGTGGCAGCGACGGGCGGAGCATGGCGCTTCACAGTGGACTCCCGGTGAGACAGATGTGCTGGCAAAACCCATACCGTAGCGGGGCCATCGGACTGACACGGCCCGAGGACCCGCTGGTCGTAAGTGGAGGATTTGAGGACATGGACTACTGGAAGGTGGACTGGCTGCACGATTTCCAGTCCGAGGCGACCAGGATCTACAACGAGATCGGCGACGACGGATACGAGGTCCGAAAGGTTTACCAGTACCGGGACGGGCGCAAGCTGAAGGCTGATGATCTCCACGACTCCGAGGAGATCAGCCTCGGCACGGTGCCGGTGGGGCCTATCAAAGACGTGATTGCCCAGCCCGAATTCGAGGCTGTCGTGATCACCCGTCAGGAATTCGAGACGGAGTGGCAGAGTGCGTGCTGGCCAGCTGGGACAAAATCCTAGGCGCGGCTCGCGACGGGCTAGTAGTTTCGCGTGTGTACGGGTACGACTGCTGTCGCTGTGGTGCGTAGGACGGGGATTGCGGGATGGCTGTGTATCGTCCGCCGGACTGGCATGTACTGGACCTGAACAAGGTCCCACCGCCGGGGCGACCCGGATCGCTTCCGCCAACTCCCCCGTACGCTGTATGACTTCGCCGACGACGTCGCGAACGGGAAAACCCTCGTGTGTGCACCTGAGACCCTACGAGAGTCGCCATGGGCAGATAGCCGGCGCCAAGGAACACATTTTTTATGACCGATGACGATTTCCTCGTGAATCCGGAGATGCTCCATTCGCTCTACGGACATGTCCCGAACCTGAACGAGGTCAGGATCAGGTCGGTCAATTTGAACTGGCGAGGGCCCACGGTGACGCTCCGAATCGACCTGCCCTCTTTCCCGGGTTCGGCGCCACAGAAGTGGGTCGACGCTGGGATGGATACGGTGCAGTGCCAATTCCAGTTCCTGGCAGTGGAGAACATCTCCCTCACCGCCTGGGATCCGCCGACCGTCGCAGACGTCGAGATGGCTCCGACGGGCAGTGAGCGTCGTATGAGGGTGACCGTAGTCGGTCACGGCGTTGAACTCCGATTCGACTGCAGCGAGTCCGTACGTGTCAGTCACGTGAGCGCGTTCAAAACCGAGGCCGAGGGAGCGGACAACGGGCCGCACATCTTCGCGAGCAAGCTCGATGCTCGACGGTACACATCCCTCCCCGCGACCGGCTGTACGGCGATACCCCGCCTCCGCCCGGTGCGTGCGACCTCTTCTACCTGCACATCGACGAGCGCGAAGACTCGGTGACTCTGGGGTTCGACACCAGGAGCTTCCCCGTGAATCCGCTCGCTGAATGGGCGGGAAAGGGCTTCAACTCCTTCGATTTCTACCTTGTCTTCGCCGATGTGGAAGGTCTCCGGGTCACGG
Source organism: Streptomyces turgidiscabies Car8 (assembly GCF_000331005.1). Taxonomy (GTDB): domain Bacteria; phylum Actinomycetota; class Actinomycetes; order Streptomycetales; family Streptomycetaceae; genus Streptomyces; species Streptomyces turgidiscabies. The sequence goes on from NZ_AEJB01000114.1 coordinate 17,639, forward strand.
GCTGGGGGCCTCCTGAGGCCGGGGCGTTCGACTTGTCCGTCATCGGCGGAGGGCTCTTCGAAGTAGCCCTGGGGTCGGAGGAATCCGGTGTCACGTTCCGTGCGTCTGCGGTCCGGCTGGCCAGAACGCGCGCCTATCGGCGGGCAAGTGAAGCGGCATGAAGCATGGTCGGCGCTCAGGTCAAGCTCCTCGTGCAGCCTGTCGCACAGCACGAGCCCGGGAAGGCTGCCGTCGGTCGGTTCGTCCGACCACTCGCGTTTGAGCTCAGCGGGGTCCAGGAATGATTTCCGGATCCCAGCCGACCATGGCGGCGACGTATCCCCGGAACTGCGCGCGCAGTGCGAGGAGTTGATGCCCCAGCTCGGTCGCGCCTCGGCGTCGTCGCCGAAGGTCACCACGAGCTCGAAAGGGATCGCCAAGGTTCTTCCGCCTCCCCAACCTCACGATCTCACGCAGCCCGTGGTTCAGCGCTGGGCAGGGAAGGTCGGCCAGGAATTCGGGGACGGATACTCATGCAGCTGAGTACGTGATCACGGAGGACTCATGGACATTCGCGCCGTAGTCGCGGGCTTCCGTGGCGTGGAGCCGCTTCCCGGCCTGCCTGACAGTTGGCACTGGTCGCCGGCTCCCGGAATCGACTTCGCGGGGGCGCTGTCCGCCGACGGGAAGCGGCTGCTCCAACTGAGCGGCCGTAACTCCTACGACCAGGACCTCGCCGTCCGTACCCTCCGCTTCGCCCGCGATCAAGAGGACGCACTCTTCGCCCGTAATCCCTTTCCGGGCTCGCTCGACGGCTTCGAATTGCCCGCCGGACATCGCTTCGACGCGGTCGTCGGCATCGCGTCCGAGGTCCACCGCTTCTACCGCGTGGAGAATTCGGACCTGACCCCCCCCACGTCCGGCTGGCCTTTCCGGCGTACTCCTGCGAGTTCTCCGGCGACGAAACGCTCGACGAGGCCATTACCCGGTACCGCATGCTGCGCCTGAACCATCTAGGCCGGGAGCACCTCCCCTTCCTGAAGATGCGATACGCCAACACGCGGACCCGGGGCAGGAGTACGAATCCCGGACGGGGGCTCACAGAGCCGGTGCGGCTTGTGGAGGAGTTGCGGCTGATGGAGGGCGGAACCGGGAGCTTCGTCGAGTTCGAGAACCGGCACGGCGATGTATGGCGTGCCGAATGGCACGGCGCCTGGTTCGTCGCCGAGTGGAACACCCGGAACGGCACACCACGGGAGACGGGAGGTTGACGAACTCGTCGAGTTCGCCACCGCCAGGCTGTACGTCTGAGAGACCGGCGCCGTTGCCGAGGGCCGGTCGAAGCGCTGCCCTCAGGGGATCTCAGGGGATCTCAGGGGATCTCAGTGGATCACTGTGCGGCTTCCGCGGATTTCGGTTGTGTCGTGGGCTGTCTACCCGCCCGCCAGGATCTCAACTCCCCTCTGAGGATGAACCCCCGGAGGACCGCGATGGCGAGAAACAGGACGCCGAAGCCGAATCTGGCCCACCCTCCGTCCTGGACGGTCCAGTAGAAGGAGGCGCCGCTGAGGGTGAGGCACATGGAGATGGCCAGGGGTTCGCGGACGTACCAGGGCAGGACGCGGAGTATCAGACCGATCATCCGGGCAGTGGATCAGGTGTGAACCCCGCGCGCTGTGATGGAGGCCACAGTTCCGCTGACGAGGTTTAAATCGTGAAGTTGTCGAAGTGGTCGAAGGTGTGAAGAATTCTTGCAGACCTGCCCCCGCAGGGGTCATCGGCTTCGGTGTGGATGCCTCATCAACTACCCTCCCCGGCACCCGACTTGTGGCATATTCGCCTCACTCTCCGTCGATCAAGCTCCACCTTCCGTTAGTTGATCTAGAAGATTCGGTGTTGAGCGGGCCATGCCGTGGATAAGGTGCTGATGCAAGAGGACGTCACAGGGGCGATCTGAGGCGGTGGCCGACCACCCCGTCGCAGTGAACGGGGTGGTGTGCAGCGTGCCGACCGCGATAGCCGTCACCAGTTCCGACCTGGTGCTCCCACCGCATGACCGGCAGACCCCGCCCGCCGCCGTCCCGTCCCTCGACAGCCTCGACGGCGCTCTCGTGGGGATGCACACGCTCGTCGAGCAGCACGGGTACGTCATCGCCCTCTACCCGGCGTCCACGGACACGGCCCTCACCCGGCGGCTGCACACCGTGCGTTCCGTCCTGGAGAGCGACCGGATCGCGCTGCTCGCCGTCGATCTGCCGCCCCTCGGACTCGCCCTGCTCGCCCAGCAGTTGAGGCAGCTCTCCATGTGTGACTTCAGCCCCGGGGTGCTGGCCTCCTCCGCCCGGCTGCTCGCCCACTACATCTACGCGGGCGCCCACCTCGGCTCCGTCGCCAAGCTCGACCGGGTGCCCGTGTCGCTGAAGTCGCACGCCAAGTCCTGGGTGCCGGGCGCGCAGTTCGCCGTACTGGCCAATCCGCGAGCCCAGCTCGTACGGGTGGGCCAGGAGGAGCTGGCCGGGCCCGAGTTCGGGACGCGGCTGCTCGTCGCGCAGGGGCAGGCGCCCTCCGACTGGGTCACCTCGACCCTCGCCCCCGCCTGGCGGGTGCAGGGAGTCGCCCCCGTGCCGCTGCCCGCGGAGTCCCCGCGCTGGTGGGGGACCGGGAAGATCGTCGAGTTCGCGGCTGGACTGCACGACGTCTCCGTGCTCTACCAACTGGTCTCCTCCGTACGCCGCGAGGAGTGCCACTGGTGCGGCCTCGAACTCATCGGGGACCGCTGCGGATTCTGCGCCGCACCACTCGCCCCGCCTCCGGAGCTTCCCGCGGCCCTCGAACGGGCAGGAACCCCGGCAGGAGCAACAGGAACAACAGTACGAGAACTGCCCCGAGGTACGACGTAAGAGACGTAGAAGACGTGTCCGTCCCCACCCCCGATCGAGGTTGTCCGCGTCATGCTGCATCCCCCCGGGAGGCGACCCCCGGACCCCCGGCAGACAGAGCAGGCCCGCCCCACTACCCGGTAAGCCCCCATGAGGTGAGATCTAGTGAACTCGCGCCAGCGCCGCGGCGTCATCCTGCTGGTCCTCTCGATCCTGTGCGCCATCGGCGCCTTTGTCGGAGTGCTCTCGGTGATCCGCGACGTGAACTCCAAGGTCGGGCCGGAGGTGACGGCGTACCGCCTCAGGAGCGACATAGCGCCCTACAAGGAGCTCACGGCCGACCAGTTCGAGAAGATCTCCATGCCGAAGCGGTGGCTGTCGGAGACCGCGGTCACACGTGTCTCCCAGATCCGCGGCAAGGTCGCGGTGACCCGGCTGGAGAAGGGCTCCCTGCTGCAGACGGACATGATCGTCGACCGGCCCGCGCTGGCCGCCGGTGAGCAGGAGATCGCGATCATGATCGACGCGTCGACGGGTGTGGCCGGAAAGATCGACCCGGGGTCGCTCGTCAACATCTACGCCACCTTCGAGTCCAAGGACAGCGAGAAGGGCGTCGACGAGGCCAAGCTGCTCGTCACGAACGCGCGCGTCATCGACGTCGGGAAGATCAGCGCCCTCGAACCGGGACAGTCGAGCAACGAACGCCGAAGTACGTCGACGGAGGCCGTCCCGATCACCTTCGCGCTCAAGACGCCGGACGCCCAACGTGTCGCGTACGCCGAGTCGTTCGCCGAGCACGTCCGACTGTCCCTCGTCGCGGGCGGCGAACTGACGGCCGTCCCCGGCGCCGCGGACCGTACGTACACCCTCGAGAAGGACAAGTAGGAGGCCGGCATGAGGTCCGTACGTACGAAGCCGCAGCCGCAGTCGCACTCGCAGCCCCAACAACGGTGGCGGCGAACGTCGTTGACATGCCTGCCGAGGGCGCGCCGATGACCATCCGCATCCTCCCCGCGACCGCCGACATCGAGTCCGCCCGCGCCCTGAGCACCCTCCTCAGCCGGCTCCCGGACGCCGAACCCGCCCCGCCCGTCGGCGACTCGACCGCACTGCTCGACACGCTGGCCCGGCTGGCCGCCGAGTCCCTCGACGAGCTGCCGGAAGTCGTCCTCATACACGAACGGATAGGGCCCGTCCCGGCCCTCGACCTCGTACGCGACCTCGTGATGCGCTTCCCGGCCGTCGGGGTCGTCCTCATCACCGCCGACCCCAGCACCGGCGTCCTCACCGCCGCGATGGACTCCGGCGCCCGTGGCATCGTCCAACTTCCGCTCGACTACGAGGCGTTGGCGGAGCGCGTACAGGCGGCGGCGGCCTGGTCGGCAGGCATGCGGCGCCATCTCGGCAGCAACGCACCGGAGTTGTACGCGGGCCCCGGCGGTACGGTCGTCACCGTCACCGGCGCCAAGGGCGGCGTCGGCGCCACCGTCACCGCCGTCCAACTCGCCCTCGCGGCAAGGGCGTCGGGGCATACGGTCGCTCTGCTCGACCTCGACCTCCAGTCCGGGGACGTGGCGTCCTACCTGGACGTCCAGTTCCGCAGGTCGGTCGCCGACCTGGCCGCCATCACGGACATCAACCCGCGCGTCCTCCAGGACGCCGTCTTCACCCACGACACCGGCATCGGCCTGCTCCTCGCCCCCGCCGAGGGTGAACGCGGCGAGGAGGTCACCGACCGTGTGACCCGCCAGATCGTCGCCGTCCTGCGCTCCCGCCACGACGTCGTGATCGTCGACTGCGGCGCCCGGATGGACTCGGCCACGGCCGCCGCCGTCGAGATGGCCGACCACGCCCTGCTCCTCGTCACCCCGGACGTCGTCGCCGTACGCGCCGCCAAACGCATGGTCCGCCTCTGGGACCGCCTCCAGATCCGCAAGGCCGAAGAGACGTTGACGGTCGTCAACAGGCAGTCCAAGGCTACGGAGATCCAGCCCTCGCTCGTCGAGAAGGTCACCGGCACCAAGGTCGCCCGCGCGTCGATTCCCGCCGCGTTCAAGGAACTTCAAGGCGTCGTGGACGCCGGACGGCTCCAGGACCTGGACAGCCGGTCGACCGTCAAGCAGGCACTGTGGGCGCTGGCGGCGGAGCTGGGGCTCGTCGTCGTCCACGAAGGCGGCGGCGGCAAACGACGTAAGGCCTCGTCATCGTCCGACCGTGGCTCGCTCTCACTGCGACGGCGAGCGGAGAAGGGCGGCGACCGAGGGGCGATCACCCTCGAATTCGCCGGCATGTTCCCGCTGTTGCTCGTTGTCATGAGCATCCTGTGGCAGTGCGTGCTGTACGGCTACACGTACTCGTTGGCCGGCAACGCGGCGGACGAGGCGGCTCGCGCGGCCACAGCGGCGTACGCCCTCGACCCCGGCGGCTATGAGGGCGCCTGCGAGAGCGCGGGCGGCGAGCACCTCCCCGGCGCCTGGAACGGCGCCGCCATCAACTGCGGCCCCCAGGGCGAGGTCATGAAGGCCACCGTCAGCGCCCAAGTCCCGCTGTTCTTCCCAGGGTTCGACGTCAACTGGACGGTGAACGGCGAAGCGGGCGCGGCGCTGGAGGGAGACGGGGACGGATGAGGACGAGGACGAGGACGAGGAGCCTTCGGGGCCGACTTGCGAACCGCGTCCGGGAAAAGAGGGACCGGGGTTCCTCCATCCTGGAGTTCACCGGCTTCCTCCCGATCCTCATCATCATCGGCCTGGCCTGCATCCAGCTCGGCCTGATCGGCTACGGCATCAACCAGGCCGGCACGGGCGCCCGCGCGGCGGCCCGGGCGACCTCCCTCGGGGGCGACGGACAGACGGCGGGCATCGACTCCGTCAGCGACTGGCTCAACCCCCAGGTGGACGCGCCGCCGGGCGCGGGGGAGACGACGACCGCGACCGTGACCGTGACCGTCCCCGCGATCATCCCGCTCTTCGACTCCTGGCCCGTGACCCGCCGAGCCACCATGCCCAACGACCAGGACGACTGACCGTGAACCGGCAATCAATGGAGAGGAGTTGAGACCGAGACCATGAGCCTGCGCTCCCGCATAGCCTCCGCCGACGACCACGGCAACGGAACCGCGCGTGAGGACGGCCACCTCGTCGCCGTCTACCGTGCCAAGCTCCTCGAAGAGATCGACCTCGCGGAGATGTCGAGCCTCGCGGCGGCCGAACGCCGCGTCCGCCTGGAACGCGTCCTCGGCCACATCATCAGCCGTGAGGGCCCGGTCCTCTCCTCCGCCGAACGCTCGCAGCTCATCCGGCGAGTGGTCGACGAAGCCCTCGGCCTGGGCGTCCTCGAACCGCTCCTCGCCGACGCGTCGATCACCGAGATCATGGTCAACGGCCCGGACTCGATCTTCGTGGAACGAGCGGGCCGCGTCGAACAGCTCCCCATGCGCTTCGCGTCGAGCGAGCAGCTGATGCAGACCATCGAGCGGATCGTCTCGACGGTCAACAGGCGTGTGGACGAGTCGAATCCGATGGTCGACGCGCGACTGCCCACCGGCGAGCGCGTCAACGTCATCATCCCGCCCCTCTCCCTCACCGGCCCGACCCTCACGATCCGCCGCTTCCCCCGCGCCTACACACTCCCCGAGCTGATCGGCCTCGGTTCGCTCGACGAGCAGATGCTGATGCTCCTCGCGGCGTTCGTCCGGGCCCGCTTCAACGTCATCGTCAGCGGCGGCACGGGCACCGGCAAGACCACGCTCCTCAACGCCCTCTCCGGCCTGGTCCCCTCCCACGAACGCATCATCACCATCGAGGACTCGGCCGAGCTCCAGCTCCAGCAGGAACACGTGATCCGCCTCGAATCGCGTCCGCCGAACGTGGAGGGCAAGGGCCAGATCACCATCCGCGACCTGGTCCGCAACTCCCTGCGTATGCGCCCCGACCGCATCATCGTCGGTGAGGTCCGAGGCGGTGAGACCCTCGACATGCTCCAGGCGATGTCCACCGGCCACGACGGTTCCCTGGCCACCGTCCACGCCAACTCGGCGGAGGACGCGCTGATGCGGCTGCAGACCCTGGGCTCGATGTCCGAAGTCATGATCCCGTTCGAGGCGTTGAAGGACCAGATCAACTCGGCGGTCGACGTGGTCGTCCAACTCGCCCGCCACGTCGACGGCTCCCGCCGCATCGCCGAGATCGCCCTGCTCGTCTCCCACGGCCGCGAGCAGTTCCGCATCGCGACCGTCTCCCGCTACGTCACCCGCCCGACCGGCCCCGACCGCCGCGCCCAGGGCTACTTCGAACACCTCCCGGTGCCGCGCCCGGTCGCCGAGAAGCTGTACCTGGCGAACGAGTCGCTGCCCCCGGCGTTCGGAGTGGCCGAGATGCTCGACGTGACGGACACGAGGCAGGCCATCGGATGAACACCCGGACGACGAAGCCGACCACTCCACCTGTAACCACTCCACCTACGACCATCAGGACGACCGTGCGGAGCGAGAAGCCATGAACAACTCGGTCCCGCTGGCGTTGGGCGCCACCATGCTGTGCTGCACTCTCGCCGTCGTGGGTGTGCACACGTACGCCACCGGTCGCGCCCAGCGCCAGGCGCTCGAAGACCGTCTCTCCGGCGGCGGCGCGCTGCACACGGCGGCGGGCCGCGTACGCCGGTTCGCGACCGTCGACCGCCGACTGCGCCGCACCCGCCTCGGCCGCACGATCCACCTGCGCCTCTCGGCGACCGGACTCGACCTGACAGCGGGCGAGTTCTTCACCTACGTGGCTGCGGCCGGTGTAGCGCTGTGGCTGCTGGCAGCAGCAGTACTGGCCCCCTTCTTCGGCCCGATCGCCGCGCTGGTGACGATCTGGGGTGCGGCGATCTTCCTCAACTGGCAACGCCAGAAACGCATCGAGGCGTTCATCAACCAACTCCCCGATGTGGCCCGCCTGCTGGCCAACGCGACGGCGGCCGGACTCGCGCTGCGTACGTCGCTGGCCATGGCCGCGGAGGAACTGGAGGCCCCGGCGGGCGAGGAACTGGCGCGTGTGGCAGACCAGTTGAGCCTGGGCCGGACGATCGACGACGCGCTGGGCGAGCTGGCCGAACGCCTGCCGTCCCGCGAACTCGTCGTGCTCGTCACCACATTGGTCCTCGCCAACAAGGCGGGCGGCTCAGTGGTCAGTTCCCTCCGCAACCTCACCCAGACCCTCGAAGACCGCAAGGAGACCCGTCGAGAGGTCCGCACGATGCTCTCGGAGGTCAACGCCACGGCCTTCACGGTCCCTTGCCTCGGCCTCGGCTCCCTCCTCCTCATCAACTCCTCGAACGAGGGCGCGTTGGAGAAGGTCACCGGCTCTGCCCTGGGCCAGGGCCTGATCCTCCTCTCCCTGGGCCTGTACACGGTCGGCTTCTTCGTCATCCGCCGCCTCGGCAAGATCGAAGTGTGAGGGGGAGTTCACTGTGCTGCTGCCACTCCTTCTGGCCTTGTTGACGGCGATCGCGGTCGCGGGTGCCCTGCTGGGCATCCGCATGATCCGGGCCGACGTCAAACTCCCCTCCGACCTGCTCCTCGCCCTGGAGGTGGGCGGCACCCGGGTCTCGAAGGCCGACTCGGCGGTGGACCGTATGGGCATGCGCTTCGCGCCCCTCGTCCTCCGCCTGATGGGCCCCCGCCGGGTCGACGCGAAACGCCTCCGCATCGACATGGCGGGCAACCCCGGCGGCCTGACCATCACCCGCTACGCGGCCCGCCGCGCGGTATACGTCTCCTTCGGCGTCCTCATGGGCCTGATCTTCCTCTCGAACGGCCAACTGCTCCTCGCGGTCGTCACGTTCGTGTTCGGCGCGACGGCGTCGGACCTCGCCATCTGGCAGGCGGTACGGGAACGCAGGGAGGTCATCGACCGCACGCTCCCGGACTTCCTGGACGTACTCGCGGTCGTCGTCTCGGCGGGCCTGGGCTTCCGCCAGGCCCTGGACCGGGTGGCGGAGAAGTACGAGGGCCCCTGGGCGGACGAACTGCGCATCACACTCCGTCAGATGGACATGGGCGTCAGCCGCCGCCAGGCCTTCGACCAGCTCCGCAAGCGCAACTCCAGTGAGCAGGTGGCCCAGTTCGTCTCGGCGCTGCAGCAGGGCGAGGAACTCGGCTCCCCGATCGCCGAGACCCTGATCCAGATCGCCGCCGACATGCGCCGCACGGACGCCCAGGAATCCCGCCGCCGCGCCGCGAAGACGATCCCCAAGGCAACCCTCGTCACCCTGGTGTTCATGCTCCCGGCGACGATGATCCTCATCGCGACCGGCATGTTCCTCGGCTCGGGTACGAACTTCGGCTCGATCCTGGGACGTTGAGGGCGATGCCGATGAAGGCGTGGGTGACGGACATGCGACGTCGTGTGAAGCACGGCCGGGGCTACGACCCGACCGCCGGCTACCTGGCCGACGACGCCCCGGCCCCCGCCACCGTCCGCCTCCAGCTGAACGCCCTCCAGGCCCTGTGCCGCCAGACGTTCGCCGTACGCATGACGATGCTGGCCCTCGGCACCCCCTTCGCGATGACCAACACGGCTCAGGGTTCCCCGCGTTACGCGGTCCTGGCGGCGGCGGTCCTGGGCATCACGGCCTCGTACGCCATGTACCGGGACTGGGACCGCCTGGCCCCGCGCCTCCTGGCCCACCCCACCCTCATGGCGGCGGACCTGGTCTTCGCGGCGATACTCCTCCTTATGGCGTCCCCCGCCTCCCCGCTCGCCTACGCCACGGTCTGCACCCCTCTCCTCGCGGGTCTCCTCTACGGCTGGCGCGGCTCGGGCGTCTTCACGGGCCTGCAACTGGTGGTGCTCCTCACGGTCCACCGAGCCTGGGAACACCGCCCGGGCGCCGGCACCAGCACCCTCCTCATAGCTGGCTTCTGCATCGGCGCCGGCATCATCGGCGTCACGCTGCGCAACCTGATGTTCCGCTTCGGTACGGCGAGCGAGGCACTGGCGGAGGCGAACTCCCGGCTGGCGGTGGCGGAGGCGGTGGACTCGGAACGGGCCCGCCTTGCGCGGGAGATGCACGACTCGGTGGCCAAGACCCTGCACGGTCTGGCACTGGCGGCGGAGGCGCTGTCGGCAACCTCGTCGGACGACGGGGCGAACCCGGAGGCCGTACGCCGCCAGGCGACCCTGGTGGCCTCGGCGGCCCGCCGCGCCGCAGCGGAGTCCCGCGAGCTCCTCACCGACCTGCGCCACCACACGGACCTGACGGCACCGGACGTAGACCTGACCGCTGAACTGGCTGACCGGGCGGCTGCGTTCGAGCGAAGCACAGGAATCCGTACAACCCTGGAGACCAGGTCCGGACAACTCGCCGCCCTCCCGCACCGGACCGCCCACCACCTCCTGGCGATCGTGTCGGAGGCACTGGAGAACACGCGCAGGCACGCCGACGCGACGAGGGTGACGCTGGAGGCGAAGTCGTCGGGAGAGGGCGTGACGCTCCACATCCGGGACAACGGAGTGGGCCTCCCGGCCCCCCTCAACCTCGAAGAGAGCGTCAGATCAGGCCACTTCGGCGTGCTGGGCATGGTGGAGCGGGCGAGGACGCTGGGGGCCGTGATTCAGCTGAGCCGGCGCGAGGAAGGGGGCACGGAGATCCGCGTGGACGTGAGGTCTCCCGGCCTCGACCACGTACCCGGCCCCCGGCCCCGGAAGGAGGCCGCATCACATGTCCGCAGGTGAACGGCAGCCGTTGCCGCTGAGAGTTCTGGTGGCGGACGACAACCCGGTGGTACGGGCGGGCCTGGCTGCGCTGCTGGGCGGCCACGCGGACATGGAGGTCGTCGCGGAGGCGTCGAACGGCACCGAGGCGGTTGCGGCGGCGGAGCGAGCGCACCCCGACGTGGTCCTCCTCGACGTACGCATGCCCGGCACGGACGGCCTCACAGCCCTGCCCCAACTGGCCCTGCTGGCCCCGGTGATGATGCTGACGTACAGCAGCGAGCCGGAGGTGGTGAGGCAGGCGCTGCACAGGGGAGCGTCGGGCTACCTCGTCCACGGAGGCTTCACGACGGAGGAGCTGACGGAGGCGGTACGGGCGGTGGGGCGAGGAGCCCGGTTGACGGCGCAGAAGGTACAGACGGCGAAGGCGCCGCATGCCTCACCCCCGGGCCCGGAGGTGACGGATTCGCTCGGCGTTTCCTACGAACCGAACGAAATCTCTTCGCACCTGCAATCATCTATGGCACTCTTGCGGCAGACCCCAAAGGCCCGGCTGGGCCACGCGGCGACACTGACCGTCCATGACCGCAACCAACCGGACTTCGGCCTGAGTTCAAGGGAGGTGGAGGTCATGGATCTCATCGCAGCCGGGGTGAACAACCAGCAAATCGCCGCCACCTGTTTCATCAGCGAAAAAACCGTCAAGAACCACATCAACCGCATCTTCGCAAAGCTGCACAGTACGACCCGGAGCGAAGCGATCGCCCGGTGGCTGGGTACGGCTCGGGAGGGGTGGGAGTGATGGGGCGTACTGCGGGGGGAAGTTGGGCCCTCGGGCCCACGCGGAGTAGACGGGTTCTCACCTACTGTGCTGAAGTCGGTAGTGATGTCGGGCGGGAGGGCGCAAGCCATGCTGAAGGTCAACAGGTGGGCGCGGACCGTTGTCTCCCGGATGCGGGGAACGGGGCGGGACGCGGGGGCCGGGTTCGTGGAGTACGCGGGCCTAATGATCATCATTGCGGGGATCTTCACGCTGATCGACGGGCTGGGGTTGGACGGGTTGATCTCGGGAGCGATCTTCGACGCCGTGAACTCTGTCATCGGAGGCTGACCGCAGCGCACTTGTCGGGCGACAGAGGGCAGACATTGCCCATCTACATCTGGCTGACGGGGATCCTGCTCTTCACCGCCGTGGCGTTCTTCGTCTTCGCCCAAGCAGCATCCGTCCGCAATGGAGCCCAATCTGCGGCGGATGCTGCGGCGTTGGCGGCGGCGCAGGACGCCCGGGACGAACTGGTGGACAGCCTGACGGGCGCGATCGGACAGGGTGACGACTGGCTCGACTGGCTGAACGGCCAAGATCCACCGGCTGCCGGGGCCACCGCGGCCGCACAGACACTGGCTGCCGCGAACGGCTCAACCGTTCAGGGAGGCGCCGAACCTGTCGTGATGGACGGCTACCCCGGGTTCCGCGTCGCCGTGGAGACCACGAACACGGTTGGCGCGTCGATCATTCCGGGCACGGAGGGCATGCACGCCAAGGCCGATGCCGTCGCCGTCATCCAGCCCCGCTGCGATTTCGACCCCGCTGCGGATCCCACGAAGCCGATCGTCCTTGACTGTGACGGCCAGACTGTAAACATCGACCCCGTAGATTTCGACCCGGACGACTTCCCCGACGCGTCCGTGCTGTTCTCTGTGCATCTGGCCGAGTGAGAGGAAGCCGTACCGATGGATTTCCGGCGTACCAAGAAGAGCCGCAGGGCGCTGTCGACACTGGCGATCACGACCGGTCTGCTTCTCGGGGCGGCCGGCTGCGGCGCTGGGGGAAACGACGACAAGTCCAAGGGTGAGACCACGTCATCGACACCGACGAAAGCAGATGACAGCGGGGACAATAAGGATACCGAATCTCCATCGTCGGCTCCGGAGCAGGTTCTCGCCGAGGTCAAAGGAGGCGATCTGACCCTCAAGGTCACCTCTGCACTTCGTGACGAGGGCGGCTTCGTTACGGTCGCAGGCACCGTGACCAACGTCGGCAGCAAGTCTTGGGTGGCTGCAGACTGGCGCGGAGATGAGCGGGAACTGGAGAAGAATGGCGGGTCCGTCGCGGGAGCGAGCCTTGTCGACGCCACGGGTAAGAAGAAGTACCTTGTGCTTCGCGACACCGAAGGTCGATGCCTGTGCACGAGGTTCACGGGCGCCCTTGTGTCAGGGGCGTCGTCGGACTGGTTCGCCCAGTTCCCCGCCCCACCCGAAAGCACCACGAAAGTCGATTTCCAGGTCGGCTCCATGCCCCCGGCGTCCATCGAGATCACCGAGGGCGAGTGACGATGACCCGGACTCGTCGCTCCGCCGCAACCACCCTCACGGCCCTGGCAGTCCTGGCCACCCTCACCCTGGCAACTCCCGTCGCCCACGCCGACGACGATGACCCGAGCGCACCCCCAGGCAGCGTCACAACCTCCCCACCCCCCGAAGTCGACCCGAACAGCCCCGGCCTCAAACTGGCCGACGGGGCCACGCTTGCCGCCGCCAAGGTCCTGGACATCAAGTCGGTGGTGGAGGACATGGGCGGCGAGGAGCGCCGAGTGGACACGAGCGAGACCGTGACGTTCGCCCTCCAGGCGGAGGTCCTCTTCCCGAAGGACAGCTCGAAGCTCAACCCGGAGGCCCGCTCCCGCATCCAGGCGATCGCGGACGAGATAAAGGCACAGAAGGCGACGAACGTCAGGGTCTTCGGCTTCACCGACAACCTCGGCTCGTACGCCCACGGCCTGACCCTCTCCAAGAACCGCGCGGAGATCGTCCACGACGAACTGGCCGCAGGCCTGGGCGGAGACGTCACCTTCCAGGTACGGGGCTACAGCGAGGACTACCCCATCGCCGACAACACCTCGGAACAGGGCCGACGGAAGAACCGGCGGGTGGAGGTGACGTTCCAGAAGGGGGAGTGAGAGCGAGCCCCTCGGGCTGGTGATCCTTCCGTCTTGATCTACGCGATTTCGCCCAGCCGGATGAACAACGCACGTGGCCACCGGCCTGCGCATCGCCCATGTGCTGGGGCAATTGATGTACGACGGGTAGGCCTTGGCATGCCTCGCCCAAGCCCGGCAGGCTTCAGGCCGGCGACTGCTGATGCCGGTGGATACGTTATAAAGTCGCTGCCGTACACACATGACGTGAACGGGGAGAGTGCACCGGCACATGGCTGACCGGCTCGCTGTAGATGGCGGCGAACTCGCACATTTTATGAAGCTCTTGAAAAAATCGAGTGATTCTCTGGAAGGTCTGCGCAAGGCCCTGGGTGACGCGACCGTCACCGGTCTTGGCACGGACGACCTGGACTCGGCGTGCGAAGACTTCCAGAACGACTGGAAGTACGGAACCGAGGAGATCGGTATGCAGACCGAGGACCTCGCCAAGATTGTCGGCCAGAGCAAGGACAGCTACGAGGAAGTGGACAAGGCTTTGGAGAAGGCCTTGGAGGAGGCCAAGCGCGGCAAATCGGGGGGAAAGAAGTGACGGTTTCGCCGGGTCTCGAAAATCCCTCTTACGCCAACTCGGATGCCGCTCGGAATGGTGATCTGCCGCAGGGGCTCAAGTCCTCCCCATCCATTCCGAACCCCAACTACCCTCATTTGGGGTTCAATCCGACTCCGGGTGACACGGGCATCGTCCGCGACCTGTACAAGAAGCTCGCGAACTGCGCCAAGGTCCTGGAAGAGACCCATGGCCTTGTCACGAAGCTCATGGACGGCAGCTACTGGAAAGGCGACGCCGCCGTCGCCTTCCGTGAGCAGCTTGACGACGGCCCTCTCCCGCTCAACCTGAAGAACGCCGCGCACTCCATTCGGAAGGCTGCCCGGCAACTCGACGGCTGGGAGGGCGAACTTGAGGAATTCCAGCGGCGGGCCAGGAAACTTGAGCAGGATGCCAAGGACGCGCAGGACGTTCTTGATGCGGCCAAGGGGCACGCCGAGAAGGCGAAGAACGAGCCTGACCTCGATGCCAAGGGCAGCCGCCACGACGAGGCGAAAAAGAATCTGACCAGTGCGAACACCAGGGTGGAAGAAGCCCAGGCCGATCTCGACAAGATCATTGGCAAAGCGAATTCGCTCGCTGAGGAGCACGAGGAGAAGGCCCGGTACCGTGCCGGCAAGATCCGAGACGCCACAAAGAAGCTGGCGCCGCACGAGCCGGGGTGGCTTGAGGACCTCGGCGATTGGTTCGCCGAGAACCTCCCTGACATCCTGAGCTTCACGGCAGGCGTCATCGGCCTGATCGCGCTGTTCGTGGCCACGGGTGGTGTGGCTGCTGCGGTCCTGCTACTCGCGGCAGCGGCGTTGAGTGCGACTGCGCTCATCATGCGGTTGTCCGACTCCGAAGTGCTCGCCTCCCTCAAGGACGGTTTCACCAAGGGCGAGTTCGACGCAGACTTCTGGGGCAACGCCGTCAGCGTCGGTGGCGACGTCCTGGGGATGATTCCGGGTGTGGGAGCTGTGGGGATGGGTGCCCGCGGAGCGGTGAACGCCCTCCGAGCCGGCGAGGAGTCGGTCACTCTGGGGAGGGCCCTGACCGCGTTCGGGAGTGAAACGATGAGTCAGGCGAAGGCGATCTCGAGCCTCGGGAATCCAGCCTTGAACCTCGTGGTGCGGGGGGCACGTGACTCGGCAAGAGTCGGTGAGATCGTGGAGATCACGTCGGCTTCTGTCGGTGTCGCGACCGCTGGCATCGGCCTGGTGTCCAATGCGGTGGAAGAACTTGACAACGACGTTGTAGGGGACGGCAGTACAGGAATCGACGGTGTGCGAAGCCTTCTGGACGGCGGCGCGCTGATTGACCTCGCGCGGCACGCGTTCTGAACCGAAGGGTAAGAGAGAACTCATATGAACCCCACCGGCCCCGCTGTTGCCTGGGAGCACGCACCGACCCGGCGCGCTTGGACGAAGCAACTCGCGATGAATGTGGTCGCTCTCGTTGCCTGGATCGCGTCGTGGTTTGCCCTGCTGGCCGTCTTGTCGGTCTTCTTGGGACCCGGATATGTGGTCGTCGTCGTCCCGTTCCTCGTGTACAGCTTCTACCGAGCATTCCTCCAGTTCTTCGTCATCGCCGCCGTCTTCCGGATGAGGCGCGTCTTGCGCGTGTATCCGTGGCAGCTGTCCCATCAACCCTCGCACGGTCTCACCAACCGAGCCGAGGTTGTCGGCAGACAGTTCGGCTGGTTCGAGTTCCCGAATCCGGCCCAGCCGGAGGAGCAACTACCCATGGTGTTCGCCACGCACTGGGGTGTCGGCTGGTGGAGCCGCCGAATGGCGCCTCGTGCGACACCTGAACTCAAGGCTCAGATCGGCTCGGTATGGCTTGCAGGGGACCCTCGTTTCATCGGGGTGCTCGCCGCACCTACATCTGACGGGTCGATGCCGCGCCGCTTCCGCTTCCTTCATCAGCAGACCGGGTCGGACGGCGGGCGCTCCGTCGCCGACTGGGGAGCTACTGCAGAGGACGTCGAACGCGGTCGCCGTGCCGGGGTTGTTCCTGTCCGATCTTGAACCACCGACACCGACGAAGCCTTGAAAAAACTTATGGATATGACATATCGCGTCTTCGTTGATGACTCTGCAATTGATCCCAGTGCAGGCATCTGGTTCGCCGTCCCGGGAGGCTTCACCGAGCTGCCCATCGACATTCTTCTCGCCGCACCCGCCTCTGCCGAGGCCAACCGGCTCCAGAAGGCGCTGACACCTTTGGTCGAGGCCATTCCTGACGGCGTCACCCGGCAACAGTTCATCGCCCAATTGGCATCAGGACAGCAGCTCTTGCGTGCTCTGCGGGAGGTAGGCACAGTCCACTGCTCCTTGGGTGTCCACCGTGATGACACGGCGGGAAGTGATAGCGAAACTCTGCATTCCTTTTTCACCGTTTCCTGGCGAGACATCGCCTGGTCCCCCCGAGCCGTGAGTGCGGCACGAGCAGTGGCCACAGCCGAACAGCACTCCCATATCGAGTACTTGGACCTGCCCAGCGGGCCCGCTTCGATGAGCGAGACCCTGCGCACGCCAACCTCCGAATCCGGCCTCCCGCCAACTCCGCTGCTCCAGATCTACGCATACCTCCCGCATCCGGACTGCAAGCGCATGGCAGTCCTGATGCTGAGTACGACGGCGGTGGCGAGACGTGAGCAGTATCGCGAAATCCTGCGGCAGATCGCGGAACTCACGAGCTTTGAATCACCGTTGCCGAAAGGGCCGGTAATGTCGATTCCATGTACTGCAAGTGATAGATGATCCAGCGGTAGATCGTGATCGTCTGGATCGTTATTCTGGCTCCATGCCTGAACTGATAGCCCCGGCCACTCGCCTGCACTCCGCCTGGCTTGAGGCGCGTGCCGAGTGGGGTTCCGGCCTACATGAGGATGGATTCGGGCTGCGGCCATCCGACGAGGTCGACTCGCCGACCGGGTTCGCGGCCTGGGTCACGCTGCTGGCTGACGGGACGGATCCGAAGGCGGTAGAGACCGGCCGGGGTTGTACGTACCGATGGATCGTCGAGGGCGACCGGGTGCACGGCGGGATCGCGCTACGGCACGGACCGAACGATTATGTGGCGCAGTTCGGCCACATCGGCTACGGCATTCGGCCGTCTTCACGTCGGCGCGGGCTGGCCACCTGGGCGCTGGGTCAGATCCTCGACGAGGCACGGGCGCTCGGTCTGGGCCGGGTGCTCATCGTCTGCGAAGTCGACAACCTTGCCTCGGTGAAGACAATCGAGCATCACGGCGGCGCTTTTGAGGGCGTCCGGGATACCGATCACGGCCCCATGCGGCGCTACTGGATCGAGATGTAGTTTTTGATCTCGCTGGTGGGGCCGGTGCGGTCACCGCTGATCACCAGTGTGTGAAGACAAACACTCGACCTGCGCGACCACACCGGAACTGGCCACCCGGATGACCGCGCGGTTACTCGATGCCGGACACGAAGTAACCACCAAAGCAGGCAAGTTCAGGCTGATGCGCGTGCCCCCAGCCCTCCAGCCGCCCCGGTCCGTACCCTGGGCGCTCGTACGACAACGGCGTCGGTGGTGAGGGGTGCGGTAGTGGTGAGGAAAGTTGTTCTGATGATGTCCGTCTCCCTCGACGGCTACATCGAGAGCCCCAACCGTGAGATCGACTGGCACGTGGTCGACGTGGAGCTGCACCGGCACCTCAATCAGCAGGTCAAAGCCATGGGTGCCTTTCTCCACGGGCGTGTTGTCCATGAACTCATGGCCGACTACTGGCCCACCGCCGACGCCGATCCGGACAGTCCGGAGCACGTGGTCGAGTTCGCCGGGATCTGGCGGGACATGCCGAAGTACGTGTTCTCGCGGACCTTGGACCACGCGGAGTGGAACAGCACGATCATGCGTGAGGTCGTCCCGGAGGAGATTCGGGCGCTCAAGGAGCAGCCCGGTGGGGATCTGGGGCTCGGCGGTGCCGAGCTCGCCGCGGAGTTCATGCGGCAGGATCTTGTCGACGAGTATCTCGTGTACGTCCATCCGGTTCTCATCGGGCGCGGCAAGCCCCTCTTCCCCGAGGCCGACCGGATCACCAAGCTTCGGCTCATCAGGTCTCAGACCTTCGGCAACGGAGTCGTGATGCTGCGGTACGGGCGGGCCGACGCGCCGGACGCGCCAGATGCGTAAGGGCGTTGTCCGGGCGGTTTCCACAGCCGCCGCCGATGCTCCTGTCGATGTCAGTACCCCCTGCCACACTCCCCACCATGACCGACAAAGCCACTGACAATGTCACCGGCACCGGCACCGGCACCGGCACCGGCACCGGCACCGGCACTGGCACTGGCACTGGCACTGGCACTGGCACTGGCACTGGCACTGGCACCGGCACCGGCACCGGCACCGGCACCGGCAAGGATGACGTGCGACTCCGCGACGTCACCGAAGCCGACCTGGAGTTCCTGTTTCTCTGTGAGCACGACCCCGAAGCCGGGCGGCGGTCGCGGTTCGTTCCTCG
>NZ_AEJB01000115.1 GCF_000331005.1 Streptomyces turgidiscabies Car8
CAGCGGACAGCTACGGCATCCCACCTGCGGAGGAGGGGGTGCGGAGGGGGTGCAGGCGCGTGGGCCTGAAAGGCAAGTTCTACCTTGTTCTCGCCATCATCGTGATCGGGGTCCTGATCGGTATGAACAACCCGCAGCCCGGCCCCTGAGGAGCTGACTGCGCGAGAACCCCGGCCGAAGCGAGACAGTCAGCAGACGGTCGTGAAGGACCCGAAAACCACCGAGAGCCCGGCCGCGTTACGCGGACCGGGCTCTCGCAGTGCTGCCTGTTGATCAGCGGTTGTCCTGGCTCGGCACGTCCGGGCGCGACGGGCGGGAACCACCATTGCCGGACGAGGTCGGACGGGATGAGTGCGCGGCCATCCCGCCGCTGGCAACCGACGACGAGGACGAGATCGGTGCGGACTGGCTTGCCGCCGGCCGCGACGATGCGTCCCTGCTCGCGTGTGCGTTGATGCCCGCTGTGACGCCCTGGACGGGCCGTGTCACGATGGCTGCGGACTGACGGCTCGCCGGGTCGTAGGAGTCGCGTCGAGCGGCGACGATCTCGTCGCCCATCCCCGGGATGAACCGGAAGATCAGGGCAGACGCCACAATCGAGATGACGATGATCGCCAGACCGGAGACGATGGCGCCCACGCTGTCCTGAGCGCCGGCGTCCGTGAGAGCGCTCGCCAGTTGCAGCACGATCACGATGATCGGCTTGATCAAAATGATGGCGGTCATGATCGCCACCCACTTGCGGACCCTGCCCCACAGCTCCTTGTCGACCAGCCCTGAGTAAACGACCGTGCCCAGCACCGCACCTACGTACAGGAGTGCGGCGCGCACGACCAGCTCGAACCAGACCACGCCCGCCGCCACGATGGAGACGCCGGACAGGACGATCTGGATCAGTGGGCCGCCGTCTTTGTTTTCTTTCAGGGCGGTGCTGAACGCGTCGAAGAATTTCGCATGCTGGGACCCGCCGGCGAGCGCGTCCGTGATGCTGTCCACCGCACTCACCACGGTGTACAGGACCAGGGGCGTGAACGCGGAGGCCAGCACGGCCAGCCACAGCAGGCCGATCGCCTCACCGATCGCCGTGGTGAGCGGCGCTCCCCGCACCGCCCGCTTGACCACCGCCCACAGCCAGATGACCACGACCAGGACCGTCGATGCCGCGAAGGTCAGCGCGTACGTCTTGAGGAACGAGCCGTTCGTGAAGTCGACGTCCGCCGTCGCGGTGACGGCATTGCTCAGCTGGTCGACGACCCAGGCCGCCGCCTCGGCGAAGCTCTTGGCGAGCGAGGACATCGGATCCAACGTCGAGTTGTCGACGACCGGGGCCCCGCCACCTGTACTTCCGCCGGCGGCCTGCTCTGACTCACACAGGTCCTGTGCCTTGCCGTTGAGCAGGTCGCAGGGACCAGCGTACGAAGTCGAGGCGGAGCCCATGAGCGCGGCGCCGACGATGGCAGCGAGTACGGACAGGCGAGCCACGGTACGAGCGCGCGCGGACACATCAACCCCCAGATAAGTCAGAGGACATGAGCGTCCCACGCTATCCCTGGCAGCGGCACCAGGGCGCCCAGGACTCTCGCGTCCCAGATAACGTCATGCGCAGCATCGATCACAGGAGAACAGGGAGCGGCAGATGACGACCAGCAGTCAGCGGCAGGCCGAAGGGGCGAAGGCCGCCCCACCCGCCCGCAGCCGACGGCATCGCGGACTCATCGCAGGAGTGGGCGTCGTCGTCTCCCTCGTGGCAGTCATCGCGCTGGCCAACCGAGGCTGGACGGGCAGCGAGGAGACGCCCGGAGCAGCCGCCAACCCGCTCGCTCCCGAGGTACCGCACAGCAGGAAGGGCGCCGAGTACGCAGCCGCGCAGATGGCTACGGCCATCGGCAGCGAAGGCATGTACAACACCCAGCGGCGGCATGCGCTGCTGCAGGCCATCGTCGACCCCGACCAGCGCGATGAGCTGCAGAGGGCGTACGACACGAACTACACCACGGACCTCAACGCGAAGATCGGCCTGGACACCGAGGGCAAGGCACCGGCCGGAGCGACATTCGTGAGCCGGATGATGCCCGCGGGCACGGCCGTGGTGGCCTACGGACACACGGAGGCGAGCGTGGACGTCTGGTGCCGCAGCCTGTTCTCCCTCACGGGCAAGAACGTGGCCACAGAGCGGCCGGCCAAAAGTACTTGGTCCACGGTCAGCGTGACGCTGCGCTGGACCGACAACGGCTGGCGGATGTCTGAGGGGGCAGTGGACAACAAGGGTCCGGAGCCGGAGAGCACCGAATCCACCCGCTTCGGACCGGTCCCGCAGCTGTAGACCCGGTCCGCCGCCGGACCGCCGGCCACCCGGCGCTGCTCGCTCGCGTAGGACACTGGACGGGCGCCCGGCGGCGTGGCTCCCAGCCGATGCAGTCCGCCGCCGGGAGCGTCCCCCTCTATATAGGGAGAAGCCATCCGGCCCCACCGTCGTTGAAGAGGACATGCACCAGCACCAGCTGCCCTCAGCCGCCGCGCCGGGTGTCGCCGAGCGGGCCGAGGTCCTGGCCGATGCCGCGTGCGAGTTGCACGACGCCGTCAGCACGTCGGCGAGTTGGAGCGTGAGCGCCGTTGAGGACGCCATCGAGGCGATGGAGACCACCGCGCTCGCCCTGGCGCTTGCGCACCCGGACGCCACCGCCGCGGCGTTCATCCTGGGCCAGACCCTGGCCCAGCTCCGCGAGCGTCTCGGCCTCCCGCCCGGCGAGCACACCACAGCCGTCGACCTCGCCGACGAGGACCAGGAGCAGCCCGTCAAGCCGACCCCGATCAACCGGCCCCGGAACCGCCGCGGCCTCGGTCCCGGGTACCAGGGCCTGCGGATTTCCCCGGGCCGTACCGCGTCCGGGCCGTAGACGAGTAGCGTCGATACAAGCGACGAGGAGGACACCGTGACCGCACAGCCCGACCACCAGGCCGACCCGCCAGGCTTCAACCCGCCCATGGGCACGCTCGCCGAGCTGCGCGAGGCACTGAGCACCTGGGGGTTCCCCGGCGACCGGCAGAAGTTTGAGGCAGAGCTCGATGCGGCCGACCTCGACGACCTCACCAAGGTCCGCGAGATCACCCAGGCGTACCGGCACCGCGTCCTGCTCCGATACGACCCGCTGGGCATGGCAGCACTCGCCCGCCCGACCGCCGACGTCGAGGCCGAGCTCCGCCGCAAGCTCGAAGAGGCCAGCGCCCTGTGAGTCATGCGTTCTACAGCGACGCCGCCGAGAAGATCCGCGCGGAGCTGACCCGATCCGAGCAGGTCGCCGTCGAATCCGTCCGCCGCACGCTCGAAGACGACCCCGGCCCCGCGCACGCACGCGGCCTCCCGGACGCCGACCCCCAGTCGGAGAGCTACGTCATCGAGCTACTGCCCGAGCAGACCGGTGGCCGCGGTATCTCCGTGGTCTATCGCTACTCGCAGACACTCGACTCGGCGCTCATTGTGTGGCTCATCGCTGGGCCGTAGCCGACCGGCGCGACGACGAGGGGCGTGCGGTCTGGCACCGAACCCCTTCAGATCGAGCCGAGAGCGCCCCATGGCAAGACCATGAGGCGCGCAGCGGCGGTCCGCCGTTACCGGCGGGCTAGGGCGAAGGCGGTTGTCACGAAGAGGGTGACACCACCAACCGCTACCCCCAGCGGGGTTCCCAGGGACGGGTGACGCCACGTTACGTAGGCGAGGCCGGCACCGATGAGGAGGACCACGAGCGCCAGGACGAGGATCAGCAGCGGCCACACCATGCGGGTGGGCAGTGTCGGCTCCTGCGGCTGTGAGGCGGCATCGGTAGGCGTGGTTGCAGACATGACTTTTCCCTGCGTTGGGCGTGACGGAGCCACGCGTGGATGGACGGTCGAACCTTGGGCCGCAGGGGTGTTAGCCCCTCAAGCGACACCCTCAGCTTCGAATGGCCTGACCCGTTGCCGGAAGCCGCACCACTAGAGGCAATGTCCAGTGGGACCATTGCCCTTCGCGCAACGCCACAGGGGGAATCATGAGCGGCGAAGGGCACGTGCAGCCGGAGCTGGGGCCGGTCAAGGAGAACGTGGCCGAGCCCGACCTCTCCTTCGTTGTGCGCCTGCGGGAGCTGTACCAGCACAGCGGCTGGACGTCGCTGCAGTCCTTCGCCGACGCCGTCGGCTACAGCCGAGGCACGCTCTCACGCTTCCTCTCCGGTGAGCGGCGTCCGCCAGCAGACTTCCTCGGCAAGGTGTTCGCCGCGCTGGAGAGCCAAACGCGACACCCCATGACCGAAGAAGCCCAGGCGAGCACCAGGCGCCTGTACTTCGAATGCATCCGCACCACGCGGCCACACGAGTACCAGGTCTTCGAGTTGGAGGAGAAGCTCAAGGTCTCGTACTGGGAGCATCAGGCGGCCGAGCGCCTCACCCACCGTCTGAATCAGGACCTGCGTGAAACCCTGACGCAACGCGACCAGATCGACCGGGAACGCCGTGCCTTGGAGCAGGCCGCCGCACGCGACGCCGCCGAACACAGCCAGCTGCAGCAACGCCTGACAGACGAACAAGCCGCCTATGAGATGGCCCGGAGCACGCTCACCGAGCAGATCACCGAGCTCGTCGACGCCCTGCGCCAGGCAGAACGTGACCGGGATGAGGCCCGGCAGACGTGCGACCACCTCCGCGAGCGGCTCCGCACCGCACAGATACACGCCGAGGACGAACGGCAACAGCTCATCGACGATCAGGAACAGCAGCTTCGCGCCGAACGGGAGCGCCGCGAGTCCCTGGAACAGACCCTCGCCGAAGTGCTGAGGAACTTGACAGCCCCCAGCGGTGCCGCGTCTTCTTCTGGCCTGGACGGCGATGGCCTTGTGAAAGAAGTGCCTCCCGCCGCCGACGCTGCTGACCAGGGCGTTGCCAACGACGCAACACCAGTCACCCCGCCCTTGGAGCTGCTGGTGGCAGCCCAGGCCCGCCGGCTACGCGACCATGACGCCCAGGAGCAGTTGCACGCGGTGCAGGACCTGACCGCCAGGATGAAGGAACTGCCGCACACGGCGCCGCAGATCGTCAGCATTCTGTGCGCGTACCTACGCCGGACCCGGGCCGGCCTCCAGGCCCTCGACCCCACTCCTGCCCATCAAGCAGCACTTCAGGCGATCCGAGAGCATCCCGCCCACGTAAACGCGACGGTCGACCTGGCCGGCGCCGACCTGACCGGCGGCAACCTTTACTCGGCACCACTGGCCGGAGCAGTACTTCGAGGCACCGTGTTGAACCTGGCCGATCTGGAACAGGCCGACTTGCGTGGCGCCGATCTTCACGCGGCACAGCTGCGTGGCACCCGCCTCTCCGGCACGAATCTTGACGGCGCGGTCGGCCTGAACGCCGGCGTGCTGGAGCATGCGTTGATCGACACCATGACGGTTCTGCCCAACAACATCGAGCGCATCCGCGTCAAACGACGGTGGACCCTTGTCGACGCGCCGCCTCCGGAACTGTCCATCGGCCGCACCCTTCGCGAGGCGCGCATTAGCGCCGGACTAACCGTCGAGGACGTCCGCAGGGCCACCCGGGTGCGCTTGGCCATTGTCCACGCGGTCGAGCAGGACGACTTCACCCCCTGTGGGGGTCACGTCTATGCACGCGGCCACATCCGTACACTCGCGCGCGCGGTCCATATCGACCCCAAGCCGCTGTTGCAGCAGTACGACGCACAGTTCATGGGGAGGCCTGCACCAAGACCGGTGGCGCCCTTGCACGAGGCCGAAACGATCCCGCCCGAAGCATCACGGGCCGGCCCGTGGGACGTGAGCGATGTCAAGGATCTCGACAGCGGCAGAATCGACCTGGGCGGGCTCTTTGTGCCGCTGGTCGACGACATGGAGTTGCGAGTCGAAGTAGCAGGCGAGGACATCGTCGCCGCCACCGTTGTACTACGGGACAGCGCTATTCAGATGCAAGCCTTCGCGGCGCCGAAGTCCGAAGGCCTCTGGAAGGAAGTGCGCTCCGAGATCGCAACTCACGTGCGCGCCCAGGGCGGCGTCGTCGACGAGATCGAGGGCCCGCTCGGCTGGGAGCTGAGGGCTCAGGTGCCTGTGCGGCTCCCGGACGGCAGGGAAGGCCGTCAGGTCGTGCGTTTCGTCGGCGCGGACGGACCGCGTTGGTTCCTGCGCGGTGTGATCTCTGGGCAGGCTGCGGTGCAGCCTGCGGCCGCCGCGATGCTGGAGACGGTCTTCCGGGACACCGTCATCGTGCGAGGGAACATGGCTATGGCTCCCAAGGCCCCCATCCTGCTCATCATGCCGTCCGAAGCACAGGTGATCCGTGATGACACCGCGCGATATCGGCAGTCCGACTCGCCGCCCTCTGCCGGTACCGCCTAGCGGGGGCTCCTGGGGACCGTGGACTGAAACCTCGCTCGTCGAACAGGGCCGCCGGAAGTCCGGCGGACCGGCATGGACTCCGGATAAGCTCACTTGTCCGGAGTCCAGAAAGCCTCATGACGGGCAATCAGGGGAGACCATGACGAACGAGGATCTGTCGGTCACGACGAGCACCACGGACCGTCAGGCCGACGTCCCGGCGCCCGGACGGTTCGACCCGGAGACCGAGGCGCGGCTCGACGGCATCGACCGCGACGCGACTCAGCACGTCGAGGACAACCGTCCGGCGAAGACCCGCAACGGGTACGCCGGCGACTGGCGCGCGTGGGAAGCGTTCTGCAAGGAGACCAACCTCCCGCCCCTGGCCGTCCGGTCCGGCACGCTCGTGCTGTTCACGGAGTGGTGCTGGATCCAGCCCGGCTACAAGCCGGGGCTGTTCATGGCGCCATCGACCATCGACCGCCGTCTCGCCGGCGTCGTCGTCACCGGCCGCCGCCAGCACAAGCTGCAGCTGGCCGTCGACATCGCCGAGGAGGCCCGCGCCCTGCTCAAGGCGAAGGTCAAGGCCATGGAGAAGGCAGGCGAGGAGCGCGGCCGCGGCCAGGCCCCGGCCCTGCTCGTACGGCACATGGAGAGGATCGCTCGCACGCTGCCGGACAACCTGTCCGGCGTCCGCGACCTGTCGATGATGACCATGCACTTCGCCATCGCCGGACGCGAGCACGAGGTCGGATGGCTCCGCACCCGAAGCGTCACCGAGGACCCCGAGGGCCGGGGCCTGATCGTGGACGTGCGGATCAGCAAGAACTACCCCCGAGTGGTCCAGGTCCCGTACGGCTCCCGCGCCCACCTCTGCCCCGTCCGGGCCTGGCGACGCTGGCACGACGAGGCCGGCCTCGACCTCGACCCGGACGGGTTCGCCTACCGCCGTCTGCACTCCCGCCACCACACCGTCATGGAGGCCGGCCTCGACGCCGAGGCCGTGGGCGACGTCATCACCCGGCTCGCCGACCGCGCCAAGCTCGACATCCGACCGACCGGGCACAGCCCGCGCCGGGGGCTCGTCACCGAGTCCTCCCGCGCGGGCAACCCGGACGCCGTGGCGGAGAAGCAGGGCGGATGGGCCAAGGGCTCCAAGGTGATGCGCCGCTATCGCGAGGACGACGACGGGTTCGCCGAGAACGCCCTGCACGGCGTGCTGTAGGCCCGCTCCTATGGCGCATCCGCCATACGCAGCCGACGACCCGGAACATGATCCATCGTGACGGGTAGGCGCCTCGATGTGACGCCTACCGCGACGACCGTTCGGAAGCGTCACGCCCCCGCTCGATGAGCCGCCGCCGCATCCGCCAGGCCCGGGTGCGGCACCGCTTGCTGCAGTACACGGCATCCGTTCGCTTCCGGATCGACACCGACCACCCGCACACCGGGCACAGCCCGAGCGCGTACAGCTCACCGCCGCGCATGATGGCGAGCGAGCGATCCACCGCCCGCTCCAAGACCACCTCACGCCGTTGGACTCGGCGCCAGTGCTTCGAGCGACAGGCCGAGTTGCAGTACCGCCGGTTCGGCCCCGCGTCCCGAGGCAACGGCGCACGGCACGTGCCGCAACGGCGGACGGGCTTCCTGGCCACCCTCCCAGCGTGGCCCCGAGGGGGAGTCGAGGGGAAGGGCAGCCGCCAGCGGACAGGCGCGCAAGGGTTGCGCGGCCGACTTCCGGTTTCAGGCCCTCATTTGAGGTCGGATTTCTTCACCTTCCGCAGGTCAGAACCGGTAACAGTGCCGCCGATCCGAGCGGACTGTTACCGCGCCGAGCGCCGACGAGCTGGCCGTCGAGCGCTGCCGTCGGCTGGTCTGTGGGGCGCCGGAGCTCCGTAATCCTCCGTGGCCTGCTGCGTGCGCGTCTACAGGTGATTCGGGCTGGGAAAGACGGGCCAGCGGCGGAGGGAGGGGGCGGTGGCGGACCGGTCGGCGGCTGCACCGGCTCGCCGTGGCCCAGACCGTACCCCCGCCGTCGCGGATGCAGACGCGGAGGCGACCGCACCGCCGGCCGTGGCCGAGAGGGAGCAGCTGCTGCCGCGCGTCACGCCGGGGCCGTCGCGGTCGCTCCGCGTCGGCGCGGGTCTCGTCGTGGCGAGGAGCGTGTCGTCGGTCGACTGAGGGCGCCGCGGGGACCCACCGCCCACGGCCGTCGTGGCGAGCACGGCGGTCCCCGTCCGTACGACTGACGATCTTCACCTCCCTAATTCAATTCATTCCATTTCATTGACAAATGGAATGAATTGAATTAGACTGAGAGGACCGAAACGGACCACCCGAAGGAGCGCGCGATGGCCGGTCAGCAGGAAAACGCCGACGCGGATGTCCGCCCGGCCGTGCTGCCCGTGTCTGAGCACGAGGAGATCCTGGCGTCGCGGATCCTGCCTGCTTGGACCGGTGACGCCGTCCCGCAGGATCAGCCCGTCGCAGTGCTGATCGGCGGACCGCCCGGCAGCGGGAAGTCCACCGTCTGCCAGGTGCTCAAGGCGGTGCTGGACCGGCGGGGCGGTGCGGTACTGATCGGCCGCGACCTTTACAAGACCGACCACCCCGCCTACCGGAGCCTCCTGCACAGCGACGACCGCACCGCCGGGGTGCGGGTACGGCCGGACGTGCTGCGGTGGCAGGCGGAGGTCGAGGAGTACGTGCGCGGCCACCGGTTCGACGCGCTGGTCGAAACCCCTGCCGTCGACCCGGAGCAGGCCCGCGCCTACCGGGAGGCGGGATACCGCGTCGAGGTGGTGGTGTTGGCCGAGGCGCAGGCCGTGACGCAGCTGAGCATCTTGGAGCGCTATCTCGCCCAGGTCGCCGAGAACGGCGCCGGACGGTACGTGTCTTGGGGCAACCACGACCAGGTCGCGCGCCGCCTGCCGGAGTCACTGGAGGTCATCGAGACGGAGCAGCTGGCCGACCGCGTGATGGTGGTGCAGCGCGACCTGCAAGTGCTCTACGACAACGCGCTGGCCGAACCGTCCCCGGCGGGCGCGCACCGTGCCCTGCACGCGGCCCGTAGCCGGCCGTGGACGGCGCCGGAGACGTGGCGCTTCCGCCGTCAGGCGAACGGCCTGCACCAGCAGTTGCACCCGGCGGCGAACACGCCGGAACGGCGGCTCGTGGTGGCCGGTGGTCTGGAGCGGGCCGCAGCGCTGGCCGAGCCGGTACGGCGCATCGCCCAGCCGCTCACGGTGCCGCCCGGGGTCGACTACCACCGGCTGTCCGCCGACGAGCACCGGTTCATCTTCCAGGAGCTGATCGTGCCGATGCACCTGAGCGACATCACGGCGCACGCCCAGCCTGTGGTGCTGTACATGGTGGGCCCGCAGGGGGCGGGGAAGACCTACGCGGCGCGCACGCTGCGCCGGGTACTGCGCGGCCGACGCCCGATCAGGATCGAGGGCGGCATGTTCAAGGCCATGCACCCCGACTACCGCCAGCTCCGTGAGGAGGAGCCCCGTACGGCATCCGCCCGGATCCGCCCGGACTACCGGGCCTGGCAGGAGCAGGCCGAGGCGTACGTACGCGAGCGACGCGGTGACCTGCTGATCGAGATCGCCCCGGACGACGTCGACCACTTCCTCGACGGCGCCCGCCGCCATCATGCGGCGGGCTACCGCGTCGAGTTGATCGTGCTGGGAGGCCGGGCAGCGGACAGCCGTCTGGGCATCGCCACGCGGTGCGCCGAGGTGGCCCGCATCGGCGGCACCGCCCGCTTCACCTCGACAGCCGCCCACCAGGCGTCTTTCCAGGTGCTGGCCGACGTGGTCCGCGCGGCCGAGCGGGTGCCGGACGTCGTCGACTCCGTCTCGGTCATCCGCAGGGACCTGACGGCGGTCTACCGCAACGCCCGCACCCCGGGTGGCGCCTGGACGTCTCCGCCCCGGGGCGGAGACGCGGTCGAGGTCGAGCAGCAGCGCCGGTACACCACGGCCGAGGCCGCGCAGTTCCTGGCCACGCTGCGACGGGTGCAGGGCGAACTGCCGCAGTACCGGCGGGATCTCGTCGAGATCGCCGCGCTGGCCTGGCCACTGATGCCGGTTCACCTGCAGCCGCGCGCTCTCGCCGACACGGTCCCGGTGATGGCGCTGCCCGTCCGCCACGGTCAGGCGCCCAACGGTTACTGGCCCTTGAGTTCCTTCATGCGGGCCGTGTAGCGGGCAGCGATCTCGGCGACCTCGGTCTCGTCGGCATCCTGCAGGGCGTGCTGGTCGGCGGCGCACGCTGCCAGCCCGTCCCGCAGGACTTGGAGTCGTTCGGCATCCGGAGAGCCGGCACGCCGCTCCTGGATGAGCTGCTCGACGGCTTCGGGGCTCACGGCTTCAGACAAGGGGACATCCTTCGGGTATCGGTGATGGGCCGTCATTGTCCCTGGCCGAGACGATGCGGGCCGGGCACCGGGGTTGCTACCGTGGTGATCTTTCTTGGGGGTGTTGTGGCACGCGATCTGCGGATGCTGTTCGGGGCGAACGACCGGTCGGTGGAGGCCGAGGAGGCGTTCACCAACCGCCAGGCCCAGTGGCAGGCCGTCGTCGCCGCGCTCACCGATCACCTGCAGCGCATCGCCGCCCCGTCGTTCGACGTCGAGGACTTGGCCAGCTCGCGGCACAACGTCCTGGTCGCCCACGGGGTCGGCGGCATCGGGAAGTCCACGTTCTCCCGCAAGACCGA
>NZ_AEJB01000116.1 GCF_000331005.1 Streptomyces turgidiscabies Car8
CACCGGCTGAGCGGCAGGACGGCCCGGACGTACTTGCCCACCGGCACCAGGCCGGCGGTCACCTCGGTGGCGAGGGCGTGCACGATCTCCAGACCGTGTCGGCCGATCCGCTGCGGGTCCCGGGGGTAGCGGACGGGCAGCGCCGCGCTGCTGTCGTAGACCAGCACCGTCACCGAGGTGTCCGTGCCCTCCAGTTCGAGGACGTACGGGCCGTAGCTGTGCCGGTCAGCGTTGGTGACCAGCTCGCTCACCACCAGAAGCAGCTCACCGCCGGCGCGCTCGTCCGTCGGGGCAGACCATTCCTTCCTCAGCTCGTCGAGGAAGATCTCCGCGAAGGCGCGAGCCTCGGCGATGCAGCCCGGCTCACCGGTGAAGTGCGTCGCCCGTCGCAGCGGTTCGACGGGGACACCCAAACCACTCGGTATCACTGGTCCGCCCAGGTGTTCGATCATGTGGTGCTCTCTCGGTGCCCGGGTCCGGCCGGACCCGGTCGCACACTGCTCGTACCCCGAGTCGCGCACGACAGTCCCCCGGTCCCCCGGCCCCCGCCGAACCCCTCAGGACAACGGCGGGGTGAAGGCCGACTCGGCCGCCGTGTCGGAGTCGTCGTCGGGCGGGGACTGGGGCGATCCCAGCGCCGAGGACGGTGGCTGCACGGCCGGAGGCGCGGAGGAGGGCGGGCTCGATGTCGGCGGGCAGGGCTTGGCCGACGGGCTCGCGGTGCCCGGTGACGCGGGCGACGCCGGTGGGCTGGCCGAGCCGGTGGGCGGGGACACGCACGGCAGCGGGGACGGCGGCGGCACCAGACCGGGTGCCTCGGACGTCGGCTCCGAGGACGGTGCCGAGGGTTCCGAGGGGGTCGGTGAACTCACCGACGGGGTCGGCGGGCCGGTCGGAGGCCGGGTCGGCGGGTCGGTCTTCTGGTCGTGCCTGCCCGTGTCGCCGTGGTGGCGGTGGAACCAGTCGCCGCGGTCGGGATCGTAGACGACGAAGACGTTGATCACCGTGGTGGCAGGCGCCACGACGACCACGTTCGAGGAGCGGTACGCCGGCCAGGTGTCACCCCTCGGCCGGGGGACGCTCTGCTGTCGTACCGGGTCGGTGAGCGGGTTGCCGCAGGCGCAGCGCACGCGCGGCCTGCCGCGGTCGTCGACGAGGACGGCGGTGCCGGTCTGGAGGACCGCCTGGTAGTTCGTGGCGGCGGCGTCCCGGTAGCCGTGGTTGGTGACGCGGGTGTCCATGCGCAGCTGTACGGGGGTGAGCGAGCGGAGGTACGCGGGGACCCCGTCGGGCCGCAGGCCGAGGACGGAGGCGAACGCGCCGTTCTTCGCGGGGGCCGCGCCGAGTGCCCGGATCTGCTTCTCCACGTCGCAGCTGGCGACCTTGCGGGTGCCGCCGTACAGACCGGCCGCGTCGCCGTCCACGCGCCGGACGACGTTCGTGGTGACCGTTTCCGGGGCCGTGGCGGTGGGGGGCGTGACCGGCGGGGCGGAGCTGTCCGTGGCCGTGGACTCGGTGAAGGGGTCGGGGCCCGACTTGTCCGCGGCCTGGAGGAAGACCTCGCCGCCCGCCGCCTGGTCGGAGGTGCCGTCGGAGCGGGTGAGGACGACGATCAGGACCACGGCGGCCACGACCGCGGTGACGAGTACCGCGACGCGGGGCACCGACCTCCACCAGGGCGGGTGCGGCTCGGGCCCCGGCCCGGTTCCTCCGCCCGCGCCTCCGTCCCCGCCGTCCGACCCGCCTCCGCGGTCCGTGGGTGGCCGGGTCGGGGGCCCCGCTGGTGGCTGGGAGGGGCCGGACAGGGGTCCGGAGGGTGGTCCTGTGGGGCGGCCGGAGGACGGCTGTTCGACGCTCACGGGCTCTTCTTCCGACGTGGGCTCCTGCGGCACTCGTGTTGCTTTCAGCCGCTTTCTTCCACAATGTGCTCATTGTGTACTCCGGCCCTGCCCCCTCCGCAAGCGGACGCCCCCGTTCCTCCCGACAGGCGCACCACCCGAGTGCTGCTTAGCGTGGCAGGGTGAGCACCCGAACCCCCACTCCCGTGCCGACGCTCGCCGGAGAGCGGACCGTCTCCCGGCACGGCTGGGTACAGGCCCTGGCCGCGGTGCTGACCGCACTGGCCTCCATGGTGCTGGTCGCCGGGCTGGGACTGTGGGCGGCCGGCGCGGGCGATCTGCCGGACGGCGCGTTCCCCCGGGTCGTCGCGGCCACGGTCGTCACGGCGGTCGGCGGCAGCGTCGGCCTCACGGGCGACGCGGGAGACCTCGCCGAGACGGCGGGCGGGCTGACCGTGATGCCCCTGTCGGTGACGCTGGTCGGGGCGCTCGTCATAGGCGCGGGATTCCTGCGCCCCCTGCGGCACCGGGCTGTCGCCGGCGCCCGCGAGCTGGCCGGCTGGGCGGCGCGCGTCGCCGTCCTGTGGCTGCTGGGGCTGACCGGTCTGGCGTTCGCGGCCCGCCAGACCTTCGCGGTCTCGCTGGGCGACGGAACGCTCGGCGACGTCGGCGACCTCCTCGGCGCCTCTCCGCGGATCGGCTTCACCACGGACGTACCACCGACGCTCCTCGCCGGTCTGCTGTGGCTGGCGGCCGTCCTGGCGCTCGCCCTGCTGGTCTCGCGCGCGGCCCCGCTGCCCGCGCGGCTGCTGCGCTTCCAGGAGTCGGTACGTCCGGCCGCGTACGCCATGGTCGTGCTGCTGCTCGTCTTCGTGGCCCTCGGGATCGTGATCGGGCTCGTCGTGGCGGTGACGCGTGGGCAGCCCGCGCAGTCGCTCGCGCTCGTACTGCTGGGCATGCCGAACCTGACCTGGCTCGCCCTCACCACAGGCCTGGGCGCCACCTGGGAGGGGCGCGTCGAGGGCCCCTTCGGGCTGCCGATGCCGCATGTCCTCGACGAGGTGCTGCGCACCCCGGACACCGCCACGCTCAACCTGAGCACCCTCTCCGGCTACGACGGCAAGGTGTGGTGGCTGCTGGTCGTCGACGCCGTGCTGCTGTTGGCCGCCGCGTTCCTGATGGCGGCGCGTTCACCGGCCAGGATGCGGGCCTGGCAGCATGCCGTGCACATGGCGGTCGCGCTGGCGCTGACAGTCCTGATGATCTGCCTGCTCGGCCGGGTCTCCGCCCACTACGGTCTGTCCGTACTCGGCATCGGAGACCTCGGCGGCAACCTCTCCGGCAGCCTGTTCCTGCGCCCGCGACTGTGGGGTGCGCTCGGCCTGGCGCTGCTGTGGGGGCTGGTCACCGGATTCCTGGGCGCGCTGCTGGCCCGGCGGGTGCACCGGCGGGGCGAGGTCGGAAGACGCTAGGCGGGGTTGCGGACGCCGTGACAGCGTGATCCCCATGGCATTCACTGTCGAAGACCGGCTGACCGTAACGGAGTTGATCGCGCTGCACGGTCACCTCGTCGACGAAGGACACCTCGACCGAACGGCGGAGGTGTTCACGGCGGACGTGGCGTACGACCTCTCCGACTTCGGTCAGGGCCTCGTCACCGGTCTCGCCGCACTCAATGACGCGTCGCTCGCGCTCGGCCCGGCGAACCCCGTCGCCCACCACGTCACGAACGTGATCGTCACCGAGGAGTCCGACGGCCGGGTCCGCGCTCGTTCCAAGGGGCTGGCCGTCATGGCGGACGGCACCTGCGGCTCGGTGACGTACGACGACACCGTGGTGCGGACCGTCGGGGGCTGGCGCATCTCCTGCCGCAAGGTGTCCGCGCGGCGCGTGCCGTTGGGGGGCCTGGGGCGGGGCTGACGCCCGCTGGGGTCGTCCCGGACCCGCTCAGCCCGAGCGGCGGTGGGCGTGCCGGGTGAACACCGGTCGGGCCCAGGCAGGTGGCCTGGGTGGGCGTTCCTCGCCCGTCGGGGGTAGCCGGACCACCTGGGTGGGCGGGTGGTCCGTGTGCACGGCCCCCGTCGAGGCGGCGCGGAGTGCGGCGACGAAGTCGAGGCACGAGTCGTAGCGGTCGTCGGGGCTCTTCGCGAGGGCCTTGGCGAACACCGGGTCGACGGCTGCGGGGAGTTCGGGGCACTGTTCGGTCAGCGGGGGCGGCTCGTCGTACTGGTGAGCCCACAGCAGGGCCATGTCGTCGTCGCGTCGGAAGGGCGGGTGGCCTGCCAGGATCTCGTGGACGACGCACGCGAAGCCGTAGACGTCGCAGCGTCCGTCGACCGGGCGCCCCGAGATCTGCTCGGGGGACACGTAGTCGAGGGTGCCGACGAACTGGCCGACGGTCGTGAATCCGGTGAGTGACAGCGACTTCTTGGTCAGGCCGAAGTCGGTGAGGTAGACGTGCTCGGGGTGGTCGCTGTCGGTGCCCCGGGCGACCAGGATGTTGCCGGGCTTGACGTCCCGGTGGACCAGACCGTGGTCATGGGCGGCGTCGAGCGCGGACGCCACCTGGGCGGCGATACGGGTGGCGGCGGCGAGCGGCAACGGGCCCTCGCGGTCGAGGAGATGACGCAGGTCGCTGCCTTCGACGTACCGCATCGCGATGTAGAGGATGCCGTCCGTCTCGTCGGCCTCGAAGACCGGGACGATATGGGGATGGTCGATCGCGGCGGCCACCCGGGACTCGTGCGTGAAGCGCTTGCGGAAGGTGTCGTTGCGGGCCAGTTCCGGGGCGAGGAGTTTCAGCGCGACGGTCCGGTCGAGCCGCAGGTCCCTGGCCCGGTAGACGACGGCCATGCCGCCGCGGCCGATCTCCGCCTCGACGCGGTAGCCGGCGATCTGCCGGCCGAGCAGGTCGGAGTCGCGTCCCGCGTGCGACCGCGTGTCGTGGTCCGGGTCGCGCCCCATCAGCCGCCTCCGCCGGCGCCGCCGGTACCGTCGTCCCTGACGACCTGGGTGGGCGCGTGGCCCGGGTCGGGCACCACCTGGGTCGGCTCCCGGGCAGGGGTGGCGGGTTCCCGGTCGGCGGCGTACGTGGTCAGCCGGGCGCCGTCGGTGTACACCCAGCGCTCGTGCTCGGCGTCGTACAGCCACACGGACTCTCCGTCGACGACGATCCCGATCCGCTGCCCGCGCGTACGCCCCCGGAAGGACTCCCGGTCGAGCGCTCCCCCGGTCAGCTCTTCCACGGCGCCGCGATACCGGGCCAGCGCCTGTTCGGCGCGGGCCAGCAGGGGGCGTGGGTCGGCCGTGCGGGCGAGCGGGGCGCCGGCGGCGGGCGGGTCCTGCGGTACGGCGACCAGGAGCCGTCCGTCGACCCAGGCGGACCAGCCGTTCGCGCACCGGACGTGCCCCCAGTCACCGCGCCGTTCGACCAGTTCGACCGGCAGCAGAGCGTCGAGTGCCACGGTGGGCCGGGCCGGGTCGGGCTCCTCCCAGGCGGCCAGGCCCTCCCGCGGCACGACGTGCGTGGGCCGGAACCCCGAGATCTGGTATCCGGGGGACGTCATCTCACCCACCCCCTCTACTTCCGCATGACGGCCGGTTCGTGCCGCCGCAGCAGCCGCAGGACCAGGTACCCGAAGACCACCGACAGCACGAGCAGCATCCCGGCGTTGATCAGCCAGACTCCGGCCGAGTGTTCGAACAGCGGATCACCGGTCAGTTCGCCGGGGACGATCCGTGACAGGCCGATCGTGCCCGCCATCGCGCCGAGCGCCCACCGTGAGGGCACCAGCCAGGCGAGCTGTTCGATGCCGGGGACGCCGTCGAGTTTCAGCAGGGCCCCGCAGAACACCACCTGGACGATGGCCAGCAGCACGAGCAGCGGCATCGTCACCTCTTCCTTGCGGACGAGCGCCGAGACGAGGAGGCCGAGCATCATCGCCGTGAAGGAGAGCAGCGCGACGGCGACCGTGATCTCCACCAGGGGTGGCATCAAGACGCCTTCGCCGCCGGGCGCGTTGAGGTCCACGCCGAACAGGGCGACGAGGGTCAGCACGACGGCCTGGGCGACGGTGATCGTCCCCAGGACCACGACCTTCGACATCAGGTACGCCGACCGGGACAGGCCGACGGCCCGCTCACGCTGGTAGATCACGCGTTCCTTGACCAGCTCGCGCACCGCGTTGGCCGCCCCGGTGAGGACGCCGCCGACGCACAGGATGAGCAGCGCGTTCATCGCCGTCTCCTGGGTCAGCTTGCTGCCGGCCAGTGCCCTGGCCATCGCGCCCATCACGAACGGCAGCGCGATCATGATGGCGAGGAAGGTGCGGTCGGCGCTCAGCGCGGCCGTGTAGCGGCGGACCAGGGTGCTCAGCTGGGCGCCCCAGCTCTGCGGCTTGGGCGGGGGCGGGGCGGCGTCGACCGGGCCCGACCTCGGCAGCCGGGGCTGCGCGGTCGAGTCGGCGATGTACTGCCGGTGCATGGGCGAGGTGCGGTAGTCCCCCGCCCAGTCCCTTTCCCGGTCGCGCTCGAAGGCCTCGAACGCCTCCGGCCACTGCTCGTACCCGAAGAAGGCGAGGGTGTCCTCGGGCGGCCCGTAGTAGGCGACCTTGCCGCCCGGTGCGAGCACGAGCAGCCGGTCGCAGACGTCGAGGCTGAGCACGCTGTGGGTGACGACGATGACGGTACGGCCGTCGTCGGCGAGGCCGCGCAGCATGTGCATCACCGAGCGGTCCATCCCCGGGTCGAGACCCGAGGTCGGCTCGTCGAGGAAGAGCAGCGACGGCTTGGTGAGCAGTTCCAGGGCCACGCTGACGCGCTTGCGCTGTCCGCCGGAGAGGCTGTGCACGGGCTGGCGGACGCGCTGTTCCAGGCCGAGTTCGCGCACCACCTCGTCGACACGGGCCCGTCGCTCCGCCTTCGCGGTGTCCTGCGGGAAGCGCAGCTCGGCGGCGTAGGTGAGGGCTCCGCGTACGGTCAGCTGGGCGTGCAGGATGTCGTCCTGCGGCACCAGTCCGATGCGCTGGCGCAGTTCGGCGTAGTCGCGGTAGAGGTCGCGCCCGTCGTACAGGACCGTGCCGCGGTCGGCGGGGCGCTGGCCGGTCAGGGCGTTGAGGAGGGTGGACTTGCCGGCGCCGCTGGGGCCGACGACCGCGAGCAGGCATTTCTCCCCCACCGGGAAGGACACGTCCTCCAGGAGCGTCTTGCGGCCGTGGTCGACGGCGACGGTGAGGTTCTGGACGTCGAGGGAGACCTCGCCGGTGTCGACGTACTCCTGGAGCTGGTCGCCGACCAGACAGAACGCGGAGTGGCCGACGCCGACGATGTCACCGGGCATGACGGTCGCGCGGGCGACGGGCCCGCCGTTGAGGAACGTGCCGTTGTGGCTGCCCAGGTCGACGATCTCGTACGTCCCGTCCGGGCGGGCCCGCAGTTCGGCGTGCCGGCGGGAGACGAGGAGGTCGTCGACGATCAGGTCGTTGTCGTCGGCGCGGCCGATGCGGACGGTACGGGCGGGCAGGGGCCGGACGGTGGTGGGCTGCCGGAAGGTCCCGGTCAGGGAGGGCATCGACACGCCGGCGACGGCCGAGGGGCGTTCGGAGACCGGCGGGGGCGGACTGACGAGGACGGCCCGTGGCCCGTCGGCGAGGCTGCCGAAGCACAGCACGCTGCCGGGGCCGACGTCCCTCTCGTGGACGCGCAGTCCGTCGGCGTACGTACCGTTCGTACTGTTCTCGTCCTCGACCGTCCAGTGGCCGTCCTCGGGCCGCAGCACCGCGTGGTGCCACGAGACCCGGGCGTCGTCGATGACGATCTCGCTGAGTGGGTCGCGCCCGACGTGATAGGCGTGGCCCGGACTCATCACCGTGGAGCCCGTCTCCGTCTGCAGGACGAGTTCGGGCGCGGTCGGCGCGACCGAGCGGTCTACCATGCCCAGAATTCTAGCGATTCGTCCGTATACACGCCTGGCCAGCCCGGAGCGGTGCGGGGGCCCGGCCGGTCAGGCGACCGGTACGACCAGTCCCGGGTTGGTCCGCTGCATGCGCAGCGCGTCGACGGACTCGGCGAGCAGTTCGTACTCGGTGGTCTCGTCGTACGTGGCGATCCGTACGAGCCTGCCGGCCGCCAACTCGTCGGCGACCCGCTCCTGTTGGTACGGGTCCATCGCCCAGGCGCGCATCAGGCCGGGCACGTCGGGCACGGTGACGGCGACCGGGACGAGCGAGTTCGGGGGGAAGTACGGTTCGTCGGGCTGCGGATCGAGCCGTTCGGCGATCCAGCACGCCCGGTCCCGTAACCACCACAGAGCCAGCGCCAGAGTCGGCGCGCGGTAGGTGCCCAGCGGTACGCCGATACGCCGGCCCGCACAGACGCCGTACGCCGTGACATGACAAAGAAACTCGTCGTGCACGATCATTCCCCCGATCGCCTACCGGCCTTGCCTCGCTTTCTCCGCGGCTCTCTCGCTGTACCGCGTTGGTGCTGGTCACTCGATGGTCCACTTGGTGCAGTGTTCTACCAGTTGAGTATCTTCACTATTGACACTCTGTCACCACGCCTTTCCAGCCAGTTTCCAGGCATTCTCCTGGCATATTCCTGACAGGTATGGACCGGAATCCGACGGGACGGCCTCCTCCCCCGCCGACAGATCCCCGAAAATTCCGGAGGATCATGGGATTCGCGATGAGTTTTCCGCTTCCCAGTGGTCTCTTCAGCGAAGACCACCGGAAATGGAGGGCCCCATGGCCACCAGCGAAAAAGTCGACAGGCTCGACGAGGAATTCACAGCCGTACTGCGCAAAAGCCCGGCACCAGGCGGCTGGACCTACCTGGTCTGGCCGGAATCCGTCACGTACTTCGGTACCCGCGGCCTGGTCAAGGTCGGCGGGACGATCGACGGACACCCTTTCCGCAGCTCGTTCATGGCGCTGGGCGACGGCACCCACAAACTCCCCGTGAAGTCCGAGATCCGGAAAGCCATCGGAAAGGAAGAGGGTGCCACCGTGACAGTACGGCTGTCCGAGCGGTTCCGTTCATAACGGAACACCAGAAGGCCCGAACAGAGATCAGGCCTTGATGACCGCGTCGATCCGGGCCAGTTCCTCGTCGGAGAACTCCAGGTTGCCGATGGCCGCCACGCTGTCCTCGAGCTGCTGTGGGCTGCTCGCGCCCACCAGCGCGGAGGTGACCCGGCCGCCGCGCAGGACCCAGGCCAGGGCGAGCTGGGCCAGGCTCTGGCCGCGGGACTTGGCGATGCCGTCGAGGGTGCGCAGCTGCTGTACGAGGTCCTCGGTGATCTTGTCGGAGTTCAGGAAGGGGCTGTCGCTCGCCGCCCGCGAGTCCGCCGGGATGCCGTTGAGGTAGCGGCCGGTGAGCACGCCCTGCTCCAGCGGGGAGAAGACGATGGAGCCGACCTGGAGCTCGTCCAGCGCGTCCAGCAGACCCTCGTCCTCCGGGCGGCGGTCGAGCATCGAGTACCGGGGCTGGTGGATCAGGAGCGGGGTGCCCAGCTCGGCGAGGATGCGGGCGGCCTCCCGGGTCTGCTCCGCGGAGTAGTTGGAGATGCCGACGTAGAGCGCCTTGCCCTGCTGGACGGCCGTGTGCAGGGCGCCCATCGTCTCCTCCAGCG
Source organism: Streptomyces turgidiscabies Car8 (assembly GCF_000331005.1). Classification (GTDB taxonomy): domain Bacteria; phylum Actinomycetota; class Actinomycetes; order Streptomycetales; family Streptomycetaceae; genus Streptomyces; species Streptomyces turgidiscabies. The sequence goes on from NZ_AEJB01000116.1 coordinate 9,469, forward strand.
GAGTCTCCGGGTCGGGGCGGTGCGAGTAGAAGATGTCGACGTAGTCCAGGCCCATCCGGGTCAGGCTCTGGTCGAGGGAGGAGAGCAGGTACTTGCGCGAGCCCCATTCGCCGTACGGGCCCGGCCACATGAGGTAGCCCGCCTTGGTGGAGATCACCAGCTCGTCTCGGTACGGGGCGAAGTCGGCCTTGAGCGCCTCGCCGAGCGCGGACTCGGCGGCGCCGGGGGGCGGGCCGTAGTTGTTGGCCAGGTCGAAGTGGGTGACGCCGAGGTCGAAGGCGCGGCGCAGGATGGCCCGCTGGGTGTCGACCGGGCGGTCCGGGCCGAAGTTGTGCCACAGGCCGAGCGACAGCGCGGGGAGCTTCAGGCCGCTGCGTCCGGTGCGCCGGTAGGGCATGTCCGCGTAACGGTCGGTGTGTGCGGTGTACAACGCGACTCCAGAAGGGTTGGCACAGGTGAGGTGATCTTTACCGGTCCCACTCTTCCCCGCGGACGGGCAGTGGTCCAACAGGAGAATCCGATGGTATTCAGCGGCTACGCTTCTCAATCATGGAACTACGCCATCTCCAGCACTTCGTCGCGGTCGCGGAGGACCAGCACTTCACCCGGGCCGCCGAACGGCTGATGGTGTCGCAGTCGGGCCTGTCGGCCTCGATCCGCGCGCTGGAGCGGGAACTGCAGACTCCGCTGTTCGTGCGTACCACCCGCCGCGTGACGCTCACTCCGGCGGGGCGTGCGCTGCTCGGCGAGGCCGAGCGGATCCTCGCGCAGGTGCGGTCGGCCCACGAGGCGGTGGCCGCGGTGCAGGGGGTGCTGCGCGGGATGCTCGCGCTGGGCTCCGAGCAGTGCATCGCCGGGGTGCATGTGGCGGGGGTCCTCGCCGCGTTCCGGCGGCAGCACCCGGACGTCGAGATCTCGCTGCGGCAGGCGGGCGCGGGCGCGTTGGCGGAGGAGGTGGCCGCCGGGCGTCTGGACCTGGCCTTCGCGGTCCGTGGGACGCAGGAGGAGACCGACCAGTTGCGTGCCGTACCGCTGAGCAGCGAGTCGATGACCGTGCTGTGTCATCCGAGTCACCGGCTCGCGGTGGCCGGCGCGGCCGTGACCCCGGAGGACCTGGGCGGTGAGGTGTTCGTCGACTTCCACCCGGACTGGGGGCCGCGCCGCACCACCGACGCGGTCTTCGCCGAGGCGGGCGTGCGCCGGACGGTCGCCCTGGAGGTCAACGACGTGCACAGTCTCCTCGACCTCGTGGACGAGAACCTCGGCGTGGCCGTCGTACCCCGGCACTTCCGGCACAAGCGCGAGTCGCTGACGGCGCTCCCGGTCAAGGGCACCGGCGAGACCGTGTACGAGACGGTCGCCCTGTTGCCGCCCTCACCGGCGACCAGTCCCGCCGCGCGGGCGCTCATGGCCCTGCTGGAGAGCGGGCCGGAGACCAGGGGCGCGTGACGGACCGGAATGCGGGAGGGTGGACCCCATGCATGCAAAGGACATCCTCATCGACGGGTTCACCCGCATCCAGGAAGAGGTCCACGCCGCCGTCGAGGGCCTGGGCCCCGACGGGCTCAACCACCGCCCCGGCCCCGACGCCAACTCCGTCGCCTGGCTCGTGTGGCACCTCACCCGGGTTCAGGACGACCATGTGGCCGGCGCCTTCGGGCTCCACCAGGTGTGGCTGACCCAGGGCTGGGAGAAACGCTTCGGCCTCGGCCTGAAACCCCATGACATCGGGTACGGACACACCTCCGCTCAGGTCGCCGGGGTGCGGGTCGACTCCCCCGGACTGCTGACCGGCTACCACGACGCCGTGCACGCCCAGAGCCTGGAAGCGCTGCGCGCCCTGACCGCCGGGGACCTGGAGCGCGTCGTCGACGAGCGCTGGGACCCGCCGGTCACCCTCGGCGTGCGGCTGGTCAGTGTCCTGGCCGACGATCTTCAGCATGTCGGCCAGGCCGCCTATCTGCGGGGACTGCTTCAGAGCGCCGAGGCGTAGCCCGGCAGGACGACATCCTGGATGAGGGCGCCCCGCTCGTCGAAGGGGATGAACGCGCTCTTGACGGCGTTCACGGTCACCGTGCGCAGGTCCTCGACCGTCCAGTCGGCCTCCTCGACCAGCAGGGACATCTCGCGGGTCATCGTCGTACCGGACACCAGACGGTTGTCGGTGTTGAGAGTGACGCGGAAGCCCAGGTCGCGCAGGGCGGTGATGGGGTGCTCGGCGATCGACGTGGCCGCGCCCGTCTGGAGGTTGGAGGTCGGGCACATCTCCAGGGCGATCCGACGGTCGCGCACCCAGCCCGCGAGGTGGCCGAGCTTGCCGTCCACGATGTCCTCGGTGATGCGGACGCCGTGGCCGATGCGCTGGGCGCCGCAGACCTGGAGGGCCTGGTGGATGCTGGGCAGACCGTGGGCCTCGCCGGCGTGGATGGTGAACGGCACGCTCTCGCTGCGCAGGTGTTCGAAGGCGGCGAGGTGGTCGGCGGGCGGGAAGCCGTCCTCGGCGCCCGCGATGTCGAAGCCGACGACACCGGCGTCCCGGAAGGCGACGGCCAGGTCGGCGGCCTCACGGACCCGGTCGAACATGCGCATCCCGCACAGCAGCGTCCCGACCCGGACCGGGGTGCCCGCGGCGGCTGCCTTCGCCATGCCGGCCGCCAGGCCCTCCTGGACGGTCTCGACGACCTCGGGGAGGGTCAGGCCGCCGTTCACGTTCAGTTCGGGGGCGTAGCGCACCTCGGCGTAGACGACGCCGTCCTCGGCGAGGTCGAGGACGTACTCCTCGGCGGTGCGCAGCAGTCCCTCGCGGGTCTGCATCACGGCGAGGGTGTGCTCGAAGGTGGCTATGTAGCGCACCAGGTCACCGGAGTTGGCGGCCTCGTAGTACCAGGCGGCCAGCTCGTCCGGGTCGGTGGTGGGCAGGGTGTGGCCGATATCGGCGGCGAGCTCGACCAGGGTGGCGGGGCGCAGGCCGCCGTCGAGGTGGTCGTGCAGCACGGCCTTGGGGAGACGGCGAATGGTGGCGGTGTCGACGGGGGACGCGGTCATGTGCGGTGGTTCCTCGGCAGGTGGTGGTGCGGTCAGTGGGTGGCGTAGGGGGCAGGTCAGTCGGTGGCGGGCTGGAGGAGGTCCCAGCGGTTGCCGTAGAGGTCCTGGAAGACGGCCACCGAGCCGTAGGGCTCATGGCGCGGCTCCTCCAGGAAGGTCACGCCGGCGGCACTCATCCGGGCGTGGTCGCGGGCGAAGTCGTCGGTGTGCAGGAAGAAGCCCACCCGTCCCCCGGTCTGGTCCCCGATCCGGGCCCGCTGGTCCTCGTCCTTGGCACGGGCGAGCACCAGGCCGGTGCCTGTGTCCGAGGTGCCCGGCTCGACGACGACCCAGCGGGAGCCGTCGGGGCGCGGGCTGTCCTCGACGAGCCGGAAGCCGAGCGCGTCGGTGTAGAAGCGGATCGCCTCGTCGTAGTCGCCGACGACGAGGGTGACCAGGGCGATGTGTCTCACGGGCTCTCCTCGGCCTCTCGGGGCGGTGGTGCGGTGGGCTGTTCGGCCGACGCCGGTCGACGTGCGGTTGACGGGTGAGGTTATACGTAACACCCAGGGTGTGTCACCTCCGTGTCCTCGGGTGTGATCTCCTGCGCCCTCACGGTCCCGGGAACGATCGCCGGGGCGAGATCGTCGAGCAGGTGTGAACCGTGAGCACGCCGTCGCAAGGGCCGGCCTCCCCGCGCTGGGGAGCCTGGTCGCTTTCGTGCTGCTGGCGCTGCTCGCTGTCACGATCATGATGCGGGGCGGCGGCACCCTCTTCGGCGACCGGGAGCTGCTGGACTGGTCGCTCGCCCACCGTCCGGACGCGGCGGTCACCCTCGCCCGGCTGCTGACCCACACCGGCACGGGCTTCGTTCCGTACGCCCTGGTCGCCCTCGCCGGTTATCTGATCGGCCGGACCCCACGGCAGCGGATCCAGGCGACCGCCGCCTGTCTCGCCTGTCTGGTCGCCGCCCAGGCGGTGCGGTTCTCGCTGATGGCGCTGCTGTCCCGTCCCCGGCCCGCGACGGCGCACTGGGCGACGGACGCCGGCCACTGGTCGTTCCCCTCGGGCCACACGACCACGTCGGCCGTCACCGCCGCGCTGCTCGTCCTGGCCGTGTGGACCCGGGCCCCGCGCGGCCGGCACCTGATCGCCGCCGCGGTCGCCTGCTGGGGCCTGCTGATCGGGCTGACCAGGATCTATCTGGGCGTCCACTGGTTCTCGGACGTCGTCGGCGGCTGGCTGTTCGCCGTGTGGTGGCTGGGCCTGACGGCATACGGGGTGACCCGCTTCGCACCGGCCGCGTGGGGGGAGCTGCTGCCGCGCGGCGGGAGAACGGCGCGGGCAGAGGTGTTGCCGCCCGGCACAGCGGGGCCGGGATCAGAGGCCGAAATCGCACGTGGCAAGGTGGGTGTCGCGCCAGAGTCCCACTGCCCCACGCCCCCACCGGGGACAGCCCTTCCAGGAGTTGAGTGCCATGTCCGAGCTGCCGAAGCCGACCGGATCGCCCTCCCATCAGAACGTGACGTTTCCCAGCGCTGACACCACAGCGCACGGCTATCTGGCACTGCCTCCGTCCGGCAGCGGGCCCGGCGTCATCGTCATCCAGGAGTGGTGGGGTCTGACGGACCACATCGCCGACGTCACCGACCGGCTCGCGCGGGAGGGCTTCGTCGCCCTCGCCCCCGACCTCTACGGCGGCAACGTGGCGCACGAGAGCGAGGAGGCGCTGCGCATGATGCAGGCCCTGCCGGTGCCGAAGGGCGTCGAGCTTCTCTCCGGCGCGGTCGACTACCTGCTGGCGCGGCCCGAGGTCACCTCGGCTACGGTCGGCTCGGTCGGTTTCTGCATGGGCGGCGGCTTCGTGCTCTACCAGGCCGCCGCCGACCCGCGCGTCAGCGCCGCCGTGCCGTTCTACGGCGTGATCCAGGGCGAGCTGCCCGACTTCTCCGGGCTGAAGGCCGAGGTCCTGGGCCATTACGGCGAACTCGACGCGAGCATCCCGGTGGAGAGCCTGGAGCCGCTGCGCGCTGCCATCAAGGAACAGTCCGGCATCACCCCGGACCTGCGCGTCTACCCGGCCAACCACGCCTTCTTCAACGACTCCCGCCCGGTGTACGACGCCGAGTCGGCGGCCTCGGCGTGGGAGAGCACGGTGCCGTTCCTGAAGGAGCAGGTGCGCTGACCGCTGGTGAGCCGGACACGGGTGAGTGACTGACGCGACGGCGAGCGGGCCCGGGGGTGATTCCCCGGGCCCGCCCTGACCGTTACGGCCGGTGTACGTCGGTTACGAGCGCGTGCGCCGGCCGAACCCGTACGTCGATTCCGGTGCCGTACGTCGGTGCCGTCCCCTACGTCGGTGCCGTCCCGTAGGTCAGCCGCTCGCGCCGGCGAGCCACGCCGTGGCGTTGAGGGCGAGGGGGGCGTTGGTGGCGCCGGTGTCGTTCCAGCCGTCGTAGAGGGTGTTGCCGGACTGGCCGGTGCCGTCGTCGATCGGGGAGCTGTCGCCCCAGAACGCGATCCGGCCGCTGCCGAAGGTGCTGGTCAGAAAGAAGGCGCCGGTGTTGCCCGAGTAGCCGGAGCGGTAGAGGAGCCCCTTCACGGCGGAGTTGTCGGCGGGCTTGAGAGTGGCCGTCGTACCGCTGGCGATGAGGCTCTTGGTGACCGTGCCGAAGGTGCCGTGCAGAACCGGGTTCGAGGCGGCGCTGATCGCGGCCGGATAGCCGGAGCTGATGCTCAGGGAGTCGATGGAGAAGCCGAACGGGTCGGTCGAGTCGACAGTGTTGTCGGTCATCAGGTCGTTGAGGATCTCGACGGCGTCCTCGCCGTCGTTGTTGCGGTCGGCGCCGGTGTGGTCGGAGATCATGAAGAGACCGCCACCGTTCTGGACGAACTTCATGATGGCGGTCTTCTCCGCCGTGGTGAACAGCGTGTTGGGCTCGGGGAGTACCAGCGTGTCGAACTTCGACAGGTCGGTCGCCGCGGAGCCGCCGTAGGCGAGGGCGGAGCCCGAGGGCAGTGTCTTGAGGCTGTAGTCGCCGGTCTGCTGAAGGGCGACGCCCCAGGAGGAGAGCGCGCCGGTCCAGTGGCTCTCGTCGGAGGGGGCCGAGTCCTCGGAGAGCGGGTCGGGCTGACTCTTGGAGATGATCCAGTCGGCGTTGCCGGCCGTCTCGGCGTGGGCGTTGTCGAACAGGATGCGGTGGGGGGTGGCAGCGGTCGCGGCTGTCGCGGTGGCGGTGGCCTGGACGGCGGCGCCGGTGGCGATCAGGCCGAGCACGGCCAGGGCCGAGGTGATTCTGTGCCGGGACCCGGTGATGGCGTACATCTGGCATTCCTCCATGGGTGGGGGGAGAGCTGGGGGAAGGCGGTGCGGGTGACGAATCTGCGCGCGTAGACCGGGCGTTGACGACCTCCCGGTGCACACAAGGCAGGACCGTACCGACAAGATCGACGCCGCCGGGAGGCCCGGCCGGGGTTTCACGTAAAGCTCTTACACGCGTGCGACCACCGGCCGGACACGGTCACTTGGCGGTGATTACGGGTGATGTGAGACGCCGAGCCGGGCCAACTCGTCGTCCGTCAGTCGCAGTCCGCCCGCCGCCACGTTGTCCACGACGTGATCGGGATTGCCTGTGCCCGGGATGGCGAGCACATGCGGCCCCTGGTGGAGACTCCACGCGAGCCGGATCTGGGCGGGGCTCGCGCCGTGTTCGCGGGCGACGGTGAGCACCGTGTCGTCGTGGGCGTCGGTGGCGCCCCGGGCTCCGCCGCTGCCCGCGACGGCGAAGAAGGGGACGAAGGCGATGCCCGACTCCCCGCACAGCCGCAGGAGTTCGTCTCCCTCGGGGTCGGGACGGTCCAGGGCGTACCGGTTCTGCACGCACACCACCGGCGCGATCTCCCGCGCCTCGGCGAGGTGCTTCGGCTCGATGCCGGAGATGCCGAGGTGGCGGATCAGGCCCGCCTCGCGCAGGTCGGCGAGCGCGCCGAAGTGCTCCGCGATGGAATCCTGGTCCATCCGGCGCAGGTTGACCACGTCGAGGTGGTCGCGGCCGAGCTGGCGGAGGTTCTCCTCGACATGTCCGCGCAGTTGGTCGGGGCGGGCGGAGGTCGCCCACTCCCCCGAGTAGTCGCGGTAGGGGCCGACCTTGGCGACGATGACGAGGTCGTCCGGATACGGCGCCAGCGCGCTGTTGATCAGTTCGTTGGCGGAGCGCAGCGCGGAGAAGTAGAAGGCGGCGGTGTCGATGTGGTTGACGCCGAGTTCGACGGCCTTCCGCAGCACGGCCAGCGACTGTGCGCGGTCGCTGGGCGTGCCGAGGTGGAAGGCCGCGCTGCCGGTGAGCCGCATGGCTCCGAGTCCGAGCCGGTTGACGGTGAGATCGCCGAGTTTCCAGGTGCCCGCGGCGTCCGCGGTGATCGCTTCCGAGGTCATCGGCGGAGTCTCGCACGTGCCGCGGGCACCTGATCGGCGTTGACGTCGACCGTCCGGCGTTCTTTTGGCGTCCTTTGGGCCTTCTTTACGGGTAGACGTAGGTGTTGAGTGTGGCGACCGCCGAGGCGGAGTTTCCGAGGTCGTAGCGGTCCACGGCAAGGAAGTTGGGCTTCTTGCGGGCGGCGGGTTGGCAGAACCGCTGGGCCCGGTCGGTGAGTTTGGTGTTGTCGGTCGCCGCCGTGTTGGCGATCGCCACGTCACGGAAGTGGTTCATGACGAAGAGGGGCTTGAAGGCGCCCTCGGTGCGGGTGAGCGGGGTGTTGGAGTCGGCGCCGTACCAGCGGCTGTAGCAGGACCAGTCGGAGGTGCCGAGGCCGCCGCCCATGGACCAGTAGTTCTCCACGGTCCACTCGCGCTGGTACATCACGCCGAAGGTGTCCCGGGTGAGCCCGGCGGTCTGGTCGGCGGAGCGGCTGTGGTCGGTGAAGATGAGCAGCCGGTCGTTGGCGGCGATCAGGTCGGCGACCTTCGGCCAGCCGTTCTGGCGTACGCCGGTCTGGTCGGGCCGGTAGAGGACGTCCGACAGGCCGCTGACGCGGGCGAGTTCACTCCGCAGGACGCCCGGGTCGACGTAGTCCTCCAGGAAGGCGGTGACCACCTGGGTGGGGTTCTGCTTGAGGAAGTCGACCATGCGCTGGAGGTCGACCCAGAGGGCGACGGGGCTGCCGACGAGGGTGCAGCTGTTGTGGCAGAGGATCGCGCCGTCGGAGGTCTGGTGGATGTCCAGCATGAACCCGCGTACGCCGTCGCTGAGTTGCTGGTTGATACCGCGTGACTGGTTGGGGACGAAGTTCACGAAGGGCGGGGCGAAGCCGCCGTCGACACCGTTGGCGTAGGCGTTGTGAGCGGTGAGGAACGTGACCTGGTCCAGGGTCCGTTGGTCGGCGGACGGCATCGGGGCGACGATGGGAGCGACCGAGGTGAGGTACCAGGCGGCCAGACCGCCCGAGCCGCCGATGGCCAGCTGGTCGGGGTAGTTGGCACCGGACGGCTTGGCGGCGACCGTCAGATAGCGGGTGGTCCCCGGTGCCTTGAAGGTGTACTGGTCGGTGCCGGACGGGGTGATCTCCCACGCCGCGTCGGCACTCGTACAGGCGACGGTCCTGGCGTTGTCGCCGGAGCGGCCGAGACAGCTGCCCGCGGTGTCGGTGCTCTCCAGGAGGTACGAGGTGCCGCTCGCGCGCAGCGTCCACTGCTGGTGGTCCTCGTTGCCCTTGGGCCTGTGCTGTTCGACGGCTCCGGCGTCGTCGGCGGCGTTGAGGCCGGTGGTGGCGCTCTGGACGTAGTAGGCGCCGGCGGCCGGGACGGCGGCGGCCAGAGCGGGCGGGGCGGGTGCGGCAACTGCCGCCACCAGTGCGGCTGTTGCGGTCAGCAGTGCGGTGCGGGGGGTCGGCATCTACGGGGCCCTTCATGAACTCGGCACGTCGACGACGTGTTCGGCAGGGGCATGACATCACGAAGCCCGGCACGAAGTCAGCACACGCGGCACACCCGCACCTCAACCACCGGAAGCCGTCTGTCACTTCGGTCTGACCTTTGATATGTTTCGACGCCACCGAGGCTGCGGGAGGCGTTCGCACTGTGGACTTCGAGCTGACGGAAGACCAGGAAACGATCCGCAAGGCCGTCGCGGGACTTCTGCGCGACTTCGACGACCGGTACTGGATGGAGAAGGACCGGGACCACGAGTTCCCCACCGAGTTCTACGACGCCGTCGCGCGAGGCGGCTGGCTGGGGCTCACGATCCCCGAGGAGCACGGCGGTCACGGTCTCGGCATCACCGAGGCCACACTGCTCCTGGAAGAGGTCGCCCGGTCGGGCGGCGGGATGAACGCCGCCAGCGCCATTCACCTGTCGATCTTCGGAATGCATCCCGTCGTGGTGCACGGCTCCGAGGAGCTGAAACGGCGGACCCTCCCCCGTATCGCCACCGGCGACCTCCATGTCTGTTTCGGCGTGACCGAGCCGGGGGCGGGCCTGGACACGACGGGCATCACGACGTACGCGCGCCGGGACGGCGGCCACTACGTGGTGAACGGCCGCAAGGTGTGGATCTCCAAGGCGATGGAGTCGGAGAAGATCCTGCTGCTGACGCGCACGGCCAAGGTCGGCGAGGTCGCGAAGAAGACCGACGGGATGACCCTCTTCCTCACCGATCTCGACCGCGCCCGCGTCGACATCCGCCCGATTCCGAAGATGGGCCGCAACGCCGTCACTTCGAACGAGCTGTTCATCGACGATCTGCGGGTGCCGGTCGAGGACCGGGTCGGCGAGGAGGGCCAGGGGTTCCGGTATCTCCTCGACGGGCTCAATCCGGAGCGGATGCTGATCGCCGCCGAGGCGCTGGGTATCGGCCGGGTCGCGCTCGACAGGGCCGTGCGCTACGGGAAGGAACGGGTCGTGTTCGACCGGCCCATCGGTATGAACCAGGGGGTGCAGTTCCCGCTCGCGGACTCGCTGGCCCGGCTGGACGCGGCCGAGCTGGTACTGCGGAAGGCGACCTGGCTGTACGACCAGGGCCGCCCGTGCGGGCGCGAGGCCAACACCGCCAAGTACCTGTGCGCGGACGCCGGGTTCACGGCGGCGGACCGGGCGCTCCAGACGCACGGCGGGATGGGGTACTCCGAGGAGTACCACGTGGCCCGCTACTTCCGTGAGGCACGGCTGATGCGGATCGCGCCGATCAGCCAGGAAATGATCCTCAACTATCTCGGCTCCCATGTGCTGGGTCTGCCGAGGAGTTACTGACGGTCACCGGCCGTCCGTCAACCACCCTTTGTCAGCGGCTTGATGACGAGAGGCCAGACATGAGCGACAACAGCGGACTGTTCGATCTCACCGGCCGCTCCGCGCTGGTCACCGGCGCGGCGGGCGGTATCGGCGCCGCCGTCGCCGGGGCGCTCGCCCGCGCCGGCGCCGCCGTGCTCGTGACGGATGTGGACGGGGAGGCGGCTGCCGCGGTCGCCGGGAAGATCTCCGCCGCCGGCCTGACGGCGGAGAGTGCCGCTCTCGACGTACGGGACCGGGCTGCCGCCGAGTCGGCGACGGCGCGGGCGGCCGGACTGGCGGGCGGGACGCTGCACATCGTCGTCAACAACGCGGGGGTCACCGCGCCCGCCATGTTCGACAAGCTGGCGGAGGACGACTTCCGGCGGATCGTCGACATCCATCTGATGGGTACCTTCCACTGCTCCCAGGCGGCGCTGCCCCACCTCCCCGAGGACGGCAGGGGACGGATCATCAATGTCACCTCGTCGGCCGGCCTCGTCGGGACCCTCGGGCAGGTGAACTACTCCGCCGCGAAGGCGGGCGTCATCGGCCTGACCAAGTCGCTGGCGCGTGAACTGGCGCGTCGGCAGATCCTGGTGAACGCGCTGGCTCCGCTGGCCGCGACGCCGATGACGGAGACGATCCGCACCAACGAGAAGTTCGCCGCACCGATGCTGGCGCGCATCCCGCTGGGCCGCTGGGCGTCGCCCGAGGAGATCGCCGGGAGTTTCGTCTTCCTCGCCTCCGACGCCGCGTCGTTCATCACTGGGCAGGTTCTGCCGGTGGACGGGGGCCTTGTCATGTGACGGGCGGGCCGACATGTCATGTGACAGGCGGCTCGGGCCCGTATTGAATGGTCCGGCCGTAGTGCCGCCACCGACGAGAGGCCCGAACCCGTGCAGAGCGCCGGACATTCCGCCAGTGACCCGCGCTTCGACGTGGTGAGGGTGCCCAAGGCGTCGGACGTGCTGGCGGCCGAGGTGCGTGAGCGGATCCTGTCCGGCGAGTTCACCGAGGGGATGGCACTGCCGCCGGAACGTCAGCTGGTCGAGCAGACGGGGCTGAGCCGTGCGACGGTGCGTGAGGCGCTGCGCATCCTCGAGGTCGAACGGCTGGTGCGGATCAGGCCGGGACGAGGCGGGGGCGCCTTCGTGCACCGGCCGGGTCACGAGTCGGTGGCGAGCACGGTACGGCTGGTCATCCGGGGTCAGCAGATCCGCCTTGAGGCGCTGCACGAGACGCGCGAGGCGATCGAGCCGACGTGCGCCGCCTTGGCCGCGAAGCGGCGTACGGCTGCCGACCTCGCCGAACTGGACGCCGCTCAGGCCGAGTTGGTGGCGGCCGACGACGATGTTCCGCGTTTTCTGCGGGCCAACGTCCGCTGGCACACCGCCGTGGCGAAGGCTGGCGACAACGAGTTGCTGATCGGTTTCATGACCGCGCTCTCCCAGTCGATCTACGCCGCCACGGACATCGACCAGTTCATGGACGCGGAGATCCGAGAGGTCACCGCCCGCGCCCATGCCCGGATCACCGAGGCGATCCGGGCGCAGGACGGACCCGCCGCACTGCGTCGGATGGCCAGGCACGTGTGCGGGTTCGCGCGCGCGGCGGCCGAGGTGGACCAGCGGCAGCGGGTGGAGCTGCCCGCACCGAGCGACGACTGACCCCTCAGTTCCACCGAGGACGGGGCGATCCTGCCCCCTCCCGGGCCGAGCCCACCCGTGCGAGAATGGCATTGCCATTTCACGCGAACAAGACTCTTCACTTCCGGTCTGACCTTTACTAGCATCCGACCGACCAGTGGCATCAGTGGCAAGGGAGAGGGTGCGCATGGGCGAGACCGGCTCCGTCCTGACCATGACCGCCGACGGCGATGTCCGTGTCGTCACCCTGAACAGGCCCGACCGGCTCAACGGAGTCTCCGAAGAACTGCACCGGCGACTCGCCGAGGTGTGGCGGGAGTTGGCGGACGATTCCCGGGCGCGGGCGGTCGTTCTCACCGGCGCCGGACGGGCGTTCAGCGCGGGCGGCGACTTCGACCATCTGCGGCGCCATCACACCGACCCCGAGCTGCGGGAGCGGTCGATCCGCCTCGACCGGGCGATCCAGACGGAGATGATCCGCTTCCCGCTGCCCGTCGTGGCGGCGGTCAACGGCCCGGCGGTGGGGCTCGGTTGCAGCCTGGCACTGGGCTGCGATCTGGTGCTGATGGCCGACGACGCCTATCTCGCGGACCCGCACATATCGGTGGGCCTGGTGGCCGGCGACGGCGGGGTGACCCTGTGGCCGCTGCTCACGAGCCTGCTCCGGGTGAAGGAGTACCTCTTCACCGGGGACCGCATTCCCGCCGTGACGGCGGTCGAACTCGGCCTGGCCAACCGGGCCGTACCCACCGCCGATCTCCAACGGGAGGCGCTGGCGCTGGCCCACCGGCTGGCGGCGCAGCCCCCGGAGGCGCTGCGCGCCACGAAGGCGGCGCTGGCCGTGGTGGTGGAGCAGGCGACCCGGGGCGGCATGGAGGCGGCGCTGATGGCGGAGCGGGCCACGATGACCAGCCCGGACCACATCCGGATAGTCGACGAACTGGCGTCGCGGGCGCGGCGCCGGTCCAGTGGCGGGGAGGGATAGCCGGTGGAGACCGAGGAGTTCGTGCTCGTACGCGACCTGCTGCGTTCGTTCGCCGCCCGGTTCCGCGTGGGCTCCGCCGACGACGTCAAGCCCGCTGGTGCCGCCGCCGCGCGGGAGGCGTTGGGCGAGTTGGGCCTCACCGAACTGCGCCGGTCCACTCCCCCGGCCGCCACCGTCCAGGAGTGCGGGCTGCTCGCCGAGGAACACGGCAGCCTGCCGCTGCCCACTTCCTTCCTCGGTACGGTCCTGCTCGCGCCGGAGCTGCTTCGCCTGCTGGGAGCACCGGTGGCGCCCGGCAGGACCCCGACGATCGCCCTCGCCCGCGACCTCCGCTTTCCCGGCGCGGGCTCCTCCCCGCTCGTCGCCTGGGACAGCGAGGGCGCGGACGAGGCGCTGTGCGTGTTCCCCGACGGGACGGTGACCGCGGCCGTGCTGGGGCCGGCGGCACCGAGCGTGGACCTGCTGCGGGCGATCCGTACGGCGGAGTCTCCGGGGCGCGTGGTCGGCCGGCTCGACCCGGCCGGGCAGCAGCACTGGCAGGCGTACGCGCTGATCGTCGTGGCCTCCGAACTCGCGGGCGCGGCACGGTCGTTCGTCGAGCAGAGCGTGGAGTACGCGCGGGAGCGAAGTCAGTACGGGCGGCCGATCGGGTCGTTCCAGGCGGTTCGGCATCTGCTCGCCGACGCGACCGTGCTCGTGGAGGCCTGTGCGAGCGCGACCCGGTACGCCGCCTGGTGTCTGGACCACGAACCCCCGCAGCGGGCGCTGACCGCCGCGCGGGTCGCGAAGGCCGAGGTGAACAGGTCGGCGCTGGAGGCGGTGTACGCAGGGACGCAGGTGTTCGGCGGGATCGCGCAGACGTGGGAGCACATCGCGCACCTGTATCTGCGCAAGGTCCGGGTGGGCGCCACGGTGCTGGCCACGACGGCCGATCTGCTGACGGAGCTGGCCGACCCGGAGGCGGTGCGATGACCGACATCCCGCTGGACTTCGGTGATCCGGAGAATCTGAACCGGCTCCGCAGGGAGTTCCGGGCCTGGCTGGGCGAACATCCGCTTCCCGAACGGCGCGTGGACGAGCCGGTCCCGGTCTTCCTGCATCGCTGGCACCGGCTGCTGCACTCAGGCGGCTGGGTCGGACTCGATGTCCCGGAGCTGTACGGCGGCCGCGGTCTGACGGCTCTTCACCAGGTGGCGATCAGCGACGAGTTGGGCGCCTGCTGGGCCCCGGGCGTTCCCCGGATCGGCTATCTCGCCCACGCCCTGCTGGAGTTCGCCTCCGAACAGCAGCGGCTGCGCATGCTGCCGAGGATGCTGGCGGGCGACGACGTGTGGTGCCAGGGGTTCAGCGAGCCGGGCGCGGGCTCGGACCTCGCCGGGATGACCACGTTCGCGGAGCGCGGGGGCGGCCACTACATGGTCCGGGGCCAGAAGCTCTGGACCAGTTACGCCCAGTACTCCGGCCTGTGTCTGCTGCTGGCCCGCACGGACCGCGAGGGCTCGCCGCACCGCTCGATCACGGCGTTCGCGCTGCCCCTGGACCGCGCGGGCGTGACCGTACGGCCGCTGCGGGCCGCCAACGGGGACGACGAGTTCTGTGAGCTGTTCCTCGACGACGTCCGCCTGGAGGAGTCCGAGCGGATCGGCGCCGAGGGCGACGGCTGGCCACTGGCGATGACGACGGTGTCGTACGAGCGCAACGCCCTGGACACCGGCCATCTGTCGAAGTACGGCCTCCTGGTCGAACGCCTCCGCTCCACCGCCCGGGAGCGGGCCGGCACACTTCCGGACGGCCTGCGCTCCGAGATCGGGCAGGCCTACGTGGACTACGAGGTTCTGGTGGCGCATACCCGGCGCCGTACCGCCGAGCGCCTGAGCGGGCAGGGAGCCGGCCCCGAGTCGTCGATCGACAAGCTCCTGATGACGAGGGCCGAACAGCGCCTGTACGAGACGGCACTCAAGGTGTTCCCGGAGCAACTGGCCGAGGACGGCGGCGAGATCTTCGGCGAGTACCTCTATTCCCGGGCCGCGTCGGTCTACGGCGGCACCTCCCAGATCCAGCGGAACATCATCGCGAAACGGGTCCTGCATCTGCCTTCGTCCGGCCAGTCCTGAGCCCTGGAGCCTTCTCGATGCGATACGACGAAGAATTCCTGACCATTCCCCACGTCATCAGAGCGGCCGCCGAGCGTTTCGGAGATGACATCGCCCTGGTCGACGGCGACCGTCGATGGAGTTTCCGTCAACTGGCACAGCGGATGACGGAGGCGGTGCGGGCCGCTGTCGCTCTGGGTGTCGAGGCCGGTGACCGGGTCGGGCTCTGCGCGCCCAATTCCGCGGAATGGATCTTCGCCGCACTCGGAATCCAGGGCGCGGGAGGTGTGGTCGTCCCGCTCAACACACGTTTCAAGGCGGGCGAGATCTCCTACATTCTGCGCAAGTCGGGAGCGAAGGCGGTGTTCGCCGCCCCTTTCCTCGGCAGCGACTACATCGCCGACCTGCTGAAGCACGACCCCGATCTTCCGGCACTGCGCAGAACGGTGTCGGTTCTCGGTCCGAAGGGCGCCGCGGATCTGTCCTGGACGGAATTCCTGCGGGCCGCTGAGACCGTCTCGGCCGCCACGGCCGAGGAGACGATGGGGCGGCTCACCCCGGACGACATCTCCGACGTGATGTTCACGTCCGGCACGACGGGCCGCCCGAAGGGCGTCATCCTCACCCACGGGCAGTCGCTGCGGGCCTACGGCTGGATGGCCGAGGAGTACACGTTCCGGCGCGGCGACAGCTTTCTCGTCATCCCGCCGTTCTTCCACTGCTTCGGCTACAAGGCGGGCTGGCTGGCCTCCTTCATGCACGGGGTGACCGTCGTTCCCATGCCGGTGTTCCAGCCCGGAAAAGCGCTGGAGATCATCGAGAGGGAACGGGTGAGTGTTCTGCTCGGGCCGCCCACCATCTTCCACGATCTCATCAACCATCCCGACCGCTCCGGACACGATCTTTCGTCACTCCGGGTTTCCATGACCGGCGGCACCACCATTCCCCAGGCTTTGATCCGCGCGATGAAGTCCGAGCTGTCCTTCGACATCGTGATGAGCGCGTATGGGCTGACCGAGTCGTCGGCATTGGTCACGACCACCCGTATCGGGGATTCCGAGGAAACGGTGGCCCGCACGACCGGTCGGGTCATTCCGGACGTCGAGGTGAGAATCGTCGACGAGGAGGGCCGGGAAGTCGCCGCGGAGCAGGACGGGGAGATCCTCGTCCGGGGATACAACGTCACCCGGGGGTATTGGGAGGAACCCGAGGCGACCGCCGCCACGATCGACGCACAGGGCTGGCTGCACACCGGGGACATAGGACGGCTCGACGCGGCCGGGAATCTCTCGATCGTCGACCGGAAGAAGGAGATGTACATCGTCGGCGGATTCAACGCCTATCCGGCGGAGATCGAGAAACTGCTGCTGGCCCACGAGTCGATCGGGCAGGTCGCCGTGATCGGGGTGCCCGACGAACGGCTCGGCGAAGTCGGTTGTGCCTTCGTGGTCCCGAGACAGGGCCACGAGGTCAGCGAGAAGGAGGTCGTCGAGTGGTCGCGCGAGCACATGGCCAACTTCAAGGTGCCGCGCCATGTCCGTCTCGTCGGCCAACTCCCGCGCAACGCGAGCCAGAAGGTCCTCAAGGACGAGTTGCGCGCCCGCTTCGAAACGAAGGCCTGACCGGCATGGCTGACACAGCTGACACGCCTGGCGAAGCCGTCCCGGTCGGGGCCGTCGGGCCGCTCGCCGGTATCACGGTGGTGACGTTGGAGCAGGCCGTGTCCGCTCCCATGTGCACCCGCACCCTCGGTGACTTCGGCGCCCGGGTGATCAAGGTGGAGAACCCGGCGGGCGGCGACTTCGCCCGGCACTACGACGATGTGGTGAACGGCCTCGCGGCACACTTCGTGTGGATCAACCGGGGCAAGGAGTCGGTGGCCCTGGATCTCAAGTCGCCTTCCGGAATGACCGTGTTGCACCAGCTGCTCGCCCGCGCCGACGTCCTCGTCTCCAACCTCACCCCCGGCACCACGGCCAAGCTGGGCATCGCCCCCGCCGACCTGGCCGTACGGCACCCGGAGCTGATCGCGGTCGAGATCGACGGGTACGGTCCGGGTGGTCCCCTCTCGCACAAGCGCGCCTACGATCTGCTCGTCCAGGCCGAGGCCGGGGCGTGTGCGGTGACGGGTCTGCCAGGGGCGCCGGCCAAGCCCGGGCCCCCGATGGCCGATGTGTGCGCCGGGCTGTACGCGGCCCTGTCCATCATGGCGTTGCTGTACGAGCGGGGACGCGGGCGGCGCGGCGGTCCGGCGTCGGTCGCGGTGAGCCTCTTCGACACCATGACGGAGTTGATGGGCTACCCGCTCACGTACACCCAGCACTCGGGCGTCGATCAGCAGCCCTGGGGGATGGGTTCGCCGGCGGTGGCACCGTACGGCGCCTACGTCACCGGTGACGGTCAGACCGTCGTCCTCGGGACGACGAACGACCGTGAATGGCAGCGTTTCGCAAGGGAGTTGCTGGGCCGGCCCGATCTGGCGGACGACGAGCGGTTCGCCACGACGCCCGGCCGGGTCGCCCACCGTGCCGTGCTGGACGCCGAGATCAGTGGCTGGTGTGCCCGGCACGACCTCGCGTACGTCCAGAGCAGCGCGGACGCCGCCGGGATCGGCAACTCGCGGTTCAACCGGCCGAGCGAGGTGGTCGCGCATCCGCATCTGAAGGCGCGGGACCGGTGGCGGGAGGTCGAGACACCGTACGGGCCGATCTCCGCGCTGCTTCCGCCGCCGGTGATCTCGGGCTACGAGCAGCCGATGGGCGCGATCCCGGCTCTCGGTGAGCACACGGCGGCCGTGCTTGCCGAGTTGGGCATCGACGAGCAGGGCGAGGAAGCGGGCAGGGCGACGGGCGGGGGCGAGCCGTCGTGAGCGGGGAGGAGCCTGTGCTGCTCCAGGGCGACCGGGACGGCGTACGGACCCTGACGCTGAACCGGCCGCACCGGAAGAACGCCCTCGACGCGGAGTTGTGGGTGGCGCTGCGGGACGCGTTGACGGACGCCGGGCGTGATCGTGACGTACGGGCGCTGGTGGTGACGGGGGCCGGGGGCGCGTTCTGCTCGGGCGCCGACATCTCGGGCGGGCTCAGCAGCGCGCACCCCCTGTACCGGATGCGGACGTTGAGCGAAGTCGCTCTGCAACTGCACGAGTTGCCGGTGCCGAGCATCGCCAAGGTGACCGGTGTCGCGGTGGGCGCGGGGTGGAATCTGGCGCTGGGATGCGATCTGGTCGTGGCCACACCGGAGGCACGGTTCTCGCAGATCTTCGCGCGGCGCGGGCTGTCCCTGGACCTGGGAGGTTCCTGGCTGTTGCCGAAGCTGGTCGGATTGCAGCAGGCCAAGCGGCTCGCGCTGCTCGCCGAGACGATCGGGGCCGAGGAGGCGAAGTCGCTCGGGCTGGTGACCTGGGTGGTGGCGGCCGACGAGGTGGACCCCTTCGTCGAGGAGCTCGGGGCGCGGCTGGTGGCGGGTGCGCCCGTCGCGCTCGCGCAGACCAAGGCACTGCTGAACGAGGGTGCCGACCGCACCCTGCGGGACGCCCTCGCGGGCGAGGCGCGTGCTCAGGGGGTCAACTTCGCCACGGCGGACGTGTCGGAGGCGTTCTCGGCGTTCACGGAGCAGCGCGAACCGTCCTTCGACGGCCGGTGGGCGGTGCCCGGGACGGGCGTGCCGACAGCAAGGGGCACAACAGGCAACGGGACAACCAACTCGGTGGCGCCAGGCGCCCCTTCGGTCAGGAGGCCGTAGTGCGGGAAGCGGTGATCGTGGCGGCGGTGCGCACCCCCGTCGGGAAGCGCGACGGGGGGCTCGCGGGTATCCACCCGGCCGACCTGTCCGCTCTCGTCCTGCGGGCGCTCGCCGAGCGGACGGGCATCGATCCCGGTGTCGTCGACGATGTCGTCTGGGGCTGTGTGTCGCAGGTCGGCGACCAGTCGAGCAACATCGGCCGGTACGCGGTGCTCGCGGCGGGCTGGCCCGAGAGTGTTCCGGGGACGACGGTCAACCGGGCCTGCGGGTCGAGTCAGCAGGCGCTGGACTTCGCCGCGCAGTCCGTGCTGTCGGGGCAGCAGGACGTCGTCGTGGCGGGCGGCGTCGAGGTGATGAGCCGGGTCCCGCTGGGCTCGGCGCGGGCGTCGGGGATGCCGTACGGGCCCGGGGTCCTCGCCCGGTACCAGGACTTCTCGTTCAACCAGGGAGTGTCCGCGGAGAGGATCGCCCAGAAGTGGGGGTTCACGCGGACCCGGCTCGACGAGTTCGCCGCGCTCTCGCACGAGCGGGCCGCGGCGGCCCTGGACTCCGGGGTGTTCGAGGAGCAGGTAGTACCGGTGTCCGTCGGCGGCCTGACCGTGACCGCCGACGAGGGCGTTCGGCGCGGGACCGGTGTCGCCGGCCTCGCGCGGCTCAGGCCCGCGTTCCTGGACGACGGTGTGATCCACGCGGGCAACTCCTCCCAGATCTCCGACGGCGCCGCCGCGCTGCTGGTGACGACGCCCGAGAAGGCGCGCGCACTGGGCCTCGCCCCGCTGGTGCGCTACCGCGCGGGTGTTGTCGTCGGCGCCGACCCGGTGCTGATGCTGACCGGGCCGATCCCCGCGACCGAGCGGGTGCTGCGGAAGGCGGGCGTCGGACTGTCCGAGGTCGGTGTGTTCGAGGTGAACGAGGCGTTCGCGCCCGTACCGCTGGCCTGGCTCGCCGAGACGGGCGCCGATCCGGCGCTGCTCAATCCGCTGGGCGGGGCCATCGCCCTGGGGCATCCGCTCGGGGCGTCCGGCGCGGTCCTGATGACCCGCATGATCCATCACATGCGGGAGCGCGGACTGCGCTACGGCCTGCAGACCATGTGCGAGGGCGGCGGCACAGCGAACGCCACCCTCGTCGAACTCGCCTCCTGACAGGAGCAGTTGTGCGCCGAGACATCTTCACCCCCGATCACGAGGCGTTCCGCGGGCTGGTGCGGGACTTCGTGGCGAACGAGGTGGTCCCGTACTACGCCGACTGGGAGGAAGCCGGGCGGCTGCCCCGTGAACTCTTCGAACAGCTCGGCTCACTGGGCCTGTTGGGCATGTCCGTCCCCGAGGAGTTCGGCGGGGCGGGCCTGGGCGACTACCGCTACAACGTGGTCCTCCAGGAGGAGGCGGCCCGTGCGCTGGTCACCCTTGGCACGGTACGCACCCAACTCGACGTCGTGCTCCCCTACTTCCTCGCCTACGCCGACCGGGAGCAGCGCGCCCGCTGGTTCCCCGGCCTCGCCGCGGGGAAGCTGCTCACGGCCGTCGCCATGACGGAACCCGGCACGGGCTCCGACCTCGCGGGCATCCGGACGACAGCCGTGCGGGACGGCGACTCGTACGTCCTGAACGGGGCGAAGACGTTCATCACGGGCGGGCTGCTCGCCGATCTGGTGGTCGTGGTGGCCCGGACGGCCACCGATCCCGACGACCGGCGCGCGGGGCTGACCCTGCTTGTGGTCGAGGACGGCATGCCGGGGTTCACCCGGGGCCGGGTCCTGCAGAAGATGGGCATCAGAGTGCAGGACACGGTCGAGCTGGCCTTCGACGACGTACGTGTCCCGGTCGCCAACCGGCTCGGTGAGGAGGGCGCCGCCTTCGGCTATCTCGGCCACAACCTGCCGCAGGAGCGGATGACGGTGGCGGTCGGCTCGGTCGCACAGGCACGGGCCGCCCTCGACACGACGGTCGAGTACGTCAAGGAGCGCGAGGTCTTCGGGAAGCCGGTCGCCGCCTTCCAGAACACGAAGTTCGAACTAGCCGCCGTGGCCGCCGAGTTGGAGGCGGCGCAGATGATGCTCGACCGTGCGGTCCGCGAACTCGTCCACGACGAGCTGTCTGGCGCCGACGCGGCGAAGGTCAAGCTGTTCTGCACGGAGATGCAGGCCCGGACGGTCGACCGCTGTCTTCAACTCTTCGGCGGATACGGCTATATGCAGGAGTACCCGATCGCCCGGCTCTACACGGACGCGCGCATCACCCGTATCTACGCCGGGACGAGCGAGGTCATGAAGGTCATCATCGCCAAGTCGTTGGGACTGTGATGCCGACATCGGGAACGTCGGACTTCGAGGGCCGGACGGGCGCGGCGTTCGTCGCGGGCGGGACCGGAGGCATCGGCGCGGAGATCGTCCGAACGCTGGCCGGGCGGGGCAGCGATGTGGCGTTCACGTACCGCGCCAACGAGACGGCGGCGGAGGCGCTCGCCGGTGAGGTCTCGGCGTACGGCCGCCACGTCCTGGCCCTGCGGCTGGACTTGGGGGACGAGTCGGCCACGGCGGAGGCGGTGGCCGAGGCCGACGAGGCGTTCGGAGGGCTGCACACGGTCGTGTACGCGGCCGGTCCCCACGTACCGATGAAACACCTCAGCAAGGTGACGCCGGGCGAGTACCGTGCCCAACTCGACGCGGACGCCGTGGCGTTCTTCAATCTGGTCCATCCCGCGCTGCCGAGGCTGCGGGAGACCCGGGGCAGCATCGTCGCCGTGACGACGGTGGCCACCCGCCGGTACCCGGTCAGGGACGGCCTGTCGGCGGGTACGAAGGGTGCCGTCGAGGCGGTGGCCCGGGCGCTCGCGGCGGAGGAGGGGCGCTACGGGGTCCGCGTGAACTGCGTGGCTCCCGGCATGCTCAACGACGGGATCGCCGGTCGCCTGATCGCCACCGGGGAACTGGACGAGGCAGCGCTCGCGATCACCCGGCGCAACATCCCGCTACGCCGCTTCGGGGCCGCGAAGGACATCGCGGAGGCGGTGGCGTTCCTCGCTTCGGAGCGGGCGGGGTTCATCACGGGGCAGGCGTTGGGCGTGGACGGCGGATACAGCGTCTGACCCACTTCCTCACTCGGAGGCGGTGACGCGCTCTCCGGCCACGAAGGCCGCCCGCACGGTGTCGGCTGTCAGTGCGTCGAGCGCCTCCCGCATCGGCACGTGGAGCAGGCACAGGTCGGCGACCGCGCCGACCTCCAACCTGCGGGTGCGGGCGGGGTGTTGGGGATGGCCGGTGAAGAGGTTCAGTGCCGCTTCCGCGTCCAGGGCTTCTCCGCCGGTACGTGCGACGGTGGCCCGCATGACCGCCCACGGGTCGGGCGTTCCGTACGGCGCGTCGGTGCCGGCGGCGAGGGGGATGCCGGCGTCTGCCAGGGAACGGCAGCGGTAGAGGTGGGGGCGGTCGTCGGGGTCAACGTCGGTGGCGTAGGCGTGTCCGCGTTCGGCGGGGAAGTGCGGCTGGGTCACGACCGTGACGCCGAGGTGTCTGATCCAGGGGATCGTCTCGGCCGGGACGACGGAGGCATGCTCGATACGGTCGCCGTCGACCGGGCCGGCCTCGTCCAGCGCGAGGAGAGTCACGAGCAGTTGTACTCGGGTCACGCAGTGAACGGCCACGGGGCGCGGCCTCAAGGACGTGATTCTGGCGGCGAGTTCGGCCGGTACGGGCAGGGTGGCGTCGTCGAGCAGCAGCTTCACGGGCGCGTCGACCGTCATGACGAGCAGCCGCTGCGGCAGCACCGACAGCAGATCGAGGAGGCCGTCGGCCGGGTGCGGATCGGCGTTGGTGAAACCCGTGACGCCGAGCGCCGCCGCCCTGCTGCCCACGCCCTCCAGGTCCAGGCGCACGGGCGGGACGTAGCCGCGCAGCCGTTCGTCCTCCCGCCAGAACCGCCCGTCGCCGGACTCCGTGTCCAGGCCGGCCGCCCGCAGCGCGGCGCTGTTCCACACCCACAGCGCGCCGGTCCGGTGCTGGACGCGGGCCGGCCGGTCCGGGGCGAGGGCGTCGAGAACCTGTCGGTCGAGTTCGCCCGCGACGCTCTCGTGGTAGCCGACGGCCCGCACCCACTCCCCCGGCGCCCCATCACGCAGGACGGCGGCGAGTCCGTCCCGGCCGGTGACGTCCGCCGGGCCGACCCGGACGGACGCGGCGTCGGCGGCCAGCGCCGCGAGGTGGACGTGGTGGTCATGGAGGCCGGGAAGCAGGGCGCCCCCGCGCCCGTCGACTCCGTCGGTCTCGTCCCTCCTGTCCAGCCGCTCCCCGACCTCGGCGATACGCCCGTCCCGGACCCGTACGTCGACCCGCCCCGCGCCCTTGACCTCGACGTTCCTGATCAGCACGGCGACGGAACCAGGGCGGCGGCGCAGGCCGACATGGTCACGCTCAGCAGCTCGCCTCCCCCGGTGGCGAGGGAGTGAGCGGCGGCGTGGGCGGCGTAGATGCCGGTGACCGGGTCGGCGAGCGCGTCGCCCGCGAAGACGGGGTCGCCCTGTGTGTCGACGCCGGTCAGGCCGCCCACGACGGCGGCGTCGTCGCCGAATGCGATGCGGTCGTCGTCCCGGCCGTACCCGGTGATGCTCACCCAGACCCGGCCCGGACGGGCGGCGAGGAACTTTTCGGCGTGGACTCCGAGCCTGCGCAGCGCCCGGGGCCGGGACGCCTCGATGACGACGTCGGCCCCGGCGACCACCTCGGCGAGCGCGCCCGAGGCGAAGTCCAGGACGAGGCTGTCGTGCCCTTCGTGCAGCCAGCGGTAGAAGGCGGGTGATCCGGCGCGGGCGCCGTCCGGTCGGGTCATGCTCTCCACCTTCACCACCGTGGCTCCTGCGAGGCCCAGGAGGCGTGCGCACAACGGGCCCGCCCAGAGGGCCGAGAGGTCGACGACACGGAGGGCGGCCGGGTCGCGTACGCACTGCTCGCCGAGCCGCTCGATCCGTACCGGGGGTCCACTCGCGGAGACGTGCTCCCCGGCGGCGATCCCCAGCAGCTGTGCGCTCGCCGCCACTTCGGCGGCCGTCGCCCGCTTCGCCGCCTCCCGGAGCGGCTCGCCCTCGGCACCGGACAGGAGAGCGACGAGAGCCGGTACGGCGGCCAGGTCGTCCGGGCGTGCCAGGTTCACGGCGGCCCAGCCGTCGGCCGCTTCGAGGAGGTGGCAGGAGCCGCCGGCCGAGGTCCGGCCCGGCAGAGCGTGACCCCACAGTCGGGCGCGGAGAAAGAGGGCGTTGGGCAGGTCGACGGCCACGCCCGTGAGGGCCGTGAACTCCTTCGCGACCGACGCCACAGGGGGCAGGTACGGCTCGACCGAGTCCATCCAGCGACTGAGAGCGTCATTCTCCAATGGCCAAACGCCCTTCTCCTGGGAGGTAGCCCCAAATTACACTCCGGTCGTGACCTTGCCCTCGCCGTTCGTCCTCGTCGAGCTCGATCGGAGCCCCCGTTCCCTTGATCCTGGTCACGGTGTCGGGCTGGGGGCGGTGGAAGCCGGTGGGCGAGTGCTCGTAGGCGTCGCGGAGAAACCTGTCGAGGCCGAGATCGCGACTGTGGGCGACTTCGATGTTCTTCTCACCGCCGCTGCCGATCCGCCGCGCCCCTGGGTGAGCTGCGCCGACCCGCACGCCACGGCCCGCCATCTGGCGGACATCGTCGCGGACCGACCCGCCGCCTCCGTCGCTCTGACGCAGGTGCTGCGGATGGGGCCGGCGCTGGCGCCGCCCGACCGTCTCGTGGCCGAGTCACTCGCCTATTCGGTGCTTCAGGGATCGGCCGGCTTCCGCGCCTGGCTGGACGCCACACCCCCTCGTACGTCGCACCCCTCCCCCACGCCGGTACGTCTCACGCGGGACGGTGACAGGCTCGCCGTCACCCTCGACCGGCCGCAGGCCCGCAACGCCATGGACGCCGGCACCCGGGACGCCCTGTGCGAGGCGCTCGCAGTCGCCGTGGCGGACCCGTCGATCACCCGGGTCGATCTGTACGGCAACGGGCCGGCCTTCTGCGCCGGCGGCGACCTCAGCGAGTTCGGCACGGCCAGGGATCCGGCACAGGCCCATCTGGTGCGCGTCCACCGCAGCCCGGCCTCTCTGCTCCAGCTCTGCGGTGCCCGGGTCACGGCGCATCTGCACGGCGCCTGCGTCGGGGCGGGCATCGAGCTGACGGCCTTCGCGGGGCGGGTGCTGGCCGCGCCGGACACGGTGATCCGGTTGCCCGAGGTGGGGATGGGGTTGATTCCGGGGGCGGGCGGCACGGCGAGTCTGCCGCTGCGGATCGGGCGGGAGCGTACGGCGTATCTGGCGTTGTCGGGGGAGGCGTTGAGCGTCGGGGAGGCGGTTCGGTGGGGGTTGGTCGACGAGGTCGTTCAGGGCGAATAGCGGTCCGTGGGTGTGCGGTTCATCGGCTGCGGGCCAGTGGGGGCTGGTCGCGCAGTTCCCCGCGCACCTAAATGCTCGCCTGGTGCCGGGCGTCCGGGTCCGTCACTTGCCTGTCCACACCGGCGCCCTTCGTTCCGCGAACGCCCTCGCTCCCTCCGTCGCGTCGGCGCTGCGGAACACCGCCTCGATCTCCGCGGGTTTCGCCCAACGGCGGCTCCGCATCAGCTTCTTGGTCATGGCGACGCCCAACGGGCCGTTCTGCGCGATCCGTTCGGCGAGGGCGAGTGCCTCCGCGCGAACGGCGTCGGCCGGGACGACTCGGTTCACCAGGCCGATGTCAGCAGCCCTGGACGCCGTGACGAGTTCACCCGTGAGACCCATCTCCAGGGCGACGGCGAGTGGGATGCGGTCTGCGAGGGTGGTGGCACCGCCCGCGGCGAAGAGGCCGCGCTTGACCTCGGCGATTCCCAGGGACGCGTGGTCCGCCGCGACCACCAGGTCGCAGGCCAGGGCGAGTTCGAAGCCTCCGGCCACCGCCGATCCGTTGAGGGCGGCGACGACCGGGGTGGCGACGCCCTCGCGGTAGAACCAGAGCAGGCTGTCGAAGCGGGCACCGCGTGCGAACGCCTTCAGGTCCATGCCGGCGCAGAAGACCGGGCCGGCCCCGGTGAGGACGATCGCCCTGACCGCCGGGGCGGCGTCCGCCTCCTTGAGGACGGACGACAGCTCGTGAAGAAGCTCGGGGTTCAGGGCGTTCCGCGCCTCGGGGCGGTTCATGGTGGCCACGAGGACGTTGCCCACCCGCTCGGTGAGCACCAGGTCTTCCTGGTCTGGCTGCTTTGGCTGGTCGGCCGGATCCGACTGCTCTGTCTTCCGCATGGCGGTTCCTCTTCGGTTCAGTCGGACGCGGGCAGGGGCTTGGCCGCCTTGATCGCCATCGGGGCGCCGTCGCAGGCCAGTTCGCCGGTCCCGGAGGCGGTGCAGAGCAGTTCGAGGGTGCCCGTGGCGTCCACGTAGCGCTTGCCGATGACGGTTCCCGAGCCGGGGTCCTTCATCTGCGGAACGGAGGTTGCGGGTGCCATGGGCGCGCCCGCACAGGTGAGTTGGGGTCGTGCGTCGGCGGGGGCCCGGATCACGACCACACGGGTGCCGCAGGCGGTGCTGGCTAGCTGGTCACCGGGGCGCGGCGTCGTTTCCGGAGTGGTCATGGCCGGGGTTCCTTTCGGACAGTCGGGCAGGGGCGGCGTCATTCCGGTTCGCGGAGCCGGTCCGGTTCGCGCAGGCTTTCGGCGAGGAGGCTGACGTCGTACGACTGGCGTGCCATCCAGAACCGCAGGAACCCGGTGAGGGAGTAGCGCAGGAAGAGCGCCGAGCCCACCACGCCGGCGGCGATTCCGGCGAGGCCGAGGGCGATGCCGTCGTTCTGGACCAGCGGGTCGAGGGTGTTGTGGGTGATCAGATAGCCGGAAGCGCCGAGGATCACGCTCAGCGCCATCAGGGCTCCGCCGAGGCGCAGCCAGAGCTGGGAGCGGGCGGCGGCCGGGTCGGGGATCTTCAGCTCCGTGAGTTCGCGGACGAAGCGGTCCGCACGGGGCTCGGTGGATGTCATGCGGAACTCCCGAGGTAGAGAGCGGACAGTTCGGCGCGCAACCCGTCGTCGGGGTGGCCCTGCCGTTGGACCCGGCCACGCACGAGTACGGCGGCCCGGTCGGCGATGTCGAGTACGGCGGCGGCGAACTGCTCGACGACCAGGACGGCCACGCCCTGCCGGGCGATCTCGGCGACCTGCTCGTAGAGCCGGGCGACCACCAACGGGGCCAGCCCCATGGAGAGTTCGTCGAGGAGGAGGACGGCCGGGTCGGTGGCGAGCCCCCGGGCCAGGGCGAGCATCTGCTGTTCGCCGCCGGACATGGTGCCGGCCGGCTGGGAGGCACGTCGGGCGAGGACGGGGAAGCGGGTGAAAGCGATCTCCTCGACCTCGGTCCGGGTGCGGCCGGTGTGGGTCATCATCAGGAGGTTGTCCCGCACGGAGAGGTTGGGGAACACTCCACGCCCTTCCGGGATCAGGCAGACTCCGGCGCGGGCCAGGTCGCGCGGGGCGGCGCCCGTCATGTCCCGTCCCCCGAGCAGGAGTTGGCCGGACTCCACCGGACGGATCCCGGCCGCGACGCTCAACGTGGTCGTCTTCCCTGCGCCGTTGGGGCCGAGCAGCGCCACCACCTCGCCGGCGGCGACGCTCAGATCGACTCCGTGCAGGACGGTGATCCGTTCGTGGGCGGCGCGGATGCCGCGCAGTTCGATCAGCGCGTTCACGCGTCCCCCAGGTAGGCGGCAAGGACCGTCTCGTCGTTGCGGATCACCTCGGGCGGGCCGACGGCGATGACCTTTCCCAGGTCGAGGACGTACACGTCGTCGCACACGCTCATGACGAGGCTCATGTCGTGTTCGACGAGGACGACGGCCGTGCCGTCGTCGGCGAGGGAGCGCAGGAGGACCGCGAAGCGTTCGGTCTCCTCGCCGTCCTGTCCGGCGGCGGGTTCGTCGAGGAGAAGCACCTTGGGGCGCAGGGCCAGTGCCCGGCCGACCTCGACGAGCCGGCCGACGCCGGTGGGCAGGCTGTCGGGCGCGGTGTCGGCGATGCCGGTCAGGCCGAGCCGGTCGAGGATCTCCCCGACCACGGCGACCGCGCGCGGCCGTTCGGGGCCGAGTTCGGCGGCCACAAGGAGGTTGTCACGGACACTGAGCCGACCGAACAGCTCCAGCCGCTGGAACGTACGGGCGAGACCGCAGTGGGCGCGGGCCGAGGGGCGCATCCGGGTGACGTCCCGGTCATCCAGGAAGACCCGCCCCGACGACGGTCTACGCAGCCCGGACGCGACGTCGAACAGGGTACTTTTCCCTGCCCCGTTGGGCCCGATGAGCCCGGTGACGCGACCGGGTTCAGCGGTCATCGCGACCCCGTCCAACGCCCGGTTGCCGCCGAAGGAAACCGTCACTCCACTAACTCGCAGCGACGCCACGGGCCAGCACCTCCCCGTCCTCCGGGCGCCAGTCGCGCCGTACGCCCCACCACTCGACCGGAATCTCCGGCTCGGCCGCCGGGGTCTGCCGGACGGCGGCCCAGGTCCGCAGTGCCACGGCCACGACGACGGCTCCGCCGAGGAAGACCCAGCCGTCGATGACGTCGCCCAGGCGCAGCAGCCAGGCCGTGGCCAGCCAGGCGACGAGAGCCGTGAGCGCGATGCGGTCGCGGCCGAGTGGCTCCCACTGGCGCCGGAAGTGGGCCGCGATGCCGTCGGGGTTCCTGCCGAGGCCCATACCGGCGAGTGCCGGCAGCAGGGCGACCGGATTCTGCAGGGCGGGTGCCACGGCGACCAGCGCGTTGGTCGGACCGATCAACGCGGTACCGGTGAACAGGCCGTTGCCGACCGCGCCGAGTCCGCCGAGCACCGCGACCAGGAAGATCGGCAGTCCGGCCACCAGGTTGAACTGGTCGGGAGTGATGGCCCGTTGCTGCATTCCGTAGAGTGCGCCGCCGAGGCCGGCGATCCCCGAGGCCAGCGCGAACACCAGGACCTTGGCGACGAGGAGGTTGCCGCCGAGCGTGGCGTAGGCGGCCTCGCTGTCGCGCAGGGCGATCAGCCGCCGCCCGAACCTGCCCCGCCGTACCGCCGCCACGCCGATCGACGCGAGGGCGAGACAGACGGCGGCGAGCACCATCAGTTCCTCCCCGCTGTCCAGCCGGAACCCGAACAGTGAGGGCCCGGTCACCTCCACCGATCCCTGGTCGAACAGTGCGACCTCTACGCCGAAGACATGGAAGGCGGGGAGGGTGAAGATCCAGCGGTCGAGTACGACGGCGAAGGCCGCGGTCCCCAGCGCCAGGTACACGCCGGACAGCCGCAGCGCGGGCAGCGCGATCAGCGCCCCGGCGACCGCCGAGACCGCCACCGCCAGGCCCAGCGCCCACAGTTGCCCGTGCGCGCCGAAGTGTGCCCACACGACCGCGCCGATGCCGGCCATGCTCAGCTGGCACAGGGAGATCTGGCCCGCGTATCCGGCGAGGGGGACGTACGAGAGGGCCACCACGCCGAGCGAGAAGATCGGCCCGTAGGTGATGAGGTCCGCCTCGCCGAGCACCGAGGCCAGCACGATGCCGAACGCGACGGTAGCCGCCGCGAAGACGAGCGTGCCCCGTGCCGTCGGCACCGGGACCGGCGCCAGCCGCCGGTCGCGTCCGCGCAGCCGCCGGTGCGGGAACACCAGCAGGGCGAGGAACAGGAGCAGGGCGGGCGCGGCGAGGCGCAGGCCGGGCAGGTAGTCGTTCTGTGGCAGGTAGCCGGTGAGATAGCTCTCCGTGCAGCCGATGACGACGGCCCCGATGAAGGTGAGCGGCACGCTGCGCAGCCGGCCGAAGACGGCGGCGGTGTAGGCGCTGACGATCAGGAGGGAGAGCTGGGCGGCGTCGAGGGTGACGCTGGGCGCGATCAATATGCCGCCGAGCGCGGCGAGTTGGGTGCCCATGATCCAGGCGAACCTGTTGGCCCGTACCGGATCGGCGCCGGTCAGCCCGACGAGTGCGCGGTCGTCGACGGTGGCGCGCATCTCGGCGCCGACCCGGGTCCGGTAGAGCAGGACGCGCAGGCCTGCGGCGACCGCGACGGCCACGCCCATGGTGATGGCCTGGTGCCAGGTGACGGCGGCGGGGCCGATGTGGAAGGGGGCCCGGTCGGCGAAGAAGGCGGGCAGCGGCCGGGCCACGTTGGGGTCCCAGATCCAGCGGGCGACCCCGATGAGTCCGCTGAGCAGCGCGACCGTCATCACGAGCCGTTCCGCCTCGCCGAGGGCCTGGACGGGCCGCAGGATGAACCGCTCGACGAGGAGTCCGAACGCCGGGGCGAGCAGCAGCAGTACGACGGCCAGCGCGACCGGAACCGGCCAGCCCCAGCCGACGGTGAGCTGCCAGTAGGTGAACGCGGAGAGCATGCCCGCGGCGCCGTGCGCGAAGTTGAAGACGCCGGTGGTGGTGTAGGTGAGTACGAGACCGCTGCCGATGACGGCGTAGATCGCGGCCGTGCTGAGGCCGACGATGCCGAAGGTGAGGAACTGGTCCATGACGCGCCGTCACTCGATGCCGGGGTCGGCCGGCTGAGTGTTCCCCTCTCTGAGGGTGGAAACTAGCTTCTCTATTGGAGAGAATCAAGCATTCGAACAAGGCTGGGAGAAACCATGACCGGACAGCGCAGGGGAACCGCCATCGCCATGACCGAGCCGGAACGGGACGCGTTTCTGCGTGCCCAGCCCGTGTGCCGGGTGGCGACTCTCGGAGCGGACGGGCACCCCCACACCAGCGCTCTGTGGTTTGTGTGGGACGGCACTGCACTGTGGCTCAACTCGCTGGTGCGCAGCCAGCGTTGGACCGACCTGGAGCGCGATCAGCGGCTCAGCGTGATCGTCGACGACGGAGGGTCCGACTTCATGCGGCTGCGGGGCGTGGAGCTGCGGGGTCGCGTGGAGGTGGTCGGCGAGACACCCCGGAAGGGTGCGCCCGTGAAGGAACTCCGGGAGCCGGAACGGCTGTTCGCGGACAAGTACGCGGGCGGCCGGGACTTTCCGTACGACGGACGGCACGCATGGCTGAGGGTGACGGCGGAGAAAGTGGTGAGCTGGGACTTCTCGAAGCTGCGCCGGGAGGGATGACACCGCCGTTGACGCCACGGTGAACGCCGTGAAAATCTGACATGCGATAGACGAGAATGAGATTCTCGACTTTCTCACGTTGAAGGGCGGAACAGATCTTGTCCACCGACGACCCGATGTCCACTGACGACCTGATGGAGATCCAGCAACTGCTGGCCCGCTACGCGGTGTACATCACCCAGGGGAACCTGAACGGTGTGCTCGCGGTCTTCACCCCCGACGGGACCTACAGCGCCTTCGGCGACACCTACCCCCTCGACGAGTTCCCGGCGCTGGTCGCGGCGGCCCCCAAGGGCCTCTTCCTCACCGGGACGGCCGTCGTCGAGCCCGGCGCCGACGAGAACTTCGCATCCGGCACCCAGCCCCTGTGCTTCGTCGACCACTCCACCCACGACCTGCGCATCGGCTACTACAACGACACCTACACGCGCACCCCAGACGGCTGGCGGTTGCGCACGCGCGCCATGACGTTCATCCGCCGCAGCGGTGCGCACGACTCGGGCCGGCCGCACGCGTACCAGAGTCCGGGGACATGAACGTCACCGAGTTCCGCACGGACCTGCGGCGCTGGTTCGACACCAACGACCTCTCCCCCGGTCCCGACGACTCGCTCGACGCTCAGGTCGCCCAGCTCGCCCGGGTCCGGCGCGCGCTGTTCGAGGCGGGGTGGATGCGGTACGGATGGCCCGCCGAGGTGAGGGGGCTCGGCGGGCCCGCCGTACTGCGCGCGGTGCTCGGTGAGGAGGTCGCGACCCGGGGCCTGGCCGAGCCGGGGATCTACTCGATGGTCGAGGTGCTGGCCCCGACGATGATCTCGTACGCGCGTCCGGAGCTGGCCGCCGAGATGGTCCCGCTGCTGCTCGGCGGCCGGGAACAGTGGTGCCAGGGTTTCTCGGAACCGGGCTCCGGCAGCGACCTCGCCTCGCTCACCACCAGGGCAGCCCCCCGGGGCGACGACTGGGTGGTGACCGGCCAGAAGGTGTGGACGAGCCTCGCCCAGTACTCCGCCCGCTGCGTCCTGCTCACCCGCACGGCCCCCGGCCACGCGGGCATCACCGCGTTCTTCGTCGACATGGACACCCCGGGGATCACCGTCCGGCCGCTGCGCACGATGCACGGGGTGGACGAGTTCGCGGAGGTGTTCTTCGACGATGTGGTCGTCCCCGGCGACCGGATGCTGGGCAGCCCGGGCGACGGCTGGCAGCTGGCGATGGACCTGCTCCCGCACGAGCGCTCGACCTGCTTCTGGCACCGGATCGCCCATCTCTACACGCGACTCGACCGCCTGCTGGAACAGACGCCCGCGTCGGACTCCGCCCAGGACGACGACGCCCTCGGCGCCGCCTATCTCGCCCTGCACACCGCCCGCTGCCGCTCCCACACGACGCAGCAGCGTCTGGCGGAGGGGGAGCGTCTGGGCCCGGAAACCTCCGTCGACAAGGTCCTGCTGGCCACGGCGGAGCAACAACTCTTCGACTCCGTACGGGACTTGCTGCCCGGCACGTTGGAGCTGACCGGGACGCCCTGGCGGTCGGAGTACCTGTACTCACGTGCGGCGACCATCTACGGCGGCACCGCCGAGATCCAGCGGAACATCATCGCGCGCCGGCTGCTGAACCTCGGAAGGGAGTAGTGATGGACGCCGCCGAACGGGACCTGCTCGCCGGGTCACTCCGCAAGACGATGACGACGGCGACGGGGCCGGCCCTCGACGCCGCGCTGACCGACCTGGGCTGGGCCGACCTGCTGAGGGAAATACCGGAGGTCGCTGTCCCGCTCGCCTTCCGGCTGCTCGGGGAAACAGGCGCGCACGCGCCGCTCCTCAACGACGTGATGCTGCACGCCGCCGGCCGGCCGATCGGGGGCACCGTGCCCCTGCCGTACTCGGGCGGCGCGTGGGTGGTGTGGGAGCGCGGCGGGGACGGGACACCGGGGTTGTGTCTCGACGCTGAACTGCCGTTGCGGGACAGCCCCGTTGCCGAACCGGTTGGCGAGCCGCTCACGCTGGGCGCGGGCCGGCGGGCCCTTGGGTGGTGGCTGCTGGGCACCGGACGGGCCATGCTCTCGCTGGCCCGTGCGCACGTACTGGACCGCACCCAGTTCGGCCGGCCCCTCGCTTCCTTCCAGGCGGTACGGCACCGGCTCGCGGAGACCCTCGTCGCCCTCGAAGGGGCCGAGGCAACTCTCGTGGCCGCCGACGACGACCTCGGTGCGCTGCTGGCCAAGGCCGCGGCCGGGCGGGCGGCGCTGACGGCGGCCCGGCACTGTCAGCAGGTCCTGGGCGGGATCGGCTTCACCGCCGAGCACGATCTGCACCGGCATGTCCGGCGGGCGCTCGTCCTGGACGGACTGCTGGGCAGCGCACGGGAGTTGACGCGGGAGGCGGGGGCGCTCGCACGGGAAGGGCGATCCGCTCCCCGGCTGGTTCAACTCTGACCGCCCCTCGCCGGTTCAGCTCCTCGCACATGTCCCTCCCGCCCGCTTCTCCCACCCGCTTCTCCTATCCGGGAGCCCCTGTGACGGACCTCTGGACCGACCTGCTCGCGTGCCTCGAACTCCGCCCGGCTGAGGGGGACTCCGAGTTCGAGGGCGCCAACCAACGTCTGGGCTATCACCGGTTGTTCGGCGGACAGCTGCTGGGCCAGTTCGTCCGGGCGGCCTCACTCGCCTGCCCGGGCAAGACGGTGAAGTCCGTCCACGCCCTCTTCGCGCGCGCGGGACGGCCCGACGAACCCGTCCGCTACGAGGTGACGGTCCATCACGAAGGCGGCAGATTCGCGACGTTGGGGATCGTCGCCCGTCAGTCCCCCGGTGTTGTGGCCACCGCCTCGGTGTCGATGCACGTCCCGGAGGACGGCCCCGACCACCAGACACCGTTCCACGTCCCGCCTGTGCCCGGCGAGGAGCACTCCGTGAACCTGGATCTGCTGCCCTGGGACACCCGCGCGGTCACCGACATCGACACCCCGAAGCCGGAGACGCCCGAGTACGAACTCTGGATGCGCACACCGGCCGTACGCCCCGAACTGGCGCCGGCCCTCACCGCGTACGCCACCGATCTGAGCCTCATCGGCACCGCGCTGCGCCAGGTCGAAGGGGTCGGTCAGCACGATGCGAACACGGCGTTCACGTCGGCCGTGACGGCGCACACCGTGCGCTTCCACCGGCCCTTCCGCACCGACTCCTGGCTGCTGCTGCGTCAGCACAGTCCCCTGCTGGCACACGGCCGTTGCTACGGTCGCGGTGACGTCCTCACCGAAGAGGGCTCCCTGGTCGCCTCGTACGCCCAGGAAGCCCTGCTCCGCTTCAAGAACTGACACTCGGTCACATCACGTCATGGCGACGGTACTTCGATCACCGTCGCCGAGCCCATCCCGCCGCCGGCGCACATGGCGGCGACGCCGATCCCGCCGCCGCGTCGGCGCAGTTCGTGCACGAGGGTGACCAGCATCCGGGCGCCCGTGGCCGCGACCGGGTGCCCCAGCGAGCAGCCGCTGCCGTTCACGTTGACGCGGTCCGGATCCAGGCCGAGCCGCTTGACGGCGGCCACGGGTACGACGGCGAAGGCCTCGTTGATCTCGTAGAGGTCGACGTTGGAGAGCGAAAGCCCGGCCCGCTTCAGGGCCTTGGGGATCGCGGTGACCGGGGCGAGGCCCATGTCCGCCGGGTCGACGCCCACGGACGCCCACGCCCGGACCGTACCGAGAGCGGGTAGGCCTAGGCGGTCGCTGGCGATGACCAGGGCCGCCGCGCCGTCGTTCGCGCCGCCCGCGTTGCCGGCCGTGATGCTGAACCCCTCGATCTCCGGGTGCAGCGGCTTGAGCGCGGCCAGTCGCTCCGCGCTCGTGTCGCGGCGCGGGTGCTCGTCGACGGAGAACAGGCCGTGCGGGGTGTCGATCGGGACGAGTTCGGCGTCGAAGCGGCCCTCGTCGATGGCGCGTACCGCGTTGCGGTGCGAGCGCAGCGCCCAGTCGTCCATCTCGGTGCGGCCGATGCCCGCCCGGACGGCCGTGTTCCAGCCGACGGTGATCGACATGTCGGTGTTGGGGGCGTCCGGCCGGGCGGGGTGGGTCGGCGACATCCAGGGTTCCCACTCGCCGTCGACCTTGGCCACCGAACGCGGCGAGGTGGACGCCGAGTTGACGCCGCCGGCGATGACAAGTTCGTCCATGCCGGCGCGGATACTCGCCGCGGCGCTCTGGACGGCGGCCTGGCCCGCCGCGCAGTGCCGGTTGTGGGCGAGCCCGGGCACCCAGGTGAGACCGGTGGTCACGGCGGCGTGCCGGGCGATGACACCACCGCCGTACAGGCCCTCGCCGAGGACGATGTCGTCGATGAGGGCCGTGTCCAGGCCCTCCGTGGCGGCTGCCGCGGCGACGATGTGGTGGGCGAGGTCGAAGGCCGTGGTGTCGCGCAGGGTGCCCTTGAAGGCGGTGCCCACGGGGGTACGCAGGGCGGACACGATGACTGCTTCAGGCATGGGTGGCCTCCAGGTCGGCGAGCAGGGTGCGGCGCAGCAGCTTTCCGGTGTCGGTCTTCGGCAGTTCGGCGCGGAAGACGACGGTGTCAGGCGTCTTGGAGGAGCGCAGACGGTCCTTGACCCAGGCGCGGATCTCGTCCGGGTCGCCCGCCCCGACGAGGACGGCGACGATGCGGTGCCCCCACTCGGGGTCCGGCACGCCGATCACCGCCGCCTCGACGATGCCGGGATGGGTGAGGAGGACGTCCTCGATCTCGGCCGGGGCGATGTTCTCGCCGCCCCGGATGATGGTGTCGTCGGCGCGTCCTTCGATGAACAGATAGCCGTCGGCGTCGAGCCGCCCCCGGTCCCGGGTGGCGAACCAGCCGTCCGCGTCCAGTGCGGCGGCGCGTCCGCCGTACTCGCCGGAGATCTGCTCCCCGCGCACGAACACCAGCCCTGTAGCGCCGACTTGGGTCGCTTCTCCCCTCTCTTCGTCGCGGATCTGGATCTCGACGCCGGGCAGCGCCCGTCCCACCGAGCCGAGCCGGTCGCGTACCGCCGGTTCGTCGGACACCAGCGCCTCCCGGTGGTCGTCGGGGCCGAGGACGGCTATCGAGGACGTGGTCTCGGTCAGCCCGTAGGCGTTCACGAAACCGGTGTCAGGGAAGGTCCGCAGCGCCCGTTCGACGATCGGGCGCGGGGTGCGGGCGCCTCCGTAGGCGAGGCTGCGCAGGGTCGGTGTCCGGGCGGTGGCGCCGTCCGGGACCTCGGCGACGATCCGGGCGAGCATCGTCGGGACGACCAGCGCGTGGGTGACGCGTTCACGCCGGACGGTGGCCAGCCACTCGGACGCGTCGAAGGCGGACTGGTACACGATCCGGCGCCCCGAGTAGAGGTTCGTCAGCAGGTTCATCAGACCGGCCACGTGGTACGGCGGCACCGCCACGAGCGTCGCCGCGTCCGGCTCGGCCGATCCGAACTCCTGGGTGTTGAACACGTAGGCCAGCAGGTGGCGGTGGCGCAGGAGTGCCGCCTTGGGCTCCGCCGTCGTCCCGCTGGTGTAGAGCACCACGGCGACGGCGTCCTGGTCCTGCGGGGCCGGTTCGTCGTCGACCCCAAGCGTCTCCTGCCCTGCTTCCACGAGTACGTCGAGGTCGTCCGCGCGCAGCACCAGCGCGCCCGGGTGACGGTCGAGCAGTCGGGTCAACTGGTGTTCACCGAGACGGTAGTTGAGAGGGATGAAGGGGACTCCCGCGAGGGCCGCGCCGAACAGGGCGACGGGGTGGCCGAGATGGTTGGCACCCAGGTACAGCACGGCCGACCGCCGCCGAAAACGATGCGCGGCGGCGCGGGCGGCGGCCAGCAGCTCCGAGGCGGTCAGGGAACGGTCGTCCACCGTCACCACCACCCGGTCGCCGGCCGAGGTGGCCATCTCCAGAATCATGGTTATATTCATGAGAATGCTATTCTCATCTCACTAGATCCCTGCTTGCAAGAGAGGAAAACCTTGATGCAGATCAGTGGCAGCTCGGCAGTCGTCGTCGGTGGGGCCGGAGGCCTGGGCGAGGCCACCGTCCGCCGGTTGCACGCGGCGGGCGCGAAGGTGGTCGTCGCCGACCTGGCCGACGAGAAGGGCAAGGCGCTGGAGCAGGAGCTCGGCGTGCGTTACGTACGGACGGACGCCACCTCGGAGGACGATGTCCTCGCGGCGCTGGCCGAGGCGGAGTCGGCGGGCCCGCTGCGGATCTCGGTGGACTGCCACGGTGGTCCGGCGAGCGGCGGCCGGCTGATCAACAAAAACGGCACACCGATCGGCCTCGACGGTTTCAGGACGACCATCGACGTCTATCTGACCGGCGTCTTCAACGTGCTGCGGCTGGCCGCCGCCGCCATGGCCAAACACGAGCCGACCGAGGACGGCGACCGAGGCGTCATCGTCAACACCGCCTCGATCGCGGCGTACGAGGGCCAGATCGGCCAACTCCCCTACGCGGCGGCCAAAGGCGGCGTCGTCAGCATGACTCTGGTGGCCGCCCGTGACCTGTCCCCGCTCGGCATCCGGGTCGTCACCATCGCGCCCGGCACCTTCCTGACTCCGGCCTACGGCAAGGCGGGTGACCAGTTGGAGGCCTACTGGGGCCCCCAGGTTCCGCATCCCCGGCGGATGGGCCGCTCCCCCGAGTACGCGGCGCTCGTCGAGCACATCTGCGAGAACGGCTATCTCAACGGCGAGGTCATACGCCTCGACGGAGCACTCAGGTTCCCGCCCAAGTGAGCGTCGGCGGCAGTTCGTTGCAGGGGAAGGTCGCGTTCGTCGCCGGCGCGAGCCGGGGCATCGGACGGACGGTCGCCGTGGCGTTGGCGGAGGCCGGGGCATCCGTGGTGGTGGCCGCGCGGTCCGAGGAGGCGCGACGGCGGCCGGGGACGATCCACTCGGTCGCCGACGGGATCACCAAGGCGGGTGGGCGGGCGCTCGCGGTGCCCTGCGACGTCAGCAGCGAGCAGTCGGTGGAGGCGGCCGTGACGGCGGCCGTCGCCGAGTTCGGCGGCATCGACATCCTGGTCGCCAACGCCGGGGTGCTGTGGCTCGGCCCGGTCGAGTCGACGCCGCTCAAACGCTGGCAGCTGTGCCTGGACGTCAATCTGACGGGCGTCTTCCTCGTCACCAAGGCCGTGATCCCGTACGTCCGGGAACGCGGCGGCGGTTCGCTGGTCGCCGTGACGACGAGCGGGGTCGGGATGACCGACCGGGGCGCGAACGCGTACTGGGTGTCCAAGGCGGCCGTCGAGCGCCTCTATCTCGGCCTCGCCACCGACCTGCGGGCCGACAACATCGCCGTCAACTGCCTCGCCCCGTCCCGGATCGTCCTGACGGAGGGGTGGCAGGCGGCGGGGGGCGGCCGGGAGATCCCGCCGGAGATGGTGGAGCCGCCCGAGGCGATGGGCCGGGCGGCGGTACTGCTGGCCGGGCAGGACGCGGGCGGGCTCACGGGGACCGTACAGCGCTCGGAGTCGGTCGGCTGAGGAACACATGCCTGATGCCCAACTACGCTAATAGGCAGCATAGTTGGGCATCACGAGTCGCTGAGCGCATCCCGTCGCCCGGCACCCCAGGCCGGTGTCCTACCGCCCTGCCCCTCCCCGCGCCGCCGCACAGGCGCCGCCGTCTATCAGCAGGTCGATGCCCGTGACGAAGCTCGCCTCCGCCGAGAGCAGGAAGGCGACTCCGGCGGCGACCTCCTCGGCGCGGCCCGGGCGGCCGGTCGCGGACCGGCGTACGAGGGCGTCCATGGCGGGCTGGTTCGCGGCTTCCTGGCGGCCCTGTGGGGTGTCGATGACACCGGGCGACACCGAGCAGACGCGGGCGCCGAGCGGGCCGAGTCTCAGCGCCTCCCGCCGGACGAAGCGGTGTACCCCGTGTTTGGCCCAGGCGTAGGCGACACCGCTGTCCTCGACGGCCGGTCCAAGGGCGTCGTGGAGCCGGTCGAGGAAGGCATAGGCGAGCGGGTCGTCCAGGACGGCCGCGACAGCTGGGGAAGCCTCCAGGTTGCCGAGCAGCGGAGCCATCGAGGCGAAGCAGACCATCGCCGTGCCCTGCGTGGCCAGCGGGCGCAGGGCCTCGGCGAGCAGCGCGGTGCCCACCAGGTCCACCGTGAAGACGGTCCGCCAGTCGGCCATGGTGGGCGAGATGCCGGCGGCGTGGGCGACGGCGCGCAGGGTGCCGAGTTCGGCGGCGCGTGCGGCGAGCCGGGCCAGGCCGTCCCGGTCGGTGATGTCGAGGACGAACGGCTCGACGGCCGCGCCCCCGCCTGCAGACGCAAGGTTTTTCGCCGCCGATGTCACGGTCGCCTCGTCCCGGTCGACGAGCAGCAATGTGTCCACCGTGGCGGTCAGGCGCCGCGCGCACTCCAGTCCCATTCCACGTCCGGCGCCGGTGGCGACACCCACGGTGGTCATGCTCTGCCCCCGCCGTCGGTCCAGAACTTCTCCAGCATCGGCTGTGCCGCCCGGTCCACGAGTTCGACGAGGACTCCGCCCGGGGCGCGCAGGAAGGCGAAGTCGGACCCGGCGGGGCCGATGCGGGTCGCCTCGACCGTGTAACCGAGGCCGGCCAGTTCGGCGCAGTCCGCGCCGATGTCGTCGGACCAGTAGCCGACGTGGTGGACGCCTCCGGCGGGTCCCGCTTCCCAGAGGGTGCCGGGGATGCTCCGCACGATCTCCAGCCGGGGTGAGGTACGCGAGTACACGCAGCTGAGATGTACCTCGGCGTCGCCCGTGGGGAGCGTCACGGTCAGGGGTCCGGCGATCTCCGCGCACCACTCGTATCCGAACGCGGCCGACAACCCGGCGATGGTCCCCTCGAAGTCCTCGACGACGATGCCGAGATGGAACTGGTCCTCGCCCCTCATGACTCGACCACCTCACTCGCTCGTGAACCGCGCGGGGCGGGAGCGTCGTGCTCGCCCAGGCGGGGTGGCGGCCCATAGTCGGGCTCGTGGCCCGCGATCCGTACCGGGCTGCGGACGAGTCGGTACTCGCCCGCCGTCACCACGGCCTCGGGAGTGGCCGCCAGCGCTTCCGGCAGCGTGCGGACGGCGGCGGCCGGGACACCCAGGGGCCGCAGCCGGGCTTCCCAGGCCGCGGCGGTGTCGCCCGCCAGGGCCCGTGTCACGGCCGCCAGCACCTCTTCCCGCCGCGCCGCACGCTCGGCCATGGTCGGAAAGCCACCGACGCCCGCCTCCGCCGCGAACGACTTCCAGAAGCCGTCGTGGGTGATGAACAGCGCCAAGTGGCCCTCGGCGGTGGGGAAGAGCTGCGCCGGTACGTAGTAGGAGTGCGCGCCGAGCGGGAGGCGCAGTGGCTCGGTGCCCTCGTTGAGGTAGGCCGAGGCACGGTAGTTGAGCTGCGAGAGCATCACATCCCGCAGGGAGACGTCGACTTGACCGCCGCGTCCCGAGACGATCTGCGCGAGGAGGCCCAACGCCGCAGTGAGGCCGGTGGAGTTGTCGGCGGCGGAGTAGCCGGGCAGGGTGGGCGGGCCGTCGGGATCGCCGGTGAGCGCGGCGACTCCGGTGGCCGCCTGGACGACGTAGTCGAAGGCGGGTTCGTCGCCCGTCGCCAGCCCGAAGCCGGTCAGCGCGACGCACACGAGCCCCTCGTTCCACTTCCGCAGTGCCTCGTAGGTCAGCCCCAGCCGATGGATCGCCGACGGTTTGAGGTTGACGAGCAACGCGTGTGCGTCGGAGGCGAGTTCACCGAGCCGCTCCTGACCGGAGCTGGTCGTCAGGTCCAGGCAGACGCTGCGTTTGCCCCGGTTGAGGCTGGCGAAGTAGGCGTCGCTCACCTGCCGCGAGATGTCCCCGCCGGGCGGTTCGATCTTCGTGACCTCGGCGCCCAGGTCGGCGAGCATCATCGTGGCATAGGGGCCCGCGAGCATGTGGCCGACCTCCAGGACGCGGATACCCGCCAGTGGTCCGGCCGTCGGCCCGGGGCTCATCGCACCTCCGCCGCGAGGGCGGCCAGCATGTCCCTCGTACGGCGCTTGGAGGCGATCAGTTCGTCCCGGCCCTCGCCGATCGGCAGCAGCCGTACCGACAGGTCGGTGACTCCGGCGTCGGCGAAGCTGCGGAAGCGGGCCAGGACGGCCGCCTCGTCGCCGGCCGCGCACAGGTCGCCGATGTCGCGGGCGTCGCCGTAGTCCAGCAGACGCTGGTAGTTGGGCGAGATCTCGGCCTCCCCGAGGATGCGGTTGGCGCGTTCGCGGGCCGCGTCGACCTCCGCTGGCCGGCACAGACACACCGGGATGCCCGCGACGACCCTGGGCGCCGGTCGGCCCGCGCCCTCGGCCGCCTTGGTGATGCGCGGGACGACATGGTCGGCGACCGCGCGTTCGTCGGCCATCCACAGGACGGTGCCGTCGGCCCGCTCGCCCGCGAGGGCCAGCATGACCGGGCCGAGCGCGGCGATCAGGACGGGCAGGGGGCCTACGGGTCCGAGGTCGAGCGGGTTGTGGACGGTGAACGTGTCGTTCTCGACGTCGACCGGGCCGGGGCCGCGCAGGGCCGCGTCGAGGACGTCGAGGTAGTCGCGGGTGAACGCGGCAGGCCGCTCGTACGGCAGCCCGAGCATGTCCCGCACGATCCAGTGGTGGGATGGCCCGACGCCCAGGGCCAGCCGTCCCTCGGTCGCCGCCTGCGCGGACAGCGCCTGGCGGGCGAGGGCGATCGGATGCTGGGCCTGGAGGGGTACGACCGCCGTCCCGATCTCGATCCGTTCGGTCCGCGCGCCCATCAGCGCGACGGCTGTCAACGCGTCGAAGTCCGTGGGTATCTGGGGCACCCACGCGGTGTCGAGGCCCGCCTGCTCGGCCCACGTCACGTCGTCGATCATCCGCGCGGCCTTGCGCGCGGAGTCCCCACGCTCCGGCCCGATCATCACACCGACCCGCACAGTGCCCTCCAGATATCCGACAGGTTTCCGAGCAGAGTTCAAGCAGGTACTACGAGCCCGCGGCCGCGCTCCCGGTAGCGGCGCGCCCCGTGGCCGCGCTCCGCGTGAGCGCGCGCATCTCCGCCACGAGCACGTCGAGCGGGGTACCGGTCGGGAAGACCGCCGCCGCGCCCGCCGCCCGCATCCGGGGTACGTCGGCGGGCGGGATGGTTCCGCCGACGACGACGGCGATGTCGTCGGCCCCTGCGGCCCGCAACGCGTCTACCACCTTCGTGGTCAGGGCCAGATGCGCGCCGGAGAGGATGCTGAGCCCGACGACGGCCACGTCCTCCTGGACGGCGGTCGCGACGATGGTGTCCACGCGCTGGCGGATGCCGGTGAACACGACCTCGAAGCCGGCGTCACGCAGGGTCCGCGCGACGATCTTGGCCCCCCGGTCGTGACCGTCCAGGCCGGGCTTGGCGACCAGGATCCGAGTGGCGGCGCCCATCAGAACACCACCGGCTGCTGGAACTCGCCCCAGACGGCCTTCAGCGCGGCGACCATCTCGCCCACCGTGCAGTAGGCGTTGGCGCAGTCGATCAGTACCGGCATCAGGTTCTCCGTCCCGTCCGCCGCGCGCGCCAGCCGGAAGAGCTGCTCGCGCACGAGGGCGGCGTCCCGTGTCGCCTTCACGTCGGCGAGGCGCTTCAGCTGCCGGTCGCGGCCCTCGGCGTCCAGTTCGTAGGTCACCAGGTCCGGCGGCGGTTCGTCGGAGACGAACCGATTGACGCCGACGACCGGGCGGGTGCCTGCCTCGACGTCCAGGTGAAGTTGGTAGGCCTCGTCGGCGATGAGTCCCTGCAGATAGCCGTCCTCGATGGCTCGGACCATGCCGCCGTACCGCTCCAGGTCGTCCATGATCTCGACGATCCGTGCCTCGGTGGCGTCGGTGAGCGCCTCGACGAAGTACGAGCCGCCGAGCGGGTCGGCGA
Organism: Streptomyces turgidiscabies Car8; assembly: GCF_000331005.1. GTDB lineage: Bacteria > Actinomycetota > Actinomycetes > Streptomycetales > Streptomycetaceae > Streptomyces > Streptomyces turgidiscabies. Next base: position 52,207 of record NZ_AEJB01000116.1, read on the forward strand.
CCCGGGTCACGCCGGTCTCGTGGGCGAGGATCTGCTGGGTGCGCAGGGCCAGTGTCGCCGACTCCTCGCTGGGCAGGGCGAACGGTTCGTCCCAGGCGGCCGTGAACATCGACTGAACGCCGCCGAGGACGGAGGCCAGCGCCTCGTACGCCACCCGGACGGTGTTGTTCTGCGCCTGGGGCGCGTAGAGGGAGGCCCCGCCGGCCACGCAGCCGAAGCGGAACATGGACGCCTTGTCGGTCGTGGCGCCGTACCGCTCCCGGACGATGGTGGCCCAACGCCTGCGCCCGGCACGGTACTTGGCGATCTCCTCGAAGAAATCGCCGTGGGTGTAGAAGAAGAAGGAGATCTGCGGGGCGAACTGATCGATCGTCATTCGGCCGCGTTCCAGCACCGTGTCGACGTACGTCACCCCGTCGGCGAGCGTGAACGCCATCTCCTGCACGGCGTTGGCGCCCGCGTCACGGAAGTGCGAGCCGGCGACCGAGATCGCGTTGAACCGGGGTACCTCGGCGGCGCAGAACTCGATGGTGTCCGCGATCAGGCGCAAGGACGGCTTCGCGGGCCAGATCCAAGTGCCCCTGGACGCGTACTCCTTGAGGATGTCGTTCTGGATCGTGCCGGTGAGTTTCGCGCGCGGCACGCCCTTGCGTTCGGCGGCGGCGACGTAGAAGGCGAGGAGGATCGCGGCGGTGCCGTTGATGGTGAAACTGGTGCTGATCCTGTCAAGGGGGATGTCCTCGAAGAGGATCTCGGCGTCGGCGAGGGTGTCGAGGGCGACTCCGACACGGCCGACCTCCTCGGTGACCTCGGGGTCGTCGGAGTCGTAGCCGCACTGGGTGGGCAGGTCCAACGCGACGGACAGGCCGGTGCCGCCCTGGTCCAGGAGATAGCGGTAGCGGCGGTTGGACTCCTCGGGCGTGCCGAAGCCGGAGTACTGGCGCAGAGTCCACAGCCGTCCCCGGTAGCCGGTCGCGTAATTGCCGCGCGTGAAGGGGTAGTTGCCCGGCTCGGGCGGCTCGGCGGCGCCTCGGTCGGCGGGTCCGTAGACCGCTTGGAGCGGGATGCCTGAAGCGGTCTCTTCCGATTGCGTCATCTCAGCTGGTCCTTCATCACCTTGCCGGTGGCGTTCAACGGCAGCTCTTCGAGGAACTCCACGAACCGGGGCGCCTTGAACCCGGCCATCCGTGCCCGGCTCCAGGCGATCAGCTCGTCCGCCGTGACGTCCCCGGCGCGCACGACGAACGCCTTGCCGACCTGCCCGAGCCGCTCGTCCGGTACGCCGATCACGGCGGCCTGCGCGACGGCCGGGTGTTCGAGGAGAAAGCCCTCGATCTCGGCCGGGTAGGCGTTGAAGCCGCCGACGATGAACATGTCCTTCTTGCGGCCGACGATTCTCAGGTGTCCTCGTTCGTCGAGGGTGCCGAGGTCGCCGGTGTGCAGCCAGCCGTCCGCGTCGATCGTCTCGGCGGTGGCGGCGGGATCGTCGAGGTAGCCGCGCATGACGCTGTAGCCGCGGACGAGAACCTCGCCGTCGTCCGCGACGCTCACCTCGACGCCGTCGCAGGGGGTGCCGACCGTGGTGGCGATGTCCTCGAAGGAGTCGCCGGGGCGGGAGGCGGTGACTGTGCCCGCCTCGGTCAGGCCGTACCCGGTCATGATGTGCTGGAAGGGCAGGTCATGGACGATACGGCGGATCAGCTCGACGGGGATGTCGGCGGACCCGGTCACCGCCACCCGCAGCGAGGACAGGTCACGGCGGTCCCCCGCCGCCAGAAGCGAGTGGTAGAGCGTGGGCGGTCCTGGCAGAACCGTCACCTTCTCGCGCTCCACCAGCTCCAGGACACGGTCCACGTCGAAGACGGGCACGGGCAGGATGGTCGCGCCCCTGATCAGGGAGGCGATGAGGCCCGCCTTGTAGCCGAAGATGTGGAAGAACGGGTTGACGATCAGATAGCGGTCGCCCTCGCGCAAGGTCGCCAGGTCGCACCACTCCCCGTACAGGCGGAGCGTCTGCGCGTGGGTCATCAGGACGCCCTTGGGCCGCCCGGTGGTACCCGAGGTGAACGCGATGTCGCTGACGTCGTCGCCGCTCACCGCCCGCTCGAACGGTGAACCGCTCGCCAGGAAGCCCGACTTGAGGTCGATCACCGGCACACCGGGCGGTCCCTCGAAGTCCAGGCCGAGGAAGCCCTCCTCGATCAGGACGAGTTTGGCGCCGCTGCGGCGGACGATGTCGTGGGCCTCGTCCGCCTTGAACCGGGTGTTGACCGGGACGAGCACCCCGCCGGCGGTGAGCAGCCCGAAGGCGGCGACGATCCACTCGGCGGAGTTGGGCGCCCAGATCGCGACCCGGTCGCCCTTCTCGATCCCGGCCGCGGCGAAAGCGCCCGCGGCCGTGCGCACCCGGTCGACCAACTCGGTGTAGTTGAGCCTGAGTTCGCCGTCGACGACCGCTTCGGCGCCACCGAAGCGGTCGGCCGCGCTCAGCACCATCCGCGGGATGGTCTCCCACTTCATTCCGGGATCAGCCTGGAGAGGTTGCCGCCCATGATCTTGGCCTGGTCGGTGACGCTCAGGTGCTGGATGGCGTCGACGTAGCTCTGCGGCTGGGCCAGACCCTCGGGGTGCGGGTAGTCCGAACCGAACAGCACACGGTCCACGCCCATCAGGTCGATGAGATCGCTGAGGTCGTCCTCGTAGAACGGGCTGACGTGGATGCTGTCCTTGACCGCCTGTACGGGGTCGCCGAGGAACTCGTTCGGCATCTTCTTGTAGACGTCGCGGAGTTGGTCGAGCAGCGGCGCCACCCAGGAGGAGCCGTTCTCGATGAGAGCGATCTTCAGCCCGGGGACCCGGAACAGGGCGCCGTGGCACACCCAGGCGGCCACCGCGTCCTGGATCGGCCGCCACTCCGACACCGTACGGAAGGCGTTGGGCTTGAACGGGAGCATCTCGTTCGTCCCGCCCTCCCAGTCGCTGGTGTACCGGGCGTAGCCGCTGTCCGAGGAGTGCATCGCGACCAGGACGCCGGTCTCGACGACGCGCTGCCAGAACGGGTCGAACTCCGGTGCGGCGAAGGATCGCGAGCCGCCGTAGCCGGGCACGGGGGCGGGGCGCACCAGGATCGCCCGGGCGCCGCGCTCGACCGCCCAGTTCAGCTCCGCGATCGCCTTGTCGACGATGGGCAGGGTGATGACCGGGGTGGTGAGGATGCGGTCTTTGTAGTTGAAGCCCCATGTTTCGTACAGCCACTCGTTGAGTGAGTGGATCACCGCGTGGATCAGTTCGGGATCGTCCCGCATCCGCTCCTCGATGAGGCTGGCGAGCGTCGGGAACATCAGCGTCTTCTGCACTCCGAGCTGGTCGAGCAGCTCCAGGCGGGGACCCGGTTCACGGAATGCGGGGATGGAGCGCATCGGCTCGCCGAAGATCTCGCGGCGGCTCTTGCCGTCCGGGTTGCCGAACTTGAAGTAGTCCTCCATCGCCCCGGGGCGGGCGACCACCTCGAAGGTGGGGTTGGGGATGTACTCGCTGATCTGCCCCCGGATCGCGATCTTCGTACGGCCGTTCACCTGCACGTACTGGATCGCGCCTTCGTATTGCTTGGGGAGGTGCCTGGTCAGCGCCTCTTCGGTCTCGTACAGGTGGTTGTCCGCGTCGAAAAGCGGATACGGCAGCTCGCGCGACGGCATTGAGATTCTCCTTCGCAGATTGCGAGAATCTTATTCTCACTTCTTGCGGGCCGCAACGTCCTTGCGGAGAAGGAACTTCTGGACCTTGCCGCTCGCGGTGCGCGGGAACTCGTCGACGACGTGCAGTTCCTCCGGCCACTTCTGCCGGGCGAGGCCCTCCCGGTCCAGGTGGGCGCGCATCTCGTCGAGCGTGGGCGCACGGTGACCGGGTTTCAGCCGCAGGACTGCCGCCGCGTGTTCGCCGAGCCGTTCGTCGGGCGCGGCCACCACTGCGGCCTCGGCGACGGCCGGAAGGGCGAGGAGCACCTCCTCGACCTCCAGCGCACCGATGTTCTCGCCGCCCCGGATGATGATGTCGGCCTTGCGGTCGGTGATGGTGAGATACCCGTCGCTGTCCAGGACCCCGATGTCACCGGTGCGGTACCAGCCGTCGGCGTCGAAGGCCCGTTCGGTCAGGGCGGGGTCGGTGTAGCCGAGGCAGAGATCCGGTCCCCGGCTGAGAATCTCGCCGTCGTCCGCGAGCCTGACCTCGACGCCGGGCAGACGGTCCCCGTCGGTGTAGAGCCGCCTGGCCTCGGGCGCGGTGTGGCGGGAGCCGGTGATCGAGGGGTGCTCCGTGCTGCCGTACGAGCGGAAGACGGTGATCCCGAGGCGGGCCAGTCTGTCGGTGACGGCGGCCGGGACCGCGGAGCCGCCGAGACCCGCGTACTTCATGCCGGAGAGGTGGGCGGGCGTGAAGTCGGGATGGTCGAGGAGGCTCGTCATGTAGTACGCGGCGCCCCCGCCCACAGTGAGCCCGTCGCTCTTCATCAGGCCGAGGGCGGCGCCGGGGTCCCAGACGTCGGCGAGGTTCACCGGGGTGCCGTCCAGGACGGGGATGAGGAAGGCGTTGACCATGCCGATGAAGTGGCCGACGGGCGCCGAGGTGAGCTGACTGCCACGGTCAGGGGGGTAGAGCCCGGACAGCTGCCTGGTCTCGAAGCCCAGGGTCTGGTGGCTGTGCACAACTCCCTTGGGATCACGCGTCGTTCCGGAGGTGAACGCGATCAGTGCGGGACTCGCCGGGTCCGTCGCGAGGGCCCCGGGGAGAGGTTCGTCGGCGAGCAGGTCCTCGAAGTCCCGCCCCACGACACCGACCACGGGCACGCCCGCGCACAGGTCCGGCTGGTGTTCGAGGTGACCGAAGCGGGCGGCGGTGACGAAGACGCGTGGGCGGACGGCGTCCAGGATGTAGCCGACCTCCTTGCGCCCGTAGAAGTGGACGACCGGCACGACGACCGCACCGAGCAACGCCGACGCCCAGAAGACCGCCGCCGCCTCCATCCAGTTGGGCAACTGGAAGGCGACCACATCGCCGGGACCCACCCCGCGCGCCCTGAGCCCGGCAGCCAGCCGGCGCGCGACCCGCTCGACGTCGGCGAACGATCCGCTCCACGGCCGCACCGCCGAGTGCACCCGGAACTCCGTGTCAGGGGCGGCCGCCAACCCGTGCGCCAGCAGGCCACCGAGCGTGTCGCGGGTCCACCAGCCCTCCGCCTCATAGCGCTTCGCCAGTTCGGCGGGGACTGTGCGTGTGGGGATCGTTCGCATCGCGGGAACTCCCTCCCTTGTGAAGAGAATTGCACTCTCGCAGAGAGAGAAGGTAAATTCCAGACATGGTACGAGACCACGGTTTCCACCCGGTCCGGATCAAGCGGATCGTCCAGGAGACAGCCGACACGCGCACGTACGTACTCGACGCTCCCTTCCCCTATCGCGCCGGGCAGTTCCTGACCGTACGGGCGTGCGGCGCCCTGCGCAGTTACTCGATGTCGAGTTCCCCGGACACGGACAGCGAGTTGACCACCACGGTGAAGCGGGTTCCGGGCGGCCTGGTGTCGAACTGGATGCACGACCACCTGGCAGCCGGTGACCTCATCGAGACCACGGCCCCGGCAGGCGTGTTCTGTCTGCGTGAGGGCGCCGCGCCGCTGGTGGCCCTCTGTGGAGGCAGCGGGGTGACGCCGATCCTCTCCCTCGTGAAGACCGCGCTGGCCACGACCGGCCGCCGGGTGCGGGTCCTGGCCGCCAACCGGGACGCGGACTCGGTCATCTTCGGCGACACGCTGGCCGAGCTGGCGAAAGGGCACCCCGGCCGCTTCGAGATCCGCCACCACCTCGACGACCGGCAGGGCCTTGTCACCGACGTGGAGATACGGGAGTTCGTGGGCGGCGACCTGAGCGCGGACTTCTATCTCTGCGGACCGGCGCCGTTCATGGCACTGGCGGAGAACACCCTGCTCGGGCACCGCGTCGGGGCCGGCCAGATCGTCGCCGAGCGCTTCACGGTGCCGGGGCAGGCGGTCCGGCGGTCCGCGGACGGCGCCGCTGAACCCGAGACCGCGTCCGCCTCCGCGTCCGAGGTCGGGCAAGCGGGCGGTGGCGGGACGGTCACCGTCGTTCTCGCCGGGAAGCGGCACACTGTCGACCAGCACCCTCGCGAGTCACTGCTGGAGAGCGCCCGACGGGCCGGTCTCATGCCGCCCTTCTCCTGCGAGATGGGCAACTGCGGCACCTGTATCGCCCGGCTCACCGAGGGCGAGGCCAAGATGCGCGTCAACAACGCGCTGGACGACGACGAGGTCGCCGAGGGCTGGGTCCTGACCTGCCAGGGCGAGCCGGTGACCCCGCACGTCACGGTCGAGTACGAGAACTGAGTCCGAGTGCTGTACCCGATCGCCGAGCCCGGAAGCTGGGCCCGGGAGCCGAAGTCCACGCCCCACCGACCCAAGAGGCACACATGGTTGATCTCGAACTCGAACTGGACGCGGGCCTGGCAGTCATCACCATCAACCGGCCGCACGCCCGAAACGCCATCGCGCCGGCCACCATGGACGAACTGGACCAGGCCCTCGACGCGGCGGCGGGCGCGCGGGCCCTGGTCATCACGGGCGCGGGCGACAGGGCCTTCGTGTCGGGCGGCGACCTGAAGGAACTCGCCGCGATCCGTACCGAGGACGAGGCGCTGGCGATGGCCCTGCGGATGCGCGGCGTCTGCGACAGGCTGGCCGCCTTCCCCGGCCCGGTGGTCGCCGCCCTCAACGGACACGCCTTCGGCGGCGGCGCCGAGGTGGCGGTGGCCGCCGACATCCGGATCGCGGCCGACGACATCAGGATCGGCTTCAACCAGACGGCCCTGGCGATCATGCCCGCGTGGGGCGGCGCCGAACGGCTCGCAGCGCTGGTCGGCAGGGGCCGGGCCCTCCTGCTCGCCGGCACCGCGCAGGTACTCGACGCGCCGGAGGCCGAGCGCCTCGGGCTGGTGGACCTGGTCCTGCCCCGGCCCGCCTTCGCAGAGGGCTGGCGCACGCTGGCGCACCAGCTCGCCACCCGCCCGGCCCAGGAGATCAAGCGGGTGGTGTCGGGAAACCTCGCTCCGGACGAGGCGGCCCGCGCCTTCGCCCGACTGTGGGTGTCCGAGGACCACTGGCAGGCAGCGGAAAGGGTGACGTCCCGTGGATGACACACGAGTTGAGACCACAGACCGACGCGGCGAACCCGGCGCCCCCGGCTCGCTGACACAGGCGGATGCCGACCAGCGGGGGCCAGCGGCCGAATCCCGCCTCGCACAGGGCGACTTGACCGCCGACCGGCGCGTCGTGGAGACCGCGGCCCGACACCACGTCCCCGGCGCATCCGGACGCCTGGCGCAGGCCGGGACCAGCCGTCCGCACTCGGCAACCCAACCCGACCGCCCACAGGGCGACTTGGCCCCAGGCCAACGCATCATCGAAACCCCGGACCGACACCACTTCCCCGACGCATCCGGACGCCTGGCGCAGGCCGGGACCAGCCGTCCGCACTCGGCAACCCAACCCGACCGCCCACAGAGCGACTTGGCCCCAGGCCAACGCATCATCGAAACCCCGGACCGACACCACTTCCCCGACGCATCCACGCTGCCGACGCAGTCCGGGACCGGCCGTCCCCACTCGCCGGCCCAACCCGACCCCGCGCGAACCGACTTGACCGACGTACGACGCGACTCGCCGGACGGCACGGAGGCCGAGACTCACCAAGTCGGCTCCGTGCTCGTCGAGTCGAGCCCCGTCGGGCCGGTCGTGACTCCGCCGGAGCCGACCGATCTCGTGATCCTCTACCTGCACGGCGATCGGCATCTCTCCGGCAGCCCGGAATCGGCCCTTCACCTGGCCGAGCGGGTCGCGCTCCGTACGGGAGCGGTGGTCGTCTGTCCGCGCTACCGCTCCTCGTTCCCCGGCGCCCTCGACGACGTGCACGCCGTGTACGACTCCTGCCGGGCCCGGGGTCCGGTGGCGCTGGCCGGGGAGCGTCTCGGCGCCGGGCTCGTGGCCTCGCTGCTGGTGCGGCTGCGGGACATGGGGGCGGCGGCGCCGCAGTGCGCGGTGCTCGGCTCGGCGCTGCTCGATCTGACCCTGGACGCGCCGAGCCTGCTGTTCAACGCGGCGGCCGAGCCCGCCTTCGACCTCGACGAACTCCGGCTGCGCACCGCCCTCTACGCCGCCGGCACCGAGCCGACCAACCCGCTGCTCAGCCCCCTGCACGCCAACCTGCACGGCCTGCCACCGGTCCAGCTGCTGGTCGCGGGCACCGATCCCCTGCTGGACGACTCGCTGGGGTTCGCGGCCCGCGCGGCCCGTTCCGGGGTCGTCGTGGATCTGCGGGTGTCGGAGGACGCCGAGCGGATGCGCGCCGGGGCGGTGACCGCCATGGCCGGGTTCATCCGGGCGTGGACCCGATCAGCAGGGTCATCACGTCCCGCATGATCTCGGGATAGTCGGACTGCTCGTCGTCCAGCAGCCACTGCAACTGCACCCCGTCGAGCATCGCGACCAGGGCACTCGCCGCGGCGCGCGGGGTGAGGCCGCTGGGCAGGCGGTCGCCGTAGATCCCGGTCAGGTGGGCCACGGTGTTGTCCTGGATCGAGCGGTAGTGGTCGTGGA
>NZ_AEJB01000117.1 GCF_000331005.1 Streptomyces turgidiscabies Car8
CTGTCGCGCGTCGCGGCTGTTGCCGCCGCCGGAGGAAGCCTGCCGTCAGAGGAAGTACGTACCCGGCTCCATGCCGAGCAGGACGCGCCCCTGAACCTCCAGGTTGGCGTCTCGCTGTACCAGGGCGTGCAGCGAGAAGCCCTGGATGTCGCGGTGGAACCGCTGCAGGGCGACCTCGCGCCGGATGACGGAGCCACCGCTGGCGTCGAACAGGATCTGCACGGCCTCCTTGGCGAGTTGGGCGGCGAACGCGGTCTGGCCGCGCACGATCGCCTTCTCCTCGTCGGTGGGCTGCTCGCCCGCGTCGGCGCGCTCCTGCAGCAGCGTGAGCCAGCCCGTCGACAGGGCTTCGGCGGCGTCGATCTTGTTGGCGGCGGTGGCCACCTGGATCTGGGTGAGCGGGTGCAGCTTCTGGTCGGTCCAGTCGGTGTACGTGATCCCACGGCCGGGCAGGCGGTCGAGGAACAGCTCGTACGCACCCCGCGCGATGCCGACGAACGCGCCGGTGACGCCGGAGAGAACGTAGGCGAGCAGCCCGTAGTTGCGTCCGGTGGCTCCCGCGTTGGCACGGTCACCGGTCGCGCTGACCATGGCCTCCTCCAGGGAGACCACGCGGTGGGCGGGAACGAACACGTCCTTGGCGGTGGTCGTGCAGCTGCCGGTGGCGGCGCCCGCGCTGACGTGCCAGTCGTCGGTGACGTCCAGTTCGGAGACCGGCACCAGTGCGACGAGCTCCTCGGTGGTTCCGTCGGGGCGCTCCACCATCGCGGCGAGCAGGTCCCAGTCCGCCCCGCGGACACCGGAGTTGTACTGCCAGGCGCCGTTGAGACGGTAGCCGCCGTCCGCCGGTACGAGGGTGCCGGTGGGCGCGAAGACGATGGACACGCGCGTGCTGCCGCCGGCGAAGACCTCTGCCTGTGCCCGGTCGGGATAGAGCGAGGCGCACCAGGTGCTGGTGAGCCACACCATGGTCAGCCAGCCGGTGGACGGGCAGCCGCGCGCGACCTCCGCGATCACCCTGAACTGGTCGGCCACACCGAGGTCGAGCCCGCCATGGGCCCGGGGCACCGCGGTGCGGAACACGCCCGCCTTGTCCAGGAGCTGGATGTTCTCGTCGGGGATCCACCGTCGGGCTTCCGCGTCCGCGCCGTTCGCGCGCAGCGTGGGGACGATGTCGCGCACGGCGTCCAGAACGGACGCCAGTTCTTCCTGGTCGGTCACTGTGTCTCCTCGGTCCATCGGGTCATCGGTCCATCGGTTCATCGGGAGTTCCCGGCACGGCGGAGCCCCCCTGGGTCCACCAGGGGGGCTCCTGTTGGATCTAGTCGGCGACGAGACCGCTCGAGGCCACCGGGCGGTCGATGGCCATCAGCCAGCGGCCGTCCTCCGTACGGCGGAGCACGTCGGTGCAGTTGCCCTCCAGCCGGACCGGCTCGCCGTCGGGGCCCGTGGTGTCGATCGCGTACTCGACACCGATCAGCGCCACGTCGCCGGCCACGTACGAGTGGGTGACCGTGGCCTTGAGGGTCGGTTTGGCGGCCAGGAACTCCTTGAAGAACTTCAGCCGGGCCTCGCCCCGCAGGGGCTCGCCGGAGAAGTTCGATATCGAGTCGTCGAGGTAGAGGCTGTTGAACAGTTCGCCGTCACCCGAGTTGAACACCTGGATGAAGATCTCGTTCTGGGTGTCGGTGTCGGCGGTGAGGTCGGGGCGTTCCGGGTCGAAGTCGACGGTGAAGGACGTGGCTGACATGGCTTGATGCTTCCCTTCCGGAAGGTGGGTGGGTGACGCGTCGGTGGTCATTCCTCGCCCGCTGCCTGCCGGGCGGCACGCAGGCCGGACTCGATGGCGCCGTCGATGTAGCCGCTCCAGCCGTTGGCTATGTCACCGCTGGCGAAGGAGAGCCGCCCACTGGTGTAGGTGACGTCGGGGTAGAGCTTGGTGAGCTGGCCCGGCTTGCGGAACGCCCAGCCGCCACGCGCGTAGGGGTCGCGGCCCCAGTCGTGCGCCTTCACCCCCAGGACGTCCAGGTTCACGCCGAGTCGCTGTACGGCGCTCCGCACCTGGGAGGTGCTGGTGGGGTCGAGGGTGGGATCGGTGCTGAAGGCGACGTACAGCATGCCGTCGGCCGTCTCCTTGAACGGGAGCAGCATGGGGATCGGTGATCCCCCCTCGGCGCCCTGGCCGTAGACCCGGCCCGCGCCCTTACGGGCGTGGATCCACAGCTTGACGGCGTTCTTCACGGCGACGCCCTGGTCCGAGGCGGTGGTGAGCGCCGCGGGCAGGGCCGGGGAGAACTTGACCGTGTTCAGGGCGTTGACCGGCATCGCGACCACGACCGCCGGCGCGCTGTGCTGCGCACCGGACTTGGTGATCACGTGCACCAGCGAGCCCGACTCGGTGACGGAGGCGACGGGCGAGCTGAGCTGGACGGTCGGTTTGGCCTCGTTGATCATCGCGTCGAGCAGCGCCTTGGTGCCCTTGGCGATGCGCCAGCGCATGGTGTCGTTCCAGCCCTGGTTGGAGTGGCCGGCCAGGGCCCACCACTGCGCGAACATCGTGAACGCGCCCATGGCGCTGGTGCCGCCGGCGTAGACCGCGGTCTGCCCGTTGACGAGGAGCTCCTCCGCGGGCGTGAGGGAGAGCTGGTTGAGGCGGTCACGCAGCGACAGCTTGTCCAGGCCCGTCAGCAGATCGTTCCGGAGCAGCGGCTGGAAGGGCTTCTCGAAGTACGTCTGCGAGCCTTCGAACATGCGGTCGAAGATGGTGCCGATGCGGCCGAAGCCGTCGTCCGGCGTGAACTGCTTCGGGCCGCTCGGCGTCGGCAGCCAGGTGGTCGAGATCGGGGCGTCCTCCTCCAACGCCAGCGAGTAGCGCTTGAGTTCGGCGCCCAGATAGGGCTGGGTCGGCTCGACCCAGGTGCCGCCGCGCTCGATCAGCTGGCCGCCGTAGGTGTCCGTCCAGGTGCGGCCGCCGATGCGGTCGCGGGCCTCCAGGACGAGCACCCTCTTGCCGCGGGCGCGCAGTTCACGGGCCGCGGTGACGCCGGCGAAACCCGCGCCGATGACGATGACGTCCCAGGTCGCCGCGGCAGCCGGGGCCGCAGCGGTGCCGCGGGAGGCGGCCGAGGCGGCCGAGGCC
>NZ_AEJB01000118.1 GCF_000331005.1 Streptomyces turgidiscabies Car8
ACTCGACCGGAATCTCCGGAGGGTTACTTGGTGGTGAGGTAGGCGCGCTCGATCGTCTGGACCAGCGTGTTGCCGGCCCGGTCGGTCAGCTTCGCCCGCAGCGAGACGGAGCCCGCCGCGGCCGGGTGGGTCAGCGCCAGGTGCGTACCGCCGACGGCCTTGGCGTGCTGCCAGGTGGCGCCGTCGTCGTACGAGACCTCGAAGGCGAGCTCGGCGGGACGCTGTCCGGCCGCCGCGCCCTCGACGGTGAAGGGCACCGTGAACCGCTTTCCGGCCTTCGCCGTGCTGGACAGGCTCAGCTCGGGCGAGAAGCGGACCACCGACAGCGGCAGCCTGGTGTTCTCGTCCTCGGGGGTGGTGGCGGAGCGGAAGGTCCACTCGGCCTGGACGCGGGTGGAGACCGGATACACGGCGGGGTCACGGGAGTTGTCGACCGTCAGCTTGTACGTGGTGTCCTTGGCCGGCACCTTGTACTCGGTGACGTCGTCGGTCGGCGAGATGCCGTACTCGTCGGCGATCTCCTTGCCGTCCGCCTCCAGTCTGCCGCTCACCGACGTGTAGTCGGTGATGCCCCAGTGCCCGGCGCCGTCGCCGAACAGCGGCACGTAGGCCCTGATGACGTCGCCGTACCGCACGACTCCGGGGAATCCCTGCTCCGGTCCGGCGTCCGAGGCGGCGGGCATGACCGGGCCGAAGACACCGACGTTGAAGCGCTCGGTGTAGTTCCGGCCGGCCTGCCAGGTCCTCGGCATCCGCATCTGGAAGGCCTCGGAGACCTTGTCGTCGCCGACGCCCCTCATCTGCCAGGCGCGGAAGGACCACTTGACGCCGTTGTCGAGGACGTAGTCCGTGGTGCGCAGGGGCAGATCGCCGCGCAGGTCGTCGGCGCTGAAGATCAGCTTTCCGTCGGGGGTGTGCGGAGACACCTCGACCTGGACGTGCCTGCCCTCGACGGGTACGCCCACCTGGAGGTCCACCTTGGCGAGCTGCTTGCGTCTCACCTCGGCGGCGAAGCCGTCCAGGTCGCCGGGGCGGTTCCAGCCCAGGTGGTAGGTGACCGGCCGGCCGGCGGCGTCCTCGCGGGTCCAGTCGCCGGCGAACACGGCGTACGCCTGGTCGGCGGAGAAGTCGGGTCCGAGCTGTCCGAATCCCGTGCCCTCGAAGGTCGGCAGGAGGAACATCATGTTGCCCGGGCGCAGGCCCTCGCCCCGGTCGTAGCTGAAGTAGGCGGTGGCTTCGGTGTTCCTGGCCGCCGCGTCGGGCACGGTGATGGCCACCGGCCGAGCCTGCCGGGCGTCGACCGTGAAGGTGGTGTCCTTGTCGAGGGTCAGCTTCGGCTGCACCAGGACGGCGTGGGTGGCGGAGTCCAAGGACGGGTGGATCACTCCGCTGAGGGTGTAGTCGCCCTTGGGCAGCCGCACCGTGAGTTCGCCGTCCTGCTCGTCGGCGTAGGACGCGTAGAAGTCGCCGTCGTAGTCCGCGACGGAGGTGGCGGCGTCGCCGGTCGGCTCACCGTTCTCGTCGAGGTGCTTGAGGGTGAGGCTGTACGACTCCACCTCGCGCTCCACGCCGACAGCGGTACGCACCCGCACCTTGCCGTCGGCCGAGACAGCGGCCACCGAGCCGCCGAAGGAGCCGTCGGTGCTGCCCGCGCGGGTGTCGGCGGTGACGGAGGCGCTCGCCTCTCCGCCCGCCGGGACGGTGATCCGCCCCGGTGACACGGCGAACATGCCTTCGGCTGCGGGCTTGCCGTCCACCGAGAGGGCGTCGACGGACAGGTCCAGGGTGACCGGCTCCGTACCGAGGTTGCGGTACGTCACCTGCTTGGTCGCCGGGGTGTCGTCGCCGTGCGGCCACTGCTGGAGACCGAAGTCGAGCGGCCGCTGCTCGGTGATCACGCTCTGGTCCAGCGCCCGGACCAGGTCGGTGCGCCCGGTGCCCTGCTGGAAGGAGCTGTACGAGCCCGGCTCGGTGGAGCCGGTGAGGACCGCCTTGATGCGCTCGCCGGTCCAGTCGGGATGCTGCTGGGCGAGGATGGCGGCGGCGCCCGCGACATGCGGGGTCGCCATGGAGGTGCCGCTGATGGTGAGGTACCCGGGTATGTCGGAGGGGTACCACTGCGACAGGAGACTGCCGGCGGCCGAGGCTGCGGTGATGTCGACGCCGGGCGCGGTCAGGTCGGGCTTGACCCCGCCGTCACCGACCCGCGGACCGCGACTGGAGGAGTCGGCGAGGACGTCGGACTTGTCGACCGAGCCGACGGTGAGCGCGGCGTCCGCGCTGCCCGGCGAGCCGACGGTGCTCTCACCGCCCTCGCCCTCGTTGCCGGCCGCGATGACGAAGAGGGCGCCGCTCTCGGCGGAGAGCCGGTTGACCGTCTCCTCCAGCGGGTCGATACCGGGCATGTCCTCGCCGCCGAGGCTGAGGTTGACGACGGCGGCACCCTGCGCCACCGCCCACTCCATGCCCGCGATGATCCCGGAGTCCATGCCGAAACCGTCGTCGTTCAGGACCTTGCCGTTCAGGAGCTTGGCACCCGGGGCGACGCCCTTGTACTTCCCCGCGTCCCTGGCACCCGTACCGGCCGTGATGGACGCCACGTGCGTGCCGTGGCCGAACTTGTCGGTGGTGCCGGAGGAGGAACCGCTGAAGTCCTGCTCGGCGATCACCTGGCTCGCGACGTCCGGGTGGGTCGTGTCGATGCCGGTGTCCAGCACGGCGACCTTGACGCCGGTGCCGTCGTAACCGGCGGCCCAGGCGGTGGGCGCGCCGATCTGCGGCACGCTCTTGTCGAGGCTCGCCTTGCGCCTGCCGTCGAGCCACAGCTCCTCGACGGCGGTGGAGGCGATGAACTCCGTTGCGTCGTCGGCCTTTTGGCCGGTGCCGGTCACCGCGTTCCAGAAGTCGGCGCCGCGCTTCTTCGCGGGCCGCAGCACCTTGCCGTTGACCATCGGCAACGCCCGGCCGACCTTCGCCCCAGCCCCGGTGAACGGGGTCATCGAGGGCGTCCTCTTCCCCCGGAAGGTGGCGATGAGCGGTACGTCGGCACGGCCGGCGTCGTCGTAGCCGTCCGCCACCAGCTGGGTCACGTCGAACAGCCGGACGTCCAACTTGCCCTGTGCCAGCAGCAGTTCGGCATCGCCGGGTACGACCCGGGTGTGCCCGGCGACCACCCGGACGGAGAACGGCACCTTCTCCCGGCCCTCGGCCCGGGTCACGCCGGTGACCTTTCCGGCGCCGTCCACCATGACCCGGTCGCCGGTGACGAGGGTCACCGTCTTCACCACCTCGGCGGAACCGGACGGCTTGGCCGACTTGGCCGACTTGGCCGCATCGACCGTGGTGACGGTACTGACACCGCTCGCGTCCTGGGCTTCCGCGCCCGGGACACCGGCCAGCAGAAGGGCCGTGGAGGCCACCCCCGCCGCCACGACCGCACGTGTTGGTCTCGCGCGTAACTCCACCTGAACTCCTGACACTTCGGCAGCTGGACTCGGCCGTCGCAGGTTCTGCCGACGGCTCGCGCCCAGAGACGAACGGGAGTGCCCTCAGGTTGGAAGAAAATCCGGGTCGCTTCGGGGGGACAGGCCCGTCACCGGCTCCGTCCAGAACCCCCTCCTCCACCGTTCGGCCAGTCCAGAGGCGGTTTCGGTCCTCGGGTTCCGGCCGTTCGGCCGAGGCGGTGCTGCCCGTTCGGGCAGGAGAGTGGGCTGCGGGGCACCGCGAAGGTGCGCGAGGTGACACGGACGGAGAGCGAGTCGGCCATGACGAAGGCACAGTCGCGCGGAGCGCGGACGAACCACCATCTGACGCGGGTGACGATGCTGGCCCTGGCCGCGCTGATCGGCGCGCAGTGGCTCGCCTCGGCAGCGGGGATCGGGGGCCACTGAGATGGCGTACTCAGCGAGGCCGGCCACCGCACGCACGAGGCATCGGCGGCCCGGCTGCCTCACATCGGCGTCAGCCGAATACCTGTACCCAGGAACCGTCGGCATAGTGCGGGTCGATGTTCCCGGCCGCGTATCCCATACCGGTTCTGGTGTAGTCGCAGTCGAGAATGTTCTCCCGATGCCCGGAACTGCTCATCCACCCGTAGTCCGCGTCGTTGACGACGCCGTCGGGGTCGCCCCGGAACCCCATCGCTATGTTCTCGCCGACGCCGCCCCGGGTGTATCCGGCGTCCCTGGCCCGGTCGCCGGGGCTCTTTCCGCTCGCCGAGGTGTGCGAGAAGTTGTGGGTCCGCACCATCTCGGCCGCATATCCGTGGGCGGCTTTCTCCAGGCCCCTGTCGATCACCAGTGCGGCGCAGCCGTGGGCGGTCCGTAGCGCGTTGACATGGACCAACGCCTGTTTCTCCAGCGCCGTCATCGCCTCCGCGCCGACCGGTGCGACGGCCGGTGCGGCAGCCGGTGCGGTCGAATAGGCGGCCGATGCCACCGGGGCGGATATCGCGCCCCCGGCGGTCATCAACCCCAGAGACACGATTACTAAACCGTATCGCGCGGACGGAGGTATATCACGGCGAGTGGCCATTCAGGACTCCTTGACCGAGCTTGACTGCGCTTGACCGGGAACGAATCGGAGAGCACTTGACACTTCGCACTCGATTCCTCCCGTCGGCACAGACTAGGGCACCCACTGTGCGGGCCGCTCGGCGACGGTAATTCCGGATTGGTCTCCACTACTGTGTTTGGCCACCGATATCGCACCGACCGGGCCGCCGGAGACGCGATGTCAGATGTCAGATGTCGAATTCGTGATCCCGGGTCTCCGGCAGCGCCAGCAGGCACAGGAGGCTCACCAGGCAGAGGCCGCCGGTGTAGAAGCCGAGGACCAGCGGGGACTCCCAGTGGCTGTTCAGCCAGGTGGCGATGGACGGGGCGAAACCGCCGCCGAGGGTGTTGGCGAGGATGAAGGCGGCGGAGGCGCCGGTGTAGCGCAGCCGGGCCGGGAACAGCTCCGGGAGGAAGGCCGCCACCGGGGAGAACATCAGCGCGAGGAGCATCAGGCCGATCGTGTAGGCGCCGGTGATCACCAGCCCGTCGCGTGAGCTCAGGGAGGCGTACATGGGCACCGCCCACACCACACAGCCGGCGGCACCGGCCAGCATCAGCGGACGGCGGCCGATCCGGTCGGACAGCCGGGCGACCGGGAGGGTGACGGCGATTCCGGCCGCCGCGCCGATGCTCGCGGCGGTCAGCATCGTGTTCCGGGGGATGCCGAGTTCCTGCGGGCCGTACGAGAGGCTGTAGACGATCGTCAGGTAGTAGACGGCCGAGCCGCCGATCGCCGCGCCGGTGCCGAGCAGCAGCCGGCCGGGGTACTGCCTGAGGATCGCCCCCAGCGGGAACCGGGTCGACGACAGCGCATCGGATCCCGATCCCGACCTCGGTCCCTGCGCTTGCGCTTGCTCCTGTTTCCGTACCGCGGACCTGAAGACCGGGGACTCGGAGACCGTCGTACGCACCCACAGGCCGACCACGACGAGGACGGTGCTGAGCAGGAACGGGACGCGCCACGCCCAGTCGGTGAAACCGTCCATGCCCACGATGTTCAGGGTGGGCAGGATGACCGCGGTGGACAGGAGGAAGCCGAGCGAGGGGCCCGCCTGGGGGATGGACGCGTAGAGGGCGCGCCGGCCGGGGGGCGCGTGTTCGGCGGCGAGCAGCACCGCGCCGCCCCACTCGCCGCCCATGCTGACGCCCTGGAGCAGACGGAGTGTCACCAGCAGTACGGGGGCGAGGAGTCCGGCGGTCTCGTACGTGGGCAGCAGGCCGACGCCGACCGTGGCGACGCCCATCAGCAGCAGCGAGATGACCAGGGCCTGTCTTCGGCCCAGCCGGTCGCCGATCGTGCCGAACAGGACGACGCCGAGGGGGCGGGACAGGAAGGCGGCGGCGAAGGTGAGGAACGCGGCCATGGACGACAGGGTCGCGTTGCCGGAGGGGAAGAAGGCGGGGCCGAGGACGAGCGCGGAGGCGGTGCCGTACACGGCGAAGTCGTAGTACTCGATCGTCGTGCCGACCAGGCTCGCCATGGCGACCCGGGGAGCCTCGGATTTCGCCGTACTCGCCGTCCGTGGGTCGGCGGTTTTGAGCGGTAATTCAGGCATGGGGGGTCACTTCCAGGTCCTGAGTGGGGAGAGGAGTCACCCTAATCATCGAAATTCAATTTCGACAAGGAGCCCATTCAATAGAGCTACAGATGCGGAGACAGGAAGGGCAGAACGCCCCAACGCGCATAGAGTGCACGAACCGTACGCCCAGGCCACGTCAACCCCACGCAACCTGTCAATCCCCTGTCAATATTCATACCGCAAACCGTATAAAAATTTGTCGACGGTCACACCTTGCCAACCGCCAGTCACACGTGAATGCTCGTGATCGCTTAACTTGAAAGTTTTACAACCATCGATTTTCGGACACGGAGAATCGCAGCAGAATGTCGCGGTTTTGGCTTTCTGGAATGCGCCTCCGGGCTGGGAGGGCTCATTACCCATGCTGAAAACCGGCAAGCAATTACGCTTGAGGAGACTTTCACTCGCGGGTGACGACCGGCATCTGCTCGTCCCCCTCGACCACAGCGTCTCGGACGGTCCGATCGTCCCCGCCGACAAGTGGGACGACCTGCTGCGCGCACTCGTCTCCGGCGGCGCCGACGGGATCATCGTCCACAAGGGGCGCGCCCGTTCCTTCGCGCCGGACATCCTGCGGAGCTGCGCGCTGGTCGTGCACCTGAGCGCCAGTACCGCCTGCTCCGCCGACGTCCACGCCAAGGTGCTGGTCTCGGATGTCGAGGAGGCGCTGACGCTCGGCGCGGACGCGGTCAGCGTCCATGTGAACATCGGCTCCGACACCGAGGCACAGCAGCTGGCGGATCTCGGGGCGGTGGCCCGCTCCTGCGACGCGTGGGGCATGCCGCTGATCGCGATGGTGTATCCGCGCGGCCCCCGGATCGAGGACCCACGTGATCCGGCCCTGCTCTCCCACCTGGCCAATGTCGCCGCCGACCTGGGCGCGGACCTGGTGAAGACCTCCGTCGCCCTGCCGGTCGAGCGTATGGCCGAGGTGGTGGCGAACAGCCCCATCCCCGTCCTCGCGGCCGGCGGTCCACCGGACGGCTCCGACCTCGTCGAGTACGGCACCGCCGTGATGGCCGCCGGCTGCCGGGGCCTGGCCGTCGGGCGCCGGATCTTCTCCTCCCCCACGCCCGCCGCACTCGTCTCCCGTCTCTCGGCGGTCGTGCACGGCGGCAACACCGATCTCTCGCACGGTATGCGCATGGCCAACTACTCGACGATCGTGGCAGGAGTGGCATGAGGTTCGCTTGGATCGACCTGCGAGAAGTCCCCCGTCCGCAGCTCCAGGCGGTGGTGGACGCGGCAATCCACGCCCGGATGGCCGGAGTCGTGGCCGCCGACGCCGAGTTGCTCGGGACCCTGCCCCCGACGGTCACGCGGGTGCTGGTCGGCGGCGGTGACGGCCCGTTCCCGGCCGGCGTGAAGAAGCCCGGCGACAAGGACGTGAAGGAGGCGAGAGAGGCGGCGAAGGAGGCGAAGGCCTCGGACAAGGACGCCAAGCCCCCTGCCGGGAGCGGCAGTTCACCGGCCGGCACCGCGTTCGACGTGCTCCTGCGGAAGTTCGGCACCCAGGACGAGCTGGACGCGCTCGCCGCCGAGCACCGCGCCGGCACCCGTCCCGGTGGCGCTGGTGGCAGTGGTGGCGCCGGTGGCACGCCCGTCTCCGGGTTCATCGACGTACGGGACGACCGCACCCTGCAGCTGTCGTGCGCGGGCGCCATGGTGCTGCCGTACACGGTCATCCACTTCGCCGACCCGACCAAGATCCCCCTGGAGATCGTGCTCGCCGCCGCCGAGTCCGCCGAGGGCAAGCTCGTGACGGTCGTCGACGGCCTGGAGGAGGCGGCCATCGTCTTCGACGTGCTGGAGCGCGGCTCGGACGGCATCCTCTTCACGCCCCGCAGCGCCGACGAGGTGTTCGCCCTGGCCAGGCTGTTGGAGGCGACGACACCCCAACTGGAGCTGTCCACCCTGACCGTGGAGAGCATCCGGCACGTCGGACTCGGCGACCGGGTCTGCGTGGACACCTGCTCGCACTTCGAGGAGGACGAGGGCATCCTCGTCGGCTCCTACTCCTCCGGGTTCGTGCTGTGCTGCAGCGAGACCCACCCCCTGCCCTACATGCCGACCCGCCCCTTCCGGGTCAACGCGGGTGCCCTGCACTCGTACACACTCGGCCCCGACAACCGCACCAGCTACCTCAGCGAGGTCGGTTCGGGCAGCGCGCTGCTCGCCGTCGGCGCCGACGGACGCACCCGGCGGGTCGTCGTCGGCCGGGCGAAACTCGAATCCCGGCCGCTCCTGGAGATCCGTACCCACGCCGAGGACGGCCGGCTGGTCAGCCTGACCGTGCAGGACGACTGGCATGTGCGGGTGCTCGGCCCCGGCGGCAAGGTCCTCAACGTCACCGAGTTGCGGACCGGCGACGAGCTGCTCGGCTATCTGGCCGCCGACAAGCGCCATGTGGGGCTGCCCATCGGCGAGTTCTGCAAGGAGGTCTGAGGTCCGATGGGCGAACCCGAATCAGATCTCGCCCCGCTGGTGGGACGGCTGTTCGACGCGCACGACGACCGGCTGCCGTATCTGACCCACCAACAGGAGACTGTCACGCGCGGCGAATTACGGGAGCGGGTGACCAAGCAGGCCGCCGTCTTCGCCGGGTACGGGATCGGGCCGGGCAGCACCGTCGGGCTGCGGACCCCGCCCAGTTTCACCCAGATCGAGGTGCTGCTCGCCCTGTGGCGGCTCGGCGCGCAGGTGCTGCTCTTCGACTTCCGGCTCAAACCGCCCGAGGTGGCGGCGCTCTGCGAGACCTGCCGGCCGCAGTTCATGGTCAGCGCCGGTTCCAACGCCCGGGCCACGTTCGGCTTCCGCTCCGAGTACGAGGTCGTCACCGAGCGGCGCAGAACCGGATCGGCGGCCACCACCGGGCACCGCCTCGTCCAGTTCAGCTCGGGCTCGACCGGACGGCCGAAAGTCATCGGCAGAAGTGCCCGGTCGCTCGGCGCCGAGGTGGACCGGTTCACCGGGGTCCCGGGTATGCCGGCCGAGGGCGACCGGCTGCTGCTGCTCAGTTCGACGGCACACAGTTTCGGCCTGATCGGCGGGCTGCTGTACTCCCTCGCCGCCGGTGTCTCCGTCGTCTTCGCGCCCCGCGTGTCCGCCCGCGACATCCTGCGGACCGCGCTGGAGCACCGGATCACCGCCCTGTTCGGCGTACCGACGCACTACGAACTGCTCGCCGCCGCCGGCGATCCCCCCGCGCTGCCCGACCTGCGGCTCGCGCTGTCGGGCGGCGAGATCATGCCCCCGCAGGTCGCCGCCCGGTTCGCGCAGCGGTACGGCGTCGAGGTCGGCGAGGCGTACGGGACCACGGAGACCGGCATCGTCGCCATCGACGTCGGCGGCACGCTGCGCCCCTCGGTCGGCCGGGCGGCGCCGGGTGTGTCGATCCGGGTGACGCGGGGCGAACTGGACGTCGCCCTCGACGAGTCGCCGTACCTCTTCGACTCCGGCGGCACCCAGTACACGGACGGCTGGCTGCACACCCGGGACCGGGCCACGCTGGACGCCACCGGCGCGGTGGTGGTGCGGGGGCGTGCCGACTCCCTCGTCGTCATCGGCGGCCTCAAGGTCGACCTCACCGAGGTGGAGAACGTACTCCGCGAGCATCCGGCCGTCGAACAGGCGGTCCTGGTCCACGAGGACGTGACCGAGGCGTACGTCGCGATCACGGCCGGCGTCGAACGCCCCTCCGCCGAGGACCTGTCGCGCTGGTGCCGGGAGCGGCTGGCCGACTACAAGGTGCCCCGGGTGATCCGGCTGCTGGACGCGCTGCCGCGCACGTCCAACGGCAAGTTGGTGCGGCAGGCCGCGACGTTGCGCTCCGCCGGGTAGGGCGGGGCCATCGCCGGTTGATCTTCGTCTGCGGGCCCCTTGTGGCTTGTCGCGCCCACGCGGCGGAGCCGCACATCGATACAGCCTCGCGCCCCTAATCAAGGGCGCTCGACTTCCCCACTGGAGAAAGTGATCATGAGTACGTCGATTCTGGAAGACGAGATCCGCGAGTTCGTCCTGACGTCGGTCATCGACGAGATGAACATCCTGCTGAGCCGCGACGGCATCACGGACGACAGCCCGGTGACCGTCGGCGGGCTGGATGTCGACTCCCTGAGCCTGATCGAACTCACCCTGCGCCTGGAGTCCCGGTTCGGTGTCGAGATCCCCGACACCGACATCGAACCCCTGGCCACCCTGACCCTCGGCGGGCTCGTCGCCGACGTCGTCCGACGCGGTGCGAAGGCATGAGTACGAGTGCCACCGACCTCACCAGCGACTCCGTACGGGAGCTCCTGTCGGACCGCAAGGTCTTCCCGGGGCTGCCCGACGACCTCGGGGAGGACGCCGAACTGGTCCTGGACTCCCTCGGGTTGGTGTGGCTGCTGCATGTGGTGGAGGAGCGGTACGGCCTGGTCGTCGAGCCCACCGACGAGGACATCGCCGGGCTGACCTCCCTCCGGCGGCTCACCGCGTATCTGCGCACCGAACACCTGCGTACCGCCCGGAAGGGGGGCGCCCGGGATGACGCGTGAAGTGACGGTGACCGGATACGGGGTGCGGACCGCGTTCGGTGAGGGTGCGGAGGCGTTGCGGCGGGGGGTGTTCGCGGGGGTGCCGGCGTTCCGGCCCACGACGCGGTTCGACACGAGGCCGTACCGGACGGCGGTCGCCGCGGCGGCGCCGGACGAGGTCGAGGTGGTCGACGCGGGCGACTCCGTCGAGGGGTGGGCGTTGCGGGACGCGCTCGGCCGCTGCGGGGGTGCTGCGCTGGCTATGGCCGGGCTCGGGGTGGGTGTGGAGGCGGCGGTGATTCTGGGGGTGGCCGGGGATCATCGGAGCGTCACCCGGTATTGGCTGGGCGCCGGGGATTTCGTCCCGGGCGAGTCGTCGTACGTCGGGCGCGGGTCCGTTGTGGCTGGTCGCGCGGTTCCCCGCGCCCCTGAAGGGGCACGCCTCGCCGATGCCGTGCCCGCTCGGCTTGCCGACTTGTTGGCCGGGGAGCTGGGGTTGGCCGGGTCTCGGGTCACGTTCACCAATGCCTGTGTCGCGTCCGCGGCCGCGATCATTCATGCCTGCCGGCTGATCTCCTCGGGGCGGATCGACGTCGCCGTCTGTGCGGGTGGGTATCTGGTCGAGGAGGAGACCTTCGGGAAGTTCGACTCCGGGCGGGCGTTGTCGCGGGACGGCATGGTGCGGCCGTTCAGTGCCGAGCGGACCGGGCTGCTGCTGGGCGACGGTGTCGCCGCCGTCGTGCTGGAGTCCGCCGAGCACGCCCGGCGTCGCGGTGCCCGGCCGCTCGCGTCGGTCATCGGATGGGGCGCCGCCACCGACGCCCATCACATCGCCCAGCCTCACCCGCAGGGCGCCGGCCTCGCCCGGGCCGCACAACAGGCGTTGCGGCGGGCCGGGGATCCGGACGGAGCGTCCCTCGACTACGTCAACGCCCATGGCACCGGCACCAAGTACAACGACGGCGCCGAGACCAGGGGCCTGCGCGCCGCCTTCCCGAAGCACGCCGAGTCGATACCGGTCAGCTCGACAAAGTCCACCACCGGCCACCTTCTGGAAGCCGCGGGTGTCGTGGAGTTCGTGATCACGATGCTGGCCCTGCTGGACGGCGTACTCCCGCCGACCGCCGGATACGGCAGCCCCGATCCGGAGTGCGACCTCGACTACGTGCCGAACGACCCGCGCCCCGCCGACGTGCGCCGGGCCCTCACCATCAACGCCGCCTTCGGGGGCGCCAACACCGCACTCGTCCTGGAGCGGCCGTGACCCCGACCGACGTGACCACGCTCCGTTCGTCCCGCTCCTCCCTCTCCGTCCTCGCCGCCGCGACGGCCACCCACGACACCGGCCGGGACGACGACATCGCCCTCCCCAAGCTGCCCGGCTTCGTCGAGTCGGCGTTCAGTCCGCTGGCGTACGAGGTCAGCAGCAGGTGTCTGACCGCGCGCCCCGGGGACGGCGACCGTACCGCCGTGGCGCTGGCCAGCCTGATGGGTGACACCACCACCGCGGACCTGGCCAGTCGGCGCGTGGTGTCCCGGCGGGTCCTCAGCCCGCTGCTGTTCATGCAGGCCACCGCCAACTCCGTGCTGGGGCACATGAGTCGGGAGTTCGGGATCACCGGCCAGATGTTCAGCCTCTCCACCCTCGACGACCCGCTGGCCGAACTCCTCACCATGGCCGACCTGTTGCTGGAGGAACCGGAACTCGACCGGGTCCTCGTGCTGGCCGTGGAGCTCGGCGGCGGCGGACGCGTGGCTGCCGTCCACCGCGAACTGGCCGCGGACAGCGGGCGTCCTGACCCGGCCCTCCCCGCGTCCGCGGGCCTGGCGGCGGCGGTACTCCTCGGCCGACCGGACGACGCGGCCGGGGCGCAGGTGTCGATCAGGGCAACCGGCGTGGCCCCTCGACCCGGCAGCATCCAGAGCCTGTTCGAGCTGGCCACCGCCCACGCCGAGCCACGTACCGAGGCCGGACCAAGTACCGAGACGGAGACCCACACCCATGCTCATCAGTAGGCAGGAGCGGGCCCGGATCTGCTCCGACACCGAACTGGGCGCCGGTAACGTCCTGGCCAGGCTGGCGGCGTACGACCGTCCACGCGACGAGGTCGTCCTGCGGACGGACGGCAACTGGCAGGCACCTGACGGCAGTTACCCCACCAAGCTCACCCTCGGGGAGTTGCAGGAGACCGTCGAGACCTACGCGGGCTGGTACGCCGCCCAGGGTGTTCGCCCCCGCGACCCGGTTGCCCTCCACTCCCACTCCAGCGCCGAGTTCGCGGTGAACTTCCTGGCGCTGACCTCCCTCGGCGCGATCCCCTCGTTCGTCAACGGCAATCTGCCGCCCGACATCGCGCGGGAGTACGTACGACGGCAGGGCGCCGTAGGTGCCTTCACGGACCCCGAGCACCACGACGTACTGGCGCCGGAGCCGAAGCCAGAACCAGCCTCGGATCCGGCGTCCTCTTCCCCCGGGGGTCTCCGCTTCTGCGCGACCGCCGCCGACATCCGCCCCGAGCACCGGGCCTCGCTCCCGGCCTCCCACCCCTACCGTCACGACCCCACCGACCCGGTGCTCATCTCGCACTCGTCCGGAACCACCGGTATGCCCAAGGGAGTTCCGCACACCCACCGGACGCTGATGTACGCGCAGTTGCACCGCCTGCGCTACTCCACCGGCACCGACATGGAACGCACCCTGGTCGGCCTGCCGGGCGCCCACAACGCGATGGTCGCCACGCTGCTCTACTGCCTCCTCCTCCGGACCGACATCAAGCTCCTCTCCAGCCAGCGCGGCACCCAAGTACTGGACGCCATCGAGGAGTTCAGGCCCACCACGGTCCTGGCCTTCGCAGCTACCTTCGGCGAGATGGCCGCCGAGGACCTCTCGGCCCGCGACCTGTCCAGCGTGCAGGTGTGGTTCAACACCGGAGACGCTGCCCACGAGGCGCACATCCGGGCCCTCGTGCGGCACGGCAGCCACCAGACGATCGGCAAGGACCTGCGGCGCACCCGCGTCGACGGCTCCGTCTTCGTCGACGGGCTCGGCTCCTCCGAGGCCGGCTACTCCGTCTTCCACAACCGGCACACCAAGGACACCTCGGCCTACTCGCGCTGCGTCGGCAGACCGATCAGCTTCGCGGAGGCCGCCGTACTCGCCGAGGACGGCACCCCGCTACCGCCCGGCGAGATCGGCCGCCTCGGCCTCAAGTCCCCCACTCTCACGCCCGGTTACTGGAACGACTCGCTGACCTGGAACCGAATGCGCCTCGGCGGCTACTGGCTCACCGGCGACCTCGCCCACCAGGACGAGGACGGCAACTTCTACCACCTCGACCGCGCCCCGGACGCCATCCGCACCCGCGCCGGAGTCGTCTTCAGCACCCGCACCGAGGAACTGCTCCTGCGCGAACTGCCCGAACTGGCGGACTGCACGGTCGTCGGAGTCGCCGACGACGGCGTACGCGCGGACTGGGACGGCGACGGAGTGGCGCACGCCTACGCACTACTCCAACTCACCGAAGGGGAGGTGACGGGAGGGGAGCTGACGGGAGGGGAGCTGAAGGAAGTCGCGTTGACCGACGGGGAGTTGACCGACCGGGTCAACACAGTCCTCAAGTCCGCCGGATTCCCCCCTGTCTCCCGCGCCCTGCGCATGAAGCCCGACGACGTCGCCAAAGGCGCCACCGGCAAGGTTCTGAAGCGAGTGATGCGCGACCGCCTCGCCGCTTCCTCCGTCGAGGAGCAGCGATGAGCACCGGCACCGAGGACGTCAACCACCGCGCCAGGGCGAGCGAGGCCTACCGGTTGTGGTGGCAGCACGACGCGAACTGGTACCAGGGGGTGGCGAGCCGGTTCGGGCAGGAGGCCGCGAACGAGCTCAACGCCGAAGCGCTGCGCAAGGTCGCGACCCACGTCGGACAGCGCGTCGGCCGCCTCTCCGGCCCGCTCCCCGACACCGGCGACACCCGCAAGGACCTGGAGGAACTGCGCCGCCGGTACGACGACTGCGGCGACCGGATGTTCCCACCGGAACTGCGCAACGCCTCTACGGAGGTCGAGGAGACCACCGAGGACCACGGCCTGATCGTCCTCACCCTGCGCCGGAGCTTCGCCGTGACCATGGTGCGGATGGCCGGTTCCCTGGACGGCTACCGGTGTCCGTGCACAGACATCCACGCGGGCTGGTCCGAAGGCCTCGGCGTCACCCTGACCGAGAACCGCGCCGAGACCTGCCTGCGCGACGGCGACAAGGCGTGCCGCCTGCTCATGCGAGTACGCACACCCCTTGTGCACGCCACGGACGGCACACACGGCTCGGGCAGCACGGGCGACTTTCACGACGGTACGGAGGACTGATGGCCATGCGGGTACTTGTCGCCGGAGCCACCGGAGTGGTCGGACATCCGCTGGTGGGCGCGTTACGGGCGCGGGGTCACCAAGCGATCGCGCTGGTACGGGAGGAGTCCCGGTCCCGTGCTCCGGAAGCGGACGCGATCGTGATCGCCGACGCCCTCGACCGCGAAGCGCTGTTGGGCGCCGTGACCGACGTACGCCCCGATGTGGTCGTCCATCAGCTGTCGGCGCTGCGGCTGTTGCGCGACGACCCGCCGGAGGCCTTCGCGCAGACCGCCCGGCTCCGCACCGAAGGCACCGCCAACCTGATCGCGGCGGCCCGCGCGGCCGGTGCCGGGCGCCTGGTCGCGCAGTCCATCGCCTTCGCCGCCGCGCCGGCCGGAGACACGGTCGTCGACGAGGCGGCCCCGCTGTACGTGGACGCCCCGGACCCGGGCTGGGCGGCCACCGTACGGGCGGTCTCCGAGCTGGAGGCACAAGTACTGGACTCAGCAGGGGAATTGGGCGGGTTGGTGCTGCGCTACGGGACGCTGTACGGCCCCGGCACGGCGTACGCCCGTACCGGCGGCGGGACCGCGCAACGGGTGCTGGCCGGGAAGTTGCCGCTGCCCGAGGGCGGGGCCGGGATCACCTCGTTCCTGCATGTGGAGGACGCCGTGGGCGCGGCGGTGGCGGCAGTGGAGTCACGGGTCACCGGCGCCTTCCACATCACGGACGACGAACCGGCCCCGGCCGCACAGTGGTTGCCCCACTTCGCCGACGCGCTGGGCGCCCCTCCTCCTCGTACGATCCCGGCAGCGATGGCGCCCCGGCTGCTGGGCTGGTTCATGGCCCACCAGCTCACCTCGGCGTCCGGGGCGTCAAATGCCCGTGCGCGTACGGAGCTTGGCTGGAAGCCCCTGCGGCCGAGCTGGCGCGACGGGCTGGGCCAGGAATGAGCAGAGCGAGCAACAGCAGCGGAGGAGAAGGAGGAGGAAACACCTCTCGACGGTCGTGGCCAGTCCTCCTGGTCGTGGTCTGCGCGCAGATGCTGATCTGGCTGGACACGTCGGTCCTCAACGTGGCCGTCACCACCCTGGCCGATCCGGTCGACGGACTGGGCGCGACCCCGGCCGAGTTGGAGTGGGTGGCGAGCGCCTACACCCTCGTCTTCGCCGGCGCCCTGTTCGCGGGCGGCGCGCTGGCCGACCGTTTCGGCCCCCGGACCACGCTTCTGGCGGGCCTGGGTCTGTTCGGCGCGGCCTCGGGAGCCGGTGCGTTCGTCTCGTCGCCCGGCTGGCTGATCGTGGCGCGGGCCGTGATGGGGGCGGGCAGCGCGCTGCTGATGCCGGCGACGCTGTCGGTGATCGTGCAGAGCACCCCGGAGGAGAAACGTACCCGGGCGATCGCGATCTGGAGTTCGTCCAGCGGCCTGGGGGTGGCCGTGGGCCCGGTGGTCGGCGGCGCGCTGCTCAGCAACTTCTGGTGGGGCTCGGTGTTCCTGGTCAACGTGCCGATCGTGGCCTTGTGCATGGCCGGAGTGGCAGTGGTGGTACCGGAGTTGAAGGCGCCGAGGCGCAGACAGCTCGACCTGCCGGGACTGGCCCTCTCGGTCGCCGGCCTCGGCGGGATCGTGTACGGGATCATCGAACTGGGCAACGGCCGTACCTGGTACGGCGCCCACGTCCTCCTCCCCCTCCTCCTGGGCGGCGCGTCACTGACCGCGTTCGTCGCCGCTCAGCGCAGATCGCCGGCCCCCAGCCTGGACGTACGGCTGTTCAGACAGCCGGGGTTCGCGGCGGGGAGCGTGGTGCTGCTGATCGCGTTCATGGCGCTGGCCGGCCATCTCTTCTACGCGGCCTTCTATCTCCAGGGCCCCCGTGGTCTGTCCCCCTCCGACGCCGGACTGGTGATGATCGCCGCCGCGATCGGCATCGTCCTGGGCAGCCAGGCGTCCCCGGCGATGAGCCGCCGCCTGACGGCCCGTTGGACGGTGGCGGCGGGAGTCCTGGCCACGGCGGTCACGTACGTGGCGTACGCCTGGCTGGACGGCGGTACCCCGATCCGGCTCATCGTCGCGCTGCTGGGGATCCAGGGCTTCGGCATGGGCCTGGTCGGTACGCCGGTCACGGCCGTGATGATGAGCGGGGTGCCGCCGCATCTCGCGGGCGCCGGGTCGGCCCTCAACAGCGTGACCCGGCAGGTGGGCGGCACGCTGGGGGTGGCACTGGCGGGCTCGATCCTCTCCGGGGTGTACCGGTCACGCATGTCGGACGTCACCGAACTACCTTCTTCCGTACGGGAGTTGTCGCCGTCCGCAGCAGAACAGGCCGGTACCTCGGCCGAGGCGGCCCGCGCCCTGGCCGGTTCTCTCCGGCTGCCCGAACTGGCGACGACGGCCGACCGCGCCTTCCTCGACGCGATGTACGCGGCAACCCTCTCCATCGCCGCCCTGGCCCTCGTCGGGTTCGCGGTGGCGGTGGTCGGGCTGCGTACCCGGCCGGCGTCACCGGAGCCTCGCGGCGCCGTCCCCTCGAAGGCGGGATCCGCGTAGCCCATGGCCGAAGAAGAGGGAGCGGAACTGGGAGTGGGAGTGGCAGTGGAAAGGGCAGAGGAAGTGAGCACCATGGAGAGCGACGCCATGATGGCGCAGGCGACGCCCCGTTCGGTCTTCGTCACCGGCGGGACCAGGGGAATCGGGCTGGCCATAGCCCGCCGCCTCGCGGCAGTGGGCGACCGGGTCGCCGTGACCTACCGGGGTGACAAGCCGCCGGAGTCGCAGTCGGAGGGATTCCTGGCCGTACGCTGCGATGTGACGGACAGTCAGCAGGTGGACCGTGCCTTCGGTGAGGCCGAGGCGGCACACGGCCCGGTGACGGTCCTGGTGGCCAACGCGGGCACCTCGAACGACCGCCTGCTGGTGCGGATGACGGAGA
Organism: Streptomyces turgidiscabies Car8; assembly: GCF_000331005.1. GTDB lineage: Bacteria > Actinomycetota > Actinomycetes > Streptomycetales > Streptomycetaceae > Streptomyces > Streptomyces turgidiscabies. The sequence continues at coordinate 17,922 of NZ_AEJB01000118.1, forward strand.
CGGACTTCACCTCGGTCATCGACACCAACCTCACCGGCGCCTTCCGGGTCACCCAGCGCGCGGTGCGCGGCATGCTCCGGGAGGGCCACGGCCGTATCGTCCTCGTCTCCTCCACGGCAGCCCTGCACGGCTCCGCCGGCCAGACCAACTACGCGGCGTCGAAAGCCGGGTTGATCGGCTTCGCCCGCTCCCTCACCCGCGAACTGGGCCCCCGGGACATCACCTGCAACGTGGTGTCCCCCGGCCTCACGGAGACGGACATGAGCGCCGCCCTCACCCCCGACCAGCGCCGCGACCTCCTCCGCCACACCCCGGCCGGCCGCCTCGCCCGCCCGGACGAGGTCGCGGACGCGGTGGCGTTCCTGACGGGGGCGGGCGCCGGGTATGTCCGCGGGGCGGTGATCCCGGTGGACGGGGGCGCGGGGCTGGGGCACTGAGGGGGCGGGCCGCACAGGGGGGCAACATGCCGGACGGTCCGCTGTACGGCCTGCTGCACAACCTGCCGAACAGCCTGCTGCAGAATATAGAAGTACACTTTATGAAAACGTACTTTTACTTTCTGGGGATCCGGTGGACAAGCCTGCCGAGATGTTCGACCGGGATTTCGAGTGGTCGGCGCTGAGTCGGTTCATCGCCGATCCGCAGCCCGGCGCGACCCTCGGCGTCGTTTCCGGACGTCGCCGTCAAGGCAAGACCTTCCTGCTGGACGCTGCCTGCCGCGCCACCGGAGGGTTCTACTTCGGCGCGACCGAGGCGACCGACGCCGAGTCGCTTCGCCGGATCGGCACCGCGCTGACCGCCCACGTACGCCCGGCCAGCCCGTTCCACTTCGCCGACTGGGCGGAGGCCATCGACGCGCTGCTCGCGCTCGGCTCAGAGCGGCCCGTTCCTGTGGTGATCGACGAGTTTCCCTACCTGGCCAAGGCCAACCCCGAACTGCCGTCGATCATCCAGGAGGCGTTGCGGACCCTGCGTGACCAGCGCACCGCCTCCCGCACGCGACTCCTCCTGTGCGGCTCGGCACTGCCCTTCATGGGCCGACTGCTGTCGGGCAACGCATCCCTGCGCGGACGGGCCGGTCTGGAACTGATCGTCCGCCCGCTCGACCACCGGCTCGCCGCCGAGTTCTGGGGCATCACCGATCCCCACCTGGCGATGAAGGTGAACGCGATCGTCGGCGGCACCCCCGCCTACCGGCGCGAGTTCGCCCGTGGCGACACCCCCGAGGGCCCGGAGGATTTCGACGACTGGGTGATCCGCACCGTCCTCAACCCCGAGACCCCCCTCTTCCGCGAGGCCCGCTACCTGCTCGCGGAGGAACCTGACCTACGCGACACCGCCCTTTACCTGTCCGTCCTGGCCGCCGTCGCCGACGGCAACTCCACTCGCCGGGGCATGGCCGGCTACCTGGAACGCAAGGCCGTCGACCTCACGCACCCCATCAACGTCCTGGAGGACGCAGGACTCCTGCACCGGGACGCCGACACCTTCCGTGAGAACCGGCCCACCTACCGCATCGCCGAACCACTGATCGCCTTCCACCACGCGATCATGCGCCCGGTCTGGGACCAGCTCGAACGCCCGGGCAGTGCGGCACGGGTCTGGCAAGCCAGCCGTCGGCGCTTCGTCAGCAACGTACTCGGCCCCCACTTCGAGCAGGTCTGCCGCGAGTGGGCCCTGCACCATGCCGACCCCGAACTCCTGGGAGGCCTACCCGCTCGCGTCGGACACGGCATGGTCCATGACCCGAAAACCCGTACCACCCACGAGGTCGACGTGGCGGTCATCGGTATCGCCGACGGCCACGCCAAGCCGCCGCTCCTGGCCATCGGCGAGGCCAAATGGAACGACACCATGGGCATCGCCCACATCGACCGCCTCCGGCACATCCGCGACCTCATCACCCAGGCCGGTCGCTACGACACGAGCGGCACCCGGCTCATCTGCTTCAGTGGAGCGGACTTCAACAGCACGGCCCGCGGCTCCTCGGCAGCGGATGCCGGCGTCCACCTGATCAACCTCGCGGCCCTCTACAGCCGCAGCTGAAACACCCATAGCATCGGCTCATGCGCTTTTGGCGGAGTCATGACAGTGTCGCGGTCCTACGTTCGCTCCCCCGCGACCCCCGTGCCGACGAGTACCCGATGCCGATCGTCCCGTACGGCTGGTACGCCGTACTCCGCAGCGCCGAACTACGGCCGGGGAAGGTCGTCAGCCTCCACTACTTCGGGCGCGCGCTCATCGCCTTCCGGGGCGCCGACGGACAGGCGACCGTACGGGACGCCCACTGCCCCCACTACGGCGCGCACCTCGGCGCCGGTGGCAAGGTCGTGGACGGGACGGTGGTGTGCCCGTTCCACGGCTGGCGGTTCGGTACGGACGGCGCGTGCGTGGAGGCACCGTTCGCCACCCGCACCCCCAAGGTGTCCCTCGGCGGATTCCCGGTGCGCGAGCACAGCGGACTCGTCCTCGTCTACGCCGGGCCTGGCGAGCCGTCGTGGGAGATGCCGGAGATGCCCGAGACGGAGTCCAAGGACTACGCCGCGCCGATCGACGACACCTGCCGGGCGCGCATCCACGTCCAGGAGATGCGCGAGAACATCGTCGACGAGTCCCACTTCCACTTCATCCACGGCCAGAGCGAACCCCCCGTCCAGGACTGGAGCCAGGACGGCCCCTTCGCCGAGGCCCGCGGCCGGATCGCCCGCCGCGTCCTGCGCTGGGACATCAACAACACCTTCGACGCGTTCATGTACGGCCCGGGCGTCATGGTGGTCCGCGTCCACGGCCCCGTCCTGTCGGTGACCGCCGTCGCCCTCACCACCCCGGTCGACGACCGCACGAGCGAACTCCGGATGCTGTACTACGTCCGCAAACCCGCCCGCTTCCCGCTCCGGCTCCTGACTCCCCTCCTCAAACTCGTCTTCCGCGCGGAAGCCCTGGGCGAGGTTCGGGAGGAGGTCGAGATCTGGGACCACAAGATCCACCAGCCCCGCCCGGTGCTGCTCCCCCACGAGAAGGGCATACGGGCCCTGCGGCGCTGGTACGCGCAGTTCTACCCGTCGGACGTGACGATCCCGGCACCACGCCAGCCGTCCCTGCCGACCGAGGCCGGGGGAGGGGGCGAGGTCGAGGTCGAGAGTCGGCAATGAGGACCCCGTGAAGACTGCATGATCCGGGTACTGCTTCGACCAGGTCAACGTTGTCATATTGTCGCCTTGCCGTCGCACTTCGCGACAACTACACAGAGGTGGCTGACTCCTTGAGACTGACCCGTGCGACCCTCGCCCTGACCGCCGTCGCCCTCGCTCCGGCGTTACTGCTCGCCACACCGTCCGTCGGCAACGCCGCGACGCCGTCGACAGCCGCCGTGGCCGCGGCGGACCCGGGCTCCCCCTACGACGACATGGACGCGGACGACCTGCGCATCGCGATCGTCCGCATCCTGGGCGACACCGACAGCGGCAAGCGTGTGACCCGCGAGGCCAACCAGCTCCTCAGCAACGGCACCGTCGACCAGATGCGTGCCTGGCTCAAGACCGGTCACCGCCTCGCCCAGGCCGAGGACGACCGCTTCACCATCGTGCGGCTACTGGCCGATCCGAACACCAGCGCCGCCCTGCGCGCGGCAGCGAACGCGGCCCTGAACGACGGCACCCCGGAAACGCTGCGCTACTTCGTCGAGGTCGGCCAGTACGAGGTCGACCGCTAGAACCGGCCGTCCCGACAGGCGACATCTGTAGCGCGGGGGCCTGACACGTCAGCTACGAAGAGGCGGCGGAAGATGACGCCGCCGAGACGGGCCCCCGCGCGAGCCGCTTCGAGCGAGGGGAAGTCGGCGACCGCCGCCAGGACGACCTCCGGCTTGACTTCGGAACATATTCCGAAGTGAGTTGCCCTTATGTCCACTCTCACCGTTTCGTTCTCCGACCTGTCGAAGAACTCCAAGAGGGTTGCCGAGACCGTAGAACGGGCCCAGCGTGTCCATGTAACTCGCCGCGACGGCGAGGATCTGTACCTCACCACCGAGCGCCACGACCGGCAGCGCGAGGAAACCGCAGCCGTCACTGCCCGGTTGTTCGCAGCCCTGATCGGCAGCGACGAAGGAGCCCGGGCGATTCTGCTCGCCCTGCCCGAGGTCTTCCCGTGGACCCGTCACCTGTCGGCCGGGGAAGTACGCGAGTTCGTCGTCGACCTCGTGAACGCAACGCACGACGCCGTGGAACTGGACGTGCACACCAACCTGCACCGAGTCATAGTCGAATGGCGCGCCACCGCCAGAATCCTCGCGGACCCCGGCCTGACGGCGCAGCTGACCACCCCGCTCCCTGACGAGGACCACGGCGAGGTACCCGCCCCGTGAGCCCCAAACGCGGTGACGACGTCGCACCACCGCCGATCGGCAAGGAATGGCGCCTCCGTTTCGCCACGAACGACGCGGCCAAGGGCTGGGGCGACCTGTGCTCCGAAGCCCCGGGTAACACCCGGCGCTGCTACGAGGCGCTACGCACGGACCCGCTCTGACAGTGTCGTTTTCCCCGGCAGGTAAGCACCCCCGACCGCAGGGTTGGGGGTGCCCTCTTCCGCTCCGGGCTCAGTGCTTGATGTGCTCCACAAAGATGCCCCAAGCCGGCTCCGAAGCGACCAGGATCGGCCCGTGAGGGATCTTGCTGTCACGGACGGGGACAACGCCAGGGAGGTCACCGGAGACCTCTATACAGTTGCCGCCGTTGTTGCTGTAGGAGGACTTGATCCAGTCCAGGCCCTCCGGATCGGAGGACGTGATCATGGACCTCTCCCATACCGGACCGGGCGAGGCGAAGGTAGCCAGAGCTGGCCAACAGAAGGGGTACGGCGGAGAGATTCCCCACGGACGCTGTGGGGCGCGTGTGGTGGATGCGACCGGGGTTCAGAGCGTCACTTCGCGCCGCCGTCCGCCTTCGACAGCAGCTGGGCCAGCAGCAAAGCGCCGCCGGCCGCCGCTCCCATCGCCAGGAAGCCGCGCGAGGAACGCCAGGACAGTACCGACCACCGTGACTGGGCGGAGAGCACCGAGCCCGTGCTCAGCCACGACCCGGCCGAGACGAGGGACAGGGCCGACCCGATCGAACCGACCGACAGAGCACTGCCGATCGAACCGACCGACAGGGCCGAGCCGACGGACCCCACGGACAGGACCGATCCCACGGAGCCGATCGACAGCACGGAGTCCTGCGACCACAACGACAGCACCGAACCAGCAGACGCACGACAACTCGACCGTTCGGACAGCTTTGTCATGAGGCCATCCTGCCCGATGGCCGCCCGCCCCTCAGGCCGCTCTCAGTTCCTGACCGTCAGATACAGCCAGCCGCCCCAAGTGCTCACGTTCGTGGTGTCCTTGGCGCTGCGCACGTACTCCGCCCGCACCCGGAACTTCTGGTTCACCGCGTTGGTGAGGCTGAGCTGCGTCGCACCCACGCCGGCCGACGACAGTGTGAAGCAGGGTGACGTGGTGAGGGTGTGCCAGGCGCCGCTGTAGTACTCCTGGGCCTGGAACACCGAGCACTGGCCCGACTTGTTCGGGGTCACCGTGGCCGCCACCTGGGGCTTCACCGTGTGGTGGTACACGCGGTACGGAACGCCGCTGTACGTCACGTTGCCGTAGTAGCCGCCCAGTGTCGTCGTGACCTTCACCTGGTCGTTCACCGTCCGTGCCGCCGAGGCCGGCGCGTAGCGGTAGTCGCCCGCGAAGGACGCTGTGAACGTCGTGTTGTGGGTCAGCTTGTACGTGGTCCTCAGGTTGCCGGCGCTGTCCACGGCCGCCGCCCTGACCAGTGTCTTCGTGCCGCCGGAAGGAGTGGCCCAGATCGACACCGTACGGCTGTCGTACGTCGCGCCCAGGTGAGCCGTGACCGTCGCCGTCGCCCCGTACGTGTAGGTGGACGTGTTCGTCGCCACGGAGACCGTCGTCGCGACCCGCGACACCTGAACGATCGCCGACGCCGTCGCGGCCTGGTGCGAGGCGTCCCCCGGATAGCTGACCGTGTAGGTGTTCGCGCCGCCGACCGACGGCGTGTCCTTGATGGTCACCTTGCCGTCCGTCCCCACAACGGACGTCCATCGCACCGGCGTTGACGTGTGGCCCGCGTCCGTCCGCGTCACCGTCACCGTCTCGCCGGCGGTGTACGGGGCGTCGCTCAGCGCACCCGTGAACGTCAGCGCGGCGGCGCGTGTCGCCGTGGCGGGCGCCTTCAGTGTCAGGGCCGGGGTGTACGGCGAGACCTGGACGGCCGCGTCCGAGGACGTCGCCTCGTGCGTCGCGTCGCCCGCGTAGGAGAGGTGATAGGTGAACCTGCCGGCCGTCCCCGGGGTGTCCGTGACCTTGAACTCCGTTGTCGCCGGGTCCACTTGGACCGACGGGAGTTGTGCCGTCGTCTGCGTGTCCTCGTTCGTCCTGCTGACCTGGACTGTCGTGCCCTGGGGCAGGCTGCCCTGGTTCAGGGATGTCTGCAGCGAGCCCGTGAACGCCATCGCGCCCGGCTTCGCCGACGTCAGGGCCGGGAACGGGATCGTCGTTTGCAGCCTCGCGACGCGCACCCTCAGCGAGGTGGTCGCCGGGCGGTGCGTCGCGTCGCCGGGATAGGTCACCTCGTACGTGTAGGCGCCCTCGTCCTGACGGGTGTCCGAGACGGCGAACGTGCCGTCCTTCGCGACCGTCGCGTCGGGCACGGACTCGCCGTCCCGGGTCACCTGAAGGGCCGCGCCCGTCGGGAGCCAGCCATTCGTACTCAGGGTTCCCGTGAACCGGAACTGCTGGGTCGGGACCGCGTACAGCGGTGCGGCGAGGGCCAGTTCGGTGTCGGTGAGCTTCGCGTCGCTCAGCACGTGCAGCGAGTAGGCGCCCGTCGAGTCCTTCGTGACCGCGTACAGCGTCGTGCCGTCCGCCGCCCACTTGAGGCCGTCGGGGGCCAGGGTGCCGGCCGGGAAGGTGACCTTGTTCTCGGCGAGGTTCGAAGCGGCGTACACGTAGAGGCCCGCGGCCGAGCCCGCTGTCGAGCCCACGGCGACCGTCCCGTCCGAGTCGACGGCGACCGAGTTCGGGGCGGAGTACACCCCGCCCGTGTAGTAGACGAGGTGGGCGGCGGGGAGGAGGTCCGTGGTGTCGTACACCTGGAGGGCCGGCTGCTGGGGGGCGGCGAGGAGAAGCTGGGTGCCGTCCGCCGTCACCTGGAGGCCCGTCGCCGTGCCGCCGCCGACGAACGAGTTGGCCCTGGTCGTCGCCGTCCCGGACGAGACGTCGAAGGTGGCCACGTGACTGAGGCTCTGCAACGGCTCCTCGGCGGCCAGCACGTCGCCGCCCGCGACGAGAAGCGGCGCCACCGTCCAATTCACCGTACTGGCCAGGGGAGTTGCCGTCGGTGTTGCGGCCGTCGGGTCCACCGAACCGATGACACCCTTGCCGTCCGCCGCCGGGTCCGTGCAGCCGTACCAGACCCTGCCACCCGCCACCGCCACCGAGACCGGCGCACTGCCCGTCCCGGTCGGGACGCGGGTCGACTCGGTCAACGTCGTCGTGTCGATCGCGGACAGCGCGTCACCGTCCGTCAGGGCCGCGTAGAGCGTGCCGCCGTCCGCCGACAGGGCCAGGCCCGTGGCGCCCTGTTCGCCGGCGATCGTCGTCACCGGGGTGCCGGACAGGTCGGTCACCACGATGCCGGTCGAGCCCGCGCCCTGGCTGAAGAAGATGTGCCGGTGAGCGGTGTCGACCAGCATGTGCGCGTACTGGGACAGCGGCAGCGCGGCCGTACTGTCGGCCCAGGCGGCGGAGCCCGCGAGACCGGTGAGTCCGACGCCGGCGGTCGTCAGCCCCGCGACGACCGACATCATCGCGGTGAGGGAGAGCGAGACCTGGTGGGGACGGCGGCGCATGAAGCTCCTGGAGCGGAGAAGCGGGGAAGGAGGGGAAGCGAGAAGCGGGTGAACTGGGACGTGACCGGTCGGACAATAACCTTTTCGGTCGACTCGCCTGCCGAGTACGGGGCCCTCTCCCCTCATGAATCCGGTAAGAACCAGTGGGAGAACCAGCGACAC
>NZ_AEJB01000119.1 GCF_000331005.1 Streptomyces turgidiscabies Car8
CGTTCCCCAGTGCCCGCCGGTGATCCCCACGACCTCCGGTGGCGTTTGTGTGAGGCAGGTCAGCCGGTGAAGCCGGTCAGGCCTTCCGGGGTGCCCCAGCCGGTCGGGCCGTCGTAGCCGGACCTGGCGGTGCAGAAGTAGCTCGTGGAGCAGGTGCCGTTGCTGCCGGACGTGACGTCGTTGAGGGTCGAGGTGCCGGCCGCCGCGTACGGGAACTTCGCCGGGTAGGAGGTGGAGGAGGGGGTGCCGGCGAGGGCGTAGACCCCGGCGATGATCGGCGACGAGGCGCTGGTGCCGCCGTAGGTGACCCAGCCGGTGCCGTCGGCGCCGTAGGAGTCGTAGACCGAGACGCCGGTGGCCGGGTCGGCGACCGCGGAGACGTCGGCGACCGTGCGCTTCGAGCAGCCCGTGTCGGTCTGCCAGGTCGGCTTGGCGTCGTAGGCGGAGCAGCCGGAGCCGGCGCCGTTGACGCTGCCGTCGGAGTTGGTCTGGTACCAGACGCTCTCCGCCCAGCCGCGGCTGGCGGTGGACGTCTTGAGGGAGGTGCCGCCGACGGCGGTCACGTACTGGGAGGCCGCCGGGTACTCGACGCCGTACGCGTCGTCGCCCGAGCTGACGGTGATGGCGACGCCCGGGTGCTTGAAGTACGAGGTGTCGTACGAGGTGTCGGAGGAGGACTCCGAGCCGCCGTAGCTGTTCGAGACGAACTTCGCGCCGAGCTTGACCGCCTCGTTCACGGCCGTGCCGAGGTTGGTCATGGACGACGACTTGGCCTCGACCAGGGTGATGCTGCACTTCGGGCAGATGGCGCTGGCCATGTCGAGGTCGAGCGAGATCTCACCGGCCCAGCCGCTGTCGGCGGTCGGGAGGGAGGTCGTGGACCCGGTCTGGCTGACCTTCTTGAAGCAGCCGTTGGCGACGGTGCAGGCCGGGAGGCCGTAGTACGAGCGGTACGTCGCGAGGTCGGCCGCCGCGTTCGGGTCGTCGTACGCGTCGACGATCGCGATGGTCTCGCCGGCGCCGTTGGAGGCGGCGGCGGAGGTCAGTCCGTAGGCGGACTGGAGGTTGCTGGGGCCGTAACCGGTGGGGGTGGCCGAGGAGGCGTGCGGCTTGATGGTCGCGGGCGTGGTGCCCTTCTTCGCCGCCTGCTCCTCCTGGAAGGCGGTGGTGCCGCTCGTGACGCGCAGGGCACTGCAGGACGCGAAGCCCTTCGCGGGGGTCGCGTCACACTGGTTGGTGTACTGCACGTGGGCCTTGGCGACCTGCGCGGCGATGGTCTTGGCGGTGACCTTCAGGGGCGCGGGGGTGGCTGCTCCGGCCTGGGCCGCGGTGCCGAGTCCGGCGAGGGCGAGCGCGGCCGTGGCTACGGCGGCGGTGCCTATGCGGCGCCATCTGCCGTGCGTGAACTGGCTGTTGGGGGGTGACGTACGCAACGTACAGCCTCCTGTTAGGGGGTTGGCAGGGGCAGTGCGGGTGGGGGTTGCCGCCGGTGCGGTGTCCCCGGCGGCGGGTTGGCGGCCCGCGATGACCATCGCTTGTTGAGTACGTGACAACAAGATGGGTTGCGGAATCCTGACTTCCGCATGACTGAAGGGGGTTGCTGGGTTACCGATCACTGACGCGGTGATGGGTGGGGGGAGGGGGTGGCTTGACCCTGGGCACAGGTGATCCACAGCTTGTGCACAGAAATGTGCGGGGAGGTGCGCGGGAGTTTGTGAGAGTGCGGGGGGTGTGCTCGGTGGTTCGGGGTTTGACGGAGGCTCACCCGGGGCTGGTGGCGTGTCTGTTGCCGGGGGTGGTGAGGCGGGTGCTCGGTGGTCGTGAGGCGCAGCCTCGGTGGCTGCCTCGGCGCGTGCTGTCGGTGGTGTCGGCCGATGTGGACGCCGAGGCGGGTGTCGGGGTGGTGTGGATGGTGTGGCGTCCGGGGTCCGGGCGGGAGTCGGTGCCGCGGGAACACATCGAGTTCGTCGAGTGGTACGAGGGGCGGTGGCGGTCTCTGGGGGGCTCCGCTTCGGCCATGGGCGATCCGATCGATGTCGAGGTCGATGGGATCGAGGTTCGCGGTGGGTCCGGCTCGCTCAGCCTCACCCGTCGCCTTGATCCGCCGCGTTCGATCGAGACGGCCGCGTGGATCTCCTGCGTCCGTGTGTATGCCGGGCGCGACGTCGACCACGTTCTTGTGGGTGACCGCCGGTTCGAGGTGTCGGAGCGGCGCAGGGTCGTCGCGGTGTGGAAGACGGCGCAGGTCAGGCGTGTGTACCGGCCCGACATCGTGGCTTTCGACCGGGACGGCGGCGAACTGTCCCGGATCGGCTCGCTCGACAGCCTGGACAGTCGTACGTGGACTCGGGTGCGGGAAGAGGTGGAGGAGCCCGAGGGGGAGTAGGAGTGCGGTCCGCCTTTTTTACGGGTTCACGGAAAATTCTCAGCCAGGAGCCGTACCCGTTCTTGCGTTCGGGCGTCAGAGTTGCCCCTGATGAAGCGCCCCACTCGTCCCCCTGGCAACCGGCGGCACGCGCTGCTTTTCGTCGTCGCGCTGCTCGCCGTCACCTCCGTCTCCGGTGCGGCCCCCGGGCATGCCGTCCCGGGGCAGCTCGGTGCTGTCGCCTCGGCTCGGCTGGTGGCGCCGCGCAGTGCTCGGGTGGGGGCGTTGTTCAACGGGGATCTGGAGGGCGGGCACTTCTGTACGGCGTCCGTCGTGCGCAGTGGTGGGCGGGACGTGATTCTCACCGCCGCGCACTGTCTGAGTGGAGACGGGGACACCGATGTCGTGTTCGCGCCCGGGTATCGGGACGGCCGGGCGCCTTACGGGCTGTGGCGGGTGACGAAGACCTTCGTGCCGGAGGCCTGGAGCGATCGGTCCGACGAGGACAGCGACTTCGCCTTCGCCACCGTCGCCTCGAAGGGCGGGCGGGATCTGGAGGACGCCGTGGGGGCGAACGTCCTTGTCACGGGGCGGGCGACGGGGGTCAGCGAGGTCGTCGTCACCGGGTATCCCAACGTGCGGGACGCGCCGCTCAGCTGTACCAACCGGCCCACCGCGCACAGTCGTACGCAGCAGCGCATCGAGTGCCCTGCCTTCACCGACGGTACGAGTGGTAGTCCCTGGGTGCATGTGGATGCGGAGGGGGAAGGCGAGGTCGTGGGGGTGCTCGGGGGGTTCGAGCAGGGTGGGGCGACCGATGACGTGTCCTACAGCGCTGTGCTGGGGGGTGCGGCTGCCGCTCTCTATCGGGAGGCCTCCGGTTCCTCCGGTGCTTCCGGGTCCTCTTGAGGGCGGCGTGTTTCGTCATGATCACTGACGGGTGTGGGTAGCCCCTCTACACTGACGTGGGCGTACTCCCAGGCGGTGAGGGGCGGTTGACGGTGCGTAAGGCATGGATCGTGGTGAGCGTCGCCGTCGGAGGCACCCTCAGCTTCGTGATGCTGCTCGTCGTGGGCGTCTACCTTGTCGCCGGGACCGTCGCCGGTGGGGTGGGGAGCGGGAGCGTCGCGCTCGCCAAGGGGGCCGTGCCGGCCGCGTATTCGGCGCTCGTGCAGAAGTGGGGCAATCTGTGCCCCGCCATCAATCCCGCCCTGCTCGCCGCCCAGCTGTACCAGGAGAGCGGATTCAATCCGAACGCGAAGAGTCCGGCAAAGGCGGAAGGGATAGCGCAATTCATCCCCGGAACCTGGGCCACGCACGGAATCGACGGCGACGGTGACGGCGATCGCGACGTATGGGACCCGAATGACGCGATTCCATCGGCCGCGTCGTACGACTGCGAGCTCGCCTCGTACGTGAAGGACGCGCCCGGAGACCCGACGCACAACATGCTCGCCGCCTACAACGCGGGAGCGTACGCCGTCATCAAATACGGGGGTGTACCGCCGTATTCGGAGACCCAGAACTATGTGAAGACCATCACCACGCTGCAGGTCAGCTTTGCCGCGCCTGTGGGTCGCGTCGACCCCTCCGAGCAGGCGGCCGGAGCGATCACCTACGCCCAGGGGAAGCTGGGCACGCCCTATCTCTGGGGCGGCACCGGTACCGCTGAGCAGCAAGGACGCTTCGACTGCTCCGGGCTCACCCAGGCCGCGTACGCGAGTGTGGGCATCGAGCTGCCGAGGGTGGCGAACGACCAGTACAACGCCGGGCCGCATCCCTCGCGGGAGGAACTGCTGCCGGGTGACCTCGTCTTCTTCTCCGAGGATCCCACCAACTCGCGGGCCATCCACCATGTGGGGATTTATGTGGGCGGCGGTTACATGCTCGACGCGCCCCGTACCGGTGCCGTCATCCGGTTCGATCCGATCGACAGCGCCGATTACTTCGGGGCGACTCGGGTCACCGAAGATGGCGCGAAAGCGTTGCCCACGGCGGTGTGAGCGCAGCGTGAAACCCAGCCCTGAGCTGCGGCGATGCGTCTCTCTTCGATAACGTCTGCGTGATCATTCGGTGGAGAGTGGAACGTATAAACGGAGAGCGTGCGTTCCTGTTCCTGTAGTGGATTCACCGGCGGCCTGATCGGGCGTCGGGTTTGCTGCTTTTGTTGTTGCTTGTGTCGTGTCTGTTGGCTGTGGCACGTGTCAAGTGACGGCAGTGCGCGAACGTGAGTCCCTACGCCACGGATGAGCAGGAGCGGCGCACGGAAACCAGTGCGCTCTGGACATGACGACGAAGGGCCGCAGCACCATGGCTGGTCTCGCCGAAACCGGGTCGAACCCCGACGTCGACCTGCTCTACGACATCAACGGTCTCGCCAAGGACGCGCCCCGGTGGTTCGACCGGGTCGTCGAGGTCGTGGGTGAGTACGGGCTGTTGGTCGCCATGGTGCTGGTCGTGGTCTGGTGCTGGTGGAGTGTGCGGCGGCGCGGCGGGGACGATGCGGCCGTGTCCGTGGCCGCGTTGATCTGGGCTCCGCTCGCCGCGGGGATCGCCGTACTCGTGAACATTCCGATACGGGGGTTCGTGGAGCGGCCTCGTCCTTTTCTCGATCATCAGGGGCTTGAGGTACTCGTCTCCGGGAAGACCGACTACTCGTTCGTGAGCGATCACGCGACGATCACCATGGCGATGGGGGTCGGGCTGTTCGTGGCGAACCGGAGGTTCGGGCTGGTGGGGATAGGGCTCGCGCTGGTGGAGGGGTTCTGCCGGGTGTACATGGGGGTGCACTACCCGACCGACGTGGTGGGTGGGTTCGCGCTCGGGACGGCGGTGGCGTTGTTGTTGTCTCCGCTGGCCATGGCGCTGCTCACTCCTGTTACGCGGGCGGTTGAGGGGTCGGGGTGGGGGGCCGGGTTGATTCGGGCACGTGGGGCGGTTGGTGAGGGTTCCGGAGCGGGGCGGGGGGCTGTCGTTTCCGGGGGTCGGGCGGGGGCGGACTCCGGGGCCGGGGAGCGGGATCTGGCGGCGTAGGTGTGGGGTGGCCGTTGGGTTTCGCCCCCGCCGCCCCTACCCGTCCCATCCTGGACCTGGGGGCTGCGCCCCCAGACCCCCCTGCCGGCCCTGAACGGGCCTTGTCCTCAAGCGCCGGACGGGCTGGGGTGCGGGCCTGTGCTGGAAGGGCGCCGGACGGGCTGGGGTGCGGGCCTGCGTTGGAGAGGTGCCGGGTGGGTCAGGGTGTCCCCTACAACGCCTGCGGGAACGTGAACATCCGGCTCGGGTCGTACTGGTGTTTCAGTTGCTGGAGGCGGGTTGCCGCGTCGCCGTAGTACGCCTTGCGCCAGTTGGTCAGGGTCGGGTCCGTGTAGTTCTGGTAGGCGGCGCCCGAGGCGTAGGGGGCCATCGCGCGGTGGGCCGCGGTCAGCCAGGACTGGGCCGATGTGCCCGGCGTGCCCGCGCGCCAGGACACGATGTACTGGGCCAGCATCCTGCTGCGCCGGTGGACGAACGCCGTCGCCGTGGGTGAGACCCGGTTCACCGCGCCGCCGAGTGCCGTGAACGCGATGCTGCCCGAGCCGCCCTGGACCGAGGTGATCCGGGAGAGGAGCGTCTGGATGCCGGCGGCGGACAGTGAGCGGTCGTAGAAGTCCGAGCGGGCCGCGTACGTTTCCCGGCCCAGCGCGCCCTGCGGGGAGCGGCCGGGGGTGCGGCCCGGCAGGTGGCACTGGGCGTCCGTCGCGAAGGACGAGCAGCCCGCGTACACCTCCATCGCCTCCTCGTAGGAGCGGCGCTTCAGGGAGACGCTGCTCGCCGGTGAGCCGATCTTGTCCGCGAGGCGGTCCACCGCGTTCTGCAGTTCCGTGTAGGTGCCCAGGGAGAACGCCGAGACGGAGATGGTGGGGGTGCCGCCTGCCGTGTTCGCCACGTGCAGGGACGACCAGATCTCGTCCGGCTGTGTCGGGCCCCACTCCTGCCAGGCCTTCATCACGGCCGCCGCCTTCCGCCACGGCCAGGCCATGTACGCCGCCACCGCCTGCGGCGCCGGGTGGGTGCGGAAGTGGAGCTCGGTGACGACGCCGAAGTTGCCGTTGCCCGCGCCTCGCAGGGCCCAGAACAGGTCCTTGTTCGTGGTGGCGTTCGCCGTCAGCTGGCGGCCGTCGGCCGTGATCAGCGTGGCCTGGGTGAGGCTGTCGCAGGTCAGGCCGTACGCCCGGGACACCACGCCGTGGCCGCCGCCCAGGGTCAGGCCCGACACCCCCACCGTCGGGCACGAGCCCGCCGGGATCGTGACGCCCTTCGCCGTCAGGGCGCGGTAGACGTCGATCAGTTTCGAGCCCGCTCCCACCACCGCCGTGCCGCCGCCCGTGCGGACGCGGTTCAGCTTCGACACGTCGACGATCAGGCGGCCGTTGCCCGAGGACCAGCCGGCGTACGAGTGGCCGCCGTTGCGGATCGCCACGGGGACGGAGTGGGCGCGGGCGTAGGAGAGGACCGTACGGATGTCGTCCGCGTGGGCCACGTACGCCACCGCGGCCGGCTTGAGGCCGTCGAAGCGGGTGTTGTAGAGCTGGCGGGCCGACGCCCAGGAGCCGTCACCGGGGCGGATGAGCGGGCCGTCGAGGTCGCGGCCCAGCGCCGTCCAGTTGGCCGGGGCCGAGGCGCTCGTCGCCGTGAGGGAGGTCGCTCCACGGGACGTGGACGTGGAGGTGGTTGACGTCGTGTCGTTCGCGCTTCCCTTTGGGCCCGTGCACGCCGTCGCCGTCGTCATCGCCGCCAGGGCGGCCACGCCGCCTCCCATGAACGTACGCCGCTGCATGGTGCTCCTCGGTGTCACGGTTTTCTCGGTCCCCCGGTCGAGCCCGCGAGGGCTCCCGTTGAACGAGACGGGATCCGTGCAGCATGGGTTCCCCGGCGGGCGTGTTCACGGGGGGAGGGGAAGGATGGGTTCCATGCCTTTACAGGAGAAACCGGTCGGCCGGGGCCGATTCTCGGGTCGGGACATACACGTGTTCTCCCCGTGAGCATTCCGTGACCTCACCGCACCGACCGCAGGGGTTCACTCGCCGTTCACCCGCGCCCGTAGGTGGCTTCACCTGATCTGCCTACTTTCGGCCTTACCGGTGCTGCGTGTGCCCTCCCGGGCGCCCCGGCACCACCCATACTTCGCGCCCTCGCACGCCGCCGGATTTCAGGACGGCGGCTCCTGGAAGGAAACACCAGACAGTGAAGCTTCAGCGCATGAACCGGCGGGCCCTCACCCTCGGTGCTCTCGCCGTCTCCGGCGCCCTGGCCCTCACGGCGTGCGGCTCCGACGACACCGGCACCGACAAGAGCGCCGGCGGCGGCGCCTCCACGGCGGCCAACAGCTCCATCAAGTGTGACGACGCCAAGGGCCAGCTGCTGGCCGACGGCTCCTCCGCGCAGAAGAACGCGATCGACGCCTGGGTCAAGGCCTTCACGGCCGCCTGCCCCGGCGTGCAGATCAACTACAAGGGCGGCGGCTCGGGCGCCGGCGTCACCGCGTTCACGCAGGGCACGGTCGCCTTCGCCGGTTCCGACTCGGCGCTGAAGCCCGACGAGGTCACCGCCTCCAAGAAGATCTGCACCGGCGGCACCGGCATCGACCTCCCGACGGTCGGCGGAGCCATCGCGCTCGCCTACAACCTCCCGGGTGTCGACAACCTGGTCCTGGACGCGCCCACCCTCGCGAAGATCTTCGACAGCAAGATCAAGACCTGGGACGACGCCGCGATCAAGGCGCTGAACCCGGGCGCGAAGCTGCCCAGCACCAAGATCCAGGCCTTCCACCGCTCCGAGGACTCCGGCACCACGGACAACCTCACCAAGTACCTGATCGCCACCACCCCCGAGAACTGGAAGTACGAGGGCGGCAAGGCCTGGCAGGCGAAGGGCGGCCAGGCGGCCTCCGGTTCCTCAGGCATCGCGGCGCAGGTCAAGCAGACCGAGGGCGCGATCGGCTACATGGAGCTGTCGTACGCCAAGGAGCTGTCCACGGTCGCCATCGACACGGGCGCCAGCGCCCCGGTCAAGCCGTCGTCCGACTCCGCCACCAAGGCCATCGCGGCCGCCCAGGTGGTCGGCACCGGCAGCGACCTCGCGCTGAAGCTGGACTACAAGTCCAAGGCCGAGGGCGCGTACCCGATCACCCTTGTCACGTACGAGATCGCCTGCGACAAGGGCAACAAGGCGGACACCCTGCCCGCCACGAAGGCCTTCCTCCGCTACATCACCAGCGAAGAGGGCCAGGGAATCCTGAGCGGGATCGACTACGCGCCGATCCCCGCCGAAATCATCGCCAAGGTTCGGACCACCGTCGAGAGCCTGGCCTGATCTGAGAGTGCGGTCGGGTTCCGCCGTCGGCTTCCGCTGCCGGTGGGACCCGCCCGCACCGTCCGGTGCACCGCCGCCAGGAGCCGCATCCCCGGGTGCGGCCCCGCAGACCGGAGAACCCGATGGACATAACCACCAAGAACGCAGACACCGCTCCACCCGCTGCCCCCGAGCCTCCCAGGGCCGAGGAGAAGCGCGCCGCCCGCGGCGCCACCCGCCTCGGTGACCGGATCTTCCTCGGTCTCTCCCGCGGCTCGGGCATCCTGCTGCTGGCGATCATGGCCGCGATCGCGATCTTCCTGACCTATCGCGCGTTCCTCGCCATCAGCAAGAACGAAGGCAACTTCCTCACCACCTTCGAGTGGAACGCCAACCTCGACCCGCCGGTCTTCGGCATCGCGGTCCTGGCCTTCGGCACGGTGGTCTCCTCGATCATCGCCATGGCCGTCGCGGTCCCGGTCGCCGTCGCCATCGCGCTGTTCCTCACGCACTACGCCCCGCGCCGCCTCGCCGGCCCCATCGCGTACGTGATCGACCTGCTCGCCGCCGTACCGTCCATCGTGTACGGCCTGTGGGGCGCGATGATCCTCGTGCCGAGCATGAACGGCCTGTTCGGCTGGCTGAACGACTACCTCGGCTGGACCGGCATCTTCTCCTGGGAGGAGGGCGCGCCCCGCTCGATGCTGACCGTGGGCATCCTGCTCGCGATCATGATCCTCCCGGTCATCACGAACGTCAGCCGTGAGGTGTTCCGGCAGACCCCGCGGATGAACGAGGAGGCTGCACTGGCCCTCGGCGCCACCCGCTGGGAGGTCATCCGCATGTCGGTGCTGCCCTTCGGCCGCTCCGGTGTGATCTCCGCGTCGATGCTCGGCCTCGGCCGCGCGCTGGGCGAGACGATGGCCGTCGCCACCGTCCTGTCCCCGAGCTTCCTCATCCAGACCAGCCTGCTCGACCCGGGCGGCGGCACCTTCGCGCAGAACATCGCCGCCAAGTTCGGTGAGGCGTCGGAGTACGGCCGCGACGCGCTCATCGCCTCCGGTCTGGTCCTGTTCGTCATCACCCTGGTGGTCAACGGCGCGGCCCGCGCGATCATCGCCCGTCGCGCCGAGTACTCGGGGGCCAACGCATGAGCACCGTCGTAGCCGAGAAGCGCCCCAGCACCCTGCAGGGCGCCAGGCTCCCCAAGTGGTTCCCCTGGGCCCTCGCGGGCGCGTCCGTCGCGCTCGGGGTCGGCATCAGCCTCGCCGCCGGCCTGGACAGCAACATCCAGTGGGGCCTGATCGCCGCGATCCTCTTCGTCGGCGGTACGTACGTCATCGCCACGCGCGTCGAGGGCAAGCGTCAGGCCAAGGACCGTATCGCGACCTCGCTGGTGTGGGTGGCCTTCCTGCTGGCCCTCGTGCCGCTGATCTCGCTGCTCTGGACGACCGTCTCGCGCGGTGTGAAGGTCCTCGACGTCTTCTTCCTGACCCACTCGATGGGCGTCGTCGCCGACAGCGAGCCGGGCGGTGGCATCTACCACGCCATCATCGGCAGCCTGGAGCAGGTCGGCCTGGCCACCGCGATCGGCGCGCCGATCGGCGTACTCACCGCGATCTACCTGGTGGAGTACGGGCGCGGCAAGCTCGCCAAGAGCGTCACGTTCTTCGTGGACGTCATGACGGGCATCCCGTCGATCGTCGCCGGCCTCTTCATCCTCAGCCTCATGCTGCAGTTCGAGATGCAGCCGTTCGGCTTCGCCGGTTCGCTGGCACTGGCGATCCTGATGATGCCGGTGGTCGTCCGTTCGACGGAGGAGATGCTGAAGCTCGTACCGAACGAGCTGCGTGAGGCGTCCCTGGCGCTCGGCATCCCGAAGTGGCGCACCATCCTGAAGGTGGTCCTGCCGACCGCCATCGGCGGCATCACCACCGGCGTCATGCTCGCGATCGCCCGTATCGCGGGTGAGACGGCTCCGGTGCTGCTCCTGGTCTTCGGCAACCCCTTCATCAACAACAACCCCTTCGAGGGTGCGCAGGCCTCGCTGCCGCTGTACATCTACCAGCAGTACGCGAACAGCGGTGGTGCGGAGTCGGCGTACGACCGTGCCTGGGCGGCGTCGCTCACGCTGATCGCCTTCGTGATGATCCTCAACCTCGGAGCTCGCGGTATCGCCCGCTGGAAGGCTCCGAAGACAGGTCGCTGACGCGGCCGTTCGACAGCGACCTGTGGTCGGCCAGGTGGCCGCCCGCCCCCTCGAAAGAAGCAGTGATACCCATGGCCAAGCGAATCGACGTAAGCGGCCTCAGCGCCTACTACGGCTCCTTCCGCGCGATCGAGGACATCTCGATGACGGTCGAGCCGCGCTCGGTGACGGCCTTCATCGGCCCCTCCGGCTGCGGCAAGTCCACTTTCCTGCGCACCCTGAACCGCATGCACGAGGTCACGCCCGGCGGGCGCGTCGACGGCAAGGTCATGCTCGACGACGAGAACCTGTACGGCACCGGGGTCGACCCGGTGGCGGTACGGCGTGAGGTCGGCATGGTCTTCCAGCGTCCGAACCCCTTCCCGACGATGTCGGTCTACGACAACGTGGCGGCGGGGCTGCGGCTGAACGGCTCGTACAAGAAGTCCGAGCTGAGCGACATCGTGGAGAAGTCGCTGAAGGGCGCGAACCTCTGGAACGAGGTCAAGGACCGTCTGAACAAGCCCGGTTCGGGTCTGTCGGGCGGGCAGCAGCAGCGGCTGTGCATCGCGCGGGCGATCGCCGTCGAGCCGAAGGTGCTGCTGATGGACGAGCCGTGCTCGGCCCTCGACCCGATCTCGACGCTGGCGATCGAGGACCTGATCGGTGAGCTGAAGGAACGGTTCACGATCGTCATCGTGACGCACAACATGCAGCAGGCGGCGCGGGTCTCGGACAAGACGGCGTTCTTCAACCTCGCGGCGGTCGGCCAGCCCGGCAAGCTGATCGAGATCGACGACACGGAGCGAATCTTCTCCAACCCGTCGGTCCAGGCCACGGAGGACTACATCTCGGGCCGCTTCGGCTGAGCCCTTCCGTTCCCTTCGGTTCCGTTCCGAGGTTTTCAAGACCCCTCGCGGTGCTGCATGGCGGTGCCACCGCGAGGCCGAATAGGGCCCGCCCCTGGATCACTCCGGGGGCGGGCCCGTCGTACGTCGCCTACGGGGAGCCGACGAGAGAGGACTCCCTTACGGCGAACACGGCGTCGCACCGGTCGCGGACGGTGTCGTCGTGGGTGGCGATGACCACGGCGCATCCGGCTTCGCTCATCTCACGAAGGATGTCGACGACCATCGTGGTGTTGGCGTCGTCGAGAGCGCCGGTCGGCTCGTCCGCGAGTACCAAACCCGGACGCTGGACAATGAGACGCGCCAGGGCCACGCGCTGCTGTTCGCCACCGCTGAGATGGTGGATCTTCTCTTTGCCCCGCTTCGCCAGACCGACACGGGCAAGTGCCTCGGCGGCGGGCGTGCCTTCTTTGCCCTGCGACGACCGCCGGGGCTTGGCGGCTACTTCGAGGTTCTCGTCGACGGTCGCGTTCTCGATCAGGGCATAGTGCTGGAACAGATAGCCCAGAGTGTCGCGGCGGAACCGGCGTATCTCGCGTCGGCCGAATCGGGTGATGTCCTCGCCCTCATAGCGAATCGACCCGGTACTCGGCCTGTCGAGCAGTCCGAGACAGTTGAGGAGGGTCGACTTGCCCGATCCACTAGGACCGACAAGGGCGAGCATCTCACCGCGGTTGACAGTGAGGTTGATGTCGCGCCACAAGGTCCGGTTACCGAAGGCCTTGGACAGGTTCTCGATATCGATCACAACGTACTCCGGCTGGTGGAGGATTTCGCGCTCGAACTGATGGTCATGCCTCGGTCGTTCCTTCCTTCATGATGCGGCGATGGAAGAACGCGAGAGCGAGGAGGACAGCCCCGAGCTCGAAAACAACAAGAACGGTGATGACGCCGATATCCAGTGAGGTGATGTGAACGGGCTCGAATGGAGCCGGGGCACCGGCGTCGGTAAACTTCTTCAGTTCCTGGTTCTGCTGCCATGCTTCAAAAGGAACCCGGGTGGCGAAGATGAACGCGATAGCCACCTCTACGGCGAGTATGAAGCGATGAGTTGCGGTGTATCTCCAGCCGCTGATCTGTTGCACAAAAATGCTTTGCGCGTTCTTTCGCGAATAGATGATACAGACGCCTACGCTGGCGATGAGAAGCACTATCACGGCAATGACGAGATTGAAGATCTGCAGTCGGAGTTTTTCGGTCGCGTCCCTGAGGTCCAGAGCGGTCTTCTGTCCGACCGGACTCACGGAGTTGACGTAGTTCTGCAGCTTTCCGTTCTTGATGCCGCCCAGCGCGTCATCGGGGTCAGGGAACACCACGCCGGCCTGAGTGGCGAATGTGGTGTAGGCGTCATCCGTAAGGAAATGAGAACCGTTGGGGACGACGACGAGCACCGGGTCGCGCACCAAGGATCTGTCCTCGTCAGGACTGTGAGCGGCGTTGTAGACGTAGGCGCCGGTGTTGTAGCCGAAGAGGCGTTGTCCGGTCCTGCTCGTGACTGTCTCGAGCGGTAGGTCGCGGCTCAGACCGGGATCGATGATCTGGGCGGCTGCCTTGGTGATCGCCGGTGCGTGAGAGGTGAGAGATTCCGGAACGATGACCCGTACCGAGCCCGAGTCCGGGGTCCGGCCGCTCCGGGTGGTGGCGGTATAACGCTGTCCGGTCGGGTCGAGAACCGGCTGTTCTTTGAGATAGGTCTCGTTGACGATGAGGATCTCACCGGTCGGCAGACGGGCGCCGGGGGCGGAGATCTGGAGATCCCTGCGCCCGGCGACGATAATCTCGCCCTGCTCGTCGGCCTTGCGCAGCCACGGGCCCACATGCTCGTTCAGCTGGTCCATGTGCATGGCGAAGGCGCCGTTGAGGCGGATCGAGACCGCATCACCCACGGTGCTGTAGACATCGCGGTTCTCCTGGCGGGTCAGTACGTCCCGGCCGGCGAGGGTGACGTTCGTGGCGATGCTCAGCGCGAGCAGCAAAGCGGGGATGCGCACGAGGTAGACGCTGAGGGAAGCCGCTCGTGAGGGCAGTTCGCCTTTGAGGGCGTGCAGAACGTCGACCCTGAAGGTCAGCGCGAGCACGGCCGCGTGGGTGGTCAGCACCAGGAGGATCAGCAGACCGGCGATCACCGCGGCCACCGATGCGAACAGCCCCAGCCAGGCGAAGCCGTTGTAGTAGCCGAGGAAGGCGAGCGTCGCCACCATCACCGTGCCGGCCGCCGCGGGCCAGAACACCGCCAGCTGCCGTAGATCGCGGAGAAGGATGTCGGCGAAGGACATGCCCTGCAACCGCAGGACCGCGTACGCCTTCGCGCTGAGCAGCACGCTCGCGCCGGTCATCGTCAGTGCCGCGAGGGCGAGCACGCAGAAGGCCTGGTAGAGGGGGTCGTCCGAGTATCTGGCGGTCAGCTCGGCGTACGACAGGGGGTGGGTGACGCTCACGGTCAGGCCGAGGTCCTGGAACCGGGTCATCAGGGCGTCGGCGCCCGCAGACGATCCGAACACGTAGTAGAGGCCCCGTGGATCTTGCTGTTCGATCTCGGAGATCGGATGAAGGCGCGTCTCGTAGTTCCCGCTGAACGCCGGATAGCTCTTCTGGTCCAGCCACTCCGCTGTCGTGGAGCCTGCGCCGCCAGGGGTCACGTACAGATGTCGGATCCCATCGGGATTCTGCAGGTCGGCCACCTCACGAGCCACTCCGACTCCGTGCTCGGCGGAGAACGACTCGACAGCTTCGACGACCTGAGTACCGCTCGCTGAATCGGTGGAGTCGATCACATCGATCAGGGCCGAGTTACCCAGGATTCCGCTGTCGTCCAGCCCTCGCACGAACAGAAAGGCCAGTACTGCCGAGAATGCCAAGACGGCGGCGTGGACGAATCGTATGCCTCGATGCAGCATCGGATACCTAAATTGAGGGCGCTCGGGGAGCACGCGTCCGGGTCGTTCGAGCCATGAGAAAAAAGCTGTGGAG
>NZ_AEJB01000120.1 GCF_000331005.1 Streptomyces turgidiscabies Car8
GCGGGGGCGAGGAAACTCCCCTATGACGCGAACAATCGCACCGCCCACCCCGCATGCCCCTCCGCCGCCACCTCCAGCATCGGCGCGGCAGCCGCAGGCAACGCGTCCACTTCCCCCATGGCCGCCACGCCAGCCATCTCCACCGCCCGATCCGCGACGCGATCCAACTCCGGCGCCAACCGTGCCAGCACCCCCGTCGCGTCGAACGGATCGAGGCTCAGCAACCGCACAACCGCCGTCGCGGGCCCGCTGACGCTCTCGTACAGGGAGCAGTACGCCGCGTCCTCCGGCCCCAGCCCCGCCGCCCGCGCCGCCAGCCCCAGCACCACCGGCTGATGCGCTCCCTTGGGGAACTCCCGTGCCAGCGCGTCAAGTTCGGCCGACGGCCAGGTCGCCCGCGCCGCCCGCATCAGCTGCCGCCCCAGTCTGCGCGCGGCGACACGCAACGCCGGTGACGGCGTCCGCGCGTCCGCCGCACCGTCGAGGAGCACCGGATCGACGCCCAGCGCCGCAGCCGCGGCCAGCGCGGCCGACACCAGCCCCGCCGTGTGCAGCCGCCCCCGGCAGAACTCCTCCAGGCTCGCGGCGTCGGTGATCCGCCCCGCCTTGACAGCGGCCTCGGCCCCGCCGGAGTGCGCGTGCCCTCCGGCGGGGAAGCGGCCGTCGGCCAGGACCAGCAGCGCTGCCCTGCTCATCGCGCCCCGCCCACGGAAAGGGCGCCCGTAACACCCATGGCGCCCATCAGAAGAGGAAGTACCGCTGGGCCATGGGCAGTTCGGCGGCCGGAGTGGCCTCCACCAGCTCCCCGTCGATGTGCACGGCGAAGCTGTCGGGGTTGATCTTCACGTCCGGACGCGCGTCGTTCTCCCGCATGTCGGCCTTGGTCACCGCACGGGTCGACTCGATCGCGACGAACCGCTTGCCCAGTTGCAACCGCTCGGGCAGCCCGTCCTCGATCGCCAGCTGGGCGACGAAGTTGAACGAGTTGGACGCCGGCGCCCGTCCGATCGCCCCGAACATCGGCCGGGGCAGGATCGGCTGCGGAGTCGGGATGGAGGCGTTGGCGTCGCCCATCTGCGCGTAGGCGATCTGTCCGCCCTTGATGACGAGATGCGGCTTGACCCCGAAGAAGGCGGGCTCCCAGAGGACCAGGTCGGCGAGCTTGCCGGTCTCCACGGAGCCGATCTCCCGTGCGAGGCCCTGCGCGAGGGCCGGGTTGATCGTGTACTTGGCGACATAGCGACGTACGCGATGGTTGTCGGCGCTGCCGTCGCCCGGCAGAGCGCCCCGCCGTCGCTTCATCACATGTGCGGTCTGCCAGGTCCGCATGATGACCTCGCCGACTCGGCCCATCGCCTGCGCGTCGGACGAGATGATCGAGATGGCGCCCAGGTCGTGCAGGATGTCCTCCGCCCCGATCGTCGACGGACGGATACGTGACTCGGCGAACGCCAGGTCCTCCGGCACCGTCGGGTTCAGGTGGTGGCAGACCATCAGCATGTCGAGATGTTCGTCGGCGGTGTTGACGGTGTACGGCCGCGTCGGGTTGGTCGAGCTCGGCAGGACGTGCGGCTCGGAGACCACGGACATGATGTCCGGCGCGTGCCCGCCGCCCGCACCCTCGGTGTGGTAGGCGTGGATGCCCCGGCCCGCGATGGCCGCGAGCGTGTCGGCCACGAATCCGGCCTCGTTCAGGGTGTCCGTGTGGATGGCGACCTGGATGCCCGTCCGGTCGGCGACGGTCAGGGCCGCGTCGATGGCGGCCGGGGTCGAGCCCCAGTCCTCGTGGATCTTCAGGCCGAGGGCGCCGCCGCGGATCTGGGAGAGCATCGCGTCGTGCGAGACGGTGTTGCCCTTGCCGAGCAGTCCGAAGTTGAGGGGGTACTGCTCCATCGCCTCCAGCATCCGGGCGAGGTGCCAGGGACCGGGGGTCACCGTCGTCGCCTTCGAGCCCTCGGCCGGGCCCGTACCGCCGCCGACGAGGGTCGTGATGCCGGACGCGAGCGCCTCGTCGGCGATCTGCGGGCAGATCAGATGGACGTGCGCGTCGATGGCGCCCGCCGTCACGATCCGGCCGTTGCCGGCGATGATCTCGGTCTCGGGACCGATGACCAGGTCGGGGTGGATGCCATCCATCGTGTCGGGGTTGCCGGCCTTGCCGATGCCGGTGATGCGACCGTCACGGATGCCGATGTCGGCCTTGACGATGCCCCAGTGGTCGACGATCACCGCGCCCGTGATGACCGTGTCGGGGGTGCCGTCTGCGCGCGTAGCGCGGGCCTGGCCCATGGATTCGCGGATGACCTTGCCACCGCCGAACACCGCCTCGTCACCGGCGAGTCCGGGGCCGCCACTGCGGTCCTCCTCGATCTCGATGAGCAGGTCGGTGTCGGCGAGCCGGATACGGTCACCGGTGGTGGGGCCGAACAGGTCGGCGTACGCCGCACGCGAGATCTCAGGCATCGAGGGCACCTCCGGTCTCCCCGCGCAGTCCGGGCACGATGCGCGCGCCGGTGAGCGGAACGAGTTCTACGTCGACGGGGATCCCGGGTTCGAAGCGCACGGCGGTGCCCGCGGCGATGTTGAGCCGCTTGCCGCGCGCTGCCGCACGGTCGAACTCCAGGCCGGGGTTGGCCTCGGCGAAGTGGTAGTGGGAGCCGACCTGGACTGGCCGGTCGGCGGAGTTCAGCACGGTCATCGTCGTGACCTCGCGGCCCTCGTTGTACACAACGGGTCCGTCGGCGAACAGGATCTCTCCGGGAATCACGGCAGCCACTCCCCTCAGACGATCGGGTCGTGGACGGTGACGAGCTTGGTGCCGTCCGGGAAGGTCGCCTCGACCTGGACGTCGTGGATCATCTCGGGGATGCCCTCCATTACGTCGTCCCTGGTCAGCAGCGTGCGTCCGGAGGACATCAGTTCGGCGACCGTACGTCCGTCACGGGCGCCCTCGAGAATGTGCGAGGTGATCAGCGCGACCGACTCGGGATGGTTCAGCCTGAGCCCGCGGGCCCGGCGCTTCTCGGCCACGTCCGCCGCCACATGAATCAGCAGCCTCTCCTGCTCGTGCGGGGTCAGTTGCACGCCTTGCCACCTCACATCCTCGCTCCGGACCGTGCGGGGTCCGGTTGCCCGGTGCCACCAAAACCGCTGGTGGCGAGATGGGCACGCTAGTTGGCCGGGGTTTCAAGGACGTTAACCGGCCTGTGATCCACCCGGGTCACGACGAGCGGGCCCGCCCAAGCTCATCAGACCGCGCAGACCGTCCTGGAACACTTCCACCGACGCGCCGCCGAAGAGGGCCATCTGCGCGACGAAACCCTGGGCCGCGGCGATCATGGTTCGGGCGACGCTCTCGGCCGGTACGTCGGCGCGCATCAGTCCGGCTTCCTGGTAGCGCTCGACCAGCCGCACCCACGGCGCGCGGACCTGGGCGTAGCCGTCGTCGAGCACCTTCGCCAGCTCGCCGTCGCGCAGGGTCTCGGCCCACACCTGGACGATCAGCCGGGGAAAGATGGCCACCCCCTCGCGCGCCAGCCCCGGCCGCAGGCCCAGCATCCTGCCCATCACCTCCCCCACGATCACGTCCAGCGGCGGTAGCGGGCTCTGCTCCCCAGCCGTCTCGAAGGCGTCTCCGACCTCCTGGAGCACCTCGGTGACGATGGCCGCGATCAGCTCCTCCTTGCCGCTGAAGTAGCGGTAGACGGCGCCGGCGGAGAGATCGACCTCCTTGAGCACGTCCTGCATGGACGTGGCGTGGAAGCCGTTGCGGGCGAAGCAGAGTGCCGCTCCGTCGAGAATCTGCCGGCGTCGGGCGTCGAGGTGTTCCTGGGATACGCGGGCCATGCTCCCAAACTAAAACGAACGTTCCTTCTTGACAAGACGAGCCACTGACAGGACGGTAGGAGCACACATAAAACGAACGATCATTCTTTTTAGATTCGTCGGACTCGTCAGATTCGAGGGAACACATGTCCCCCATGTCCCCAACACCCTCCACGTCCACCGCGAGGGCCCAGAGGCACCATCGCCACATGATCGCCGTGACCGTCCTGGTTCCGGTCCTCGTCGCGCTGGCGCTCTGGGCCTTCGCCTGGCCCGCCGCCCGCATCGCACCCCGCGATCTGCCGCTCGGCGTGGCGGGCCCGGCCTCGGCGGTCACCCAGGTCGAGCGCCAACTGTCGTCACACAAGGGCGCCTTCGAGCTCCACCACTACGCCGACGAGGCCGCCGCCCGGGACGCCGTCGAGAACCGGACCGTATACGGCGCCGTGGTCGTCACCGCCCCGGGTCCGAAGCTGCTCACCGCGTCGGCCGCGAGCCCCCTCGTCGCCCAGTTCCTCCAGCAGGCGGTGACCGCACAGGCGGCGCGGTCCGGCGGGCCGGGCGCCCAGGTCACCACCGTCGACGTCGTCCCCGCCGCCGCGAAAGACCCGCGCGGCGCCGCATTCGGCGCGAGTGTGCTGCCACTCGCGCTCGCCGGTGTCGCCGCAGGCGCCGCGGTCACCCTGCTCGGTCTGCGCGGGGTGCGCGCGGTCGGCGCGCTGCT
>NZ_AEJB01000121.1 GCF_000331005.1 Streptomyces turgidiscabies Car8
CACAAGAGAGGTGAGATGACAGCAGACGACTCGCTGGGCCGTCTTGACGACGACGACTACCCCGCCTACACGATGGGCCGGGCCGCCGAGATGCTCGGTACCACTCCCGGGTTCCTCCGGGCCCTCGGCGAAGCGCGACTGATCACGCCACTGCGCTCGGAGGGCGGACACCGCCGCTACTCCCGCTACCAACTGCGCATCGCGGCCCGTGCGCGTGAACTCGTCGACCGTGGCACCCCGATCGAGGCCGCCTGCCGGATCATCATCCTTGAGGACCAGCTCGAAGAAGCCCAGCGCATCAACGCCGAGTACCGGCGCGCCGACACGTCGTCCAATCCGTCGGCGGCGAACTGAAGTGAGCGTGCCCGCCGGGTCGGCGGGCCATCACCCACATGCGTGGCCGAAATGCGACGCGGGGTTTTTTCTGTGGTGATGGCGGGCGCGGACGGGTAGCGTCTGCGTGAGCTGTCGTGGTTCGGAGTTCCCCTTGCCCACGCCCTTGGTGTGGGCGCTTTGCTGTGCTGTGCCGCAGGGACCAGGGCGATCACCTCCGTCTTCCCCACAGGGGGCAGACGTTCATCGACTGGAAGGCATGACTATGGCTACGGGAACTGTGAAGTGGTTCAACGCGGAGAAGGGCTTCGGCTTCATCGCCCAGGACGGTGGCGGCCCGGACGTCTTCGCGCACTACTCCGCGATCAACTCCACGGGCTTCCGTGAGCTCCAGGAGGGCCAGACCGTGACGTTCGACGTAGTCCAGGGCCAGAAGGGCCCCCAGGCGGAGAACATCACCACCGGCTGATCTCGCACTGAACGTACTGGGC
>NZ_AEJB01000122.1 GCF_000331005.1 Streptomyces turgidiscabies Car8
AGCACCATCCCCGCGACCGCCGCCGCCTGCATTCCGTGGGTGTACGCCTCCCTGGCCGCCGTGATCAGCGCGTCTCCCGTGCGCGCCGGGAGCTGGTGGGCCACTGCCAGGGCGCCGCCCAGGGTTTCGTGGGCCGCGGCGGGTGCCGAGGCCGGGATGTCGTGGCGGTAGACCGCCGTACCGATCGAGCCCAGTACGGCCATGCCCAGCGCGCCGCCGAACTCCGCGCCCGTCTCCAGCAGGGAGGAGGCGGCGCCGGCCTTGTCGACCGGGGCGGTGCTCAGGCCCAGGTCCATCATCTGCGACATCACGGTGACGATGCCGGCCGCGAGGACTCCCGCGCCGCCCAGCACGAGCCACATCGAGTCCGTTCCGACCAGGGCCAGCAGACCGTATCCGCAGGCCGCCGTGGTGAAGCCGCCGGCGACGACGTGGGCGCGCTCCACACCCCGCTGGATCATGGCGGCGGAGAGCGGTACGGCGGCGCCGACCAGGACCGTCGGCAGCAGGGCCCACAGCGCGGCCTCCAGGGAGCTCTTGCCGAGCACCGACTGCAGGTACTGCGTGGTGAAGTACGCCGAGCCCATCATCGCGAACGCCGAGATCAGGTTCAGGACGACGGCCGGGCCGAAGCCCCGCCCCCGGAACAGCGCGGGGGAGATGAGGGGTGAGGCGGCCGTGCGCTGGCGCTGTACGAAGAGGTACGCGAAGAACAGGCCGACGGTCACCGACAGGACGTACCGCGTGTGCCAGCCCTCCGACGGGATCTCCTTGAGGCCGTAGATCACGGGGAGGACGGCGGCCATCGACAGGGGGACGCTGAGGAGATCGAAGCGGCCCGGGTTCGGGTTCTTCGACTCGGGGAGCAGGATCGGGCCGAGGACCAGGAGCAGGGCCATCGCGGGCAGGTTGACCAGGAAGACCGAGCCCCACCAGAAGTACTCGACCAGCAGGCCGCTCATCACCGAGCCGAGGGCGACGCCGCCGGTCATCACGCCGGACCACATGCCGATCGCCTTGGCGCGCTGTCCGGGATCCCGGAACATCGTGCGGATCAGCGCCATCGTCGACGGCATCAGGGTCGCGCCGCCGATACCGAGGACCGCGCGGGCCGCGATCAGGGTCTCGGCGCTGTTCGCGTAGGCGGCGAGCAGCGAGCCCGCGCCGAAGGCGGCGGCGCCGACGAGGAGGAGCCTGCGGCGGCCGATGCGGTCGCCGAGCGACCCCATCGTCATCAGCAGGCCGGCCAGGACGAAGGCGTAGATGTCGAAGATCCAGAGCTGCTGGGTGCCGGTCGGCTCCAGGTCGGCGCTGATCGAGGGGACGGCGAAGTAGAGGACGGAGACGTCCATCGAGACCAGCAGCAGCGGCAGCATCAGCACACCGAGCGCGGTCCATTCGCGGCGGCCGGCGCGGAGGCCGGGGGAAGCGGTCGTGCGCGTCGAGCTCGTCGGGTTCGTCGAGTTGGTCATGGCAGTGAATGTACGGGCGTATTAAACGGTTGTCTAGAACGTTCGTGTAATTCGTTTGTCTAGGACGTTCGTATGGATCCCGGGTAGGCTGGGTGTATGGGACATCGCGAGGATCTGCTCGAAGGCGCCAAGCGCTGCCTTCTGGACAAGGGCTTCGTGCGCACGACCGCGCGCGACATCGTCAAGGAGTCGGGGACCAACCTGGCGTCGATCGGCTACCACTACGGTTCGAAGGACAAGCTCCTCGCGGAGGCGTACGTCTCCCTGGTGGAGGGGCTCTCCGACGACTTCACCCCCGCCGCCGGGACGGCCGGCGCGACCGAGCCCGGCTCGCTCGACCGGTTCCAGGAGGTCTGGTCGAACATCATCGACACCATGCAGCAGCCGGACTCCCTGTGGCGTCTGAGCATGGAGATCGTGGCCATGGGAGATCAACTGCCCACTGTCCGCGACCACTTGGCGGAGGCCCAGCGTGAGGCGGGGCGCGGCATCATCCCGCTGTTCCTCGGGGGGAGGGAGGAGGACGTGCCGGAGGACGACGTCGACACCGTCGGGCAGTTCTACAACGCCCTGATGACCGGTCTCATCTGCCAGCACGTCTTCGACCCGACGACGGCACCGACCGCACAGCAGCTCACGGAAGGGTTCCGCCGGGTCATCGCGGCATCCAAGCCCTAGCCCGGCCGGCCGCTCCGGAGCCGCGCCCCCTTCAGCGCCATGTGCAGCAGCAGGCGGTCCTCGCCGTCGTCCAGGTCCAGGCCCGTCAGCTGCTCCACCCGGGACAGTCGGTAGTACAGCGTCTGGCGGTGGATGCCCAGCTCCGCCGCCGTGCGGCCCGCCTGCCCCGCACGGTCGAGGTAGACCTCGGCGGTGCGGGCCAGTTCCTGGTGGGCGGGGGCGAGCAGGGTGCGTACGGCGGGGTCCTGGGCCGTGTCCGGGGGCAGCGCCGTGAGCAGGCGGTACGGGCCGATGGCGCCCCACTCCGCGACCGGGCCGAGGTGGGGCTGGGCCAGGGCCGCGCGGGCCGCCGCCGAGGCCTCCTGCCAGGCGGCGCCCAGACCGGCGAGGCCGGTGCGCGGTGCGCCGACGCCGGCCGCGACCGCGCCCTCCGTCTCCTTCAGCAGCCTTGCCGCCGCCGTGAGCGCCGGAGCGGGTACGTCCGTCGCGCGCAGCCGGATCAGCAGGGCCAGATGCTGGGACGCCGCGCCCCACGGCACCGTGCACACCGCCGTCGCGTGCGGCACCGTACGGGCCGAGGGGGCGTCGTCCGGGTCCGCCGAGGGCCAGGGCGCCACGCACACCACCGCGTGCGGGCCCTCGCCGCGCGCCCCCAGGGCCGTACGCAGCGCCGCCACCGCCATGTCCCGCTGCCAGCCGCGCTCGGCGGTCAGCACCGTCCGGAACTCGCGGGTCAGGTCGGCCCCGGCCTGCGCGTCGTCCGCCAGCAGCGCGCCGATCCGCTCCGTCACCTCCATGGCCGCCGTGAGCTGCTCCGCCGAGGGGCCAGGATCGTCGTCGAGCAGCCAGACGTAGCCGAGAACGACACTCCGATGGCGTACGGGCAGACAGATCCGCCCCCGGTACACCCCCGCCTCCGGGGTGGGCGGGATACGGACCGGGCCGCTCGCGCGCGTGATGCCGAAGCCCTCGAACCAGGCGCGTACCGCCGACGTCGAGCGCCGGGTCAGGATCGAGCGGGTGCGGACCGGGTCCAGCGCCGACGCGTCCAGTTCGCCCTCGCTGTCGTACGCGCCGAAGGCGAGCAGCTCGAAGTCGCGGTTCTCCAGCGTCGCGGGGGCGCCGAGAAGCTCCGAGATGTCGTCCACCAGCTCCTGGTAGTCGCCGTGGTGGTCGCCGCTCGCCTGACTCATGGGGGGATTCTCCCGCACTTCCCCGCCGCCTTCAGACATCTGTATGAGATCCGGGGCACGGATGCGTGACAGCTGTCGATGGCCCACGATCGGAGGAATCCCTAGGTTTCACGGTGGTTCTCCGGTTCTTCGTCTACCGGCTTTTGTGGAGGTGCCCCGTGCTGGGTCCCGTGATTCTCGCCGCCTCGCGCAGCGACCGGATGCGCCGACTGATCTCGGCCGCCCCGGTGACCAGGCCGGTCGTCGACCGCTTCATCCCCGGCGAGACCGTCGACGACGTCGTCCCCATCGTCCAGGACCTCACCGACCGGGGGCTGGAAGTCACCCTGGACGTGGTCGGCGAGGACATCACCACCCCCGAGCAGGCGGCTCACGCCCGGGACGCCTATCTGGAGCTCGTCGAGCGGCTCGGCGAGCTGGAACTGGGTACCCGCGCCGAGATGTCCGTCAAGCTGTCGCTGTTCGGCCAGGCGCTGGCCGACGGCCATGAGCTGGCCCTCGCCAACATCCGGCCCGTCGTCGAGGCCGCCGCCGCGATCGGTACGACGGTCACGCTCGACGCCGAGGACCACACCACCCTCGACTCGATGTTCGCCATCCACGAGGAGCTGCGGAAGGACTTCCCGCAGACCGGCTGCGTCATCCAGGCCTACCTGTACCGCACCGAGGCCGACGCCCGCCGCCTCGCCGAGAGCGGCAGCCGCGTACGGCTGGTGAAGGGCGCGTACAAGGAGCCGGCCGAGGTCGCCTACCAGCAGAAGTCCGAGACCGACAAGGCGTACGTCCGCATCCTGCGCATCCTGATGGACGGCGAGGGGTACCCGATGATCGGGTCCCACGACCCGCGCCTCATCTCCATCGCCCAGGAACTCGCCAGGCGCGCGAGCCGCAAGCCCGACGAGTACGAGTTCCAGATGCTGTACGGGATCAGGAGCGACGAGCACCTGCGGCTCGCCGCCGAAGGACACCGGATGCGCGTCTACACCGCCTACGGGACGGACTGGTACGGGTACTTCATGCGCCGGCTGGCCGAGAAGCCCGCCAACCTCCTCTTCTTCGGCCGCTCGATCCTCACCAAGGGCTGAGACCAACCCCCCGCTCAGTTAAGGAGTCACGGAAGCATGGACGCCGTCACCCAGGTCCCCACCCCCGTCAACGAGCCGGTGCACGGCTACGCCCCCGGGTCGCCCGAGCGGGCCCGCCTGGAGGTCAAGCTCAAGGAACTCGCCGAGAACCCCGTCGACCTGCCGATGACGATCGGCGGCGCGCGGCGCATGGGCGGCGGCGAGCGGTTCGACGTCGTGCAGCCGCACCACCACAAGGCCCGCCTCGGCACCTACGCCAACGCCACCCAGCAGGACGCCCAGGACGCGATCGACGCGGCCCTCGCCGCCGCGCCCGCCTGGCGTGCGATGTCGTTCGACGACCGTGCCGCGATCATCCTGCGCGCCGCCGAACTGCTGGCCGGCCCCTGGCGCGAGACCCTCGCCGCCTCCACCATGCTCGGCCAGTCGAAGACCGCCCAGCAGGCGGAGATCGACTGCCCCTGCGAACTGGTCGACTTCTGGCGCTTCAACGTCAAGTACGCGCGCGACCTGCTCGCCGAGCAGCCGCCCGCCAACTCGCCGGGCGTCTGGAACCGTCTCGACCACCGCCCGCTCGAAGGCTTCGTCTACGCGATCACCCCCTTCAACTTCACGGCCATCGCGGGGAATCTGCCGACCGCGCCCGCCCTCATGGGCAACGTGGTGGTGTGGAAGCCGTCGCCGACGCAGACCCACTCCGCCGTGCTCCTCATGCGGCTCCTCGAAGAGGCCGGGCTCCCCAAGGGCGTCATCAACCTCGTCACCGGTGACGGCATCGAGGTCTCCAAGGTGGCCCTGGAGCACCGGGACCTGGCCGGCATCCACTTCACGGGGTCCACGAAGACCTTCCAGCACCTGTGGAAGACGGTCGGCGCGAACATCGAGAAGTACCGCTCGTATCCGCGGCTCGTCGGCGAGACCGGCGGCAAGGACTTCGTCGTCGCCCACCCGAGCGCCGACCGGGCGGTCCTGAAGACGGCTCTCACACGCGGTGCCTTCGAGTACCAGGGGCAGAAGTGCAGCGCGACCTCCCGCGCCTACATCCCGGCCTCCATCTGGAACGACGGCTTCCGCGAGGAATTCGCCGCCGAGGTCGACCAGTTGACCATGGGTGACGTCACCGACCTCAGCAACTTCGTCGGCGCGGTCATCGACGAGCGCGCGTTCGCCAAGAACAGGGCCGCCATCGACCGTGCGAAGTCCGACCCGACGTGCACGATCGTGGCGGGCGGTTCCTACGACGACTCGGTCGGCTACTTCGTCCGCCCGACGGTCGTGGAGTGCACGGACCCGGCCAACCCGGTCTTCACCACCGAGTACTTCGGCCCGTTCCTCGCCGTGTACGTGTACGACGACAGCTCGGCCGACAAGTACGACGCCATGCTGACCCAGATGGAGTCCGTGTCCGACTACGCGCTGACCGGCTCGGTCGTCTCGGGTGACCGCGCGGCAGCCGCGTACACGATGGAGAAGCTGCGCTACGCGGCCGGCAACTTCTACATCAACGACAAGTCGACCGGCGCTGTCGTCGGCCAGCAGCCGTTCGGCGGGGGGCGCGCCTCCGGCACCAACGACAAGGCGGGCGCCCCGCAGAACCTGATGCGCTGGACCCTGACCCGCGCCATCAAGGAGACCCTGGTCGCGCCGACCGACTACACGTACCCGCACATGGGCTGACGGCTCACGGGTGAACGACGCCGGGCCCGCACCCACACGGGCCCGGCGTCCGTCATCACCCCTTCTCGCAGGTCGTCCGGCCCGGCTGCCAGCGGCAGGCCAGTGCGGCGAAGCCGCCGTCCGCGACCACCGGTACGGCGAGCGTGGCGCCGCCCCGTACGACGTGTGCCTCGCGCACCAGCCCCGCCGGACCGTCCGTCACCGTCTCCACCAGCCAGCGGCCGGCGCCAAGTCGCAGCGGTACGTCCGCTGTTCGCGCCGCTCCCGCGAAGGTGCCGCCGATGAACCAGCGCCCGTCCGCCGCCCGTCGGGCCAGTACGGCGGAGCGGCCCGGGTCGCCGGTCAGCAGCCGGGTCTCCTCCCAGCGCCGGGGCAGCTGCTCCAGATAGCGGCGGGCCTCCGGGCGGGCCTCGTACGACTCCGGGGTGCCGGAGAGGTTCTGGATGCCCGACTCGTACAGCACCGTCAGGCCCAACTCACCGGCGTCGGAAGCCACGTTGGGGCGGGCGGGGCGGTGGAAGGCGCCCGGGGTGAAGTCCATCGAGCCGATCGCGTTACGGGTGAAGGGGAGCGAGGCGAGCTGCTCGGCGGTGTTGTTGCGCTTCTCCTCGCCGCCCACGCCCTCCATCGTCATGACCTGCGGCCAGGTCCGCTGAACGCCCTTCGGGATCGTCGAGCCATGGAAGTTGACGAGGAGATGGTGCCGGGCCGTCGCTTCCAGGGTCTCGTCGTACCAGCGCATCCGGTCCTGGGACTCCGAGTCCATGAAGTCGATCTTCACGCCCTTGACGCCCCAACTCTCCAGCGTGCCGAGCCACTTCTCGCGTTCCGCCGGGTCGGTGAGCAGGGTGTAGTGCAGCCAGACCTGGACGCCGACACCTTTCGCCGCCGCGTAACGCACCAGCTCCGGCATCCAGTTGTCCGTCTGCCAGTCGGGGTCGATGACGTCCCACTCCCCGGGCTTGTAGTACCAGCCCGCGTCGACGACCTCGTACGGCCAGCCCCGCTCGGCCGCGTAGTCGACGTACGCCTTCTGCGCGGCCAGACTCTGCCCGGCGGTCTTGCCGCCCGCGAGCCAGGTCCACAGGGCGGGGCCCGGCTTGATCCACGACGTGTCCCGGACCCGGGAGGGCGCGGCGAGGTCGTCGACGAGGGTCGACTCCGTGACCGTGGCCAGGTCGCCGGTGACGACGGTGCGCCAGGGGGTGGTCAGGGTGCCTGTCGTCCTGACCGGCTCGTCGTTCCAGAGGTTCACCTTGTACGTCGGTGAGCCGGCCTCGTGCGTCAAGTGGGCGCCCGAGTAGCTGCCGTTGAGGTCCGACTCGGCTATCAGCGCATAGCCGCCGGGGGTGTTGAAGAGGGCCTGCATCGAGTAGCCGCCCGCCGGGGCCGTGGCCGCCGACTCGTAGCGTTTGAAGGGGAGTTCGTTGTCGGCGCGGTAGGCGTTGACGACAGCGCCGGTGTCCGGGGGGAGGGTGAAGGCGGAGGCCTCGCGCAGGACGTCGCCGGTGGTGCGCGGCAGGGTGTAGCGGTAGGCGACGCCGTCGGGGGCCACCCGTACCACCAGGTCGAGACGGGCACCCTCGGCGGTCCGGAACCGGAAGCGGGACTCGGTCATCCGGGCAACCCGCTTACGGGACTTGCCGGTTGTCTGGGTGTACCGCTCGGTGACCGTGCGTGTGGTGCGGCTCGCTAACTCCAACCCCTTGGACAAGTCGGCCTGTTCGGTGACCAGGCCCAGGGGGGAGGGGGCGATGACCTGTTTTCCGGAGCGTCTCACCGTGAGCGTCGGGTGGTTGTCGGCCGGGTCCAGTGCGACGACAGCCGTGGGGGAGCCGGGCGAGGCTTTCACCTCCCAGGCCGCCGACGTTCCGGGATGCCCTGGCGCGGCTGCCTCGGCGGGCAGTGCTGTCACGGCGGTGGCGAGCAGGGCGGAGCAGAGGGTCAGCGCGATCGACATGAAGTACCCCTTCAGTCGTCAGTCATCCGATGACTGCGAGGCTGGTGGGTGAGGATAGGGCTGTCAAGGTGTCGTGCAGAGCCATGTACCTGTTTTAGGTCGGATCAATGGGGTGTCGATGGTTCGGAATACTGGGACCATGGCCCCGCTGCTGCGCACCGCCCACACCGCTGACCTCACCCCGGTCGAACTCGCCGCCGTCCGCGCTCTCCTGGACGCCGCCTTCGACGACGGCTTCGATGAGGAGGACTGGGAACACGCCCTCGGCGGCCTCCATGTCCTGGCCCACGACGGCACCGGTCTCCTCGCCCACGGCTCGGTCGTCATGCGCCGCGCGCTGCACCGGGGCCGCTGGCTGCGCGTCGGCTATGTGGAAGCGGTCGCTGTCCGCGCCGACGCCCGCCGTCGTGGCCTCGGCGGGCAGGTGATGGGCGCGCTGGAGCGGTACGTCGACGGCGGCTACGACCTCGGCGCGCTGTCCGCGAGCGCCGACGGCTCCGCCCTCTACGCCGCCCGGGGCTGGCAGCTGTGGCCGGGGCGGATCAGCGCCCTCGGTCCGGCTGGTGTCGTCCACCTGCCGGAAGGGGAGGGCGGCGTCTTCGTCCGTCCTGCCGATCCCGGTTCGCTCGATCCCTCGGAGGGGCTGGTCTTCGACTGGCGGGACGGCGACGTGCTCTGAAGGTAAAAGGCCAGGTCAGCCGGGTGTGACCCAATCGACCGTCTCAGATAGTAGGAAGTCCGAGTAATTGTGGAGACAGATGCCCTGTCCTCCCCTAGCTTTGTAGAAGCCGAACGTCTCGCCAGACCAGGCGAATGACGGCCGTGAGCCGGTGCCCCGCGCAGGCAACCCCTGCGGTACCGCTGCTCCCCGTCCAATCCGGCGTCTCGAATCCCCCCTGCCGTACTCCCGGATTCCTTGAAGGAGTCGATTTCCCATGGCCGAGACGACCGTCCGCCGCCGAGTCCGCCACGTCTCCCCGACGAGCGAGTCCGACCGCAAGAACGCCGCCGCAGCCCTCCAGCGTGCCCTCGACCGCCGGGACAACGGCGGCCAGACAGGTCACTGAGGGCGGCTCACCGGCTGTTCGCTAGCCGCGCCGCACCTCGAAGTGGTCGATCCGCTCCCCGCTCTGCGCCAGCGCGGAGACCGTGAGCCGGGGAGCCGTGCCCGGTACGCCGGCCGCCGCCTCCACCGAGAGGAACGAGTAGCCGGTGTAGCGCACGCGCGACCACTCCACGGTGTCCTTGTGCCGGTCCTGCGACTTCGTCCAGTGGTAGCTCTCCACCGACTCCCGGTCGGCGACCTTACCCTCGAAGCTGTCCTTCACCCCGTAGGGGAAGCCGTACAGGCTCTGACCCGCGCCGCCCGCCGTGACGTACACGGTGCCGTCGCGGGTCGGGTCGGTCGACGCGCCGACCGGTACCCGCCTGCCGACCCGGCCGCCCCTGAGGGCGTCGGTCCGCTCGTAGACATGGTTGTGGCCGTTGATCACCAGGTCCACCTGGTGCTTGTCGAAGAGCGGCAGCCATGCGTCCCGTACACCGCCGTCGGAGGCGTGCGTGGACGTCGAGTACGTGCAGTGGTGGAAGAAGACCACGACGAAGTCGATCGTGTCCGACGCGCGCAGCTCGGTCAGCCGCCGGTCCAGCCACGCCGTCTGACGGCCGCCCGTGTGCCCGAAGTTCGCGGGGATCTCGTACGACACGTCGTTCGCGTCCAGCGCCACGACGCCGACGTTGCCGTAGGTGAACGAGTAGGCGCCCGGGGTGTTCTCGGCGTCGAACCCGTTGTCCGGAAGCGACCAGCGGGCCGACTGGCCGCCGTACCCGTTCGGTGAGTACCAGGCCTCCATGTCGTGGTTGCCGGTCGTCACCATCCACGGCACCGACCTCGCGACCGTCTCCGTCTGCTTCAGGAACAGATCCCAGGCGGTCGGGTCGTAGCTGTCCGACTTCTCGCCGTGGCCGGTGACGTCCGCGTAGCAGATGTCACCCGCGTGCAGATGGAAGGCGGGGTTCCGGCCCAGGAGCCCCCGGTCGTTGGCCAGTGCGTCGGGGGTGACGCCCTGGTCGCCGAAGGCCGTGAACACGAAGCTCGCCGGGGCGGTCGCGGGCGCGGTGCGGAACGTGGCGAGGGTGGCGCTGTGCGCGCGGGACGCCGGGTCGAAGTCCTCGTGGCCGACGCCGTAGTAGTACGTCGTCCCGGGGCGCAGTCCGTCGAGGGCCGCGTGCACGTAGTACTGGTCCAGGTCGAGGCGTACGCCCGTCACCCCCGGCGTGTGCAGCGGGCGGACCTCGGCCTCGATGCGGCGGCTCAGGTCGCCGGGCGTCGGCCCGATCCGGACGTACGGCTTCCTGACGGCGAACGGGACCTGCCAGGAGATCCGCATCTGGGTCTTCGGGTCGGCGCCGAAGGCGAGATGGCGGCCGAAGGGCGTGACGGCGGAGCCGGGGACCTTGCTGGTCGCCGGATTCGCCGTCCCCGTGCTCGACGAACAGCCGGTCAGCAGACCGCCGCCGGCCAGCGCACCCGCCGTCACCAGCGCGCGGCGCCGGGTGAGCCGCGCCCGCAGATACTCGTACTGCTCCGCCATGCTCATCCGGCGGGCCAGCTGGGGCGGAATGCCGACGTCGGGGGTGTCCGGAGGACTGTCCATGGAGGGGAACCTCCCAGCAATTCCCGACGTCCGCCAAACGTACAGGTGAACGCCGGTCGAAGAGCGGACGGTTCCGCTCGTCCCGCGTCCCGCTGCTGTCCGTATCGCGGACACGGCATGTCATCCCATGGGACCCGGAGTACGGTGCCGGTATGTCTCGCAGCCTCAATCTCGCAGTGATTCCCGGTGACGGCATCGGCCAGGAGGTCGTGGCCCAGGGGCTGAAGGTGCTCTCCGCCGTCCTTCCGCAGGATGTGAAGCTGGAGACCAAGGAGTTCGACTTCGGCGCCCGGCGCTACCACGCCACCGGTGAGACCCTCACCGCCGCCGACCTCGACGCCCTCAAGAAGCACGACGCCATCCTGCTCGGCGCGATCGGTGACCCGAGCGTGCCCTCCGGTGTCCTGGAGCGCGGCTTCCTGCTGAAGCTCCGCTTCGCCTTCGACCACCACGTCAACCTGCGTCCGTCGAAGCTCCTCCCCGGTGTGGCCACCCCGCTGGCCGGACAGCCCGCGATCGACTTCGTGGTCGTCCGCGAGGGCACCGAGGGCCCGTACACCGGCAACGGCGGCACCATCCGCCAGGGCACCCCGCACGCGGTCGCCACCGAGGTGTCGCTGAACACCGCCTTCGGTATCGAGCGAGTCGTCCGCGACGCCTACGCCCGCGCCCAGGCCCGCCCCCGCAAGAAGCTCGCGCTCGTCCACAAGAACAACGTGCTCGTGCACGCCGGTCACCTGTGGACGGACATCTTCAACACGGTGGGCCAGGAGTTCCCCGACGTCACCACCGAGTACATGCACGTGGACGCGGCGACGATCTACCTCGTCACGCAGCCCGAGCGCTTCGACGTCATCGTCACCGACAACCTGTTCGGCGACATCATCACCGACCTCGCCGCGGCCGTCTCCGGCGGCATCGGCGTCGCCGCGAGCGGGAACATCAACCCGTCCGGCGAGTACCCCTCGATGTTCGAGCCCGTCCACGGCTCGGCCCCGGACATCGCCGGTCAGGGCAAGGCCGACCCCAGCGCCACCGTGCTGTCCGTCGCCCTCCTGCTGCGCCACCTCGGCTACGAGGCCGAGGCCGTCCGTATCGAGGACGCGGTCACCGCCGACCTCGCGGAGCGCGGCACCACGACCCGTACGACCGAAGAGATCGGCGACGCCCTCGCCGTACGAGTAGCCGGCTGACCCGCGGCGCTCCCATCGAAGTCTTTCGAACATTTCGAAGCCGTCGGGTCGCATACCGCACCCGGCGGCTTCTCTTATGTCCCCGCCGGGTGTCACCATCATCCCCTGGGTCGCATTCACGCCCTTTTCGTCCATGGCCCCCTTCGCGCGATAATCGAACGCGGAGCCACGGACCGAGGGAATGCTCGGACGTCCTAACACCGGCCGCTTCGGTACGGCGGCCGTACGGGCGTGAGCGCGGCCCGTCACACACGAAACCGGTGAAGGACACCCACTCATGACGACGCCCACGATCGAGCTCAAGCCCTCGGCCTCGCCACTTTCCGGCGCGGAGCGCGAGGCGATCCTGGCCAGCCCCGGCTTCGGCCGCCACTTCACCGACCACATGGTGACGATCCGGTGGACCGAGGGCCGCGGCTGGCACGACGGCCAGCTCGTCCCGTACGGCCCGCTCTCCATCGACCCCGCGAACATGACCCTGCACTACGCGCAGGAGATCTTCGAGGGCCTCAAGGCCTACCGCCGCCCCGACGGCTCCGTCGCCACCTTCCGCCCGGAGAAGAACGCCCTGCGCTTCCAGCACTCCGCGCGCCGTCTCGCGATGCCCGAGCTGCCCGTCGAGACGTTCATCGACGCCATCGACGCACTCGTGCGGCAGGACACCGACTGGGTGCCCGCGCACGGGGGCGAGGAGTCCCTCTACCTGCGCCCCTTCATGATCGCCACAGAGGTCGGCCTCGGCGTGAAGCCGGCCAACGAGTACCTGTTCCTGGTGATCGCGTCCCCCGCCGGCGCCTACTTCCCCGGTGGCGTCAAGCCCGTCTCCATCTGGCTCTCCGAGGACCGCGTCCGCGCCGTCCCCGGCGGCATGGGCGACGCCAAGACCGGCGGCAACTACGCGGCCTCCCTCCTCGCCCAGGCCGAGGCCGCGGAGCAGGGCTGCGCCCAGGTCTGCTACGTCGACGCGGTCGAGCACAAGTGGATCGAGGAACTCGGCGGGATGAACCTGTACTTCGTGTACGGGGACCGGATCGTCACCCCCTCCCTCACCGGCTCCATCCTGGAGGGCGTCACCCGCGACTCGCTCCTCACCGTCGCCCGCGACCTCGGCTACACCGCCGAGGAGGGCCGTATCTCCGTCGACCAGTGGCAGCGCGACGCCGAGAACGGCACGCTGACCGAGGTCTTCGCCTGCGG
This sequence comes from Streptomyces turgidiscabies Car8, assembly GCF_000331005.1. Taxonomy (GTDB): domain Bacteria; phylum Actinomycetota; class Actinomycetes; order Streptomycetales; family Streptomycetaceae; genus Streptomyces; species Streptomyces turgidiscabies. The sequence continues at coordinate 13,113 of NZ_AEJB01000122.1, forward strand.
TACGGCGGCCGTCATCACCCCCGTCGGCACGGTCAAGCGCACCGGCACCGAGTGGCAGCAGGGCGGCGGCGAGCCCGGCAAGGTCACCCTGCGACTGCGCGAGGCACTCCTCGACATCCAGCGCGGCACGGCGGAGGACAAGCACGGCTGGATGCACCAGCTCGGCTAGGACCTGCCTGCCCAGGTGTCCATCTGCCTGCCTGTCCACCTGCCCATCTACCTGTCCGGGCGATCGATCTGCGGGCCGGTGTCTCCTGAACGGTCCCGCCCCGCGCCGCACGACAGGCTCTAGGCTCGGGGCGTGGATCGCAGCAGTGGACAGTCCGGCGCCCCGTTCGTGGGCGAGGCTCCGGGCGAACTGTCGCCCCGGACGGCGCGGGCGCTGTGGTGGGGGTCGGCCGGGGCGGTGCTCGCGGTCCTGGGTACCCCGGTGATCGTCGTAGGCGTGGAGCACGGCCGGCGGCTGCCCGTAGCCGTGGGCCTGGTGCTCGCGCAGGTCTGCGTTCTGAAGTGGCAGGTGCGGGCCCCGGCCGCCGTTCTGGCCGTGAACGCGGTGACGGGGCTCGCGGTCTGGGCGCTGCTGCCCGCGGTGACCCTGACGGGCGCGCTGCTCGCCGCGCAGGTCACGCTGTGCGTGCTGTCGGCCACCGGGCCGCGCCGGGTGTCGGTACGGGCGCTCGCGACGATGTGCCTGCCCGCCCCACTGGCGTTCGGGGCGGGCGGCGCTCCGGGGCTGGTCATCTTTCTGCTGACGGTCGTCCTGGCGTGGACCGCGGGTCAGTGGCGCAGGGCGCAGCAGGAACGGATCAGGGCGGAGACGCGCCGAGCGGTGGTGGAGGAGCGCGCGCGGATCGCGCGCGAGGTGCACGACATCGTGGCGCACACCCTGTCGGTGATGGTCATTCAGGCGGGCGCCGCCGACGACGTGTTCACCGAACAGCCCGAACAGGCCCGTCGGTCGCTGCGGGCCATCGAGACGGGCGCCCGCTCCGCACTGGGCGAACTGCGCCTGCTGCTGCGCGCCTTCCGCCCTGATGACGAGCACTGCGCGTCCGGGGAGCAGCGCGAGCCGGGGCCCTCGCTCGCCCGCCTGGACGAACTGGCCGACACGGTGCGCGCGACCGGGATGACCGTGCACGTGCGGTGCGAGGGCGCCACCGACGGGCTGCCGGCCGCGGTGGATCTGGCGGCGTACCGGATCGTCCAGGAGGCCCTCACCAACACGCTTCGGCACGCCGCCGGCGCGGACGAGGTGAGTGTGCGCGTGACGGTCGAAGCGGAGTGTGTGCGGGTCACGGTGGTCGACAACGGGCGGGCGCCGCAGGGCCGTTCGGCCACGGCGGGACAGGGGCGAGGTCTGGTGGGGATGAAGGAGCGCGCACGACTGGTGGGCGGCAGCCTGCGTGCCGGTCCGCCGGCCGGAGGCGGCTTCGAGGTGGCGGCACGGCTGCCGGTGGAAGGCGCGCTGTGACGACGCGCGTGGTGGTGGCCGACGACCAGGTCCTCGTCCGTACCGGATTCCGCATGATCATCGACGCCCGGGACGACCTGGAGGTGGTCGGTGAGGCGTCCGACGGCCAGGAAGCGGTGCGGCTGACGCGGGAACTGACACCCGACGTGGTGCTGATGGACGTACGCATGCCCGTCCTCGACGGCATCGAGGCGACCCGGCGGATCGCGGAGTCGGGCAGTGGAGCCCGGGTGCTCGTGCTGACGACCTGGGACGTGGACGCGCATGTGGTCGCCGCGCTGCGGGCCGGGGCGAGCGGCTTCCTGCTGAAGGACATCCGGCCCACCGAACTCGTCGACGCGATCCGCCTCACCGCGCGCGGCGACGCACTGCTCGCCCGCGACGTCCTGGCCTGTCTGCGGCGCGTGGAGGTCTCCCGCCTCCTGGCCGCCCAGGACACCGACCAGCAGCCCGCGCACACCACCCTGTTGCTGCCGGGCGACCCCGGGGAGGCGATCGCCGCCGGCCGCTTCCATCACGTCCCCGTCCTCATCGGCAACAACCACGACGAGGGCAACGGCTGGGCCGCCGGGATCATCCAGGCCGGCTATCCCGTCACCCCCGACACCTGGCCCGACGTGGCGGCCACCTTCTTCCCGTCCCCGGGGCAGGCGCAGGCGATCGTGCGCGAGTACCCGGTGCACCGTACGGACGGGGGCCCGGTGTTCGGCGCGGTCATCGGCGACGCCGACTTCGCCTGCCCGACGGCACGCACCGACAGCCTGCTCTCCGCCCAAGTACCCGTCTGGCGGTACGAGTTCGCCGACAAGCACGCCCCACCGCTGACCCCGGGCAAGCCGCCGTTCCCGCTCGGCGCACCGCACGCGAGTGAACTGCCCTACCTCTTCGACCTGGGCGGACGTCCCCGCGACCTGACAACCGCACAGCACCGGCTGGCCGACACCATGATCGACTACTGGACCCACTTCGCCCACACCGCCGACCCGAACGGCCCGTCATCACCCCACTGGCCCCAGGGCACGGTCCTGACCCTGGCGCCGGACCACGTCGTACCCACCCCGACGACGGGGCAGCTCCGGCACCACTGCGCGTTCTGGGACACCCGCTGAGCCTGTGGTCTGTCTTCTGGCGATCCTGGAGGTGGCGCGGGCAGAGTGAGCGACATGACAGACAGTTGTGGCCCTCTTCCCTCAGACATGGACGACCGCCAGGCGATCGAGCACATCCTCGGCCGTCCCTTGAGCCAGACATGGCCGACGGGAGCACTGGCACCGGGCAGCCGGGTCACGGTCGTTCGCGCTCAGGACCGGGACGGTCCCTGGCAGGTCGAGTTCGCTGGAACGATCGACGCGATGAGCGCACCCGAACCCAACGAGCATGCCCAGGCGCTCAAGGGCGAGCTGCTGTACTGGGTCGCTTTCGACACGCCGCAGTACGACAGCAGCGGGGACGGCCCCTATCGCAAGGCCCAGATCTGGGGTCGCTATCTGAGGGCCACGCCTGAGCACGACGCATAGACGTCCCGCGGGTATGTCGCTGCGCTCGAATCGTCCGTCGCACCAGGTCGTTCACCTGCGGATTCGCCGGACAGTGGCCCAGTTCCAGGGCCAGTTCGACTCATCGGTAGCCTTCAGCCTCATGATGCGCGCCTGGCTCCTGCCGATGCTGTTCGTTCTCGTCGGCTCACTCGTCGCGGCTGGGCGGATCGCCGACGGGGGCCCCGGCGCAGCCGCCGCCCCGCTGCTGTTCTTCGGGCTGCTGGCAGGCGTGAACTCGCCTCTGCTCTTCCCGAGGTCGGTCAGCGCGCAGGAGGCACAACTCCGCAGCGCGGTCGACGGCCGGCCGGTCGTCTTCTGGCGCCCCGGCTGCACGTACTGCATGCGGCTGCGCATCCGGCTGGGCCGCAGCGCCCGCCAGATGCACTGGGTCGACATCTGGCGGGACCCGGCCGCGGCCGCAGTGGTGAGGGCGGCCAACGGCGGCAACGAGACCGTGCCGACCGTCATCGTCGCGGGCCGGCCGCACACCAACCCCGCTCCTGCTTGGGTGCGCGAGCAACTCTCCCGTTCCATGTGATCGGGACGCAGCGGAGGTCAAAGACACAAGCTCAGCTTGTCGTTCAACGACTTCGCTGACTTCGCTCGGTGATCAGTCCCATGCGTTGAAGAGCAGCCCGCCCAACGTGGTGATGCCGTAGTAGCGGACCTGGCGCCATTCGTTCTGTGCAAGCACCGAGGTGTCCACGTCGGAGAGTGGCGTGGCGAGCCGCTCGCTGCTCAGAACCACGAAACCCGCGTCAGCGAAAACAGAGGCCCACGATGGAGAGGGCAGGAACTCTTCGCCGTACCAATTCCGACGCTCTTGAGCGAAGGCGATCCAGGGGTGATGGGCGTGACACAGAATGACGCTCTCACCAGTGCGATCGACGATTGACGCGGTGTGGAAGGTCAGGGGGTATTCCTGGCCCTCGAACTCTCCCACCTGGCCTTCGACGACTCGGGCCGCAGCGTACAGAGCGGCTCGGAACGCCCGCACATCGGTATCCGGAAGCGGTCCGTCCTTCGGCAGGAAGAAGCCTGTCGCACCCCGTGGCAGCGTGAAGCTCGTGTTCCCTCCGTTGACCATGTCGCTCATCCTGCCCGTTGCGGGACTCACGCGGTTGGCGCAGGTGCTGTCGATTCCACCGTCCCGCACCCCACTACGACCTGGGCAGGACCTTCAGAAATCCGAGACCCTGAAGGCCATCGCAGACGCGGTAGATCCTGGTGGACGAGGAACAAGCTGAGGCGGTGTCACCTCGTCCGTCACTTCCGAGAGCACCGTCGTCGTGTTCGAGTCGGTGTCACCCGATCCGGTGAACGGGGAACACCTGCGGAGTAACAGGCGTCTTCCTGGGGGCAGTTCACCGAGAAGCTCACTCACGGGGGAACCAACCATGCGCACATACAGGACCACGCACAAAAACACCTACGGGACAGGACATCGTCGCGCCGCAATGGCGGTCGCCGTCGTCGCGGCCGTCGCCTCGGCGGCGCTCAGCGCTCCCACGGCGGGCGCCGCGCCCAGGGTGCCGTACACCGAGCCGATCAGCGTCACTCCTGCGGGCGAGGCGGGGAACGGTGAGACGCGGCTCTCCGTCATCAGTCGCAACGGCCGCCACGTCGCGCTGAGTTCGGACGCCGAGGATCTGGACCCCAACGTGCCGCATGGCGGCATGTACGTACGAGATCCGCACACCGGAAAGCTCCGATTCGCGGGATTCGGCGGCCTGTTGGCGGTTCTGAACGACGGCCGCCACGTCTACGTCCAGTACGTGGCGCCCGCCGAGGACACCGACGTGTGGATCGACGGCCTCGGCACGGGCAAGCGGGTGGGCTTCGGCATCGAGATTCCCGAAGGGTTCACCGGGCAGCCCTCCGAGGTGTCCGTCAGCCCCAACGGCCGCTACGCGGTCTACACGCTCCAGGAGACCGCCCAGAACAACAGCAGCGTCGTCTTCCTGCGTGACCGCGTCGCCGGCACCACCCAGCGGATCAGCCACCCCAAGCCGACCTGGGAGGCACGCAACGCCTTCCAGCCGACGGTCAGCGACGACGGACGCCGTGTCGTCTACCAGTACAACTACATGAACGGCCCGCGCGGCGACGACTGGGGCGACGTCTGGATGTACGACCGCACCACCCGCAAGCACACCCAGATCGACCGCTCCCACGACGGCTCAGCCACCGAGAAGGAGTCCCTGAACCCGTCCATCAGCGGCAACGGCCGCACGGTCGTCTTCGAGTCCCGCGACACCCACCTGGTCCCCGGCGACACCGACGCCAGCTGGAACGTGTTCGTGCACGACATCCGCACCGGCAAGAACCGCCGTATCCACGGCACCCAGGGCGGCCCCGGCGAGGTCTACACCCGGGGCGCCGCGATCAGCGCCGACGGCCGCTACCTCACGTTCACGTCGGAGGTGACGGAAGCCGGCAGCCGGTACGGCAAGGAGTACCCCGTCTATCTGCGGGACCTGAAGAGGGGCACCACCACCCTGGTCACCCCCGACACCACCGGCGGCACCGCGACCGCCGAGGTCCTGCCGGGCCGTATCGCCGACGGCGCCCGCCGTATCGCCTTCCAGTCGTCCGACCCGACCCTGATCCCGGCCGGCGACACCAACGACGGCGCCGACGCGTTCGTACGGCACCTGCGGTGATCAGCCCAGTGATCAGCCCAGTGCTCGCATCCTGAGACGGAGGGTGAGCACGGGGGCGGTCTGTGCCAGACTGCCTCCGTGCTCTCGTTCGCCACGATTATTGGCAGCAGGCGCGCCGGTCCGCAGTGACCGCCTCGTACTACCCGGTACGGGCGGCCATCGTCGTCTTCGACCCGCGCGCAGACCTCTCGCACCCGCGAGGGGTTTTTCGCTTTTCTGGCCCACCTTCAGCCGGAGAAGGAGCGCGAGGGATCATTGGGGGACGGTGGAGCCGGTCATTCCGGTACAGACCGAGATCGACATCCTCAGGAGCCTTGAGATCATGACGGAACCCAGCGAACTCGACGACTCGTTCCACGTCTTCGACACCACCCTGCGCGACGGCGCCCAGCGCGAGGGCATCAACCTCACCGTCGCCGACAAGCTGGCCATCGCACGGCACCTGGACGACTTCGGCGTCGGCTTCATCGAGGGCGGCTGGCCGGGCGCCAACCCGCGCGACACCGAGTTCTTCGCCCGCGCCCAGCAGGAGATCGACTTCAAGCACGCCCAGCTCGTGGCCTTCGGCGCCACCCGCCGGGCCGGCGGCAAGGCGAGCGAGGACCCGCAGGTCAAGGCCCTCCTCGACTCCGGCGCACCGGTCGTCACCCTGGTCGCCAAGTCCCACGACCGGCACGTCGAGCTGGCGCTGCGCACGACCCTCGACGAGAACCTGGAGATGGTCCGCGACACCGTCGCCCACCTGCGTTCCCAGGGCCGCCGCGTCTTCGTCGACTGCGAGCACTTCTTCGACGGCTACCGCGCGAACCCCGAGTACGCCAAGGACGTCGTCCGGGCCGCTTCCGAGGCCGGCGCCGACGTCGTCATCCTCTGCGACACCAACGGCGGCATGCTCCCGGCCCAGGTCCAGGCGGTCGTCGCCACGGTCCTCGCCGACACCGGCGCCCGCCTCGGCATCCACGCCCAGGACGACACGGGCTGCGCGGTCGCCAACACCCTCGCCGCCGTCGACGCGGGCGCGACCCACGTCCAGTGCACGGCGAACGGCTACGGCGAGCGCGTCGGCAACGCCAACCTGTTCCCGGTCGTCGCGGCCCTGGAGCTGAAGTACGGCAAGCAGGTCCTCCCCGACGGCGCGCTGCGCGAGATGACCCGCATCTCCCACGCCATCGCCGAGGTCGTCAACCTGACGCCGTCCACGCATCAGCCGTACGTGGGAGTCTCGGCCTTCGCCCACAAGGCGGGCCTGCACGCCTCGGCCATCAAGGTCGACCCCGACCTCTACCAGCACATCGACCCCGAGCAGGTCGGCAACACCATGCGGATGCTGGTCTCCGACATGGCGGGCCGCGCCTCGATCGAGCTCAAGGGCAAGGAGCTCGGCGTCGACCTGGGCGACGACCGCGAGCTGGTCGGCCGGGTCGTCGCACGGGTGAAGGAGCGCGAGCTGCAGGGTTACACCTTCGAGGCGGCCGACGCGTCCTTCGAGCTGCTGTTGCGCGCGGAGGCCGAGGGCAAGGCCCGTACGTACTTCGAGGTCGAGTCCTGGCGTGCGATCGTCGAGGACCGCCCCGACGGCAGCCATGCCAACGAGGCCACGGTCAAACTCTTCGCCAAGGGCGAGCGCATCGTCGCCACGGCGGAGGGCAACGGCCCGGTCAACGCCCTCGACCGCGCCCTGAAGGTGGCCCTGGAGAAGATCTACCCCCAGCTGGCCAAGCTGGAGCTGGTCGACTACAAGGTCCGCATCCTGGAGGGCAAGCACGGCACGCAGTCCACGACCCGTGTCCTCATCTCCACCTCGGACGGCAAGGGCGAGTGGTCGACGGTCGGTGTCGCCGACAACGTGATCGCCGCGTCCTGGGAGGCACTGGCGGACGCCTACACGTACGGGCTGCTGCGGGCGGGTGTGGAGCCCGCGAAGTAGGGCGACTCGATCCGGGCAAAGTGGCGCGAGGCCTGTTCGGCATCTTGACGGTCCCGAGGGGCACTTGTTGACTCGCGGCGTGTTCCCAGCCGTGAGTCCACGCGAGGTGTTCAGGTGGGTGCACGGATTCAAGGACTCCGAGAGCCGAGGGAAGGTCCATGCGCCGAACCGCCCTGCTCGTCTGCGCCACTCTGCTGACCGGGTTGCTGCCCCTGGCCGTCGCGGGTACGGCGGCCGGGGCGGACGACCCCGCCCCCGTCCCGGTGGACCGCTTCGAGGGCGAGGTGCCCTTCGCCTCCCCGCCCGCCGGGGGCATCTTCACCTGGGGCGGCGACAGCGACGACCCGCCCCGACTCGCCCTCACCGAACGGGCGGACGCTCCTGAAGGCGCCAAGGTGCTCACCGGCACCTACGACATCAGCGGCTACGGCGGCTTCACCCACGACTTCGCCTTCGCCGAACCGGCTCACGACTGGTCGGCGAGCAAGGGCATCCGCTTCTGGTGGGACGGCCGTGGCAACGGCAGGAAGGTCAGCTTCGAGCTGAAGGACGGCGGCGCCAACGGCGAGGCCTCCGAACTCTGGACGACCTCCTTCACCGACGACTTCACCGGCTGGAAGCGGATCGAGCTGCCTTTCACCGACTTCGTCTACCGCACGGACTACCAGCCGGTCGGCGGCATCGACCAGATCCTCGGCCTCACCGAGACCTGGGGATACGCGCTCACCCTCCCCGTAGGGATCAGCGGCCAGTTCGCCATGGACGGCGTCGAGTTGTACGGCAGGGCGGACCAGTCACTGCGTGCGTCCGTCACCACCGACTCCGCCGTGTACCCGGTGAAGGAGGGCGGCACGGCGAAGGTCCGCGTCACCGTCGGCACGACCGGTTCCGCCCCGCTGACCGACCCGGTGACGGTCACGTACGAGACGACGGCCGGCGGCACGGCGTCGGACGGCGCCGACTACCCGCCCGTCCAGGGCGAGTTCACCTTCCCGGCGGGTACCGCCTCCGGCACCTCCCGCACGATCCAGGTTCCCACCCGGAAGGACAGGGCGGCGGAACCGGCGGAGACGATCCCCCTCAAGCTCACGGTCACCGGCGCCAGGGCCCCGGCCGAGACCCCGAGGATCGTCATCGACGCCCACGGACTCCCGTACCTGAACGACAAGTTGCCGGTGAAGCAGCGGGTCTCCGACCTTCTCTCCCGGATGTCACTGGCGGAGAAGGCCGGTCAGATGACGCAGGCCGAGCGCGGAGCCGTCGCGGCGACACCCGGTGACATCGCCTCCTACGACCTCGGTTCGCTGCTCTCGGGCGGCGGCTCGACGCCGACGCCGAACACCCCGGCGGCCTGGGCGAAGATGATCGACGGCTTCCAACTCCGGGCGCAGGCAACGCGGTTCCAGATCCCGTTGATCTACGGGGTGGACGCGGTGCACGGTCACAACAACCTGGTCGGCGCCACGATCCTGCCGCACAACATCGGCATCGGGGCCGCCCGCGACCCTCAACTCGCCTACGGAGCGGGGAAGGTGACGGCGGCCGAGGTCCGCGCCACCGGCATCCCCTGGGACTTCGCCCCCTGTCTCTGCGTGGCCCGTGACGAACGCTGGGGGCGGACGTACGAGTCGTTCGGCGAGGACCCGGCGCTCGTCGAATCGATGGAGACGGTGATCCAGGGTCTCCAAGGGCGCGCGAACGGAGGGGAGTTGAAGCGAAACGACAAGGTCCTGGCCACCGCCAAGCACTTCGTGGGCGACGGCGGCACGACATACGGCTCATCCACCACCGGCTCGTACACCATCGACCAGGGCGTCACCAAGGTCACCCGGCAGCAGCTGGAGGCGGTCCACCTGGCCCCCTACCAGGACGCCGTCGACCGGGGAGTCGGCTCGGTCATGCCGTCCTACTCCTCCCTCGACATCGCGGGGGACGGCCAGGGACCGGTGAAGATGCACGCCCGCGCCGACATGATCGACGGCGTGCTGAAGGGCCGTATGGGCTTCGACGGCTTCGTCATCAGCGACTGGCAGGCCATCGACCAGATTCCTGGCGACTACGCCTCCGACGTCCGTACGTCCGTCAACGCCGGCCTCGACATGATCATGGTTCCGTATGCCTACCAGGACTTCCGTGCCACCCTCGTCGCCGAGGTGAACGCCGGCCGGATCAGCACCGGGCGGATCGACGACGCCGTGTCCCGCATCCTCACCCAGAAGTTCAAGCTCGGCCTCTTCGAGAAGCCGTACGCCGACACGAGCGGAGCGGCGGACATCGGCTCGCCCGAACACCGAGCTGTGGCACGGCAGTTGGCGGCGAAGTCCCAGGTGCTGCTGAAGAACGAGCGCGGCCTGTTGCCGCTGGACAAGTCCCAGAAGGTGTACGTCGCCGGGTCCGACGCCGATGACATCGGCAACCAGAGCGGCGGCTGGACCATCACCTGGCAGGGCTCCTCCGGAGACATCACCGAGGGCACGACGATCCTGGAGGGCATGCGCAAGGCGGGCGGGGACATCACCTACTCCAAGGACGCCTCGGCTCCGACCAGCGGTTATGACGTGGGTGTGGTGGTCGTCGGCGAGACCCCGTACGCCGAGGGCGTCGGAGACGTCGGCAACGGCAACGACCTGGAGCTGAGCGACGCCGACAAGGCAGCGGTCGACAAGGTGTGCGCGGCGATGAGGTGCGCGGTGCTGGTGGTCGCCGGGCGCCCCCAGCTCGTCGGCGACCGGCTCGGTGACATCGACGCCCTGGTCGCCTCCTGGCTGCCGGGCACCGAGGGCGACGGCGTCGCCGACGTGCTCTACGGCAGGCGCGCGTTCACCGGCCAACTCCCGCTCACCTGGCCGAAGTCGGAGGCTCAGCTGCCGATCAACGTGGGTGACGCGACATACGATCCGCAGTTCCCGTACGGCTGGGGACTCACGACGAGGACCAAGGTCGCGGCAGGTGGGGACAGGACCCTGAAGGCGCTGGCGGTCGCGGCGGCCGTCGCCGAACGGTCCCACGACGGGAAGGCGGGACGCGCGGCAGTCACCGAGGCGCGGTTGATCGTGCAGGCGAAGATCGGCGGGCGGATCACCTCGGCCGCCGCCAAGCCCTTCGCCGACGCCGACCATCTGCTGCTGACCGGACGGTACGGCGCGGCCGTGGCGAAGCTGAGGGCCGCGTACCGGGCGGCCTGACCAGGGGGTGACAGCGGTCCTGGTGGGAACCAGGGAGGGGCAGGAGAAACGGGAGCCTCACCAGGACCGATGTCCGTTTCTACCCCCTTTCGGGTAGCTTCGGAGATATGAAGGCCGTAGTGGTCCGCCCCCTCGTACGCCTGCTGCTGGTGCCCTTCGTCGTGACACTCGCGGTGCTCGCCCTGCTCACGGCCGCCCCCGGGGCGCACGCGGCCACGGACCTCTCCAAGGTCGCCGAGGCACTGCGCGCGGGCCCGGTGTACGTGGACCCGGCCGCCTCCGACCTGCTGTCCGCGTCCGACGCGGACGCGCTCGCCGCCAAGATCAAGGACGCGGACAAACCCGTCTTCGTGGCCGTCCTCCCGGCCGACTACCCGACAGGGAACCTCTTCACGAACCTCCGTACGGAGACAGGCGTCACGGGTCTGTACGCCGTCCGCCTCGGCGACCGATTCGACGCGCGGGCCGACGGCAGTGTGCTCAGCCGCTCGTCGGTCGGCAACCTGGTAACGGCGGTCCAGAGCGCGGGCGACACGAAGGCCCAGGTCAACGACTTCGTCGACGCGGCCCTGCGCGGCACCGTCGGCGGTTCGGCGCCCGCCACCTGGAGCGGCGGCTCGGGCGGTGGCGGCGGGGTGGACGCGGGGCCGCTGATCACCACCGGCGCGGTACTGGCGGCCGGCGGCGCCGGCGCGTACGCACTGGTCCGGCGCAACCGGCGGCGGCACGAGGAGGAGCGGCGGGCCGCGCTCGCCAAGCTGACGGTCGTCGTCGACGAGGACATCACCGCGTTCGGCGAGGAACTGGACCGGCTCGACTTCCACCCGGCCGAAGCGGGCGCCGACGACGCGATGCGCGCGGACTACGAGCGGGCGCTGGACGCGTACGAGAAGGCGAAGTCGCTGATGGCGGCCACGAGGCGCCCGGAGGAAGTGCGCGCGGTGACCCAGGCACTGGAGGACGGCCGGTTCTCCCTTGCCCAGCTGGCCGCCCGCCGCGAGGGCCGTCCGCTGCCCGAACGCCGGGGCCCCTGCTTCTTCGATCCGCGCCACGGCCCCTCGGTCGCCGACGCGACCTGGACACCGGCGGGCGGCGCACCCCGCGAGGTCCCGGTCTGCGCCGCCGACCGCGCCCGTCTGGCCGACGGCCTGGACCCCGCCTTCCGCGAGGTGGAGACCGCGTCGGGCCCCCGCCCCTACTGGGACG
>NZ_AEJB01000123.1 GCF_000331005.1 Streptomyces turgidiscabies Car8
ACGCCTTCCACCTCGCAGCGTCCGCAGTCGCGGATGCCCCGAAGGCTGCCGTCCCGATCCTTGTGGCCGCAGTCGACGGCGCTCGAAGCTGACCCTTCCCGGATCGTCCGGCGGACCCCGTAGGGGGAGGGTCGGCGAACTTCCTCGGGGTCCCCGTCCCGGCCGAGTTCTCCGCGCCGGGACCTTCACTCAGTACCGCTGAAGAGGCTTCGAGGCACCGACAGTGGGTTGTGGTCGGTCAGTTCTTCTTGCGGACGGTCTTGCTGGTGAGGCTCCAGACCCGGGACGTCACCGTGTGGTGCTGCTTGTCCCGGGCCGTGACGGTGATCTTGAACCGCGTGCCGTCGGGCAGCGGGGCGGACAGGTGGACGGACACCTTGTGGGTGGCCCGGTTGTAGGAGAGGACGGCCTTGACCTTGAGCTTCCCGGCGGCCGCGGCCTGCGCGCCCGGCAGGACGGTCACTGTCGCCTTCACCGTGGACAGCTTGGCCGTGCTGGGCAGGGAGGCGACCAGCGCGTTGTCCGCGTCGGCGGTGTGTGCCAGCGAGGAACTGGTCACCTCCGAGAACGAGTTGCCCGACGTCAGCGACGCGGACGGGTCGTCGGCGGTGAAGATCGGACCGACCCAGTAGTTTGCGGATCCGTAGGACCCGTTGGGGAAGGCCACGTCACTGCCGTACCGGTACAGCCCGTTGTGGGCCGTGCTGATGTCGGCGGTGGCGGTCAGCGGGTACGACTTGTGGGCCGACGCGAAGTAGCCGCCGTCCACCGCGTAGTTGCCGTTGGGCGCGTGGTAGGAGACGACGTACGCCGTGTCGGCGCTGATCGCGACCGGGGTCGCGAACGTCATCGTCTGCCAGCCGGAGGCGGACTCGGTGGTGAAGGTGCCGGAGGCGAGGAGCGTGCCGTCGGCGGACCAGAGGCTGCCGGTGTGGGTGCCGGTGTTCGTGGCGCCCTTGTAGAAGGTGACACCGGTGACCCAGCCGCTCGCCGAGGACTGGAACCTGGTGCCCAGTTCGAGGGAGTTGGGGTCGTCGGTGACGGCCGTCCTGGCCGGCACGGTGCTGGTGTTCCACAGCGTGCAGGGGCAGGTGACCGCGGGCGGGGTGGAGCTGGTGGTGAACGACCACGTCACCGGGGCCGTCATGGCGTTGCCCCACAGGTCCTCGGCCTGGACGGACGCGGTGTACGTGGTGTGCAGTTCCAGCTCGGTCGACGGTGTGAAGGTCGCCTTGTTCGACGCGGGGAGCGTGTTGACGCCCGGCACGGTGTTGCCGTTCGGGTCCTTCAGGGTGAACGTCAGCGTGTCGGCGTCGATGGCGTGGTCGAAGACGGCCGACACCGGTGCCGTGATCGACGCGCCGGTCGCCCCCGACGTCGGTGAGGTCGAGGTGACCACGGGCGGGGTCGTACTGGCCGTCGCGGTGTCCAGCACCACGTCCACCCAGTAGTTGCTGCCCGAGGACGCCGAGGACGGGAAGGCGCTGGTCGAGCTGTAGCGGTAGACGCCGTTGCCGCCGTCGGTGCCGGACTGGAGCGCGGTGAGCGGGGCCAGGCCCGCGGCACTGCCGGAGAAGTAGCCGCCGTCGTAGGAGTATCCGCCGTTCGGGGCGAAGTACGAGGCGACGTAGGTGGTGTTGGCCTTGACGGTCACCGGGGTGGCGAAGTTCAGCTGCTGCCAGCCGGAGGCCGTCTCGTTGGTGAAGGTGCCGGTGGCCAGGCGGGTGCCGGAGGCGCTCCACAGGCTGCCGGTGTGGGTGCCGGTGTTGGCGGGTGACTTGTAGAAGCGGACGCCGGTGATCGAACCGGCCACCGTGGTACGGACCTTGACGCCTAGCTCCAGCGGACCGGCGTCACCCGCGTTGAGGGTGCCGGGCACCGCCGTGGCGGGCCAGACGGTGCAGGGGCAGGCCTGGGGGCCGACGGTCACCGAGCGGGTGGTGACGGCACCGATGTTGACGCTGTCGTCGACCGCGCGGACCTTGATGGACGCGGCGCCCGGGGCCGTCGGCGTCCAGCTGTAGGTCCAGGACGTGAGTCCGGTGGCCGCGTTCCAGGTCGTCCCGCCGTCGGTGGACACCTCGACGCGGGCCACCACACCCCCGCCGGAGTCGGTGGCGGTGCCGCTGATGGTGACCGGCTTCAGAGCCGGGACGGTGACCCCGGAGGCCGGGCTGGTCACGGTGATGGCCGGGCCGGTGGTGTCGGTGGTGGCCGTGGCGCTGACGAGGTTGCTCTGCCGGGTCAGCGGCTGGACGCCCATGTCGGCGAGGATGTTCACCGTCGCCTGCTGCATACGGGAGTCCTCGGTGACCACCGCGTCATCGGGGTCGTACGTGGGGAGGTTGGTGAGACCCCACGACCACTGCACGGTCCCCGACCCGAACACCAGGGCTCCGGAGTCCTGGTCGCGGAACTCGACGAGACTGTGCGTCGCGGTTCCGTTGCCGTACATGTTGCCCCAGTCGAGGCGGTACTTGCCGTCGTTGATGTCCACTGTCGTGGACGACACGTTGATCGCTCCGGCAGGTCTGGTGCTGTTGACGATGTCGCTGTCCCACTCGTACCCGAGGGTGCCGGTCGGGAAGGTGGCCGTCTGGCTCGCCGTGAGGTTGGCGATGGAGGTGTTGCGCCAGATCCGGTTCTTGCCGTATGAGCCGGGGACCGTGATCGCGTCGTCGCGGGAGCCGTTCACCTGGAACATGGAGCCGGTGAGGATGTTCGGCGGCTGGTAGGTCTGACCGTAGGAGGTGCTGGTCGGGTCCATCCAGGTGCCGGTCCAGGTGCCGCTGGGGTCGGCGATGCCGTTGCCCTGCGCCATCTTGGTCATCTTGTAGCAGACCATGGTCCGGTTCGCCGTGCTCGTGCCGTCGTTGCTCGCGGCGAGCCGGGTCTTCCAGAAGACCTCGTTGCCGCTGAAGAAGGCCTGCCGGACGCCGGCCTTCCTGGCCGCCAGGACGTTGGAGTACTGGCTCTGCGTCCAGTACTCGTCGTGCCCTGAGGACAGGTACACCTTGTGCTTCGGCAGCAGGGTGGCGCCGTTGGTCGACACGTCCACGCCCGACAGATAGCTGACGTCGTAGCCGTTGCGCTCCAGCCAGGACAGCATCATGAACTCGGAGCCGTAGATGCCGTTGTCACCGCCGATGTCCAGCGGCCGGTTGTAGCTGACCTCGTAGGCGCGGCCGTCCGGCGCGGGGCCGGCGCCTCCGTAGAGGTCCTGGCCGCCGTAGTCGTTGTAGGCCTGCCAGGTCTCGTCGCTCGTCTGCACGACGATGTCGGAGGTGCTGGAGTCCTTGCGGACGACGAACGGGTACGGCATCAGGCCGTCGCCGTCGTTCTGTGTCAGGTTCGCGATGTACAGGCCGGACACCGCGTCGCTGGGCACCGTCCAGTTCACCGTGACGGGCCAGTTGCCGCAGTCGACCAGGCCTGTGCTGCTCTTGGTGGTGCAACTGGCGGGATTGGCGTTCGAGTTGTAGTTGGCCGGGTAGTTCACGGCCACCTGGGCCGGGGTCGAGATCAGGCGCGCGCCGTCGCCGCCGTACCAGCCGAGCCGGTAGATCTCCACGTGGTACGTGACCGGCGACTGGATCTTGAACTGGACGGTGTCACCGGCCTGGACGCTCTCCTTGGTGGAGAACCCCTTGATGTCACCGTAGGCGTTGGGCGAGTACCAGTCGGACATGGGGCTGCCCGTCTTGGAGTTCTCGCAGACGACCGGGTTCGAGCCCGTTCCGCACGGATCGGACGCGGCCTGGGCCGGGATGGCCTGCGGAAGCACCGCCCATATCAACGCTGCTACGACGGCGAGGCGCCCGCCCCGGATCCGTCTGCTCCATCTGTTCATGTGTACCTCTCAGCGGTGCTGTGCACTGTGCCGGGCCGACCCAGAGGCCGGGGTGGAGCGGGAGTGTGGGGGCCGATCAGCTTTCGAGCGCCTTGGCGAGCGTGTCCACGACGCGCTGCTGCTGATCGGGGCTTATTTGGGGGAAGAGCGGCAGCGACAGGATCCGGTCCGCCGCCTTCTCCGCGTGGGGGAAGTCGCCCCGGGCGTGGCCGAGATGCCGGTACGCCTCGGTGAGGTGGACGGGGGCGGGGTAGTGCACGCCGGCGCCGATGCCCTCCGCGTTGAGCTTGCCCACGAGGTCGTCGCGGTCCGTGCCGGATACCTGGACGACGTAGAGGTGCCAGACGTGCAGGTTGCCTGCGGCGGTGGCCGGCAGCACGACGCGCCCGGCGGACACCAGGTCGGCGAGGAGCGCGTCGTAGCGGGCCGCAGCCGACCGCCGGGCCGCGTTGCCGTCCGCGAGCCGCGCCAGTTTCGCCCGCAGGACGACGGCCTGCAGCCCGTCCAGCCGGCTGTTGAACCCGGGGACGTCGTGGCGGTACTTGGCGACGCCACCGTGGTTGGCGATCGCGCGCACCAGGTCGGCCGACTCCTCGTCGTCGGTGAGCACCGCGCCCGCGTCGCCGTAGGCGCCCAGGTTCTTGCCCGGGTAGAAGCTGGTCGCCGCGATCCCGCCGCTGCCCGGTGACCGGCCGTCGCGGGTGGCGCCCTGGCACTGGGCGGCGTCCTCGACGACCCTTACGTGGCTGGGCAGTTGGCCGGCCAGTTGCGTCACTTCGGCCATCTGGCCGTACAGGTGCACCGGTACCACCGCGCGGGTGGCCGGGCCGACCGCGTCCAGGGCGGCCTGCGGGTCGAGCAGGTAGGTGTCGGGCAGGCAGTCCGCCAGGACGGGCCGCGCGCCGATCCGGGCCACCGCGCCCGCGGTGGCGATGAAGGTGTTGGCGGGTATGACGACCTCGTCGCCGGGCCCGACCCCGCTCGCGCGCAGGGCGAGTTCGACGGCGTCGGTGCCGTTGGCGACGCCCACGCAGTGCGCGACACCGCCGAAGTCGGCGTACTCGCGCTCGAAGGCGCGCACCTCGTCGCCGCCGATGAACGCGGTGTCGGCCAGGATCCGTTCGAATCCGGCCCGTACCTCGTCGGCGACTTCCCGGTGGGCCGCGTTCAGGTCCACAAGCGGTATCTGGTTCATCTCAGCGGTCCCCCCACTGTTGTTCCTGTCGTGAGTTCGTCGAGCGCGGGCGTCGCCGCCTCGCGCAGCCGGCGGGCCGGGCTCCCCACCCAGACCTCGCCCGGCGGCACATCGCCGAGCACGGCGCTTCCCATCCCGATCAGCGACCAGGCGCCGACCACGGTGCCCTCCCTGACCAGGGCGCCGGAGCCCACATAGGCGCCCCGCTCCAGCCGCGCTCCCCCGCCCAGCCGGACGCCGGAGGCGAGCGTGGCGAAGTCCTCGACCACGTCGTCATGGGTGAGGACGACCTGTGGCATCACCGCGACATGCGCGCCCACCTCCACGGCCGCGGTCAGGACGCAGTGCGCGAGCAGCACCGAGCCGTGGCCGACCCGCGAGGTCGCCGACACGGACGCCGTCGGGTGGATCACGGTGGCGTAGCGGTCCGCGGGCAGGCCGAGCCTGCGGACCAGGCGGGCGCGGGCCGCGTAGTCCCGGGGGTTGCCGACGCAGATCACGACCCGCGCCTCGGGCAGGCCGTGGACCAGGTCGCAGCCGCCGAGTACGGGTACGCCGTCCACCTCGGTGCCGTGCAGGTGGGCGTTGTCGTCGAGGTGCCCGAGCAACTCGACGTCACCCGCGTCCCGTACGGCCTGGGCGGTCTCCCGGGCGAAGCCGCCCGCGCCGATGATCAGCAGTCCGCTCATCTTCGGGCCTGTTCACGCAGGGCCGCCACGACGCGGTCCTGCTGGGCCTCGGTGAGCGTGTGGAACAGCGGCAGGATCAGCGAGTCGCGGCTGATCCGCTCGGTGACCGGCAGGGGGGCGCTGGGGTGGCCCTCGTAGGCGGGTTCGAGGTGCGAGGCCATGATCCCGCGCCGGGCGGAGACGCCGGCCTCGGCGAGCGCGCCGAGCAGGTCGTCCCGGCCGACGGGGAAGTCCTCGTCCAGCAGCACCCAGTAGGACTGGAAGTTGCTCTGCCCGTGCTCGGGGTCGCGTACCGGCGTGAGTCCGGGGACGTCCCGCAGCAACGCGTCGTAACGGGCCGCCAGTTCGCGGCGGCGGGCGATCATCGCGTCGAGCTTGCCGAGCTGGACCAGGCCGATCGCGGCCTGGACGTCCGTCATCCGGTAGTTGTAGCCGACCTCTAGGTAGCTCTCCAGGACCGGCTTGCTGCTCGAATGGCGTTCGGCGGCCGAGGCGTTCATCCCGTGCTCGCGCAGCCGGCGCAGGCGTACCGCCCACTCGGCGTCGTCGGTGGTGATCATGCCGCCCTCGCCGGTGGTGACGAGCTTGCGGGGGTGGAAGGACCAGGCGGCGATCAGCGCGCCCTGTCCGACGGGCTTTCCGCCGACGGTCGAGCCGATGGCGCAGGCCGCGTCCTCGACGAGGGGCAGGTCCCAGTCGGCGCAGGCGGCGCGCAGCCCGTGCACGTCGGCCGGTACACCGCCCTGGTGGACGGCGAGGACGGCCTTGGTGCGGGGGGTGCGGACCGCGTCCACGGTGGCCGTGGTCAGGTTGCCGGTGTCGGGGTCGACGTCGGCGAACACGGGTTCGGCACCGACGTAGCGCACGGCGTTGGCGGTGGCGATGAACGACAGCGAGGGCACCACGACCTCGTCGCCGGGTCCGAGTCCGAGCGCGACGAGCGCGAGGTGGAGCGCGGTGGTGCAGGAGCTGACGGCGATGCCGTGCTCGGCGCCCACCCGCTCGGCGAAGGCCTGCTCGAAGGCGGCGACGCGGGGGCCCTGGGCGACCCACCCGGACAGCACCGCGTCGGAGGCGGCCTTGGCCTCCTCCTCGCCGAGCCAGGGGATCATCACCGGGATGCGGTCGGTGCTCACTTGGCTGCCTCCGCGGCGGCGTCGGCGGCGCGCTCGGCACGCCACCACTCCACCAGGTCCTTGAGCCCCGTACGCATGTCTATCCGCGCCGTGAAGCCGAGCCGCTCGGCGGCCTGGGTGGTGTCCGCGAGCCGCCGGACCACCCCGTTCACCGCGCGGGCGGGCCCGTGCTCCGGCTCCAGGCCGGACGCGCCCATGGCCTCCAGCAGGCCGTCGGCGAGCTGACGCAGCGAGGTCTCCGTGCCGCTGGCGACGTTGAACACCTCGTCCGTCACATCCGACTCGGCGGCCAGCACGTTGGCTCTGGCGATGTCACGGACGTCGACGAAGTCCATGGTCTGGGTGCCGTCACCGAGGATCAGCGGCGGCTCGCCCGCCTCGATGCGTTCCATCCAGCGGATGAGCACCTCGGTGTAGAGGCCGTGGATGTCCATCCGGGGGCCGTACACGTTGAAGTAGCGCAGCGCCACGTAGTCCAGTCCGAACATGGCGTGGAAGCTGCGCAGCATGCCCTCGTTGAAGGCCTTCGCCGCGCCGTAGAACGTGTCGTTGTTGTACGCGTGGTGGCGTTCGGTCGTCGGGAAGGTCTCGGCCATGCCGTAGACGGACGCCGAGGACGAGGCGATCACCTTGCCGACTCCGGCTTCGGCCGCCGCCTCAAGGACGTTGAAGGTGCCGTCGACCATGACCTCGTTGGCGAGGCGGGGTTCCTGCGCGCACTGGGTGATGCGGATCGCGGCCAGGTGGAACACCAGGTCGGCGCCCTCGGTGACCTTCCGTACGGTGGCGGCGTCCCGGATGTCACCCTCGACGACCTCGACCACGCCGCTGGGCATGGCCTTGGCGAGGTTGGCTCTCCGGCCCCGGACGAAGTTGTCCAGCACCACGATCTCGCGGGCGCCGCCCTCGGCCAGGAGGTCGACAAGGTTGGAGCCGATGGTGCCGGCTCCCCCGGTGACCAGGATCTTCTTGCCTCGTACGCTGCTCAACTGCCCTGCCCTCTCAGTGATGGTGACCGTCAACGGCCGGCACGCAGGCCGACGACCGCGCCCTTGAATTCCAGGCTGCGTGACGCCGCCTCGAGAATGTCCAGCACCCGCAGGCCCGCCCGGCCGTCGGTCAGCGGCGCCCGGCGCTGTCTGATCGAGTCGCCGAACTCGTCGACCATGCTGCGCAGCGCTTCCTTCTCGCCGATGGCGGGCGCGACCATGTCTCCGGAGCGGTAGGAGACGAGCATGTCCCGGCGCTCGTCCGCACCGATCTCCTGGGGCGCGGACAGGTCCACACCCCGGTCGAAGATCGCCACGCGCTGGGCGGGGTTGAGGTCGTCCCAGATCAGGGTGCGTTTGGCGCCGCCCACCATGGTGGTGCGTACCTTCGTCGGGGACAGCCAGTTGACGTGCACGTGGGCGATGGCCCCCGTGTTGAGCTGGAGCGTGAGATAGGCCACGCAGGCCTGTCCCGCGCCGATCGGGTCGGCCCCGTGGGCGGCGACGGCGACCGGCTCGACGTTGTCGGGGAGGATGAAGTCCAGGATCGACAGGTCGTGCGGGGCCAGGTCCCACATGACGTCGATGTCCTTCTGGACGAGCCCCAGGTTGATGCGTACCGAGTCGACGAAGTGGATCTCGCCGAGTTCGCCGGAGCGGACCAGTTCCCGGATACGGCCCACGGCAGGTGTGTAGCAGTAGGTGTGGTCGCACATCAGGGTGAGACCGCGTTCCTCCGCCTCGTTGACCAGGCGCACCCCGTCGGCGTAGGTCGCCGCGAGCGGCTTCTCCACGAGGACGTGCTTTCCGGCGCGCAGGGCGGCCAGGGCGATGTCCAGGTGGGTGCCGGCGGGTGTGGCCACGGCGACGGCGTCGACGGAGGGGTCGGCGAGGACGGCCGCGTAGTCCGCGGTGGCCTGGACGGTCGAGTAACCGCCGAGGACCCGCTGGGCCCGGTCCACGTCGAGGTCGCACAGCCAGCGCAGCCGGAACTGCTCGCTGGCCTGGAAGTTGCGTACGAGGTTGGGGCCCCAGTAGCCCGCCCCGACGACCGCGATCCCCAACGGCTCCGTGGTCTGCGTCACTTGGCTCTTCTTCCTTCGGTCCATCAGTAGGCCCCCGTTCCGCGCACCACCGCGGACCCGGTGCGCGCCAGAATCTCCAGGTCGAGTCCCATCGACCAGTTGTCCACGTATCCGAGATCGAGCCGGACCGCCTCGTCCCAGGGCAGGTCGGAGCGTCCGCTGACCTGCCACAGCCCGGTGAGTCCTGGCTTGACGAGCAGTCGGCGCTTGACCTCCGGCGTGTACTCCTCGACCTCCTCCGGCAGCGGCGGGCGGGGGCCGACGAGCGACATGTGACCGCCGAGCACGTTGATCAGCTGCGGCAGTTCGTCGAGCGACGTGCGGCGCAGCACCGAGCCGACCCGGGTGATCCGTGGGTCTTCCTTCACCTTGAACAGCAGGCCGTCGCTGTTCTCGTTGAGGTGTTCCAGTTCCGCCCGGAGGGACTCCGAGTCGGGCCGCATGGTGCGGAACTTGAACATGGTGAAGTGGTCGCCGTACCGGCCCACCCGCTGCTGCCTGAACAGCGTCGGCCCGGTGCTGTCCAGCCGCACGATCAGGGCGATCAGCAGCAGGGGCAGCGCGAGGACCGCCAGGAGTACGGCGGCGAGCAAGCGGTCCAGGAGTTCCTTGGGGAGCCGGGAGATCCGGGTGAGGTTGGGTGCCTGTATCCGTACCAGCGGCACCCCGTTGGTGGGGCGTACCGCCAGCCGGGACGCGGCCACGTCGGTCAGTACGGGGGCCAGCAGGAAGTTGACGCCCTGCACGGCCGCGGTCCAGGACATCCGGCGCAGGACGGAGGCGTCGGCCTCCGGGACCGGCAGCGCGACCACGGTGCTGATGCCCATGACCCGGATGACGTCGTCCATGTCGCCGACGCCGCCGAGGACGGGAAGCCCCAGCTCATGGATCTCCGACCGGTTCTTCGGATCGCTCAGGCACACCCCCGCGACGTGCAGTTCCTGCGCGCCACCGCGACGCAGTACGGCGACCAGCTCCACGATGCCGCGAGAGGGCCCGACCAGGAGGGTCGCGCTCCGGTCCCGGCCGCGCGCCCATCTTCGGTGCAGTCGGCGGCGGAGTGCGTATCTGCCCGGCAGGGCGATCACGACAGCCGGCACCGTGGCCATGATCATGTCATGGAGGAGTCCCTCGTCGTGCGCGAACACATAGTGCGCGACCGCGGCCAGCGCCGGGAGCACGAGGGCCCCACGGAGCACCCGTCGGTACTCCTCGGTTCCCAGCCCCAGGGCGGTGCGGTCGTAGGAACGGTGGGCGACCATGGCGACGATCCACATCGGGGGCAGCACCAGTGCCACCGCCCAGCGGCCGTACACCGCGTGGATCAGGAAGGCCGCGACGACGGCGGCGAAGCCGTCAGCGACCAACAGGGCGATCCGGTATTTGCGATCCCAACGTCTTCGGCGAGCTTCCGGAGTCCTGCGTTCCACAACCAGTTGCTCATGCGTGACCTCAATGGCCATGCTCCCCCCACCACATGCGCGGCTACCCCCCGATCGAAGTGCCCTCCACACAGCGACACTGGAAAGCGAGGGAGCGTGAGCGGTTCCCCAACCGCCTCATGCCCCCCAGCATGCTTTTCCTACAAGTTCAAATTCGTGCAAAAAGCCGCACCGTGACATGTAGTCAAGGACAAGTTCCCCACCCAAACCGGTCCGGCGGCACTCAATCTAGACCACCAAACGCAGTGACGGGAACGGTTGAACGAAACACACATCGCATTAGTGACACTGACGGCATACTGCCCACGTGACGAGCATCGTGATACCGGCCCACAACGAGGCACGAGTCATCGGCCGACTCCTCGATTCGCTGGTGGCCGACTCCCCCGAGGACGAGACCGACATCGTGGTCGTGTGCAACGGCTGCACGGACGACACCGCGGGAATCGCGGCCGCGTACGGACCGCGCGTCCGGGTGGTCGAGATCCCCACCCCCTCGAAGCACGCCGCTCTGCGGGCGGGCGACGACCACGCGCACGGCTTCCCCCGCCTCTATGTGGACGCCGACGTCGTGATCACGGGCGCGGACGTACGGGCGCTGACCGAGCCCCTGGACGACGACACTTCGGACATCCTCGCCACCGCGCCCGACCGGCGGATCCCGCTGGCCGGCTGCGCCTGGCGGGTCCGCGCCTACTACCGGGTGTGGCAGCGGCTCCCCGCCGTCCGTGAGGGGCTGTTCGGCCGGGGCGTCATCGCGGTCTCCAAGACCGGGCACGCCAGGATCGCCGCGCTGCCGCCGCTGATGGCGGACGACCTGGCCGCGTCCCTGGCGTTCACCCCGCAGGAGAGGCTCGTGGTCGACGGGGCCGCTGTCGTGGTCCACCCGCCGCGCACCTGGCCGGACCTGATGAGACGGCGCGTCCGGGCCGCGGTGTCCACCGCCCAGGTGGAACAGCACCAGGGACCGGAGGAAGCCACGGCGCGCACGAGCGTGGCGGATCTGAAAGCCCTGGTCCGCAGGGATCCGAAGCTCCTGCCCAGTGTCGTAGTCTTCGTCGCGGCGGCGGTCGCGGCCCGGCGGAAGGCCGGAAAGGCCATCCGAGCACAGGACTTCGGCACCTGGCTACGGGACGAGAGCAGCCGGCAGAACTGAGCACCGCACCTGGAGTTCCCGATCATGTATCTCACCGACCGTTCCGCCCCCGCACAGGCGGACACCGAACAGGGCCGAAGACGTGGCCCGGGGCGCAGGGTCGCCCCGGTGGTGCTCGTGCTCGGCTCGGTCAGCCTGATAACCGACATCTCCTCGGAGATGGTCACCGCCGTTCTGCCGCTCTACCTCGTCACCACCCTCGGCTTCACCCCGCTGGTGTTCGGCACCCTCGACGGGGTCTACAACGGCGTCAGCGCGCTGGTCCAGCTCACCGGCGGCCACATCGCCGACCGGGTGCGCAACCACAAGCTGATGGCCGGGCTCGGGTACGGCCTGTCCGCGCTGTGCAAGCCGCTGCTCCTGCTCGTGAGCAGCATCGGCGCCCTCGGCACAATCCTCGCCCTGGACCGCACCGGCAAGGGTCTGCGTACCGCCCCGCGCGACGCGATGATCTCCCTGTCCACGCCTCCCGAGCGGCAGGGCCGCGCCTTCGGCGTGCACCGGGCGATGGACACCACGGGCGCGATGCTGGGCCCGCTGGCCGCCTTCTTCATCCTGCGCGCGGCGACCGACGGCTACGACGCCGTGTTCGGCGTGAGCGCGTGCGTCGCCGTGCTCGGTGTGCTCGTACTGGTGCTGTTCGTACCGGGCAGACGGCGGGACGAGCAGCCGCCCGAAGCGGACGCGGCCGACGGCAGACCGCCCGTGCGCGTACGGGAAGCGCTGGCCCTGCTGCGGATCCCCCGGCTGCGGGCGCTCGCCCTCTGCGCGGCGCTCCTCGGCCTGACGACGGTCAGCGACGCCTTCGTCTACCTGCTCCTGCAACGGCGCGCCGGCATCGCCGACGAGTGGTTCCCGCTGCTGCCGCTGGGCACCGCCGCCGTGTTCCTGCTGCTGGCCGTGCCCTTCGGCGCGCTGGCCGACCGGGTCGGGCGCCGCACCGTCTTCCTCGCCGGGCACGTCAGTCTGCTCACCGGCTACGGCCTGCTGCTGTGGGCCCCGGCCACGCCGGCCCTGCCCTTCCTCGTACTCGCCCTGCACGGCGTGTTCTACGCGGCAACCGACGGCGTGCTGCCGGCCGCTCTCGCCGACGTCGTGCCCGAGCAACTGCGCGCCAGCGGCCTCGCCATCGTCGGGACCAGCCAGGCGCTGGCCCGGTTCTGCTGCTCACTCGCCTTCGGCGCCGCCTGGACGGTGTGGGGCGACGGTCCCGCGCTCGCCGGCTCGGCGGTCGGTCTGCTGTGCTGCGCGGTCGTCGCGGGCATGGTCCTGCGGCCGAGCGGTGAGACCCGATGACCACCACAGCCACGACGCCCCAAGGATCCGGATGACTTCGCTGCGCCGCCGCCTGCTCATACTCGTCGCGGGAGTGCTGGTCCTCGCGGGCGTGGGAACCGGTGTGGTCCTGCACGCCGCCGACCGTGCTGACCGGGCGAACCGGTCGCAGCCCGGCGGGCCCGCCGTCAGTACGGGCAGGCTGACACTCGACCAGAAGAGCCGCCTGACGTTCGTCAACGCCGCCGCCGGCCCGCACCGCACGGCGGTCGCCTCGGTCCCGTCCACCGACCCCGGCGCCGGCCGGACCGCCTCGGACCTGAAGTGCGCGCGCTTCTACGCGGCGGCCGGCACAGGCGTCTGCCTCCAGTCCGTCCCCGGGGTCCTGAAGCAGAGCAACCGCGCCCTGCTCCTGGACGCGAACCTCCGCACCGTACGCACCTACCCGCTCGCGGGCGCCCCCAGCCGGGCCCGGGTCTCCCCCAGTGGCCGCTTCGTCGCCTGGACCGTCTTCGTGTCCGGCGAGTCCTACGCTTCCGCCTTCTTCTCCACCCGGACCTCGGTCCTGGACACCCGCACCATGAAGCTGACGCCGAGCCTGGAGACGTTCTCCGTCGTCCTGGACGGCAAGCCGTACCGCGCCTCGGACGTCAACTTCTGGGGCGTCACCTTCGCCGCCGACGACGACACCTTCTACGCCACCCTCAACACCGGCAACAAGACGTATCTGGTCCGGGGTTCGCTGTCCGAGCGCAAGGTCACCACCCTGATCGAGAACGTGGAGTGCCCCTCGCTCTCCCCGGACGGGACGCGTGTCGCCTTCAAGAAGCGGGTCCTGTCCCGTACGGCCCTGTGGCACGAGTACGTCCTCGACCTCGGCACGCTCAAGGAAACAGCGCTCGCCGAACGCCACAGCGTCGACGACCAGGCCACCTGGCTCGACGACGACACGATCGCCTACGCCCTGCCCACCGACGGCAAGGTCGGCAGCAGCGACCTGTGGACCGTGCCCGCGAACGGCACGGGCAGCCCCCGTCTGCTGATCGCCGGGGCCTCGTCCCCGGCGCCCCTGTAGACGGCGAAGGGCGGTGACACGCCCGCGTCCACCTGGTGGACGCGGGCGTACGGGCCTGTTCGCCGGGGTTCAGGGAGCGTCGCGGTCGCAGGACAGATCCGGCAGCCGTACCGCGTCGGCCATCGCCTGCATTCCGGTGTCGTTCGGGTGCAGGTGATCGCCGTTGTCGAAGAACGGCAGGATCCGCTCCTGGTCGTAGGGGCTGCGCAGGACGCGGTCGAAGTCGGCCACGGCGTCGAACTCGCCGCCGCCACGGATGAATTCGTTGACCTCCCGTCGTACGGCCTCGGCCGGCGCGTCCCACTCGGACCAGCCCTTGAAGGGACCGACCGTGGCCCCGACGACACAAACGCCGGCCGCATGGGCTCGGTTGATGATCCGGCGGTAGCCGTCGATCAGATCCGCGGCCGTGACACCGGTGTGGGCCTTGATGTCGTTGACCCCCTCGAAGAGGAGGACCGTGCGGACGCCGGGGTGGGAGAGCACGTCCCGGTGCAGTCTGTTCAGGGCGCTCTGCCCGGCTCCGTCGGCGAGGACCTTGTTACCGGAGATCCCCTCGTTGGCCACTCCCCCGATGCCGGTGCCGGCGCCCGCGTCGGTCTGGAGACGACGGGCCAGGTAGTCGGGCCAGCGCCGGTTCAGGCCGGTGCTGGACTGCCAGCCGTCGGTGATGGAGTCGCCCAGAGCGACGACCGCCCCGACGTCCGAGCCGGTCCGCACGGTGACGGCGTCCAGGTGGAACCAGGAGCCGGTGGTGCCGGTCCAGTTGTCCGGGCCCTCCTCCGCCACGTGATCGCCCGTGGAGGTGTAGGACGTCTGCATGGCCATACCGTGCCCCGTCGCCGGGCCGCCCGCCTCCGCCGCGTACAGGCTGACCGCCAGCGAGGTGGCGGCCGGCAGCCGTCCGGGCAGCGGATCGCTGAGCACGGTCTCACCGGCGGGCACGGTGACGGACCACTTCCCGCCGAACGCCAGAGGCCTGTTGCTGCCCCGGACCAGGGCGGCACCCTCCTTCTGTACGCCCACGTACGCCCGGCCGAGAGTCAGGGGCCGGTCGCCGAAGGCGTTGGACAGCCTGACACGCAGGTGGGTTCCGCCCGCACTGGTCCGTACGACGAGCCGGTAACCGCGGTCCGAGGCGGCCTCGCCCATCCGGTCGGCGCTCGCACCCCAGGTGACGATCTCGTGCGTCAGGGCAGTCGCGGAACTCGTGGCATTGGCGGAATTCGGGGCACTCGCGGCAGGGGCTGCCGTCGCCGATCCGGTCAACAGCTGCGCGGCGGCGGCATACGCGACCACTGGCACGGCGAGCCGCCGCAGTACGCCCGCGACGCTGACGGTGTGCCGACGCACCGCGTCACCGCCCCAGGTCGCGCAGCGTCACGGACCGGCCGGGCGACAGGGTGACCTTCCGGGACCTGTCCCCGTACGCCACCGTGGTCGTGCGACCGCCGACACTCGTCACCGTGACCTCGGTCGGTCTGCCGTCCCGCCAGCTCAGGTCCACGGTGAAGCCACCGCGTACGCCCACGCCCGTGATCGATCCGGAGTCGGACCAGGCCTCGGGCAGCGCCGGCAGCAGTTCGGTGCGGCCGGGACGGGAGTACACCAGCATCTCGATCATCGCGGCGGGCGTACCGAAGTTGCCGTCGATCTGGAAGATGCCCCGGCCCCGCTCGACCTCGTAGATGTCGAACAGGTTGGGCGCGGTGCCGTTGCTGCCGCCGGCGGAGGGCCGCAGGTTGTTCACCACGAGCCGGTAGGCGTTGTCGGCGTTCTTCAGGCGGGCCCAGCACAGGCTGCGCCAGGCGTTAGCCCAGCCGAAACTCTCCATGCCGCGCGCGGTGAGCAGCGCCGTCGCGCCCTCGACGATCTCCGCGGGCGTCGAGCCGTCCGGGCGGATCCGGTCGCCGGGGAACAACTGGACAAGGGGGGACAGATGCCGGTGGGTGGTCTCCCCCAGGTTGTCGGGGGACATCCACTCCTCCAACCAGCCTGTTCTCGGGCTCACTCGGGGCAGGTGGAGCTGCTTCTGCAGACCGGCGACCGTCCGGGCGTACGCAGTGTCCTTGCCCAACACCCCGCACGCTGTGCGGTAGTTGTCGAACAGGGCCCAGACGAGTTCCTGGGCGTAGGTGATGCCCTTGGCGTCGAGCGGGCCGTGTTCGGGCGACCAGTCGCTGTCGGCGACGAGGACCTCCCGTGTCTCGCCGGTGTCGGGGTCCGTGACCGTCGTCGTCAGCAGTCTCGCCTCCCAGAACTGACATGCCCCCTTGAGCATCGGGTGGATACGGGCGAGATGGGCTCGGTCCTGGGTGAACTCGTAGTGCTCGTAGAGGGAGTTGCACAGCCAGGCGTTGCCGGCGGGGTGCCACCACCAGCCCATGCCGCCGTGGATGTTGGTGGAGACGGCGACGGTCCAACCCGCGTTCTTCCCGCTGGAGTTGCGGTAGCGGTTGCGGGGGTCGTCGAAGTGGGTGCGGGTGAGTTCGGTCCAGGAGGGCAGCTGGGCCAGGCAGTAGTCGGTGAAGGCGTCGAAACAGTCGGACAGGGCGGCCCGGTCGGCCAGCCAGTAGTTCATCTGGAGGTTGATGTCGGTGTGGTAGTCGCCCATCCAGTCGGGGTCGTTGCCGTCGAGCCACAGTCCCTGGAGGTTCAGCGGCAGACTGCCGCGTGAGCCGGCGATCATCAGATAGCGCCCGAACTGCAGGTAGGACGCCTCCAGTTCGGGATCGGGCGTGTCATCGGTGTGGCGTGCCCGGATCCGCTCCCAGGTGTCCATGCCGCGTTGCAGCGCGGTGGAGGTACCGAGGGACACGTCCATGCGCTCGAACAGCCGCCGGTGGTCGGCGACATGGGTGTGCAGCAGGGTGGCCGCGGAGTGCTCGGCGGCGTCGAGGACCTTGGCGCGGGCGAGTTTTCGCGGGTCGAGCGACGGATCGCGGTAGCCGGCGGTCGCGTCGGGCGCGTAGTCGGTGCCGCCGGTGACTATCACCGTGAGGCTCACGCAGTCACGGAAGGAGATCCGTGCCCCGTCGACGGCGACGGTTCCCCCGCTCCCGTACGCGGTGACGGCCGCCCCGTACCGCAGTCCGCCTGGGAACTCGGCGCCGTAGGAGGCGTATCGGCCCGACCGTACGCCCGTGGTGGTCTCACCGTGGGTGCCGTCCAGGCTGATGGCGCCGGTGTACCGGCCGCCGCCGTCCTGGGTGAAGTGCAGGACGACGACGTCGTCGGGGAGGCTGGCGAAGACCTGCCGCCGGTACGTCACACCGGAGCGCACGTAGGAGGCGGTGACCAGGCCCTGGCGGAGGTCGAGGGCGCGTCGGTAGCCGGAGACGGCCGACAGGTCGTGGTCGGGTATGTCGACGGTCAGCTTGCCCAGCAGGGTGAACGACCCGAAGTCCGCGCGGCCGTACGGGAACTGGCCGTCGTCGTCGAGGGTGCTGTTGGGTCCGCCGGTCCACATGGTGGCGTCGGTGAGGAACAGCCGTTCCCGGCCGGGGTCGTTGCTCACGAGCGCGCCGAGGCGGCCGTTGCCGACCGGCAGACCCTGGGTGATCATCGAGCCGTCGTCGGCGGGTGCCTGCCACCACAGTTCGGTGCCGGCGCCCTTGGACAGCATCGGGGAGTGGGTGGGTCTCGTGGGTGCGGCGGAGGCGGCGAACGCGGGTGTCCCGCCGAGCGCGGCGAGGGCTCCGGAGACGGCGGCGAAGGAGAGCAGGCCGCGCCTGCTGGGAAGAGTCGGTGGCGAATCGGGGCGTGGGGTGTCCATGGATGCGCTCCCTTGTGACATGCGAGTGGGCCGTCAGGACAGGTTCGGTACGTCGACCCGGTCGATGTCAGGGGCGTAGCCGTCGCCGCTGTCGAGGGTGATGGTGTTGACGCCGGCCTTCAGGTTGAGTGGCACACTCACCGTCTCGACGGTTCCCCAGTCGCCCGTGGAGGGGAACTTGTGGCCGGTGGCGGACCCGCCGTTGGCGGAGATCCGCAGGGAGCGCGCGTCGCCGCTGACGTAGGCGATGTCCACCACGTACCGCCCCGCCTTCGCGACCTTGACTCCGTTCAGGGTGAGCTTTCCACCGAGGTAGAGGTTGCCGACCTTCTTGGCTCCGGAGCAGGCGTCGCAGCCGGCCACCGAGGCGTTGCCGCTGAGGGTGTTGGCCTCCGCCTCGTAGGCCGTCTTCGTAAGGGCGGGACCCTGCGGGGTGACGGTGAACAGGCGCGAGCCGTGCGTGGGCAGTGCCTGGGTGACCTTGTCCTTGTAGGTGCCGAGGTTCTCGTGGTTCCACAGATCGCGGACCCTGGCCTTGCCGGAGAACCCGAGGGTGGACCAGTCGGCGGTGACGGAGGCGGGCGCGTTCCCGAGGTTGAACAGGGCGACCGTGAAGCTGCCGTCGGAGTTCTTCGCCGCCCAGACCTGCTGGTCGTCGGAGGGGGTGACCGGCCTGGCGGGCGGGGTGTCGCCCTGGTCGACCGCGATGACCTCCTTGTTGGTGAGGAGGGAGAGCCCGTACGAGTCGAGGCGTGTCAGGTCGTCGCCGGTGTAGAGAGGTGACTTGGCGATCGCCCACAAGGTGGCGTAACTCTGCCGTTCGGCCTTGGTGAGTCCGTCCATCTCGCCGTTGCCGACGTTGAGGGAGTCCAGGTCGTTCCAGCCGCCGGGGCCGGCGTGGCGCGTCCAGGCGGGGGTGTCGTCCCAGCGGTCCTCGACGGAGTTCTCCCAGGTGACCAGCGTGTTGCAGTAGCACTCGACGTCGGTGTCGATGCGCCAGCCGTTGGAGTACCGCTTCCAGTCGGCGGCATGGCCGATGTCGAGGGACCAGGACAGTTCGAGGTGGATCGGCCGTCCGGTGGCGGCTATCGCCTTCTGCCATGCGGCGACGTCGGCGACGTTGTCGTAGTTGTCCCCGCTCTTGAACGAGCCCGGGCCGACACCGTCCAGTTTGAGGAAGTCGTAGCCCCAGTCCGCGAACAAACGTGCCTGGGAGTCGATGTACTTCTGGGCGCAGGGCCGCGAGAAGTCGAGCTTGTACGCGCTGTCCCACCCGTTGGTGGTGCGCAGGTCGCCGTACACCACGTCGGCGGTCGTGCAGTCCCCGGCGTTCCACAGAGGCACCCTGCCCTCGCCGTACGCCTCCTTCTCCAGTCCGGCCGGCAGGTAGATACCGGCCTTCAGGCCCTTGGCGTGGAGGTCGTCGGCGACGGCCTTCATCCCCCGGGGGAAGCGCCCGGGATCGGCGGTCTGTCTGCCGAACCCGTCGAAGCGGGGCTTCCAGGCCGTGTCCCGCCACCAGCCGGCGTCGATGTTGACGTACTCGTAGCCGTACGGCTTGAGCTTGGCGGCGAGTGCGTCGGCCTGCTTGAGCACGTTCTTCTCGGTCAGATAGCTGTAGTCGCCGTCCGGGTTGAGTCCCGGGTACCTGGACGACTGCATGCTCCAGCTCGTCCAGCCCATGTACGGCCGGGTCGACGGCGCCGGGAAGGTGTCTGCCGCCGGGGTCGCCGTGGCGGCGGGGGTGAGCGCCGCGAGGCCCGCTGTCAGGGCGAGGACGAGCAGGGCTCTGCCGGTGCGGCGGACGGGATGGGCGCGGTCGGCGCGGTGGGGGGACAACGGCATGACTGTGACCTCCAGGTCGGTGAAGGACGTACGGGTTGCCGTGCGGGGACGCCCGGTTGCGGGCGCGCGGGATCACACGCCCTGGGCTGTGCGCCCAGGGCGGGGAGATGGGGGGTGACGAGACGGAGCGGCGGGCCTCAGCGCTCTCCGCGTCCGATGACGGTCTCCGGGTGGGCGGTGGCCCCTGGCCCGGACATGCCGCCCGGCTCGCCACGGTTGAAGTCGTTACCGGCGGGGGCCGGTTCCTGTGACGTGAAGCGGCTCTGCGACGACATCGCTACTCCTTGGGCGGGTCTGATCTGATGAAGGACTGGATGGCGGTGGCCGCCGCTCCACGGGCCCACTCCTCGAAGGGCAGCGGACGCGTCCTGACGTCGCATCGCGCGGCGGCGCCGAAGGCGGAGGCGGCGAAGGTGTCCCTGATCCGCTCGGCGAACAGGTCGTAGGCGGCGAGCCCTTCGCCGGAGATGATCACTCGTTCGGGTCCGAGCAGATTGACCACGGAACCGATGGCCCGTCCGATGGCCGCGCCGGCCCGCGCGTACACCTCGCGGGCTCCGGCATCGCCGCGGTGGGCGAGTTCCAGTGCCTCGGCAGCGTCCGCCACGTCGATCCCGGTCGCGGCCCGTACGTCGCGCACGATCGCCGAGTCGGAGGCGATGGCCTCCACGCAGCCCCGGTTGCCGCAGTGGCACGGCGGGCCCGCCGGGTCGAGGGAGAGATGCCCGATCTCACCGGCCACCCCGTGGGCGCCGGAGACCACCCGGCCGCCCACGACGAGCCCGCAGCCGATGCCGGCACCCACCGTCACCAGCGCGAAGTCGGACAGCCCCACGCCGGCGCCGAACCACTGTTCGGCCACCGTGAGCGCACGGACGTCGTTGTCGACGGTGACCGGCAGACCGGTGGTCATGGCGGCGAGGTTCGCGAGCGGAACGTCCCGCCAGTCGAGAAACGGGGAGTACCGCACCATGCCTTCCGCACGGTCCACGTCGCCGGAGACTGCGACCCCCATGCCTTTGACCGGCGCCCCGAACTCCTCGGCGGCGGTGCGCAGTTCGAGGACGAGGTCGCTGAGGGTGGCGAGAACACCCCCGGGCTGTCGGTCGCCGAGCGGGATGTGCCGGGCGACCCTGATGCGGCAGCACAGATCCGTCAGTACGGCGATGATCTCGTCGCCGGTCACCTTGACCCCGAGGAACAGCGCGCGGTCGCCGTCGACCCGCACCGGGTTGGCGGGCCGGCCGAGCACCCGCCTGTGCTCCTCGTCGATGTCCTCCAGCAGGTATCCCGTCTCGATCAGCGGCCGCACCGCCTTGGTCACCGCCGCGGGGGACAGTGCGGCCCGCCGTGCGATCTCCGCGCGGGTGAGCGGGCCGTGGGAGAGCACGATGGTGAAGATCTGGGCGGCGGCGGGCGTTTGGGCCGGGAACGTCTCGGAGGGGGGCGACGGGCGCATGGCCGGAACGTACGGTTCATTCTTTTCTGTTGTCAATAAAAGAAGCAGGATTACTGTGAAGCCGCTGTGGCCGGCCCCTCAGTGGCCGTCCCCACACTCACCGGTCGATCTGCTCCATCACGTTCCACACCCGCGCCCCGTCGTCGTACCCCACGGTGACGATCAGCGGTGGCCCCTCGGACGGCTGGACCTGGCACGCGGCGCGTACCCAGCCGTGGCCGCTGAGGAAACCCGCCAGGTCCGTGCCGAGGTCGCCGACCCGCTCACCGGTGAACGGATCCCATACGGCGGTGCCCGGGCCGTCCCCGCCGACGACGAGGAGGATGCGGTCCCCGGCGGTCGCCCGGCACAGGGCGTACACGGGCCCGGAACCCGGTGTGAGCGCCCCGGCCTCCTCCCGCTTCTCCAGATCCCACAGCCGGACGACCCCGTCCCGGCCACCGGTGGCCAGCAGCCTGCGGTCGCCGTCGGAGACCTCGCACAGAGTCCACACGAACCCGTTGTGCGCGGTCAGCGACAGGTCCGACTCCGCGGACTCGACGTCCAACAGGTCCACCGTGCCGTTGCCGTGGCCGACCGCGAGCTGCGTCCGGCCGTCCCGGCGCACCTCGCACAGGGCGAAGATGTATCCCTTGCCCTTGCCGGTGTCGATCGCGCGGACCAGTCGGCCGTCGCTCGGGTCCCAGATGCACACGATGTGGTCCCGGCCCGCCGATGCCAGCAGTTCCTGTCCGGAGACCCGCACCGTACACAGCGCGTAGACCCAGCCGCGGTGACCGCTGAGGGTCGCCACCATCGAGCCGTCCTCGACGTTCCAGAGCCGGACGGTTCCGTCCCGTCCGCCGGATGCCAGCAGGGACGTACCGTCCACGTGGACCTCGCACAGCGCGCGGATCCAGGTGCGCGAAGCCTGGAGGACGGACACGTCCTCCCGCTCGGCCGGGTCCGCGAGCCGGATCGACCCGCGGTGCCCTGAGTACGCCAGGAGTTTCCGGTCGCCGACGGTGATCTCGCAGACCGCTTCGAACGACGGCCGGAACCGCCACCTGCCCGGGTACTTCCGGATCTGCCATACGACGATCACGGCGATCACCACGACGATCCCCACCACTGTGCCGGCGATCAGCATCTGCCCTCCCCGAAGTGCCCGGAACTTCCCCGATGGGGCAACAACCGTGCTCCGCCCGCCAGTTGATCGTTTCGCGTTCGCCGGGTCCTGCCGACCGTGGTGTTACGTAGGCAGTTACGTACTTCTTCGCACTCAGCTGTGACCCACGAGGTGTGAGACCCCGGGCACCAACTCCGCAGGTTGTCGGTGGCGTACGACAGGATGAGCAGGGGGAACCACCTGACGTGGAGAGATACGAGGTCATGACGACGGAACGGACACCACTGGCCGGCCGGGAACCGGAACTCGGACGACTCGACCGGCTGTTGGCGGACCTGACGGGTGACCAGGCGGGGGACGCGCACGGCCGCCCGGCGGTGCTCGACGTCAGCGGTGAGCCGGGCATCGGCAAGAGCCGTCTGGTCCACGAGCTGTGCTCGCGCGCGACGCGGCGCGGGGCGACGGTGCTGCGCGGCCGGGCGACGGAGTACGAACACCACATCCCCTTCCAGCCGTTCATCGACGCCTTCGCCGACCTCGACCCCGAGGCTGTCGCGTCCTTCCCGGCAGCCGCCGAGGTCGCCCCGGTACTCAGCGGCGCCCCGCGCCACGCGGACCGTTTCGGCCTGCACCGGGCCACCGCCGCCCTGCTGACCCACGCCGCGGCCTCCCCGCTGGTCGTGGTGCTGGACGACATGCACTGGGCGGACGACGCTTCCCTGGAACTCCTCGACCACCTCGTACGGCATCCCGTGCGCGCCCGCGTCCTGCTGGTCCTCGGCCGCCGCGACCGGCAGAGTCCCGCCCCGCTCGCCGCGACCCTCACCCGCGGCGCGGACACCGGCGCGGTACACCGGACGGTCCTCGGGCCGCTCGGCGAGCGGGAGTGCGTGGAGCTGCTCACCCCGGACCTGGCCCACGACGAGGCCGTACGGCTCTACAGGGCGAGCGAGGGCAACCCGCTGTACCTGCTGTCGCTGCTCCAGGCCCGCCGTGAGGGAGCGCCGGTCAGCAGACTGTCCACGACCGGGCTCGACGCGCTGCTGCTCGACGAGCTGACTCCGCTGACGCCCGCGCAGCGCCGGCTCGTCGAAGCGGTGGCCGTGCTGGGCGACCACGCCACGCCCGCTCTGCTCGGTCCGGTCACCGGCCGTGAGCAGGCCGAACTGGCCGCGGACCTCGCGGTGCTGACCCGCCGGGATCTGCTGCGCACCGGCCGGCACGGGCGGCTCACGCTCCGGCACCCCGTGCTGCGCGGCCTGGTCCACGACGGGACCGACCCATGGCGGCGCACGGAGACCCATCGGCTGGCCGCCGCCGAACTCGCCCTGGCCGGGGCCCCGCCGGCCGAGCGGGCGCATCACGCCGAGCGATCCATGACCGGCTGGGACCCGCAGTCGGCGGCCATGCTGACCGAGGCCGCCGAGCAGGCCTCCCACACGGCGCCCGCGAGCTGCGCACACTGGCTGGAGGTGGTGCTCAGACACCTTCCGCACACGCCGGAACACCTGCGCAGGCGGGGCGAGTTGATGCTTCTCCGCGCCCGGTCACTGGGTGCCTGCGGGCGACTCCGGGAGAGCCGCGACCTGTTGCACGAGGTGATGGCGCTGCCCGACCCGGGCGACGGCAGCGGATCGCGGACGTCCGCCGTCGTCCTGTGCGCCGTCATGGAACGCCACCTGGGGCGCTACACGGAGGCGGTGGCCCTGCTCCGCCGTGAACTGAGCCGCACCGACCCCGCGCCGTCACCCGCCGACCAGGTCGCGCTCGGGCTGGAGTTGGGCCACTCGGCACCGCACCACACGTCGTACCCGGCGGTGCGTTCCACCGTGGCACGCACGCTGGAGGTGGCCCGCTCCCTCGGGGACGAGGCCGGCGTGGCGGGCGCACTGGCCGTCGGCGCGCTCGGGGAGGCGTACGAGGGTGCCACAGCCACGGCAGCCGACTTCGCCCGCCGGGCCGCGGCCCTCGTGGACTCACTGCCGGACGACGACCTCACCGGCCTGTGCGAACCGCTGGCCCGGCTCGGCTGGGCCGAGGCGTTCCTGGAGCGCTTCGCCGACGCCGAGCGGCACGCCGACCGCGGCCTCGTCGTGGCCCGCCGCACCGGCCAGCTCCACCTCCTGCCGCACCTGCTGCTGTGCAAGGCACACGTGCGCATCCAGAGCTGCCGGCTCGCGTCGGCGGTGGAACTGGCCGACGAGGCGGAGGACATAGCCCGCGGCATCGGCAGCGACGAACTGCTCGCCTTCGTCCTCGGCACCAAGGCCCACGCCCTGGTGGACGCCTGCCCACCCGGCGATCCCCGGCCGCTCACGGTCGCGGAGGAAGCGGTGGCCGCGGCGGGGCTGGGCCTCAACTGGTGGGCCTCCATCGCCTGGTGCGCGCTCGGCTACGCGGCGCTCACCGCCGGCGATCCGGTCCGTGCCCGGGAGGCGATGCTGCGCGCCGGCGGACCCGGTCTGCACCGGCTGCAGCCGTCGATGCGCCCGCTGTTCATGGAGATCCTGGTCACCGCCACCGTCGTCACAGGTGACCTGGACGAGGCGAAGGAATGGGCCGAGCGCGCCCAGGAGGAGGCCGAGAGCCTCGACCTGCCCGTGCAGCGGGCCTCGGCCATGCGCAGCGCGGCGCACATCCACCTCGGCCTCGGTGACGGCAGAGCGGCGGCGGAACTGTTCGTGTCGGCGGCCGACGAGAGTGCCCGCAGCGGAGCGGCGTTCTGGCAGGCGTTCTCCCTGCTGCTCAGCGCGCCTGCACTGGCGGCGGACCCCTCCCCGAACGGAGCGCGGCGCGGGGAGGCCGCCTGGCGGCGCGGGCAGCGGATCGCCGCCGCCGGGGGCTGCGGGATGCTGTCCGGCCTCGCCGAGGCGGTCCGCCCCGCGGTGGCCGACGCCGCCGACGGCCCGGAGCGGCGTCTCGCCGAACTCACCGCCCGCGAAAGGGAGATCGCCGGCCTCGTCACCGAGGGCCTCACCAGCCCGGTGATAGCCGCCCGTCTCTGCCTGAGCCGCCGCACGGTGGAGACCCACATCTCCAAGATCTACCGCAAGACCGGTGTCTCGTCACGAGCAGCGCTGGCGGGCCTGATGACGGGGCGACCACCTGGGCACTCGTTCAGCGGTTGAGCAGGCAGTGACAGTCGCTCAGCACCACTTGCCCTCATGGCACCCACCGTCGCCGAGTGACGGAACCGGCGGTAGGGGCGGCCGGTACGGACCGGTCTCCTACGAGGGGCTGCTCACCTTCTGCCGGGTTTTCCGTGACGGCCGCTGGCGGACCAGCGCGAGGGCCACCACGCCCAGGGCCACCAAAGTGGACAGGACGACCTGGTCCCGGCCGCCGCCTGAGGCGGTGTCGGTGAGCATGTAGCCGAGGACGAACACGATCAGGGCGATGGTGGCCCAGGTCAGATACGGGAAGAGCCACATGCGCACGACGAGCTTCTCCGGCGACTCCGCCTGGATGATCCGGCGCATGCGCAGCTGCGAGAAGCAGATGACCAGCCAGACGAACAGGGCGATGGCACCCGAGGAGTTGAGCAGGAAGAGGAAGACGGTGTCGGGCCAGGCGTAGTTGAAGAACACCGCGACGAAGCCGAAGACGACCGAGGCGAGGATCGCGGTCTGCGGCACGCCCCGGCGCTTGGTGCGGCCGAAGGCGGCGGGTGCGTCGCCCCGGCGGCCGAGGGAGAAGGCCATGCGGGAGGCGGTGTACAGGCCGGAGTTCAGGCAGGACAGCACGGAGGTGAGAACGATGAAGTTCATGACCTGGCCGGCGTGCGCGATGCCGAGGGAGTTCAGAGCGGCGACGTACGAACCGTCCTTGGTGATGGCCGGCGAGTTCCAGGGCAGCAGGGTCAGCACGATGAAGATCGACCCGAGGTAGAACACACCGATCCGCCAGATGACGCTGTTGGTGGCCTTGGTGACCGCGCGCTGGGGGTCCTCGGACTCCCCGGCCGCCAGGGTGACGATCTCGCTGCCCATGAAGGAGAAGACGACCATCAGCACGCCGGTGAGGATCGTGCCGGGTCCGTTGGGCAGGAAGCCGCCGTGCGCGGTGAGGTTGGACAGCCCGGTGGTGTCGCTGTGCGTGCCCGGCAGGATCCCGAAGACCGCCAGGAGGCCGACCCCGATGAACGCGACGATCGCGACGACCTTGATCCCGGCGAACCAGAACTCGAACTCGCCGTAGGAGGCGACCGAGGCGAGGTTGGAGACGGTCAGCACGATCATCACGATCAGGGCCCAGGCCCACTGCGGCACACCCGGGATCCAGCCTTCCAGGATCTTCGCGCCGGCCGTCGCCTCCACGGCGAGCACCACGACCCAGAAGAACCAGTACAGCCAGCCGATGGAGAACCCGGCCCAGCGCCCGAGCGCCCGGTCGGCGTAGGCGGAGAAGGAGCCGGAGGTCGGGTTCGCGGCGGCCATCTCACCCAGCATGCGCATCACGAGCACGACCATGGCGCCCACGAGTGCGTACGACACGAGGATGCCGGGCCCCGCGGCGGCGATGCCCGAGCCGGAGCCGACGAACAGGCCCGCGCCGATCACACCGCCGATCGCGATCATCGACAGGTGACGGTTCTTCAGCCCGGCCTGCAGGCCGGGTCCTGCTGGGGCGTTTTCGGTGGTGGTCACCGTTTCGGGAGCGGTGTCCGGGGGACGTGTTGTCATCTCGACATCCAGGGGTCTGGCGGGGACGGGGGACGGAACCGGCGACAGCGGACGGAGGTGGCCGTTCGGATTCCGCCGGGCGGGGCGTGCGGGGGTGCCGGGTCATCGGCGGAGCCGGGTCGGGGGTGGCGATCACGGTCGCGAGGAGGGCATGGTGGGGCACGGCCGCCGGCCGGTGTTCCGCTGTTTCGGCCGCCCGGTGACGCTCAGGAAAATAGTTCACCACGATCAGAAAAAACAAGGGCGCGGGCGCCCGGCCGACGGCATCCCCCTGCCGCCTTCGGGGGCACCCACACCTCCCGGACGCCCCCTCGCACCCCCGTCGCCGTACCGCGCACACGCCTCCACCGAGACGCGAATCCCCTGCTCAGGGCCATGCCCGCCCGGCCGACGGCCCGGGCCTCTCCCCCGCTTGCGAACCGGCCGCAGCAAGGTCTTGTTTAACTGTTCACCTTGCTCTAATTTTTCCTGCATCGCGGCCCGCCACTCCCGGCACGACACCCGCGCCATGCCGTGGCCCGGTTTTTCAGGGCTGCGCCGGAACCTTTTCCGACGATCCCCACACCACCCCGGGAGCCCCCTTGCACCACACCGTGGCGTCGTCGCGGGAACCACCGGCGGCCCTTCCCACTGCCCCGGTTCCCGCGCGAGCCCGTCCCCGTTGGAGCGGCCGCCGACAAGCCGACGCGGGACACGCAGGAGACACAGGACACGCAGGACACCGACCGGAGTGAGCGCGCCCCCGCGACACGGGGTCCGACCCGGCGCGTCGGACCGCGGCCGACGCGTGCCGCGCCCGCGTTCAGCAGGCCGTTAGGGTGGCGTCGTGGTGAACGCAGCGGGCAAGTTCGGGCCTTACAACCAGCCGGGCCCGGCTCGGACGACGCCGGTCACCGGCGTGGGACACGCCCGCGCCCTGCCCGGCGGGGGCCAGAACGGATCCGATCTCGTCCGGTCGAGGATCGCACTGCGGGTACGGCTGCGCTCCGTGCAGCCGGGGGACCGTCTCCCCGATGCCGGGGTTCTCGCCGAGGAGCTGGGGATCAGCGAGATCACCGTGCGTCGCGCGCTGGAAGGCATGTGCCAGGACGGCCTGCTCGACCGGCGACGCGGACGGGCGGGCGGAACCTTCGTCGCACAGGACTGGGACACCGTCGTGGCCGTGATGCACGACGCCGAGGAGGCCGCTTCACTGGACGCCTTCCACCTGCTGCTCGAATGCGGTCTCGTGGCGCACAGCTCGGGAGAGGTCCCGGCCGAGCAGCTGGAGGGCCTGCGGGCCCTGGTCGAGGAGACGGAACTGACCGACGACCCGGCCCGCCTGGCCGAGTTGGAGGCCCGATTCCATCTGGACCTCGCGGAGACGCTCGGCGGCGGCGGAATGCGCGAGTTCGCCGCCGATCTGCTGGGCCGGCTCTGCCTGCTGCTCCCCGCACCGGACTCCGCGGCGGTGCGGGCGCAGAACCACTGCCACGCCGAACTGCTCGCCGAACTGGGCCGGGGCGCGACCGATGCGGCCGTGCAGGCGGTGAAGGCACACCAGCGTTCCCGGCATCGCTGACATCCGCTCGTGCCGACCGACCGTAGAGCACCCGCACCCGCACCGGCGGCCGGAGCGACACCCATCAGGCCATCATCACCGCACAAGGGCCGTCACCGCACAAGGAGTTGCCGCCATGCCCGACCCCGGAACAGGCCCGCTGTCCCCACCGGGTCCCGCCGGTGACGCGCCCCAGCGGCTGCGTGGCGGCGTCCTCGGCATGGCGGACATCGCCGCCGCCACGATGGCCAACGTCGGCCCGGCCATGAGCTTCTTCTTCGGTTTCGCCTTCCTGGCGACCACCGCGGGCGTGGCGTCACCGCTGACCATCGTCGCCGCGGGCATCGCGGTCGCGCTGCTCGGCAACACCCTGGCGGAGTTCTCCCGGGCACACCCCTCGGCGGGCAGCTTCACCACCTTCGTGGGCAAGACCTTCGGACCGGTCAGCGCGGTGACCACCGCCCTGCTGGCGGGGCTCGGCTACATCATCGCGATGGCCTCCGTCATCGCCATCTCCGGCGGGTTCGTGCAGATCACCCTGCACCACTACACCGGCGTGGACCTGCCGTGGATCATCTGGACACTGCTGCTCACCGGGCTGGCCGTAGGGCTGATGCTGCGCGGGATCGTGGTCTCCACCAAGTGGGCCGGCTATTTCTTCGGCGTGGAAATGCTGGTCCTGGCCGTCGTCTCGGTCGCTGCGCTCGTGGAACACCGGGGCTCCCTCTCCCTCGACCCGTTCCTGCCCAGCCACATCAGCCACGGATTCAGTGGGCTGGCGGCGGGTTTCCCGCTGGCGGTGTACCTGTTCGTCGGCTGGGAGAACTCGGCCGCGCTCGCCGAGGAGACGGAGAATCCGCGGCGCAACGTCGGCCGCGCGGTGTTCTCCTCCATCGCGATCATGACGGTGAGCTACGTCCTCTTCTCGTACGCCACCGTGACCGGCTTCGGCTACGACGTGCACCGACTCGGGGCCTCCCCGATCCCGTTCATCGAGGTGGCCCACCACACCCTCGGCGCGCTGGCGTTCCTCACCTATCTGGGCGGTCTGACCTCCACGCTCGGCGTGCTGATCGCCGGTATCAACTCCCAGGCCCGCCTGGTGTTCAACGCCGGACGCGAGGGACTGCTCCCGTCCTTCTTCGGCTACGTACACCCCACCCGCCGCACCCCGAACAACGCGATCATCACCTTCGCCGCCACCGCTCTGCTGATCATCGGAGGGTGGGGGCTGGGCCACCTGCTGGGATCCGGCGACGGCTCGATGAACCCGGTGGTCTTCTTCACCGAGTCCTCGACCCTCGGGACCATCCTGATCCTGCTGGTCTACCTCGCCTCCAACATCGCCCTGCCGCTGTACTACCGCAGATACCGGCCGCAGGAGTTCAGGGTGGTCAGGCACCTGTTGCTGCCCGCGCTCGGCACCCTGGCCATCCTGGTCCCGCTCTACTACCTCGCCAAGCCCGGCCAGCCCGCCCCGTACAACTGGTTCCCCTACGCGGCCCTGGCCGCCATGCTCGCCGCCGTCGGCTACGCGGCCCTCCTTGTCCGCCGCGATCCGACGCTGGCCGAACGCGTCGGTTCCGTGGTCGCCGACGCGGACTGACGCCGGCTGACGCGGCGGTTTCCTCCCCCCGGGACAGCGCGCCGGGCCGCCTCGCGCCGTTCCCGGGCACCGCCCGAAGGCTGAGGGACGCCGAGGGACCCGGTTCGAGCGGGGCTTGTGCAAAACGTTTTGGATCCTTAACGTCCGTTTCGAACGGAAGGATCCACATGACGCGCCGACTGATCGTGACCTCCTGCTCGGTGCTCGTGACGCCCGAGCAGGGCCCCTGCCGAGTGGACACGGACCAGGACATCCTGGTCGAGGACGGGATGATCGCCTGGCTGGGCCCGGCGGGCTCCGGGCCGGAGACAACCGGGGCGGAGACCGTGGACGGCACGGGACTGGTCGCCGTACCCGGGCTGGTGAACGCCCACACGCACGGCCCGATGACGCTGATGCGCGGCGCCGCCGAGGACGTGAGTGTCGAGGCCTGGTTCAACGAGCGGGTGTGGCCCATGGAGGTCAACCTCACTCCCGCCGACGTCGGCCTCGGCGCGGAGCTGGCCTGTGCGGAGATGCTGCTCAGCGGGGTGACCACGTTCGCCGACCACTACTTCCACGCCGAGCGGATCGCCGACGCCGTCGTGCGGACCGGGATCCGGGCCGACATCGCGCCTACCTGCTTCAGCAGCCGGGGCCGCGCGGCCCTGGAGGAGAGCGCCGCGACCGCCACCGCCCTGCACGGCACGGGCGACGGACGTGTCACGGCGTCGCTGGGCCCGCACGCGCCGTACACCGTCGACGACGCCGACCTGGTCCGCCTCGCGGAACTGGCCCGGGAGACGGGCCTGCGCGTCCACATCCACGCCGCCGAGCATCTGGAGCAGACCGAGTCGAGCCTCGCCCGGCGCGGCATCACCCCCATCGGGGTGTTGGAGCGGACCGGGGTGCTGGACGCGGGCGCGCTGATCGCGCACGGGTGCGGCATCGTCCCCGAGGACCTGCCGACGCTGGCGGCGCACCGGGACCGTACGGGCGTGGCCTGCTGCCCCAAGGTCTACCTGAAGCACGCGCTGCATCCGCTCACTCCGGTACGGAGCCTGCTGG
Source organism: Streptomyces turgidiscabies Car8 (assembly GCF_000331005.1). GTDB lineage: Bacteria > Actinomycetota > Actinomycetes > Streptomycetales > Streptomycetaceae > Streptomyces > Streptomyces turgidiscabies. The sequence continues at coordinate 30,955 of NZ_AEJB01000123.1, forward strand.
ACGCCGGTGTCGCCGTCGGCGCGGGCACGGACGGGGCGGCCGGGCACAACACGCTGGACGTGTGGGAGGCGATGCGGCTGATCGCCCTGACCCAGAAGCAGGCCGAGCGGGACGCCACCTGGATGACGGTCTCCGACACCATCCGGCTGGCCACGCGCGGCGGGGCCCGGGCGCTCGGCCTCGGGGACCGGATCGGCGCGCTGGAGCCGGGCCGGGCCGCGGACATCGTGCTGGTCGACCTGGGCGGAGCGCACTGCCGGCCGGTGCACGACCCGGTGGCGGCCCTGGTCTACAGCGCGCGGGCGAGCGATGTGCGCACGGTCGTCGTGGACGGGCGGGTCGTGGTGCGGGACGGCCGGCTGCTGACCGTGGACCTGCCCGGGCTGCTGGCCGAGATCGAGGCACGCGTGCCCGCGCTGCTGGACACCTCGCACGGCAGGGCGGTGCAGCACTATGACCCGTGAACGGGACGAGGATCCGGCCCGCCGCCGGGTGCGGCGGCCCGCGTCGATCAAGGACGTGGCAGCCGCCGCCCGGGTCAGCCCGACCACGGTGTCCCACGTACTGACCGGCAACCGGCCGGTCGCGGAGGAGACCGCCGAGCGGGTCCGCACGGTCGTCAGCCGGCTCGGCTACGTCCCGGCCTCGACGGCCCGCAACCTCCAGGCCGGCTCCACCAACGTCATCGGGCTGCTCGTGCCCGACATCACCAACCAGTTCTTCGCCGAACTCGCCAAGGGCGTCGACGACGCCGCCCACGACCTGGGCTACGGGGTCATCCTGTGCAACACCGAGTTCGACCCGGACCGCGAGGACCGCTATCTGGAGATGCTCCGGGGCCGGTTCATCGACGGCATGGTGTACGCCTCGGGCTCACCGCCCTCCCGTAGCCGGCTGGCGTCACTGCTGGGACGGTTCCCCATCGCCCTGGCCGACGAGGTCGTCCCCGGGCTGCTGGAGCAGACCATCCTGGTCACCGCCGACCACCGTGCGGGCGGCCGGCTGATCGGGCAGCACCTGCGGGAGCTGGGTCACCGTCAGGTGCTGGCGATCAGCGGGCCGGTGGACCTGGTCAGCAGCCTGGAGCGGATCGCCGGTTTCCGCGAGGCGTTCGGCGACGCGGGTGTCACCGAGGTCGAGGGCGCGTTCGTCGAGCGGTCCGGCTACGACCTGGTCGCCGCGGCCCTGGACGGCGGCGGCCCGCGCCGCTTCACCGCCGTGTTCGCCGCCAACGACCTGATGGCGCTCGGTGCGGTCGCCGCCCTGGAGGACGCGGGCCTGCGTGTCCCGGACGACGTCTCGGTGGCGGGCTTCGACGACATCATGCTCGCCTCGCGGGTGCACCCCCGCCTCACCACCGTCCACCAGCCCGCCTACGACGTCGGCCGCACGGCCGGCGCCCAGCTCCTGAGCTACGTCCACCGGGACGAGGTGCCCCCCGCCTCCCGGCACATCCTGCCGGTCCGGCTGAAGGTCCGCGCCAGTACGGCGCCCGTGCGCCCGCCTTCCTGACCGGGACACCGCCGCTCCAACCACCGCACGTCACACCTCACCACCCCACACCGCATATGAAAGGCCGTGCAGCGATGCCCCATGTCCTCGTCGTGGGTGAGTCATGGTTCACCCACTCCGTCCACCAGAAGGGGTTCGACTCCTTCTTCACCTCCGAGTACGTCGAAGGCGCCCAGGTCTTCCTCGACGCGCTGCGCGACCGCGGTCACACGGTGACGTACGTCCCCGCGCACGAGATAGCGAGCGGAGTCCCCGCCACCGCCGAGGGGCTGGAGCCGTACGACGTCGTCGTGATCAGCGACGTCGGGGCCAACAGCTTCCAGCTCACCGCGCAGACCTTCGCCCACTCGGTCCCCGTGCCGGACCGCACGGAACTGCTCCGGGGCTACGTCGAGCGCGGTGGCGGCCTGCTGATGGTCGGGGGCTACCTCACCTTCACCGGCATCGACGCCAAGGCCCGCTGGGGCCGCACCCCGCTGGCCGCCGCGCTGCCGGTCGCTCTGCACGACCGGGACGACCGGGTGGAACTGCCCGCCGGGGCCGCACCCCGGGTTCTCGCCCGGCACCCGGTGGTCGACGGACTGGACGCGACCTGGCCGGACCTGCTCGGCCTCAACGAGGTGGCGGTGCGGGACGGCGCGGACCTGCTCGTCGAGTGCGCGGGCCATCCGCTGCTGGCGGTGGGCGGCTACGGCGCGGGCAGGTCCGCGGCCTTCACGTCCGACCTGGCTCCGCACTGGGCCCCGCCCGCCTTTCTGGAGTGGGAGGGCTACCCAGAGTTGTGGGACCGGCTGGTCCGCTGGCTGGCCGGCGCTCCGACAGTGGAGGAGGCCTGATGGTCACCGCCCACATCTCGGCCGCTCCCGGCGACTTCGCGCCGGACGTGCTGATGCCCGGAGACCCGCGCCGGGCACGCCGTATCGCGGAAACGATCCTTCAGGATGCCCGCCTGGTCACCGACGTGCGCGGCATCGAGGGATACACCGGCACGTACCGAGGGGCGCCGCTGTCCGTGATGGCCTCCGGTATGGGCATGCCGTCCGTCACGATCTACGCGACCGAGCTCTTCCGCTTCTACGGCGTGCGCCGCATCGTGCGGGTGGGCACGGCGGGCGGCATCCCCGCCTCGGTGGGGTTGCGGGACGTCGTCGTGGCCACCGCCGCCCACACCGACTCGGCGATGGGCAGCCGCCGTATCGACGGGGTGCACCTCAGTCACGCCGCCTCCTTCGGCCTGGCCGCGGCAGCCGCAGGGGCCGTCGGGGCCGGTGGCGGGGTCGGGCCGCGCGTACACACCGGGCCGGTCTTCACCACCGACCACTTCTACCTGGAACGTCCGGCGCTGTTCGAACGGCTGGAGACGCACGGGACCCTGGCCGTCGAGATGGAGGCCGCGGGCCTGTACGCGACCGCCGCCGCCGAGGGCGGCCACGCGCTCGCCGTCCTGACGGTCAGCGACCACATACGCCACACGGAGTCGCTCACCCCGGCCGAGCGGGAGACCGACTTCGACAGGGCCGTCACCATCGCGGCCACCGCGCTGCTCCCGGAAACAATCTCCTAACGCGAGAGCGCACAAACACCCATAGCCAAAACGTTTTGCATTGCATAGCTTTCGGCCAATGAGTAGGAACTACCACCGTAGAGAAAGAGAATTCCGGCGATGAGCAAGATCAGAATTCTGGGAGGCGTCGCGGCGCTCTCCCTCACCCTCGCCGCATGCGGCGCCTCGACGGACGCCGACTCCACCCAGGCCGGGAATTCCGGAAAGCCGAGAATCAAGTTCGTCATCAATGGCAACCTCGGCGACCGTTCCTTCTTCGACTCGGCGTACGCGGGTCTGCAGAAGACGGAGAAGGATCTCGGTTACAGCCTGAAGGTCGTCGAGCTGGGCAGCGACCGCACCAAGTGGGCCTCGGGCTTCGAGGACGCCGCCGCCGGGGACGACTACGACGTGCTCGCGGCGGGCACCGTCGACACGGTCGACTTCGTCTCCGAACTGGCCCCGGAATACCCGGACAAGAAGTTCTGGCTCTTCGACGGTTCCGTCGACTACACGGGCAAGAGTGGTTGCTCCAACAAGTGCGCGAACGTCTACTCGGTCACCTTCAAGCAGAACGAGGCCGCCTATCTCGCCGGATTCCTCGCCGACAAACTCGTCGCCGGCAAGTCCCTTCCCGGCAGTGCCGGAAACGGCAAGGTGGGTGTGATCGGCGGAGTGAAGATTCCGGTCATCGAGGACTTCGTCGTCGGTTTCAAGGCAGGCTTCGAGGCGGCGGGCGGAAATGCGTCCTCCGGTGTTCTCGTGCAGTACGTCGGCGGCGACAACCCGTTCGGCGACCCCGCCAAGGGCAAGCAGATCGCCTCGGCGATGTACGGGCAGGGCGCCGAAGTGGTGTGGCCCGTCGCCGGATCCTCCGGGCTCGGGGTGTTCGAGTCGGCCGTCGCCGCCAAGCGGTACGCCTTCGGGGTCGACTCCGACCAGTACAAGACGCTCACCGACGCCGATCAGCGGCAGACGGTCGTCACCTCGATCCTCAAGAACGCGGGCAACGCCCTCTATCTGGCGGCCAAGGCGAACAAGGCCGGCACGCTCGCCTACGGGAAGCCCGCCGCCGTGGGCCTGGCCGAGGACGGCGTGGGTTACGTGGACAACGCGAACTTCGACAAGCTCGTCCCCGCCGCCGTACGCGCCGAGCTCGAGGCGCAGGCCGCGAAGGTCAAGTCCGGTGCTGTCAAGGTCCCTTCGGCCTTCTGACCTCCGAGGAACACTGGTGGAACCCATCGAGGAAACCGACGCGGCCGTGCACAACGCCGCGCAAGAGGCCCCGCCCGCCCTGGCGGCCGCGGGGCTGGGCAAGACCTACCCCAACGGCACCCGCGCCGTGATCGACGTCGACCTGTCGGTGCCCGCCGGCGAGATCAGGGCGATCGTCGGGCAGAACGGCGCCGGCAAGTCCACCCTGATGAAGCTGCTGTACGGACTCGAGCAGCCGTCCGCCGGGCAACTCAGCGTGCACGGCAGGCCGGTCAGGTTCTCCCGGCCGCAGGACGCCATCACCCTCGGGGTGGGAATGGTCCACCAGAACCTCATGCTGGTGCCGTCGTTCACCATCGCCGAGAACGTCGTCCTCGGCGTCGAACCGGGCCGGCCCGGCCGTGTCGACCGCGTGGCCGCCGCCGAACGTACGGCCGCGCTGGCCGAGGAGGCGGGGCTCGCCGTCGACCCGGAGGCCAGGGTCGACGCCGTGTCGGTGGGGATGCGTCAGCGCGCCGAGATCCTCAAGGCCCTGCACCGCGGCGCCCGCATCCTGATCCTCGACGAGCCCACCGCCGTGCTCACCCCCCAGGAGACCACCGACCTGTTCAGCGCGATCCGCAGGCTGCGCGACTCGGGCATGACCGTGCTGTTCATCTCGCACAAGCTCAAGGAGGTACGGGAGATCAGCGACCGCGTCACCGTCATGCGCGCCGGGTCGGTGATCGGCACCGTACGCACGGAGGAGGCGACGCCCGCTCAGCTCGCGTCCATGATGGTCGGCCGGGAGATGTCCCTCGACGTGAGCAAGCCGCCCGCCCGCCCCGGAGCTGGAGTGCTACGGGTACGGGGGCTATGCGGCCCCTCGGTGCACGACGTGTCCCTCGACATCGCGGCCGGTGAGATCGTCGGCCTCGCGGGCGTCGAGGGCAACGGCCAGACCGAACTCGTGGAACTGCTCGCCGGACTCCGCCGCCCCACCGCCGGATCGGTCAGCGTGGACGACGCCGACGTCACCCACCTCGACGCGGCGGGTCACCGCCGGGCGGGCGTCGCCCACGTGCCCGAGGACCGGCTGTCCAACGGGGCGGCCCTGGACCGCTCCATCGCCGACAACCTGATCGTCGACCGCCACGACCAACCCCCCGTAGCCCGCCACGGCATCCTGCGCACCCGCCGCATCCGTGAACTGGCCGAGGACCTGATCGGCCGGTACGCGATCCGCGCTCCGCATCCCGACGCGACGGCCGGTTCACTGTCCGGCGGCAACCTGCAGAAGGTCGTCGTCGCCCGCGAACTGTCCGCCCGGCCCCGCCTGTTGCTCGCCGCACAGCTGACCCGGGGCGTCGACATCGGTGCCATGCACTTCATGTACGAGCGGCTCGTCGAGGCCCGGGACGCGGGCGCGGCGGTGCTGCTGGTCTCCGCCGACCTCGGTGAACTGCTCGCGCTCTCGGACCGGTTGCTGGTCATCAAGGACGGGCGTCTCGTCGCCCGCTTCGACGACCCCGCCGGGCTCACCGAGGAGGCCACCGGCCTGTACATGCTCGGCGTGGAACGGCATTCCGACGAGCGGATCACGGCAGGTGTCCGATGACCTCGACACTGAAGCCCGGCGCGCAAGCGGAACGGCAGGGGCGGCCCGAGTCGCAGGGACGGCGGGAGTTCCTCGCCACCCGGCGCCGTACCGCGGTCGTCGAGCTGACGATGACGGTGCTGACCGTGGCCGTCGCCGTCCTCATCGCCTTCCTGGTCGTCCTGGCCACCGGCAAGGACGCCACCGGCGCGCTGAACGCCCTGCTCACCGGCCCGCTGGAGCGCACCCCCCGGATCGGGCGCTGGCTCGCCGACGCCACCACCCTGGCGCTGCTCGGCCTGTCGGTTTCGATCCCCTTCCGGGCCCGGCAGATCAGCCTCGGCGCGGAGGGCCAGGTATACGCCGGCGCCCTGGCCAGCGCCCTGGTGGCGATCCACCTGCACCTGCCGCCCGTCGCCGCCGTCCTGGTGCCGCTCGCCGTCGCCGCCCTCGCCGGGGGCGCGCTGGGCGCGGTCCCGGGGGTGATGAAGGCCCGCCTCGGCGCCAACGAGATCGTCGCCACTCTGATGCTGAACGCCGTCGTCGTACGCGTCTTCGACTATCTCCTCACCGACCACATCAAGGCGCCCGACAGCAGCGCCGTGCAGTCCGCCCCGGTACGGCCCGACTCGGCGCTGCCGCTGCTCTCGGACTTCTTCGGCGTGCCCCTGGACCAGGCGAACATCGGCCTGTTCGGGATGCTCGCGGTCGCGGCGGCCGTGTGGTTCCTGCTGGCCAGGACACCGCTCGGCTACCGCATCCGGATCACCGGCTCCAACCCGGACTTCGCCCGGTACGGCGGCCTCGACGTACCCCGCACCATCGAGTGGACCTTCGTCATCGGCGGCGCGCTGGCCGGTCTCGCCGGGGCCCACCTCGCGCTCGGGATCTACGGCGGGCTCCAGCCCGACATGGCCGGCGGTCTGGCCTTCGAGGGCATCGTCGTCGCCCTGCTGGGCCGCAACAACCCGGTCGGCGTGGTCGCCGCCGCGCTCCTCTACTCGTATCTGCGCGTCGGCGGCGATGTGATGGAGCAGCAGACCGACGTCGGCTCCGAGGCCGTGACCATCATCCAGGCGGTCATCGTGCTTCTCGTGACCGCGCGGGCGCTGCCCGAACTCGTCAAGCGGTACCTCGCCCGAAGGGAGGCCCACTGATGGGCCCCGTCCTCGACGTCGTGCTCAGCACCGGATTCCTCGCGGCGATCCTCGGGGTGTCCACGCCGTACGTCCTCGCCGCCCTCGGCGGTCTGCTGGCCGAGCGGGCCGGTGTGCCCAACATCGCCCTGGAGGGCTCGATGCTGACCGCCGCCTGCACGGGCGCGCTGGTCGCCGGGTACAGCGGCTCGGTGTGGGCCGGGGCCGTCTGCGGGATCGCCGGGGGCGCGCTGCTCGCGCTGCTGCTCGGCGTGCTGCACCTGTACCTGGGCGCGGACGCCATCATCGCGGGCATCGGCCTCAACCTCCTGGCGGCGGGCGCGACCGCGTACACGGTGTACGCGCTCCTCGGTGACAAGGGCGGGACCAGCCGGCTGCACAGCGGGGCGCTGCCCTCGGTCCGGCTGCCCCTGGTCGAGGACGTTCCCGGTCTGGGCGCGGTGCTCAGCGGGCAGAACGTGCTGACCTGGGCCGCCCTCGCCGCCGCCCCGGCGGTCGCCTGGCTGCTGTACCGGGCCCGGTTCGGCTTCCATCTGCGCGCCGTCGGCGAGCATCCCGAGGCGGCCCGCTCGGTCGGTATCCACGTCCACCGGGTCCGGTTCCGGGCACTCGCGCTCAGCGGGGCGCTGGCCGGGGCGGCCGGAGTGTTCCTGAGCATGGGCGCCGTGTCCTTCTTCGTCACCGGCATGACCGCCGGCCGCGGCTACATCGCCCTGGCCGCCGTCTTCCTCGGCGCCCTGCGTCCCTGGGGCGTCTTCCTCGCCGCCCTGGGCTTCGGCACCGCCGAGGCCCTCGCAGTCCAGCTCGGCAACCTGGACATCCCGTCGCAGCTGGTCTCAGCGATCCCGTACGCCTTCACCCTGCTCGCCCTCGCGTTCTTCGCATGGCGACGCCGGCGCGCGTCCCGTACCGCGCCCGCGTCACCGCCCGGCCTGCCCACCCCACAACTCACGGAGACCACATGAGCATCCGCGCCACCCGCGCCCGGATCATCGCCACCGCCGTCGTCCTTGCCGCGCTTCCCGCCCTCTCCGGCGCCCCGGCCGCCGCCGCCCACGACAGCGGCGTACGGCTGGACTTCCTCGGCGAACGGGAGCTGCCGGACGCGACGACCTTCGAGGGCACCACCGTCGGCGGGCTGTCCGCCATCAGTTATGACGCGAAGTCCGGCGCGTACTACGTGATCAGCGACGACCGGTCACAGACCGGCCCCGCCCGCTTCTACACCGCTCACGTCGACCTCGCCGACGGCACCCTCAAGAGCGTCGAACTCACCGGCACGCACCCCTGGCTGCGCCCGGACGGCACGACCTTCCCGCCCACCTCGACCGCCTCCGGCACCGTCGCCCCCGACCCGGAGGGCATCTCCGTCGACCCGCGCGACGGCAGCCTGGTCTGGACGAGCGAGGGCGAACGCATCGTCCCGTCCGACGGCCCGGTTCTCCTCGGCGACCCCTGGATCCGCCGCGCCACCCCGACCGGCGCCTACACCGGCCGGCTCCAGCTGCCCCCTCAACTGCACATGAACTCGCAGGAGTTCGGGCCCCGCAAGAACCAGACCCTCGAAGGAGTCACCTTCACCCCGGACGGACGGCGGATCGTCACCGCCATGGAGGACCCCCTCTACCAGGACGGTGACGACCCCACCCCCGAGGACGGCGCGCTCACCCGCGTCACCGTCCACGACGCCCGCACCGGACAGCCGCTGGCCCAGTACGCCTACCCGCTGGAACCGTTGTTCGCCACTCCCCCGGCGGGCGGCACCGACACCAACGGCGTCAGCGACATCGTGTCTCTCGGCCGCGACCGCTTCCTGGTCCTGGAGCGCGCCTCGATCTACGCTGACAACAACTGGAAGGCCCGGATCTACCTGGCCGACCTCCACGGCGCCACCGACGTCCTTGGCCGCGACTCCCTCACCGACCCGGCCGCACGGCCGCTCCGGCCGGTCCGCAAGACGCTGGTGACCGACCTGTCCGACGTACCCGGCCTGCCCCGGGTCGACAACGTCGAGGGCATCACCCTCGGCCCCCGCCTCCCCGACGGCCGCCGCACGGTCGTCCTCGTCTCCGACGACAACTTCGCCGCCCGCCAGGTGACCCAGTTCATCGCCTTCGCAGCCCACGGGGTCTGAGGTGCCGGTGTCAGTGTCTGGACCGTGGGAACGGTTCCGCGAACGCCCCTCCGGCCGGCCCGAGGAGACCGGATACAGTGCGCGGGACGGCAGCCTGGTCAGGAAGGCGAAGCGTGACCGACACCAGCGACACCCGGCCCGCCGAGGGCGAAGCGCAAGCGCCACGGCAGAGCCGACTGCACCGCGTGATGCGCTACCTCCCCCTGATCGCCCCCGTACTTCTGTGGACCGTGCCCTGCTGGGTGCTCCTGTACACCGGCCAGCACTGGCCGCTGCCCGTCACGCTGGTCGGCACCGCCCTGTTCGTCCTCGGCCTCGTCGGTATGCCGCTCGCGATGGGGCGCGGCCATGGCCGGCGTCAGCAGGACCGGGCGGCGATCGTCGGTGACACCCTGCTGGGCACCAGCTGGGTTCTGTTCACCTGGTCTGTTCTGCTCGGCGTCCTGTTGCGGCTCGCGCTGACCGTGTCCGGCGTCGGCGAGGGTCAGGACCGGGCCCGGATCGTCACGTGGGCCGTCCTCGGCGTAGCCGCCGTACTGCTCGCCTGGGGGTACGCCGAGGCCCGCCGCGTGCCACGCGTGCGCCGACTCGACGTTCAACTCCCGCGCCTGGGTGCCGGGTTGGACGGCACGCGCGTCGTCCTCATCACTGACACCCACTACGGCCCGCTCGATCGCGCCCGCTGGTCGGCGCGGGTGTGCGAGACGGTGAACACCCTGGAAGCCGACCTCGTCTGCCACACCGGCGACATCGCGGACGGCACCGCCGAACGCCGTCGCGCCCAGGCCGCCCCGCTCGCCACCGTGCGGGCCACCCGGGCCCGGGTGTACGTCACCGGCAACCACGAGTACTACAGCGAGGCCCAGGGCTGGGTCGACCTGATGGACGAGCTGGGCTGGGAGCCGCTGCGCAACCGCCATCTGCTGCTCGAACGCGGCGGCGACACCCTCGTGGTCGCCGGCGTCGACGACGTCACCGCCGAGTCCTCCGGCCTGCCAGGTCACCGCGCCCACCTCGCCGGAGCCCTGCACGGCGCCGACCCCGACCTCCCCGTCCTGCTCCTCGCCCACCAGCCCAAGTTCGTCGACAGGGCGGCAGCCGCCGGCATCGACCTCCAGCTCTCCGGCCACACCCACGGCGGCCAGATCTGGCCCTTCCACCACCTGGTCCGCCTCGACCAGCCCGCCCTCGCCGGCCTCAGCCACCACGGCCCCCGCACCCTCCTCTACATCAGCCGCGGCACCGGCTTCTGGGGCCCGCCCTTCCGCGTCTTCGCCCCCAGCGAGATCACCCTGCTGGTACTCCGCTCCCCGCACCTGCCCGCCTCGCCGTAACACCGCGCGGCCCGACACATGCGCGAATGCCGCTGCGGTGCGCGTCGCTGTCGTGCACCGCGCACCGCGCACCGTGCCTGGAGCGCGACGGAGCGGTGACAACCACTGGTGCCGGGCACGAAGGTGTTCGCATGGTGCTGCGCTATCGGACCAACGGTCCGGAGTTCGACTTCCCGCCCTTCGCAGGTCTGCCGCCGGTCCGTTACGTGCTCGCGTCGACCCCCCGGTGCGGCAGCAACATGCTTGCCCGCGCCCTGTGGCACACCGGGCTGGCCGGTTTCGCCGAGGACTACTTCGCCGACGCCTTCGTGCTGGACTACTTCGAGCGGTGGGGATTCGACTCCAGCGATCCGCAGGAGTTGGCTGCGGCCTACGTGCAGCGGCTCATGACGTGCCGGACCAGCCCCAACGGCGTGTTCGGGCTGCGGATCCACGCGGGGCACCTCGGGAGCCTGGAGGTCGACCCGTACGACATCCTCCAGGCACCCCGGTACATCTGGATCCGACGCGGGGACCGGTTGCGGCAGGCCGTGTCGTACACCATGGCCGAGCAGACCGGTGTCTGGATCCTGGACGGGACCCTTCTGCCGGAGGGGCGTGTGCGCGCCGCTCCCCGGTACAGCTATGAGGAGATCGGCCGGCATCTGCGACTGCTCGACCGCGACGCGTCCGTCTGGGAGGACTACTTCGGCAGGCACGGTGTCGTCCCGCATGTCGTCGTCTACGAGGACTTGGTCGCGGACTACGAGGCGGGCCTGCTGGGCTGCCTCGACTTCCTCGGCGTCGGCGCGCCCGAGTCGGTGCCGGCTCCGGGGATCAGGCGTCAGGCCGACGAGTTGACGGAACGGTGGGTCGAGAGGTTCCTACGGGATCGTCGTGCTGAGCGGCCAGCGTCGTAGGCGGTACGGCGTCCACCACAGGTAGCGCCCGGCGCGGTGGAGCAGGTTTTCACGCAGGTGACGTTCCAGCGCACGCTCCGTCGACGCCGACGCGACCGCCGGGACGCCGTCCAGCAGCCCCTGGAACGCCGTGCTCCGGGGGGCGTGGACGACCAGGCGTCGGAACGAGCCCCAGCGGTGGTCGCGGATCTCCAGGAAACCGGGGCCGCGGCGGTAGCCGCACTTCGCGACATGGAACGAGCCGCGCCATGCGGTGACCACGCGTTCGTCGTTCTCCTCTCCCGTGGAGCCGCGGAAGACGCCTGCCGGGGGATGCAGATGACTCAGCGCCCGCCACTGGGCCGGGTCGGCCATGCGCAGTGTCCAGTCCACCGCGATGCCGTGGCTGGTGAGTTCCCGGACGACGAGGAGGACTGCGACCGCGGACGCGCCGTCCGGATCGGTGAGGTCCACGGGTTCGTGCACCTGGACGAACTGGACGCCGTCGGCGGCGACTCGTCCGACGGCGGCCACCGGGTCGTCGGGCAGCCCTTCGAGGGTGCCGCAGCGGATGCCCGGCAGGCGCATGGCCGCCGGATCGCGGTCCTTCCACAGCGTCAGCGCCGGTTTCATCGGGTGTCTCCCCCTCCCGGGGTCGCCAGGGCGGGGACGAGCGACGTGTCGTCCCCGTGCAGTCCGTCGCCGTCGAGCCGCAGCAGGTCCTGGTTGGCCACGGCGGGCGCGACCTGGACGTACTGGCCGCCCTCGGCGAAGACCAGGCCGAGGGCGCGCCAGCGCGCCAGCAGCCCGGTGAGGCGCTCCTCCGTCACCTCTCCGGCAGGTTCCCCCGCGTTCGCGCCCCGGGCAGCGGCTTTGCGCAGCAGCGCCGCCGGGCTGTGCGGTGTGTCGAGCAGCCGGAACACCGTCACTTCGAGCGGGTCGGTGAGGTCGAGGAGCCGCCAGGAGAAGCCCGGCCGGGTGTCGACCAGGACGATGTGTCCGCCGAGGTCGCAGTGGGTCAGGCGGCTGCGCGAGTACGCCCGCGTCCAACTGGCGACGGCCGTGCGCAGCCGGTTCAGGCAGCCGTCGGCGATGCCCTGGTGCGGTGAGTCGAAGATGTAGACCAGGTCGGCGAGCTCGTTCTCCGGCAGGTCGTAGATGTGGTGGTAGTGCGAGGCGGGGCGCAGTTCGCCGAAGCCCAGTTCCGGCCGGTCGAAGTAGGGGCTGAACCGCTCGACCTTCAGCCGGGTGGAGTTGGCCGGTGGTCCGAGGTGGTGCAGCGCGGGCAGCTGGTCGATTATCTCGTCGTAGTCCTGCTCGGTCTCCCCGGGGAAGCCGTAGAGGTAGTTCCAGCTGAGGTTGACGCCGATGGTCTCCGCGTCCCGCAGCAGCCGTACGTTCTGGCAGCCGGTCACCCCCTTGTCCATCAGTTTCAGCACCCGGCTGCTGAGGCTCTCCACGCCGGGCTGCACGTAGCTGATACCGGCCGCGTACAGCGTCGCCAGCTGCTCGCGCCGCAGGTTCGACTTGATCTCGTAGCACAGCCGCAGGTCGTACCCGGACTCCTGGAGAAGGGGGGCCATGGAGTTGAGGTAGGCCATGTCGAGGATGTTGTCGGTGACCCACACGTCGAGTACGCGGTGGCGCTCGACCAGGCCGAGGATCTCCTCCACGAACCGCCGTGGGTCCTTGCTGCGGAACTCCATGAACGAGCCGTTGAGGCCGCAGAAGGTGCAGTGGTGCTTCTCGCCCCACCAGCAGCCTCGCGAGCCCTCCACCACCAGCCGCGGCTCCACCCAGCCGCCCGCGGTGGACCGCGCGTGCCGCTCGAAGTAGTCGCCGTAGTCCGGGGTGACCAGTGCTCCCGGGGGCAGCGGGGCGGCGTCCATGAGATGGGCCACGGACCGGCCGTGCGGATCACGGCGGCACAGGCCGGGGATGGCGGCCAGGTCGTCGGTGTCACCGTCGCGGAGCGCGGCGAGCAGTCGCGGGAAGGCGATCTCGCCCTCGCCGCGCACCACGAAGTCGACCTGGGGGAAGTTTCGGTGCAGCGCGGCGCCCTGCGGGCCGTCGCAGTTCGCGCCGCCGAAGACGGTGGTGGTGCCGGGTGCCAGTTCCTTGACCACGCGGGCTGCGGCGAGGGTGGCCGCGTTCTGCGCGAACGTGGTGGTGAAGCCGACCACGTCCGGTGCCGTGGCGGCGATCTTGGCAGCTGTCTCCCGGACGAACAGTGGCGCGAGTTCGTGCAGTTCCCGCGCTTTGGCCAGCATGCGCTCCGGTATCCTCCCGCCGAAGTGTTCCGTGAACTCCGCCACCCGCCAACGGGGTTGACCGTTGAGGGCGGCGGAGAAGATCCACTCACTGTGTCCGGAGAAGTACGAGGACGCGCAGAAGTCGTACTCCTCGAAGCCGTACTCGGTACGAGCGGCCACCCAGTCGGCGAAGTCGAGGTTGGCGTGCACCACCTCGACGTCCGCGGCTCCGTCGGGAAAGACGTCGAGGATCCGGCGTCTGAGAATGCCGAGTGCGAGGGACGGCGCGTCGAGCGACGACCACGGCATGTCCACCAACACGATGTGCAAGGCGGTTCCTCTCCCCGTCACCACAGTCCGCGGCGTGCCAGCGCCCGCCGCGCGGTCTCCCGCCGGGCCGTCGGTTCGGCCTCGAAGGCCGCCGCCACCCGCCCGGACACCACGCCGTGAGCCAGTCCCTGGGACGTGGTGAAGTACGCGTATTCCACTGCTTCCGTGTTCGCGGCAAGCTCGGTGGCCTCGGTGCCTCCTGTGCCGGCACGCTCCCCCGGGGTCGTCCCCCACGTGGCCACGGACGCCGCCGCGTAGGCACGCAGGGCGGCGTGGCCTCGGTCGGTGGGGACGATTCCCTCCGCCTCGATCACGAACGACAGCGGCTGCTCGCATGTCAGCGCGGTGAACAGGGCGATCATCAGCTCGTGGGTCACCGTGTCGCGCAGCGCCCCCGCACCGGCGTCGTCCAGCAGGTAGGACGCGAACGCCTCCTCCGCCGACAACCCGGGAGCGGTGTACGGGATCAGCCGGAACCGGGAGAAGTGCTGCGAGCCGAGGAATCCGGTGAGCAGGCAGGACTCCGTGGCACCGGCGTCCTGGAGCAGCTTCAGACTGCGCGGGAACGTGGTCGCGAGACTGCCTCCGCTGCCGGGCCGCCACACCTGGGAGCGCAGCCGGCGCGCGGTGATGTCCAGTTCGGCCAGGTCGACGGAGGCCAGGCACTCCAGCTCGCCGGGATCCGCCGCCACGCCCCCGGCGCCCTCCTCGGCGAGCCGGGCCCTCAGGTCCGTGTCCAGCAGAAGCCGTAGGAGCAGGTCGGTCAGCCGCTCGCCGTCCAGCGACGCGCCCGGCTCCACCGTGCTCACGCCACCTCCCCGCGCTGCCAGGCGGCGACAATGTCCCGCAGCCGCGCGTAGTTGCGCCGGGACTTCTCGACCAGTTGTCCGTCCTCGCGGTACATCGGGTCCTCGTAGGTCACCCCGAGGAGGTTCGGGCAACGCGGCAGCAGATACTCGGTGAGATCCACCTGCTCGTCCAACAGGACGCCGTGGTGCAGGTCGCGGAATCTGCCTCCCACGATCTGGCAGCCCGAAAGGTGCAGCTCCCGGCAACGGGCCAGGGGCAGCGCCTCGATCCCGTCGTACATGCTGCTTCCGGTACGTCCTCTCAGCCACTGGTAGCTGAGCAGATGGCCGACATCGAGCGTCACCCACACGTCGGCGTCCTGAGCCAGCCGGGCGAAGTACCCGAAGGCGTCCATGTGTCCGAGGACGAACGAGCCGCCTTCGGTGAAGCCGGGGAACTCGACATGCAGCGGCGGATCGAGCAGCCGGGCCGCCTCCGCCACGTTCCGGGTGGCGATCTCCAGCCCCGGCTCGGTCAGCGGCGGCGGGAGCGGATAGGGCATCGGTATGCCGCGCAGGCTCCAGATGCCCAGGTCCTCGACCACCCAGGAGAAGCCGTAGCGGGCGGCCAGTTCGTTGGTGAACTCGGCGGCCGGGCGGCGGTCGTAGCGCTCGGGCGTGCCCATGTTCAGCTCGGTCTGGTGGAAAGCGCGGGCCGACCCGGCAGGCAGCGCCTCGAAGAAGCGGTCGTACGCGCGCACGTAGTCGGCCGTCCGTACGCGGGCGCGCGAGCGCGGCTGGAACGCGAGGGCCGAGTAGGCGAAGTCGCCGCCGTGGCGGCTCAGGAAGGCGCGGACCCGGTCGGTGATGTCTCCGCCGCCGTCGTCGCTCTCCACGAATCCGACACCGCGCCTGCCGAGGCGTCCGCCGCCCCACGGCATGTCCATCAGTACCCCCAGGCCCATTCGACGCGGGGATTCGGTGACGGTGACGGTTCGGGCGCCGCCGGGTGCGGAGCGCGGCGGTTGTGTCATGACGAGCTCCTGGCTGAGGGGGCCGGGTCGGCCGAACGGGCCGGGTCGGGGGTGCCCGCTGCCGCGTCGGCCAGGCGGGCCAGCAGTCGGCTGCCACGGTCGGTGCGGGCCGTGAGCAGGCCGTCGGCGCCCTGTTCCACGTCGGTGCGGGGAAGCGCGTAGAACCGCTCGCGGACGACGTCGGCGAGGGTGACGCGGTCTGCCGTACGGTCGTCGGCGTGCGCGGGCACGGTGCGTACCCACGGGTGCGGGCGCAGGGCCGCGACGGCTGGCGCGCGACGGTCGTCCGGGGCGGGGCTGGAGGGTGCCGAGGCGTTCGTACGGCCCGGCCTGACGGTGCGGAAGGTCCGTATCAGCCGGTCCAGTGCCTCGGTGCGTGTCGGGCCGCCGCGGACCGCGAG
The DNA here is from genome assembly GCF_000331005.1 of Streptomyces turgidiscabies Car8. Taxonomy (GTDB): domain Bacteria; phylum Actinomycetota; class Actinomycetes; order Streptomycetales; family Streptomycetaceae; genus Streptomyces; species Streptomyces turgidiscabies. The sequence goes on from NZ_AEJB01000123.1 coordinate 47,109, forward strand.
CGGGCGGCCGACCCGGCCGGCCAGGTAGCTGAGCTCGGGGTTGCCCGCGAGGCGGTCCGAGGTGTCGAGGGCGAGGCCGTAGTCCTGCGGGCCGGTCACGAGTCTGCTGCCGGGCTCCGCCACCATCAGTTCCAGCGCGTCGATGTCGATCCGCCGCTCGTTGTCGACGAGGAAGCGCAGGGATGCCTCGAACTCGTCCGGCGTCTCGTCCAGGACCTGGCCCATCACGGTGAACCGGACGGCGATGCCCGCTGCGGCGAGGTTGTCGAGGATCCGCTGGTAGTCGGCCGCGCGCACGCCCCGCTCCAGCCGGTCCAGCAGGCGCTGCGAGGTGCCCTCGTAGCCGACCGCGATCATCGCGCAGCCGGCGGTGGAGAGGTCGTGGCAGAACGCCGGGTCGGTCAGGACGGCCTCCAGCCGGCTGCGTACGCCGAACCGGACCCGGATGCCACGGTCGCGTGTCGCACGCATGGCCTTCAGGATCAGCCGCAGGTTGGTGTTCTCGTCCGCGACCGACACGTACCGGGTGCCCGTGGCACGCACCACGGCCTCCACGGCGTCGGCGATCTGGGCCGCGGTGCCCTGCTGGTACCCGCCTTGCGGAAGCGACCGGTTGCCGTACGAGCAGAACGCGCAGCGTCCCCAGTAGCAGCCGACGCAGGAGACGATCGCGAGTTCCAGGGCGTCGTTGAGATAGGAGCGGAACGGCAGTCCGGTGAAGTCCGGAGGTCCGAGATCACGGAAGCGCAGGGTCACCGGGGGACCCGTGCGCGGCCCGGCATCGGAACGTGGCAGCCAGGTCATGCCGGGCACGGCGGCGAGCGGAAACGTCCCGTCCAGCGCGTCCAGCCAGCGTTCGAGCGGCTCCTCCCCGGCGGTTGTGCAGAGGGCGTCGACCGTTGCCCGGACGCCGGGCAGCCGGACGAGGCTGTCGTGACGGAGCATCACCTGCTGACCGCCCAGACAGATCCGGGTGTCCGGCGCCAACTGCCGGACCCAGGCGGCGATCAGCAGCGCGGGCGCGAGCTGGCTGAAGAAGGCCACAGACAGACCGACCACGCGGGGGCGATGCCGGCCGAGCAGCCCGGTCACCAGGCGGTGCAGCACTGCGACCGGTACGCCCGACGCGACGGGCGGCTCGTCCGCGGCCCGGCGTACGGCATCGTCGAGTCGGCCGAGGTCCTGCCAGGTCCGGGCCAGGAAGGTGTCGCGGACCAGTAGTTCGAGGGCCAGGGTGGCGAGCCGAACCGCGCGGTGGGGGCCCAGCTCGCCGACCGACTCCTTGTGCAGGACGTGGGCACGCAGCTCGCCGATGTGCGCGGCGAACACGTCGGCCACCGCTCGGTGATACCAGTGGCTCGCGGCCGTACCGTCGTCGCCCGCGTCCTGGGCCCGGACCGCGTCGTCCAGCAGCGTGGGACATCGCAGCAGCTCGTGGAGCACGGCGATGTTCAGGTCGGCCTGGTGAACCTGCCGAGCCCGGCGCCGCAGGTGGCCGGTCAGGTAGGGCAGGCTCAGATACGGGAAGAACCTGGCCTCGGTCTGCGGCGGAAAGATCAACAGGACGTCGGTGCGGGTACGGTCCACCGACCGGCTGGACGGCACGACCTGCCTCCTCGTCTCAACCGGTCTCGTCCGTCGGAGAGTTGCCGTGCTCCCGGGATTCCTAGTCGGGGATGTCGTCCGTGCTCTCCGCCGCGATGTAGGTGTACGTGTGGTACGCCGCGCCGAGCTTCAACTCGCTGGAATCGATCACCTGGAGTTCTTCGAGTTCACCGAATTCCTCATCGGCGAGTTTCTCAGGAGATGCAGCGGTCATGATTTTCTCCCCTTCGCAAATGTGCCGGGAATGTGCCGCGTGCCGTGTGCGGCGCCCCATGCTAGCCAGACGGCACGCGCGACAACAGCCCAAACGTCGTCGTTCGGGCTGAAGGGTGTTCGCCCAGGTCAGCGACTCATGGGGACACCGCACCACCGGATTGCGCAGCAACGACGCCAAATGACCATGACTCATAATCACCCCCGCCGCCGCGCACCTTGGGAAGATCAAAGGTCGAGGACAACGCCGTCGTGCTGCTGGAGGGCTGTTTGTACCGCCATGTCGATGCGGCCGTGGTCCGGGCGGCAGTCTGGCGTCCCGACCACCCGGTGGTCTGGCCGGACCTGACCGGCCCGTACGCGCACACGGAATCGTGGCGAGCATGGCTTCAACAGACGTGGCAGGCAACCGACTTCGCCACCGCGGTCGAGTTCTCCAGTCCGGACCTGGCGAGACGGGTGCGTCAGATATGCGTCGGCGAGCCGGTGCCGGACCTCGCCGTGCGGCGCGCGGTGCTCTCGGTGGTGCGCTACCTGCTGCGCGCCCGCTCACGTGCCACTCCGTTCGGTCTGTTCGCCGGTGTCGCCGCCGCCCGCACAGGGGCCGCTCCAGTGCTGCGCGCGGGCACCGGACACCGGGCGGTCACCAGACCGGAGGCGGCTTGGACCGCGGCTCTTGTCGACGGGTTGGAGGAACACCCTGCGCTCCGGCCCCGGTTGACGCTGCTCGCTTCCGGCCTCGCGTTCGAGCGCGACGGACGCCTGACGGTCGAGCACCGCGCAAGCAGTACGAACGACAATGGCCCGCTGCACGTGGGGATACGCGCGACGGGACCGGTCCGCATGGCCATGGACATCGCACGTGCGCCGGTCGCGTGGACAGTTCTTGCCGAAGCGCTCTCCGGCGGTTTCCCGGCCGCGTCGCCCACCGCGATCGAGACTCTGCTCGCGAACCTGGTACGACAGCGCTTCCTGATCACCAGTCTGCGCCCTGCGGTCACGGCCTCCGATCCGATCGCCGCCCTGCTCGGACAGATACAGCACCTGCCCGCGGCCGAAGCCGAAGTCGGCGAGTTGTGCGAGGTCGCGGCGGAACTGGCACGGCACGACGACGCCACCGTCGCCCCCGCGGGCGCCCGCGCCAAACGCGCACAGGTGACGGCCGCGATGACACGGCTCTGTCCCACCGCGAAACCCACGCTCGCCCTCGACCTGCGGCTGGACTGGGACCTGGTGATCCCGGAGGCGGTGGCCGAGGAGGCGGCGTCGGCCGCCGCCGTGCTCACGCGCCTGGCGCCACGGGCCGCGCTGAGCCCCGGATGGACTGCCTGGCACAGCCGCTTCCTCGAGCACTACGGCCCTGGAGCGGTGGTACCCGTCCTGAACGCCATCGACCTCCTCGGCTACCCGTCCGGCTACCTCGGGTCCACAGCCGCGTCGACGGGCCCGACGCTGACCGCACGCGACGGCCGGCTGCTGAGGCTCGCGTACACCGCCGCGACGCGTCGCCGCCACCACGTCCTACTCGATGACACCGCGATCGACGAACTGGCGGTGGTGGATCCCGGCAGGCCCGTGCAGCCGAGCACCGAGGTGACCGTGCGGATCCACGCCGCGAGCGTATCCGCCCTCGAACAAGGGGAGTTCGCGCTGCACGTCGTCGGGGTGGCCCGCGCGGCCGGAACGGCCACCGGGCGCTTTCTCCCCCTGTTCGACGCCGAGGACCGCCGCCGGATGACCGACTCGTACGCCGGTCTGCCCGGCGTACAACAGGACGCGCTGATCGCGCAGATCAGTACCACCCCGCTGTACATACGCTCGGTGAACGTCGCGCACGCCCCACAGGCGGCGGGGACGGTGATCCCCCTCGGCGACTACCACGGCCCGGACACGGACCAGGTACCCGTGACGGACCTGGCGGTGACCGCCGATACCGAGCGGCTGCACCTGGTCTCGGTCTCCCGCCGCCGCCCCGTGCACACGATGCTGCTGAACGCCGTGGATCTGACCCACCACACTCATCCGCTGGCACGGTTCCTGATCGAGGCACCGGTGGCACTGTCCGTCCCGTGCACCGGGTTCTCGTGGGGAGCGGCCGTGTCCAGCCTGCCCTTCCTCCCCGCACTGCGCTACGGACGCACCGTACTGTCGCCGGCCCGCTGGACACTCGGCGTCGACGACCTGCCCGACGTACGGACGCCGTGGCCGCAGTGGGACGAGGCCCTGGCCGAATGGCGCCGTGAGGTCCTCCTGCCCCAGCACGTGTACCTGGGCGACGGAGACCGGCGCATGAACCTGGATCTGGCGGAGTCCTCGCACCGGGTCCTGCTCCGTACGCACGTGGAGCGCGACGGCAGGGCACTGCTACGTGCCGCGCCGAAGCCCGGGGACCTGGGCTGGACCGGCGGGCGCGCCCACGAGATCGTCATACCCCTGGCCGCTGTGGGCCGGACCCGCGCACCCGTCAGCGCACCGGGCGACGTCGTCGGCCGGGAGTACGGCCGCCTGCCTGGCTGCGGCGACCTGCTCTCCCTCAGGCTGCACGGACACCGCGACCGTCATAACCCGCTCCTGACCCGGCATCTGCCGTCCCTGCTCGAGGAGTTGGGAGAACCCCGCTGGTGGTTCGTTCGTCACCGTGATCCCGAGGACCACCTACGTCTGCATCTGACCTGCGCGCCCGGTTCAGTCGGCACCGCTGTCGGGCAGATCGGCGAGTGGACCCGGCGGCTTCGGCACGCGGGCCTGATCACCCACACGAGCCTGGAGACCTACTACCCGCAGACCACGCGCTTCGGCGGCCCCGCGGTCATGGAAGCCGCCGAGGAGTATTTCGCCGCCGACTCCGCCGCCGTCCTCGCCCAACTGACCGCGCAGGCGGGGCGTGGAGCTCCCGACGTCCGTGCGGTGACTGCCGCGAGCATGGTGGACATCGCCGTCGGCCTGCTCGGGGACGACAGAAAGGCGATGCGCTGGCTGGTCGGGCACACCCACACGGACAGGAGCGCCCCACCCCGAGCGGTCTACGACGAGACCATCGCCCTGGCGACCGCCCCCCTCACGCCCCAGACCCCCGGAACTCCGGTGCTGGACGCGCGCGTCACCGCGAGCTGGTCCGCACGCCGCACAGCACTGGCCGCCTACCGCAGCGCGCTCGAGGGTGCGGGGACGCTGCCCCCTCAGGACCTGCTCCCGGACCTGCTGCATCTCCACCACGTCCGCATGTGCGGGCCAGGACTACCCGAGGAACGCGCACACCTGCACCTGGCCAGAGCCGCCGCACTGAGCTGGACGGCACGCGGCTGACTGGCCAGGGCCGCGCTTCCGCATCATCGGCAAGGCCTCACCGAGGGAATTCAGCGGCGCCGCACTCCGCGTACCTGCTGTGCGCGGTCGTCGCCAGAAAGCCGGAGGTCTGGACCGCCGCCCCGCAACTCGCCCGCGAACACAAGGAAACCGTCGCCGTCCTGGCCGACATCTCGCGCTACGTCCGCAGGACATCGACGCGTTCCTCGCAGCGCCGCCCGGGGACGACGCATCGCTTACATCACACCGCGTGCACCCGTCGCGGAAAAAGCCTGACTCGTCAGATACAGTCTTGTCAGATGAACTGCTCGCGTCCGGCGTGTCCCATTCTCGACCGAAGAGCCAGATGAAAATGCTCGATTCATCGTCCTCGACCCCGACCTCGACCTTCCGGTCGGCACCATGACCAAGACCTCCGACCCTCGTCACCGGCGAGCCGGAGTCGATGCTGATCGACGCCGGACTCACCCACGCGAACGCCACCGGCCCGCCGTCAGAATCCTCGATTCGGGCAGGCAGCCAACCACCGTGGACCGGATGAGCACGCCGCACCAGGACACCGGCTTCGCCGTTCCCGCTCCCGCCGTCCCGGCCGAGGCGGTCCGCCGCCCGTACGCCGGGAACATCCCTGCCCCCACGCAGAATGGATTACCCAAATGACCGACTTCACCAGTCGACGGCGACTCCTCGCCACCGGAGCGGGCGCCGCGCTCGGCCTCGGCACGCTCGGCTCCACCGCACCCCCCGCTGCGGCCGCCCCCGCCCCCGCCTCGTGGGGCTCCCACGCCGAGGAGACCAGGACTCTCGACGAACTGTATGAGGACGCCGTCGCCGAGGGCGGCAAGCTCGTGATCTACGCGGGCGGCGACCTCGCCAACTCGGGCAGCGGCGCCGGCGCCCGGACCGCCTTCCGCCAGCGGTTCCCGCAGATCGACCTCGACCTCATCGTGGACTACAGCAAGTACCACGACGTCCGCGTGGACAACCAGCTCGCGACCGAGACCCTGGTCGCCGACCTGGTTCAGTTGCAGACGCTGCAGGACTTCACCCGCTGGAAGCGCCAGGATCGGCTGCTGCGCTACAAGCCCGCCGGCTTCAGCAAGCTGCACAAGAAGTTCAGGGACCCGGACGGCGCCTGGGTGGCCGGTATGGTCATCGCCTTCAGCTACCTGTACGACGTGGCGGCGGCCGGAACCGACGCGCCGCAGACGCCGCTGGACCTGGTCGACCCGCGCTGGAAGGGCGCCATCGCCTCCTCCTACCCGCACGACGACGACGCGGTGCTCTACCTCTTCGCCCTCTACGCCAGGACCTACGGCTGGGACTGGGTGGCCGGCTTCGCCGCCCAGCAGCCGCAGTTCGCCCGCGGCTCCTTCTCCCCCGGCACCGCGGTCACCAACAAGGAGAAGGTCATAGGCGTCGGCACGGGCGGCAACCCGCTCGCCACCAGCCCGAACCGCTGGATGATGACCGACGGGCACCCCTTCATGGCGTGGGGACAGCGGCTCGCCATCATGAAGCAGGCCGCCAACCCCACGGCGGCCAAGCTCTACCTCAACTGGCAGCTGTCCACCGAGCGTCAGACCTCCAACAACTGGTCGGTGCGCACGGACATCGCGCCGCCCACCGGCCTCAAGCCGATCTGGGAGTATCCGAACGCCAACGTGGACGGGTTTCCCCGCTTCATGGAGGACCGGGCCCAGGTCGAGCAGCTGAAGCAGACCTTCGCCCTCTACTTCGGCGAGGTCAAGGGCGACCCGACACCCGGCTGGCCCGGTCTGCACCCGGGCGCCTGACCCCCAACAGAATGCGAGACCGTCCCACGGCCGCTGCCCTCGACACGGACACGTGGGTATGACCCGCTGCTCTTCTTCACCTGGAGAGTGCTTCTTTCCTTGCAGCTGACAGGACCCTCGACAAGTCCCACCGTTGCAGGTCAGCAGCACTCTCCAGTTATTTGATCAAGGCCCGGACAGGCCCGCTCACTAAAGCGCGAGGCCAGGAGCCGCCCCGGCGATCATGCAGCTCCGTGACACCTGATGGTGAGTCCTGCGATTCCCGTCGGTTGCTGCTGTCACGTAGGCGCGCGTGCCGGTGCGGACCCGGTCAGTCGGCGTCGGGCCTCTGCTCTGCCGGTCGCCGGGGTGGCGGCGCTGCGTTCGCTGCGGGCCGCCGGGCTCGGACCGGACAAGCGGGTGTTGGTCACCGGCGCCTCCGGCGGGGTCGGCCGGTTCGCCGTCCAGCTGGCGGCGCGGGCCGGTGCCCATGTGATCGCGTCCGTAGGCTCGACCGCCCGCGGGGAGGGGCTGGCCGAGGCCGGCGCCGACGAGGTTCTGATCGGACTGGAGGGACTTGAGCGACCGGTCGACGTAGTGATCGACAACGTCGGCGGCCCCCAACTCGTCCTGGCATGGAACCTGCTCACTCCGGGAGGCAGCGTGCAGAGCGTCGGCTGGACATCCGGAGAACCGGCGGCCTTTCCGCCCTATGCGACCGTCGGCCCGGCCAAGTCGCTGACCTCCTTCGTCATCGAAGGAGATGCCGGCGCGGACCTGGCCGTTCTCACCGAACTGGCCGCAGAGGGGGCCCTCAGCGTCGAGATCGGCCGGCAAGGATCCTGGGACCGCTTCGAGGAAGCGGCCGAGGCGCTTGGCGGACGTCGGATCTCCGGAAAGGCAGTCCCGGAGGTAGCGTCCGGTCAGATGCAGGACCGCGTTGTTGCCGGCCAGGACTCCGGAATCGGTGGTTCCCGGCCCATTGGTCATGCACACGTGCAGACCACCGACTGGGCCGGGTCCGCCGCGAGCCGGCGCCGTCGCGCCGGCGGAGGACGGCTGCCGTGCAGGGCACTCGGTTCGAGAGGCCCTGTCCGGGTCAAGGACCCCGGTGCGGATCAGGTCGGCTCCGGCAAGGAGCGCGCTGTCCCCTCTGTGCTCATGCGTCCGACCGGTGCCGCATCGCCGGACGCTCGGGGGATCAGTCCGATCAGTGCCGCACCGATGAGGCCGGGTACCGCGAGGGCGTAGAAGTTCCACTGGTACGCCAGCCCCGCCCCGATGATGAGTCCGAGCAGAGGTGGCGCGAGCATCGAGCCGAGGCGGCCGAAGCCCAGCGCCCACCCGAGTGCCGTGGCGCTCATCCGTACCGGATAGTGCTTGGAGACATAGGCGAGGACGAACGTCTGGGTTCCCATCGCGCCGACACCCCCCAGCGCGACGGCCGCGTACAGCACCGCCGTGGGCAGTCGCAGACTGAGGAGCACCACGGCCGCGCCGGCCAGGAGGGACGTGGCGACGATGACCGGCTTCGAGCCGAGCCGGTCGGCGGCCAGGGAGATGAGGAGTTGGCCGACGACGGCCCCGATGTTGAACATGAGGAGGAAGCCGAGTGCCGACCCGGAGGAGTACCCGGCCCGGCGCATGATCTCCGGGAGCCAGGTGTTGTACCCGTAGATCATGAACAGGCACAGGCACGACATGACCAGGAAGCAGAGCGTCGCCACGACGTAGTTCCGCGAGAACAGGGCCTTCACCGGCGACATGCTGTCCGGGCAGGCCGCGGTCGGCGACTGGGTCGGCGCCGTCGCGTCCTGCGGTGCGCTCTCGAGGCTGATGTCCCAGCGGTGAGCCGTCTTCTCCGCCTCGGTGTACCGGCCCTTCGCCTGGAGGAAGACGATCGACTCGGGCAGGTACTTCAGGGCCACGGGCACGATGAGGACCAGCGGGAGAAGCCCGAGCAGGAACATCGCCTGCCAGCCGAACCCTGGGATCACCGATATGCCCACGAGTGCGGCGATGATGCCGCCCACGGGAAAGCCGCTGAAGATGATCGCGAAGACCAGGTTGCGTGTTTTCGGGTGCGAGTATTCACCGCTGAGGGCACTGGCGGTCGGCAGTACGCCACCGAAGCCGAGGCCCGCGAGGAACCGGAAGAGCGCGAACAGTTCCGGGGACGTCGCGGTCGCGCACAGGCCTGTCATCACTGAGCACCAGGTCAGACAGGCGATCAGCGCCTTGCGTCGGCCCAGTACGTCGGTGAGCGTGCCGACGGTCGTGGCTCCGATGAGCATGCCGATCAGTGCGATCGAACCGATCAGCCCGGCACCGGCGGGGGTCAGTCCCCACCCGCCTTCGTGCAGCAGGGACGGGATGACAGCGCCGTAGATCACGACGTCGTATCCGTCGGCGGCGATGGCGAGCCCGCAGATTGCGAGGACCAGCAGGGTCACCGGAGGCCAGGCGGCCTGGCCGTGACTTCCTCCGCGACTGTCTTCGAGCATGGCAATTCCTCTCACGTGGCTTGCGGGTACGGGTTGCTTTCGCCCTTGGAGGTGGCGTGCGTACGTTCGTCGGTGCCAGCCGCCGCCCGATCGGAGCGGTGCCAGCCGCCGCCCGATCGGAGCGGTGCCAGGGCACGCATGCGGAGGCTCTGGGCACACGCAGCCCATCAGCGAGCGTCGTTGGCGATGGCCCCAACTGCATCGACTGCGGCTTGTCGCTAAGTGTGCACACTATTAAGCGGCTGTAAAGGCGTTGCGTACGGATGGCGACGCGAAATAGGAGTAAAGGGTGTGCAGGCTCTGGCACCGCGCGTTAATGTGTATGCACAGTGGGCATCCATGGATGTCTTGAGGCATGGTGCCGGAACCGGTGCGGGCCAGCGGTGCCCGGCCGACGGCTCGGCGAGGCCGGTTCCGATGGCGTCCCGGATCCGAAGCCGGGCACGCCGAACCCGCGCGGACTGTCTCTGCGGGTCCCTGAGGCCACACGCCGCGGCACGTGTGACTGGCCGTCCTCGGCGGTAGGCCGCCGCCCTCGTCGTCGCACGGATCTCGTTCCCATGCGACTGCGGTCACCACGGTGGCCGTTGCGGTTCATCTCGTCGCGATGGCGAGCAGTCGCCGCATGGGAGTCCGGGCATACGCACGACCGGGACGCCGCGACCTGGCGGCGGTCATGGCGCCGACTCGCTCGACGGAGCGACACCGTCGCCTCCGGTGAACGGCGGCGCGGTTACGGGCGGATGGGGAGCGGCTCGTTGCTTCGTGGCAGCCGCCGAGGCGAGTCGCGGGCGGTCACCGCCGAATTGCCGGGAGTACCCGGCGGGCACGCCCACTCCCGACGTTCACGATCTGCGCAGGGTGCGAAAGGGCTGGTCGGGTCAGCCCTGATGGCGCCTGCCGGGTGTAAGTCCGGTCAGGCGCCCTTCACACCATGCGAGCGGGCGCTGTTACGCGTCCCAGTCCTCCGGGCGTACGGTGAGCGCCACACGCCCGAGGCTGTTGTCGTCCTCCATGTAACGGTGGGCGTCGGCAGCGCGGGAGATGGGGAACGTCCGGTCGACCACCGCCCGGAAGCCGTTCTCCACCTGCGTCCACAGTTCCGCCACTGCTGCCGGGTTGCCCGTGCGCACCCCGATGATGCGGTGGCAGTCGGAGTACACACGCCGCAGATCGATCCCCACCTTGCCGCCGAGGAAGGCGCCCGAGGTGACCACCGCGCCACCTCGGGCCAGGGAGTCGATGGTGGCGTCCCAGACGTCCGGGTCACCGAGGTTGTCGACTGCGATGTCGACACCGCGACCTCCGGTGGCCTCGCGTACGCGCTTCACGAAGTCCGGTGCGTTGGTGTCCAGTACGAGGTCGGCTCCCGCCGCGGCCATGGCCGCGCGCTTGTCCGCCGAGCGGGAGGTCGAGATGACCTTCGCCCCCAGATGCCGGGCGTAGGCGGCCGTGGTGGAGCCGAGTGCGGAGGACGCGCCCTGGACGAGCACCCAGTGTCCCGGGCGGAGTCCGGCCTGGGTCATCTGGTTGGCGGCGACGGCTCCGAGGAGTGCGAGCGAAGCGGCCATGGCGGCCGGGATACCGTCCGGAACCCTGTGGACGTTGCGGGCCGGGACCGCGCAGTACTGCGCGTAGGCGCCGGGGCGATGGTTGCCTATGAGTGTCAGTTCGTCACAGACTTCCTCGCGGCCCTCGGCGCAGTAGGAACACCTGCCGCAGGCGACCGGAGGTATCACCGCCACGCGGTCGCCCACCCGCACCGAGTCCACGCCGGCCCCCAGAGCGGCGACGGTGCCGGCGTGGTCCGCACCCAGGATGTGGGGTGGATCGATCCTGACGTAGGGATGGTTGCCGGCGCGTGCCGTCAGGTCGAGCAGCCGTCCGATACCGACCGCGGCGACCTGGACGAGGACCTCTCCGGGGCCGGGGTGCGGTGTCTCCACCGTGGCCTGCTCCAGGACCTCGGGCGGTCCGAACCGGCGGAACAGCATGGCTCGCATGGTCGCGGTAACCGGCAGGGCCCGCGACCAGCCGAGCTCGGAAAGTGTCAACGTGTCGCTCATGACGCCACCACCCTGTTCTCCAGGCGGCCGATCCGCTCGATCTCGATGACTATGTCATCCCCGGGAGCCAGGAACTCCCCGCGCGGTACACCGCAGCCGGCCGGGGTACCGGTGAGGATGACGTCTCCGGGTTCCAGCCGGGTGATGCGGCTGGCCGCCGCTATCACCTCGGGGATCTTCACCATCATCTGGGCGGTGGAGGAGTCCTGCTTGAGCACCCCGTTGATGCTGAGCTGGATCCGCAGATCCTGCGGGTCGGCGATCTGCCAGGCGGGCACCAGTCCGGGGCCGAGCGGGCAGAAGCCGTCCTGCCCCTTGTGGCCGACCCAGTCGAACGTGAACGGCTCGGCGACCGGCTTCTCGGACCTGAGCCTGTCCCGGGCGGAGACGTCGTTCGCCACCAGGTAGCCGGCCACGTGGTCCATGGCCCGCTCGGGCGCGAGGTCACGGCCGCCGCGGCCGACGACCACACCGAGTTCGGCCTCCCAGTCGACGCGTGCACCCGGGTAGCCGGGCAGCGGCACCGGGTCCCCAGGTCCAGTCACGGTGGTCGTCGGCGGCTTGAGGAAGAAGAACGGGTCGCCCAGCTCGTCGGGGCGTTCGCAGCCCATCTCCGCGATGTGGTCCCAGTAGTTGGCGCCCGCACAGAGCACCTTTCCGGGATACGTCAGCGGCGGAGCCAGCCGCGCGTCCACGACGGTGGCGGACGCTGTCGGCGTCCAGTCACGGAACTGCGGTGCGAGCGACTCCCATCGGGCCAGCACCTCCATCAGCGTGAGGCCCTCGGTCCCGGGTGGACCCTGGACCACGACTCCGTCGGTGTACGCACCGACGGTGACCTTCTCCGAGTCGTCGACCCGGTACTGCACCAGCGACCATTCAGACGGTTTCATGTTCCCTCCGGCATGCGGCTCTCGTAGAAGCTCTCGAACCATAGTGGATACACATTGAGAGAGGAAGGGTCGCCTTCTGGGTATATGGCAACCTGCGGCGAGTGCGGTTCGTTGTACTGGTTCCAGCGAGGGTTCCGAGGTCTGCCGAGTTCAACGCTCGTGGTCCCGACCTCGGGATGGAAAAGCTTTCGTTGGATCCCTGGACGCCCAGCTGGCTCAGGTGTACACACTTACTGGGTGCCTGTGCGGGATGCGGGGTCACCAGAACAATGAGGAGTGCACATGTTGCGTGTCAAAGGTCTCTTGCACTACGGACTCCAGGTGCCGTCGCTCGAAACGGGCGCCGACTTCTACAGCGCGTTCGGACTGGAGGCGGCGGAGCGGGGCAACGCGGTGGTGGTCCGCTGCGACGGCCGGGAGCAGGACCAGACGGTGCTGACGGAGGGGCCGGTCAAGCGGCTGCACCACGTGGCGTTCGCGGTGGAGCCGGGTTCGCTCCCCGAGTGGCAGCGCCACCTGGAAGGCGTGGGTCTGAAGCTGCTGGACGCTCCTGCCGAGGTGCCCGGCGGGCTGTGGTTCCGCGACCATGAGGGGAACCTGGTCAACCTCCGGGACGAGGGGGTCGCCCCCTGGCGCGAGTTCGGAACCACGGACGTCCGGGACGCCAATGTCGGTGACCGGGTCCGCCGGATCGACCAGGCCCGCTGGGTGAACGCGGGCGAGAAGCCCAGTCCCCAGCGACTCGGGCACATGCTGATCTTCAGCTCCGATGTGAACGCGTCCGAGGCCTTCTACACCCGCACGCTCGGGCTGCGCCTGTCGGACCGCATCATCAACGGCGGGCCCGTCTTCATGAACTCGGGGCCCGGTGACCACCATGTCTTCGGATTCGTCCCGGGAACGCACCCCGGCCTGCATCACTCCAGCTGGATGGTCGCCGACATCGACCAGATCGCCATGGGCGCGCGGAACATGGCCTCCGTGGGCTACGCGAAGGGCTGGGGCCTGGGCCGGCACACCCTCGGCTCGAACCTCTTCCACTACATCCAGGACCCCTGGGGCAGCTGGATCGAGTACTCCGGGGACATGGACTGCATCACCGAGGACTGGCAGCCGAACGACTGGGACTGCCCGGCCGCGGTCTGGAGTCCCGAGATGCCGGCCGACTTCATCACCAACCAGGAAGACAAGCCCGTCTGACCCTGGTCGTGTGACCGCCGGAACCTCACCGTGCCTGCCGGCTCCATGTCCCTGCCACCCAGACCCGAAGGAACCAGCCCATGCCGAGTCCGGAGAGTTCTTCATGTTTCCCGCGCTGAGCGCGCCGAACCCGCCCGGCCGCCCCTCCCGGCAGCTCACCGTGGGCGTCTTCCCTGGAGCCGGCGTCGTACATCTTCACCACGCCCTCGACTCCGGGTTCTTCCAGCAGGCCGGGCTGGAGGTGAACCTCGTGCAGGTGGTCTCCTCCGACCAGCAGCTGACGGGCTGGAACGACGGCGACTACGACATCATGCACACTTCCCCCGACCACCTGCTGCGCGGGCTGCTGCAACGGGACCCGGTGGCCGTCCGGGCCGAGGGCATCGGCGAGCTCGCTGTGCACCGGCGTCGCGGAGCCCCTCCTGCGACAGGCCGGTGGGCCGTCGACAACGCGCACAGCGCCTTCGCGTTCGTGCTGCGAGCCGTACTCACCGACATCGCCGCCTCGCCGGTGACCGACGACCGACTCGTCCCCGTGGGCGGTACGTCGCAGAGGTTCAAGGCCCTGCTGTCGGACGCCGTGGACGGCACCACACTCCATCCGCCGTTCGACGTCCTCGCGGCCGAGCAGGGCTTTCCTCGCGTCGGCGGCCACCTTCAGGTCGTACCCGACCTCATCACCAACGTGGTGGTGGCCTCACGTGACATGGCGACGACGTGGCACACCCGTGCCTATGTCGAGGTCTGCCGCAGGAGCACCGAGGAACTGCTGGCCTCCGGTGCGCCGGGCGTCGAGGCGGCCCTGCTGCGGCACGGTATGCCCGCGCCAGCCGCCCGGGCCGCGCTCCCCGGACTCCTCGGGCCCGCCGGCCTCTCGACCTCGCCCGAGGTGACACTGCGCGGTATGGAGGCGGTGGCCGACCTGCGCCGTCGCTTCATACCTGACTGGCAACCCGTCTTCCCACTCACCTCCCTGATCGGCCCCGGTCAGGAACGCTGACGCGGGCCGTCCGGCCCGTAACCCCATCAGGTGGATACAGTCGTGCACCTTCCGAGGCCGGCCGGGGACGGGTGTGGCGTTTCTCCAGGTGGAGTTGGGCGGGGGCTCGGTATCGGCTGCATACACCTGGGTAGAATCCCCGGCGTGAGTAGGAGCAGAAGCGAGTCCCGCCAGGAACAGCGGTCGGCTGACGACGAGGGAGAGGTGCGGGCCGAGTCCGTGCCGCCGGGCGAGAGTCCCACGGCCCCCGCGGGCGGCCGCCGACTTGCTCTCGACGTCCACGGGCGCTTGCGCGCCATGATCCTGAACGGGGAACTGCCACCGGGATCGGCCCTGCTCCAGGCCGAGATGGCCCGGAAGCTGGGCGTCAGCCGCACACCCATGCGCGAGGCGTTCCGGCTGCTCCAGGAGGAGGGGCTCATCGACGCGCGGCCCGACCAGCGAGCGCGGGTGCGGTCGGTGGATCCCGAGGACCTGGACGCCGTCTACGGGGCCCGCATCATGCTGGAAACGCTCGCTGTCAGTATGACCGCCAAGTCGTTCACGGCTGCCGACACGAAGCGCATGGGTGAGGCCCTGGAACGGATGAAGACGTTGACGGTCGACGACCATCCGGACGAGTGGCACGCGGCGCACCACGAGTTCCACAGCATCGCCACCCAGGCGGTGGGACCACAGCTGCAGCGGATGATCGCCTCGCTCGGAGAACACAGCGAGCGCTACATCCGCCTGGCACAGCTGGGCGCGCCCGCCTCGTGGGGGAAGGCGTACGCGGAGCACGAAGCGCTTCTTGAGGCGTTGCGGTTGGGCGACCCGGCCGAAGCCGCGCGCGTGGTCGCCCGCCATCTGGCACGTACCGCTCTGAGCGTGCTGGCGGACATCGCCCCCGAGTACGAACCCGCGACCACTCGCGCGGCCCTGGGGCTCGCGGGCAACGGTCAGTCCTGACGCTCCCGCACTCTTCGAAGGTCACAGTTCCTCGCTGATGGCCCGCGCCACCAACCGCAGCGGTTGGGCCAGTTCCGTCAGCCTGCCCCTTGGGCAGCGGGCGGACGGCGCCGCCACGGCGACGGCGGCCAGGGCCGTACCCGTGCGGTCGCGGACACACACACCGACCGCGTTCACACCCTGCTCGCTCTCCTGGAGGTTGAGGGCCCAGCCGGTGCGGCGGATCGTCGTCAGCTCGGCCACCAGGCGTTCGACGTCCTCCGGCGTCCTGGCTCCTTGTCCGGGCAGTCCGTTGAGGTAGAGCGCCCGGAGTCGCTCCGGCGGAAGCTCGGCGAGCAGTGCCTTGCCGCCCGAGGTCACGTGGGCGGGCAGGAGCGCGCCCGTGCGGTAGCCGACCCGCAGCGCCTGCGGACCTTCCACTCCGTCCAGGAACCGGGCTCCGTTGCCCTCCAGCACCATCAGGTGGGTGGTCTCGCGGACCGTGTCCGACAGGCGCTGCAAGTGGGGACGGGCAAGGGTGATCAGGTCGGGAGGCGGCACGGCCTGGCTCCCTCTGATCGCCCGTAGGGCGGGCCCCGGTCGGTAGGCCTTGTGGCGGCCCTGTTCCGCGAACCCCTCGAACACGAGCATCGCCAGGATCCGGTGGGCCGTCGACCGGGCGACGCCGAGCCGGTCGGCGACGTCCATGACGCGCAACTCACCGTGCTCGTGCAGGAGTCGGACGGCACGCAGGGCGTTGCCTGCGGCGCTCACTGGATACGAGGGGGGTGGACCCGCCAGACCCGCAAGATTCTGCATAGAGGAATTGTATCCGCAAGATATTCCAGCCAGGGGAATGCGTGAGTACTGTCGGCGACATAGGCAAACTGTGCACACTTTGAGCGGGCTGCCTTCGTGTATGCCCTGGAGGTTGCGGTGACCGACACAGCAGACAAGCTGATCCAGCGTAATCAACTTGATGAACTGTATGCAGATTTCGAGGATGCGGGACTGATACCCCTGTGGAACCAGCGCGACGACCTCATGCCGACGTCGCCACAGCCGGCCGCGGTCCCGCACCTGTGGCCGTGGGCGCGGCTACTGCCGATCGCGGAGCGTTCCGGGCAGTTGGTGCCGGTGGGGCGGGGTGGTGAGCGCCGGGCGATGGCGCTGTCCAACCCGGGACTGCCCGGACTGCCGTACGCCACCCCCACACTGTGGGCCGCGATCCAGTACCTGGGGCCGCGTGAGGTCGCTCCCTCCCACCGGCACAGCCAGGGCGCCTTCCGATTCGTCGTCGACGGCGAGGGCGTGTGGACGAACGTCGACGGCGACGCGGTGGCGATGCGTCGCGGCGACCTGTTGCTGACCCCGAGCTGGGCCTTCCACGAACACCAGAACGTCACTGACGAGCCGATGACCTGGATCGACGGCCTCGACATCCCGCTGGTCTCCCAACTGGACGCCGGCTTCTTCGAGTTCGGCCCCGACGAGCTGTCCACCCGCGTCACGCCCGCGCGTTCGCGCGGTGAGCGGCTGTGGGCCCATCCGGGCCTGCGTCCGATCGGCCAGCCCGACCGACCCAACTCCCCGCTGGCCGCCTACCGCTGGGAACACACCGACGCCGCGCTCACCGCACAGCTGGAGCTCGAGTCCGAAGGAGTCGCCGGCGTGATCGAGCCGGGGCACGCCGGGGTCCGTTTCTCCAACCCCACCACCGGCAAGGACGCCCTGGTCACCATGCGCACCGAGATGCGCCGGCTGCGGGCGGGGACACGGACCACTCCGGTGCGCACGGTCGGCTCGGCGGTCTGGCAGGTCTTCGACGGCGAGGCGACCGCCCACGTCGGCGACAAGGTCTTCGACGTCGTCAAGGGCGACCTGTTCGCCGTCCCGTCCTGGTGCGAGGTCACGCTCACCGCGCACACCCAGGTGAATCTCTTCCGCTTCAGCGACGAGCCCGTCTACGAGGCCCTGGGCCTCGCCCGAACCTCACGAGGAGAACAGAAGTGAAGCTCGCCACCATCCGCATCGACGGCACCACCCGCGCCGTCCGCATCGACGAGGACACCGCGGTGGACCTGGGAGAAAGCGACCTGGTCGACTTCCTGCGCCGCCCCGACTGGTCCGCGCGGGCCGCGAACGCCGCCGGCGACCGCTACGAAGGCCCCCTGGACTACGCCCCGTTGGTCATGAGGCCGGAGAAGGTCGTCTGTGTCGGCCTCAACTACCGCAACCACATCCTGGAGATGGGCCGGGAGCTGCCCCAGTACCCCACCCTCTTCGCCAAGTACGCACGGGCGCTGGTCGGCGCGTACGACGACGTGATCCTGCCCGTCACGGCCACGCAGATGGACTGGGAGGCCGAACTCGCCGTGGTGATCGGGACCGAGGTGCGGCACGCGGACCCGGAGCAGGCGCGCGCCGCGATCGCCGGATACACGGTGCTCAACGACGTCACCGCCCGGGACTGGCAGTTCCGCACACCGCAGTGGCACCAGGGCAAGACCTTCGAGGCCACGACACCCGTGGGGCCATGGCTGGTCACCGCCGACGACCCCGCTGTGGCCGCCAAGGGCCTCGGCCTGGCCTGCGAGGTCGACGGCGACACCGTCCAGAAGGCCGACACCGGTGACCTCGTCTTCGACCCCGCCGCCCTTGTCGCCTACGTGTCCGAGGTCGTCACCCTCGCTCCCGGCGACGTGATCGCGACGGGAACCCCGGGCGGTGTCGGGCACGCCCGCAAGCCGGCTCGTTACCTGCGGGACGGTTCCGTGCTCGTCACCCGGATCGAGGGGATCGGCGAGTGCCGCAACACCTGCCGCAGGGAGGTGCGGTGAGCGGCCGGCCGGACGCGATGCTGGAGTGGCTGGCGAAGGGTACTGCCGCTTTCGAGGCCGCTGTGCACCGGGCGACCGACGCGAGCCTCGTCCGACCTTCTTACCTGCCGGGCTGGAGCCGGGCGCACGTCGTCGCGCACATGGCACGCAACGCGGACGCGCTGCTCAATCTCCTGAACTGGGCTCGCACGGGTGTCGAGACACCGATGTACGCCAGTCCCTACCAGCGTGCCGGCGAGATCGAGGAAGGGGCCCGTCGCCCGGCCGACGCACTGCGCGCGGACCTGCTCCAGGCCGACGGCCGACTCGCCGGGGAACTCGACGCGTTGCCCGACACGTGCTGGGAGGCGACCGTCCGGACCGCCAGGGGACGCGAGGTGCCGGTCCGGGAGGTCCCCTGGATGCGGGTGCGGGAGGTGTGGGTCCACGCCGTCGACCTGGACAACGGCACGAGCTTCGACGACGTCCCCCGTGAGGTCTGCGCTGCCCTGGTGGACGACGTGGCAGCCGGCTTCCGGGCTCGCACCGACATGCCTCCCGTCGAGCTACGGGCCGAGGACTGCCGTCGCACGTGGCTCCTGGGCGTGCCCGGTGCAGCGAAGGCGGTCCCGGTGACCGGTGACCTCTCCAGCCTGGCCGCCTACGCCACCGGCCGGCCCGTACCAGGTCCTCTGTACGCCGTTGGCGGATCCGTACCGGGACTGCCGGCGTGGCTGTGAACCCGAAGGACGACGTCGACACCCCGTGCGGCTGAGCTCCGCCCGGGTTGTACACCACGTGGCTGTCGCTGTACGAGCGGGACGGCGCCGGTGTCCGGCGGTCGCCGCGGTGGCGGGGGGTCGGCGGCATGACCGGCGGAGCCATGACGCGGGGCCCGCGTGGGAGCCGACCAAGCGATGCCCGCGCGGGTCAACCCCCAGGAGCACAGGAGCAGCTTGGCCTGTTCGAGCCCGTACGACGCTCCCGCCGGGCGCTGTTGGGCGAGTCCGGCCGCCCGCGTCCGAGCGACGCGTCGTCCACCACCTCGTTGACCAGGCCCCAGAAAAGGGGCTTCCGCGGCGGTCAGATCGAGGTCGAGCGCGCCCTGCTGTCCGATGGCGCGAGGCAGTAGGCCACCCCGCAGTCGGCCGTCAGGCCCACGCCGACGGATGTGCCCCAGGGTCAGTTGTCACCCGCGTCCGGTCCGGCGCCGCAACGCCGCCGGACCGGCGCGGAGCATGGCCCTGTGGAGGGCGTCATGGTCGGGTGAGGCGGGCAGGTGGCCGCGGACGGGGCTTCGAAGGACTGGACCAGCAGGGCGACGACACGCCGCCAGGCGTCAGGGGCGGCGTCGCCGGTGGCGTTGACGACACCGGCGTTGCGCCGTCGCTCCAGCGCCTTGGCGGTGGACGGAAGGTCGTGGTCAGGACGTCGGCGAAGCCGCTGTCGGCGGCCTGCATCGCACAGGCGGTCTCGATGTAGCCGACGAAGCCGCGCCAGGGGCCGGGGTCGTCCAGGGCGACGGCGACCGCGTCGGCGTAGGCGTCCGTGCGCTCGATGAAGACGGCGTCTACCAACTCCTCCTTCGTGGGGAAGCGGCGGCACATGGTGATGCCCCCCACCCCCGCCTCACGGGCTGCGGAGGCCCTCGATGCACCCAGACCGTCACGCGCGAAATCCTTGCGCGCGGCGACGGTGATCCGTTCACGGTTGCGCTCGGCGTCGCTGCGGGCGGGCCTGGGCAGCAGGACCGTCGGGATGCCGGGCGGTAGGGGGCACCGGGGAGTCCAGCAATCGGATTGCCCTATCCATTTTTAGTGGTACGGTGACAGCGGCAAACCGGAGCGGCCTATCCGGATCCCGATATGGATAGGTCTATCCGGATACCCTTCTCCTGCGACCAGCTTTTTTTGGAAAGGATCGCTGTGACCAGCATCGCCATCGTTGGAGCCGGCCCCCAGATGGGTCTGGCCATCGCCCGTACCTTCGGCTCCCAGGGCTTCGACGTCGCCCTGATCTCCCGTAACCGCGAGAAGCTCGAGGGTCTTGTCGACAAGCTTGCCGCCGACGGCGTCACCGCCGCCGCGTTCCCTGCGGACGTGCTCGACCGCGACGCGCTCACCCAGGCGCTCAAGGACGCCGCCGCGCGGTTCGGCGGGATCGATGTCCTGGAGTACTCCCCGGTGGGGTCGTTCGGTGTCATCAAGCTGACCGCTCCGGCCGAGACCGAGCCGTCTCATGTGGAGTTCGAGATGAACTTCCAGCTCTACGGAGCCATCGCTGCCACCCGGGCGGTACTGCCGGCGATGCGGGAGGCCGGCGCGGGCACCCTGCTCTACACCACCGGCGCCGGTTCGATCTGGCCCGACCCGCGGGTCGCCAACGTCAACGCCGCCGCCGCGGCGCTGCGCAACTGGGTGATGAACCTGCACAAGGAGCTGGACGGCACCGGCATCCAGGCCGCCCACATCGGCATCGACTCATCGATCGGCGCCTCCGTCATCCCGGGCGTGGAGGCGGCCCAGCCCGCGCAGATCACGCCCCTCTACTGGCAGCTGCACACCACCAAGCGCGACGAGGCCGAGCTCGTCTTCCGTCTCGATGCCGAGGGCTTCCCCCGCGCCTGACACCGCGCCGGCTCTACTGACCCGGCCCCCCTCGTCGAACCCCGAGGGCATCGCGGCCTCCCAGGGCCGCCGGTGACACGGCATCAAGCACTCCCAGATCGCCCACCACGCCGACCACCGGACTCTCGCCCCACCCCACCCCACCGAGGAGGCTTCATGACCTATGCCTACGACCCCGAGATCACACCCTGGCTCGAGATGCTCCCGAACGGGCCTTTCGCCGACTTCCGTGAACTGCGCGCCACGGGTGAGGCAGCGGTCCGAGCCGGCCTGCCGACCTATGAGCCGGACATGCCGATCAGCGTCCAGGACGTCACCGTTCCCGGACCCGACGACGCACCCGACGTGATGGTCCGCGTCTACGCTCCCGCCGAGCGGGACGGCCTCCTGCCCGGCCTGCTGTTCCTCCACGGCGGCGGGTTCATCATGGGCAGCGTCGAGCAGTTCGACGCCACCGCCACCCGCATCGCCGCCGAGGTCGGCACCGTCGTGGTCTCCGTCGAATACCGGCTCGCCCCCGAGCACCCCTTCCCCGCCGGGCTGGAGGACTGCTACGCCGCCCTGGCGTGGACCGCGAAGTCGGCGAGCGAACTGGGCATCGACCCCGACCGGCTCGGCATCGCCGGGGAGAGCGCGGGAGGCGGCCTCGCCGCCGCGGTGACCCTCCTCGCCCGCGACCGCGGCGGACCCGCGCTGTGCTTCCAGTACCTGGGCGTCCCCCAACTCGACGACCGCCTCCAGACACCGTCGATGCGCACCTACGACGACGTACCGCTCTGGAACAGCCTTGCAACACAGGTCAGTTGGGACTGCTACCTCGGCGAGGGCCGACGAACCGCCCCTGGCGTCTCCCCCTACGCCGCACCCGCACGCACCGAGGACCTGTCCGCACTGCCTCCCGCGTTCATCTCCGCCTGCCAGTACGACCCGCTCCGCGACGAGGACATCGACTACGCCCAGCGCCTCGCCCACGCCGACGTCCCCACCGAACTCGTCCTCTACCCCGGCGTCCTGCACGGAGGCCTCATCCCCGAGTCCGCGATGGGCGAGCGCGTGCTCGCCGACATGCTCGCGGCGCTGCGCCGCGGCCTCGGCGCACAAGGCAGTTGACGACACCCCTCCGGGCCCCTGACGGCATCGCGACGCCACTGACCGGATTGATCTGCCCACAGTGTCGGCCGATGCCCGCCGAAGAGAATTCCGCGATCTGCCGGCCCGACCGAGCCACCGCACCGGATCCCGGCGCTCCGCCGCCGTCGCCTGGACCCGCTCGACGTCAACGGTCTCTGCAGCCGCCGCCAGCACAGCAGGCCGTACGCGTAACTGCGGACCGAGCCAGGCCGGTTCCTCGCCGCGAAGTCCCGGGGATACTCCGGCGGTCCTGCGACCGGGAGAAACGAAGGCCCCTGTCCGAATCGCCGCGCGGATGGCGCTGCTCGAGTCGGGCCCGGTCAAAGGGCTCGTACGGCCCACACCGTGGAGGCG
>NZ_AEJB01000124.1 GCF_000331005.1 Streptomyces turgidiscabies Car8
GCCCTGTCGTCGTCCCTCACCAGCTCTTCTCCGGGCGGCCGGTCGGCGCGGAGTCGAGTTCCTGTCCGCCGACCGGTTCCCGGGCCTGCGAGCGCAGGCTGCGCAGGGCGAGCAGGAGCACGCCGATGTCGTCCAGGTAGACGGGGTCGGGCACGAGGTCGGTCGGCAGTACCAGATAGGCGACCGCGCCCCAGAAGACCCAGCGCGAGCCCGTCGGCAGACCCGCGCGGCGCAGCTCCCGCCGGGTGCGGACCAGCCGTACCAGCAGGGTGCCCGCCACGGCCAGCGCGGCCACCGCCAGGACCGCGACGATCAGGATCAGTGTCGTGGTGGAATCCATCGCCCCTCCGCCGTTCAAGGCCTGCTCGCCGCGACCTTCCTACTCTTCGCTTTCCCCTTCACGGTGTCTCCACACCGCGCTTCCCCGCCTCTCGGTACAGCACATCCATACGGCACATTTGAGCCAGTACTCAATAGTAATTCACAGCCGGTTGATTGTTCCGGAGCGCCGCTGCCATAATCCGCTTCCTGACCCGTCGTCACCCGTGACGGGCCCTGGGCAGCCACGAAACTCCCCCCGATGCTCCGCACCGGAATTCCTCGGCGATACGTCCGGGATTCACGACTCCCCCACCAAGTCCGCACAAGAACGCAGCTCCGGCATCCTCTGCCACCCCGGTGAGCTGGATGATCAACAGCTCGGAAGAGCTGGATGCGCGACATAATGCAGCGAAGAAGGTGCGTTTATGTCCAATTATTTCATGCGGCCGGACGAGCCGCCCACATACCGGCCTACGTACACCGAATCCGTTTCGGGACAGGCGATACACAGCCATCCTGAATTTCAGTCATTGCGGAACGGGTACCGCCGCTTTGCAGCCGTGTCGACAGCGGTCGCCGTCGGCGGGTTCCTGTCGTACATCCTGTTGTCGAACTTCGCACCCGGCATCATGAACCAGCCGATCGCCGGTCATCTCACCCTCGGTCTGACACTCGGCCTCGGGCAGTTCGTGGTGATGGGGGTGACCGTCTGGCGCTACGTACGGCGGATGCGCACCCACTTCGATCCCGTCGCCCGGGGGCTGCGCGCCCAGTCGGAGCAGCGTCTGCCCGGTCAGCACCCTCCGGCCGGGCAGACCGGTTCCCGTCCGCAGAGCACGAGGGAGTACCGCACGTGGTGACCGTCGGGGCCGGCGTCGTCGACCCCTTCAGCCGGCAGCTGACCTTCGTGCTGTTCCTGTCGGTCGTCGTGGTCACGCTGTTCGCCGCGCTGCTGATCGCCCCGCAGCGCGACGAGGTCGCCGAGTTCTATCTCGGCAACAGGGAGATGTCTCCGCTGCGCAACGGGCTGGCGATGTGCGGGGACTACCTCTCCGCCGCGACACTGCTGGGCAGTACCGGGCTGGTCGCCCTCACCGGCTACGACGGGCTGTTGTATCTGTGCGGCACCACGGTCGCCTGGATGATGGTGCTTCTGGTGATCGCCGAACCGCTGCGCAACTCCGGCAGGTTCACGCTCGGGGACACCCTGGCGCTGCGGCTGCCCCAGGGCGGGCGGGGGGTCAGGATCGCGCTCGCCCTCTGCACCCTGACGATCTGCTGCCTCTACCTGGTGGCTCAACTCGTGGGCAGTGTCGCCCTGTTGACCCAGTTCACCGGCGTGCCCAGCACCACCACCCGGACGTTGTGCGTCGTCGTCATCGGCACCATCGTCATCGTGTACGCCTCGCTCGGCGGTATGCCCGGCGCGACGTTCATCCAGATCGTCAAGGCCGTGATGCTGGTGTCCGGCATCGCCGTCACGGCCGTCATGGTCCTGCACCGCTTCGACTGGAACCTCAACGCGCTGCTGGAGGCCGCCACCGAGAACAGCGGCATCGGCCAGCGGTTCCTTGAACCCGGTCTGCGCTACGGCGCGAGCACCACCAGCAAACTCGACTTCCTCAGCCTCCAGTTGGCCATCGTGCTCGGCCTCGCCGCACTCCCCCATGTGATGATGCGGCTGCTCGCCCCGCGCTCCACCAACGTCCTGCGCTCCTCGGTCGTGTGGGCGGCCGGTCTGGTGGGCTTCGTCTGTCTGGCGGCGGGCATTCTCGGTCTGGGCGCCACCGCCCTCGTGGGCCGCGAGTCCATCATCGACACCGACCCGAAGGGCGACGCGGCCGTTCTGCTGCTCGCGCAGTCCATCGGCGGCGGGATACTCACCGCGCTCCTGTCCTGCCTGGCCTTCGTCACGCTGCTCGCGGTCGCGGCCGGTCTCACCCTCGCGGCGGCCTCCTCCCTCGCCCACGACCTGTACGGCGAGGTCATCCGCAAGGGGCGCGCCACCCAGGCGGAGGAACTGGGCGCGGCCCGGCTGGCCGCGGTCCTCATCGGCGTCCTGGGGATGGGCCTGGCCCTGCTGTCGTGGGAGACCAACGTCTCCACGCTCGCCTTCCTCGCCTTCGCCATCGCCGCGTCGGCCCTGCTGCCCACGCTCCTCTACAGCCTGTTCTGGCGGCGCTTCAACTCCCGGGGCGCACTGCTGAGCCTGTGCGGAGGGCTGGCCTGCTCGGTGCTTCTGGTCGTGTTCTCGCCGGTGGTCTCGTCGACCGCGTCCTCCATCTATCCGTCGGCCGACTTCGCCTGGTTCCCCCTGCAGAATCCCGGCATCGTCTCCATCCCGGCCGGCTTCCTCCTCGGCTGGCTCGGCACGGTTCTGACCACACGTCAGGACACCTCCTCGTACGAGGAGTTCGAGGTCCGCGCGCTCGTCGGGGCCCGAGCCGACACCGACTAGCAGCTACGGCGCCCGGGGCGAGGTCCGCCTCCCCCGGGCGTCGGCCGCGTCAGCGGCGTGACAGCGGGCGTCCGCGCGCCCAGCCCAGCAGGACCAGGGAGCAGAGCGCGGCGAGAGCGCACCACGTCGACACGAACTCCGTTCGCCACAGCGCCCAGCACACCAGCGCGCCCGTCCCGGCCAGCAGCCCGAACACCACCAGACGGCGGTCGCCGGAGAGAAGCAGGGCGCCGACCGTGGCGATCAGATAGCCCGCGAGGAGCGGTCCGGAGTGGGACAGCCGGATG
Organism: Streptomyces turgidiscabies Car8; assembly: GCF_000331005.1. Taxonomy (GTDB): domain Bacteria; phylum Actinomycetota; class Actinomycetes; order Streptomycetales; family Streptomycetaceae; genus Streptomyces; species Streptomyces turgidiscabies. Next base: position 3,067 of record NZ_AEJB01000124.1, read on the forward strand.
CCGTACCCGACCGTGTGGCCGCGGATGTCCGCCGTCACCCGGTGGTCCGAGAGGTTGTACGCGAGTGCCGCACACGTCACGATGCCCACCGCCAGCGGCAGCAGGAGGCGCGGTCGCACTCCTCCGGGCGCCGCGCACAGGACGGCCGCCGGCACCCACAGGGCGAGCAGCGGCAGGGCGATGACCGCCCACGCCACGGTCGCCGGGCCGGTTCCGCCGTCCGCCCGCCAGACCAGGGCCTCGACGATCTGGTGGGCCCCCAGGAGCACGGGCAGCGCGGCCAGCGGCACATCACGACGCCTGCCCGCGCGGGCCACCGCTGTCACGCACGCCACGCCCACGGCGGCGATGCCCACGC
>NZ_AEJB01000125.1 GCF_000331005.1 Streptomyces turgidiscabies Car8
CCCCGCCGCCGCGCCCAGGAACACCTCGCCCCCCAACTGCGCGGTGGCCCGGCGGCCCCCCGGCCGGAGAGCGAACACGTCGTCGGGCACGATCCCGGCCTCATGGCCGCCTTCCAGCGCGGCATCGGGCTCGCCGAGGCACGCCAACTGGACTCGGACTACACCGATCCGGCGCTGGCGGCGATGGAGAGGGAGTACGAGGCGCACTACGGGCAGTCGGCGCAGACCAGGACGCCCGACAGGCAACCGGCGCCCCCGGAACCGGCGTACGGGGAGTCCGCCTACCGGGCCGCCGCCGAACCGGCGCCGACGGAGCCGGTCCCCACGGAACCGATGCCGACGGAGCCGGTGTTCATGGAGCGGATCTCCGCGCGGCCGACCGGACCGGGCATGCCTCCGACAGGCCCGGTCGAGGGCCGCGCCGAGGCCGCCGCGTCTCCCCTCGACGCCACGGACGTACCGCCGCCGGACACGTCCCCGATACCCGAGGCGCACCGGCTGCGCGCGCCCGGACACGACCTGGACCTCACTGCCCGGCACGACGGGAGCGCACCGGCCGGATGACCACCCCCCGTAGCACCATCCCTGCCCCCACCCCCAGCGCTCCCGCAGACCTTCGTACCCCAAGGAGTCGATCCACCATGGCGAGCGATCTGCCGACCGGCCATGTATCCGATCTCGACTGGCTGATGAGCGGCCTCGTCCAGCGTGTACCGCACACCACGAGCGCGGTACTCCTGTCCTGCGACGGACTCGTCAAGTCCGTGCACGGACTCGACCCGGACAGTGCCGACCACATGGCCGCCCTGGCCTCCGGTCTCTACTCCCTCGGACGCAGCGCGGGCGTCCGGTTCGGGGACGGCGGTGAGGTGCGGCAGGTCGTCGTCGAACTCGACTCGACCCTGCTGTTCGTCACCACCGCGGGCTCCGGCACCTGTCTCGCCGTGCTGGCAGGCCGCGAGGCCGATGCCGCGGTCCTCGGCTACGAGATGGCGATGCTGGTCAAGAGCGTCCGCCCGTACCTGATGACCGCGCCCCGGCAGTCGGCCGAACCCTCGGCGATGAGGCCTTGAGCGTGACGGCGGCCGGCGACGGGCCCTGGCTCGACGACGCGGCCGGACGGCTCGTGCGCCCCTACACCGTCAGCAACGGCCGGACCCGGCCGAGCACCGCCCTCGACCTCATGTCCCAGGTGATGGCCACCGGAGCGACACCCCTCGGCTATCTCGGCCCCGAGCACGCACAGGCTCTCGACCTGTGTCGCAGGCCCGTCTCGGTCGCCGAGATGGCCGCCCAGCTGAAGTTGCCGGCGGCGGTCACCAAGGTGCTGCTGTCCGACCTCGTCGACTGCGGCGCACTCACCACCAAACCGCCCGAGTTCTACCACAACCCCACTGACCGGTCTCTTCTGGAGGCAGTGCTCGATGGACTACGACGACAGCTCTGATCCCTTCCCCACCGCGTTGAAGATCCTGGTGGCCGGAGGGTTCGGAGTCGGCAAGACGACCCTGGTCGGTGCGGTGAGCGAGATCGCGCCGCTCAGCACGGAGGAACTGCTCACCACGGTGAGCGCCTCGACCGACAGTCTCGAAGGTATCGAGAACAAGGTCGAGACCACCGTGGCGATGGACTTCGGCCGCATCACCCTGGACCCGCAACACGTCCTCTATCTGTTCGGGACGCCCGGACAGGAGCGGTTCTGGTTCATGTGGGACGAGCTCTCCGAAGGCGCGCTCGGAGCGGTGATCCTCGCCGACACCCGGCGCCTGGAGGACTGCTTCGCGGCCGTCGACTTCTTCGAACAGCGCGGCCTCGGCTTCATCGTCGCGATCAACGAGTTCGACGGCTCGTACCGCTACGACCCCGAGGAGGTACGCGCCGCCATCGACCTCGACCCCGAGATCCCGATCGTGCGCTGCGACGCGCGGATCTCCAGTTCGGGGGTGCAGACCCTGCTCACCCTCGTACGGCACCTGCTCGCCCACGCGCCCGCCCCCGCAGCCGGCGCCCACAGTGAGGGAGCCCGCCCATGAGCTACGACCCGCCCCGCCCGGCAGGTCGTCTGCTGCTGACCCCCGAGGACAGTGAGGCCCCGGCCCGCACCCGGCGACTGCACGGACTGGGCTTCGGGGAACGGCCCGAGCCCGCCCTCGACGCCTTCGCGGACCGTCTCGCCGAGCTGGTCGGCGCGCCGTACGCGATGGTCAACTTCATCGGTGAGGAACGGCAGTTCTTCGCCGGGCTCCATGTTCCGGCCGAGGCCGGTACCGGTCGTGTCGCCGGCGCCGACTCCGACGAGGTGAAACCGCGGGTGGGCCGACGGCTGCCGCGTGACCACGGGTTCTGCCCGCACGTGGTGGTCCGGCGCAAGGCACTCGTCCTGGAGGACGTACGCGACTATCCGCGGTTCGCGGGCAACCCGGTCGTCGACGAGTTCGGCATCCGCTCCTATCTGGGCGCGCCGCTCATCGACACCGCGGGCATGGCGCTGGGCACGGTGTGCGTCGCCGACTTCGGGCCGCGCCCGTGGGGGAGGGCGGGGCTGGAGACCATCAAGGCGATGGCGGCGGAGCTGGTCGGGCAGCTCGCCCCGGGAGAGGCCCCGCTCTGAAGCCCCGCTCCGAGGGGCGGCTCCGTCATACGGAGACCGTCTCGCCGTCCGGGAACATGATCAGGGCGCGGCCCTCCTCGGTCACCGCGCACGACACCGCCTCGCGCAGGGCCTGCGGATGCACGGCGTCCCGGGTCAGCGCGACCAGCGTCACGAACAGCCTGCTCGCGCCCGGGGACTGCGCCGCGCGCTGGAGGTACGGCGTCGCCGAGTGCGGGCCGAAGGCGTTGGCGTCGACCTCGCGGGCCACGCCCGTGGCCTCGTCCCAGCCGTGCAGCGCGACGACGACGCTGGTCAGTCCGGAAGCGGTACGGGTCAGGGCCCAGCCGTCACCCCGCTCGGCCTCGGGCAGGGCGGTGTCGGCCACCGCGTAGCCGCCCTCGCGGACCGCCGCGTCGGCCGGTGCCTGCACACGGTGCACGCGGATCTCCCAGGAGCCGTGCAGCACACTCGTCGACTCGACCCGGAACTCGCCCTCCACGCCGGGGAGTTCGGCTTCGTACCGGGAGGCGGCGACCCGTCCCGAGCAGTGCAGCGGAAGGATTCTGCGCCGGCGTGACGCCGTGCCGTCGGGGGCGAGGAGCGCCAGGTGGCCGTCCACGTTGCGCTCCCAGGCCACGGAGCCCGTCTCCGGTGCGGAGGCCGTCGAGTAGCCGAACTTCGCGTAGTGCGGATCGTCGGCGGCGGGTCCCTCCATCGGGTTGCGATCGCTGCCGTGGTTGACGAGACGCACGATGCCGTCGTGCCGGGTGCCGTGGAGCAGCCACCCCGGTCCCGGCAACGCCGTGAACTGGTCGGACTCCTCGACGGGCAGCGGGCGTTCCCTGGCGGTCCACACCTGGTCCTCAGGGGGCAGCAGCAGGCCCAGGAAGGCCATGCTGGACCAGTACGGCGATCCGGGCCCCGAATGTGCCTGGGTCGCGGGCAGAAACGTGCCGTACCAGCCCAGCGGCAGCAGTCCGCGCTCGTCGGGCACCCCGCGCTCCACGAAGTGCGCCACCGCGCCGGATGCCAGCCGCCGGGTCAGCCCCGGCGCCAGGGGAGTGCACCGGGCCAGCGCGCCCAGCCAGACGGGGGCGGTCGCGGCGAAACGATACGTCAGGGAGCGGCCCTGGTGGACGGGGGCGCCGTCCGCCCCGAAGAAGTGCGGGTAGGAGGCGAGGAACTGGGCGAGGCGGCGACGGTGGACCCGGCCGCGTCCGCCGTCCTCGCCGCCCGTCATCCGGCACCACAGCAGCGGATACAGGTGCAGCGACCAGCCCACGTGGTAGTCGAACGTACGGCCGTCGCCGTCGCTGTACCAGCCGCCGCCGACATACCAGTCGTCGATCCGGTCGAGGCCGCCGTCGATGTCCTCCTGGCGGTGCGGCGCCCCGACGGAGGCCAGGAACTGCTCGGCGACCACCTGGCACAGCCGCCCGCTGTCGTCCCGGGTGCGGCGGCCCACGAATCCCCACAGCCAGTCGACGATGCGTTCCTGCACATCCACGTCGAGCCGGTCCCAGATCCACGGCCGGGTCTCGTGCAGCCCGATGGCGATCGAGGCCGCCTCGGTCATCGGCTGGGAACAGTCGGTGAGTTCGGGCCACGCCTCGCCGCTGTCCCGGTCCGTGCCCGTTGTCAGACCCTGCGCGTAGCGTTCCACGAGACGGGGATCCACCTCGCCCGCCGCTCCCGCGATCCGGAAGGAGGCCAGCAGAAAGGACCGCGCGAAACCCTCCAGTCCGTCCGACACCACACCCGCCGAGGAGTTCCGGCCGGGCAGCCGGTACTGCGCGAGACCCGGCGTCGCATAGGGGACCAGCGCCTCCAGCTGCCGGTCTGCGAGCGCCTCCCAGTGCGCCCGGGTCCAGCCGGTGAACAGAGACAGGACCCGGTCGTTGGGCGGAAGCGCCAAGTGCGGTGCGGGCATGACGGGTTCCTGACTCCTTACGGCCCCGAAGGGGCGTGGCTGTCGGTTCAGTTGTCGGGCGAGCTGTCGGTTCGCACGGTTTCTCCGAAGGGATACGGCTGATGGTTCCGGTCGGATCAACAGATGGGCGGCTGTTGTCGCTCTTCCGGCCAATGGGGATATGCCAGACGTCGTCCTTCGCGGCGGTGCCTGACCTGGCGCGGAGGCGTGAAGGAAAGCTGCGGCGGCGCTTAAGAAATCCTCGATGGACCGGGAAGCCGCCGTACGGCAGATTTCGTCTGGCGTTCTCAGACGCGCGTTCTCGTCGGTCCTGCCGTCGACGTCACCCCTCTCCCCGCCACGGGCTTTTTCGGCGTGCCCTGCCCCGGGGTCCTACCCACAGGAGCCGTTGCGTTGAAGGCGCTGGTCAAGAAGAAGGCGGAGCCCGGGCTGTGGCTCGCGGACGTACCGGAACCGGCGGTCGGCCCCGGTGACGTACTGATCAAGGTGCTCAGAACCGGGATCTGCGGCACCGACCTGCACATCCGGGCGTGGGACGGCTGGGCGCGGCAGGCGATCCGTACGCCGCTGGTGCTCGGGCACGAGTTCGTCGGCGAGGTCGTCGAGACCGGCCGCGACGTCCCCGACATCGGCGTCGGCGACCGGGTCAGCGGCGAGGGGCACCTCGTGTGCGGCCGGTGCCGCAACTGTCTCGCCGGGCGCCGACACCTGTGCCGGGCCACGGTGGGGCTCGGTGTCGGGCGGGACGGGGCCTTCGCCGAGTACGTGGTGCTGCCCGCCGCCAACGTGTGGGTGCACCGGGTGCCCGTCGACCTCGACGTGGCGGCGATCTTCGACCCGTTCGGCAACGCCGTGCACACCGCCCTGTCCTTCCCCCTGGTGGGCGAGGACGTCCTGATCACCGGTGCCGGCCCGATCGGTCTGATGGCGGCGGCGGTGGCCCGGCACGCCGGGGCGCGGAACGTGGTCGTCACCGACGTCAGCGAGGAACGGCTCGAACTGGCCCGCAAGATCGGCGCGAGCCTGGCCCTGAACGTCTCCGGCGCGACCGTCGCCGAGGGTCAGCGCACCCTCGGACTGCGCGAGGGCTTCGACATCGGCCTGGAGATGTCCGGGCGCCCCGAGGCGCTGCGCGACATGATCGCCAACATGACACACGGCGGACGCATCGCCATGCTGGGCCTGCCGACCCAGGAGTTCCCGGTGGACTGGTCCCGGATCGTCACCTCGATGATCACCATCAAGGGGATCTACGGCCGTGAGATGTTCGAGACCTGGTACGCGATGTCGGTGCTCCTGGAGGGGGGCCTCGACCTCTCCCCGGTCATCACCGGCCGGTACGACCACCGCGACCACGAGGCCGCGTTCGCGGACGCGGCGAGCGGCCGGGGCGGCAAGGTCATCCTCGACTGGACCACGTAACTCCCTCACCTCTTCAGGAGCTTCTGTCATGTTCGACTCCGTGCGCGACGACCTGCGCGCCACCCTCGACGAGATCCGCGCCGCCGGTCTGCACAAGCCCGAGCGGGTCATCGGCAGCCCGCAGTCCGCGACCGTCTCCGTGACCACCGGCGGGCGCCCGGGCGAGGTGCTCAACTTCTGCGCCAACAACTACCTCGGCCTCGCCGACCATCCCGAGGTCGTCGCCGCCGCCCACGAGGCCCTCGACCGCTGGGGCTACGGCATGGCCTCCGTGCGCTTCATCTGCGGTACGCAGGAGGTGCACAAGGAGCTGGAGGCCCGGCTGTCGGCGTTCCTCGGCCAGGAGGACACGATTCTCTACTCCTCCTGCTTCGACGCCAACGGCGGCGTCTTCGAGACCCTCCTCGACGCCGAGGACGCGGTGATCTCCGACGCCCTCAACCACGCCTCGATCATCGACGGCATCCGCCTGTCCAAGGCCCGCCGCTTCCGGTACGCCAACCGTGACATGGCCGATCTGGAACGGCAGTTGAAGGAGGCGACGGAGGGCGGGGCGCGCCGGAAGCTGATCGTCACCGACGGCGTGTTCTCCATGGACGGCTATGTGGCCCCGCTGCGCGAGATCTGCGACCTCGCCGAGCGCCACGACGCGATGGTCATGGTCGACGACTCGCACGCCGTCGGCTTCGTCGGCCCCGGCGGCCGGGGGACCCCTGAGCTGCACGGCGTCATGGACCGCGTGGACATCGTCACCGGCACACTGGGCAAGGCGCTGGGCGGTGCGTCCGGGGGTTACGTGGCCGCGCGCGCCGAGATCGTCGCGCTTCTGCGGCAGCGCTCCCGGCCGTACCTCTTCTCGAACACGCTTGCCCCGGTGATCGCCGCCGCCTCGCTGAAGGTGCTCGACCTGCTGGAGTCGGCGGACGACCTGCGGATCCGGCTCGCCGAGAACACGGCCCTGTTCCGCCGCCGGATGACCGCCGAGGGCTTCGACATCCTCGCGGGCGACCACGCCATCGCGCCCGTGATGATCGGTAACGCCACGGAGGCCGGCCGGATGGCGGAGCTGCTGCTGGAGCGTGGCGTGTACGTGATCGGCTTCTCGTACCCGGTCGTGCCGCAGGGGCAGGCCCGGATCCGTGTCCAGCTCTCCGCCGGGCACTCCACCGAGGACGTGAACCGTGCCGTCGACGCCTTCGTCGCAGCCCGGGCAGAGCTGGCGGGCTGACCGGACCGGGAGCGTTCAGGGCATACCGCCCCGGGCGTGCTGGATAATCGACTGCATGATCGAAGCGCGGCGGCTCCACATCCTGCGTGCGGTGGCCGACCACCGCACGGTGACGGCGGCTGCCGCCGCGCTGTACCTCACCCCCTCCGCCGTCTCCCAGCAGCTGGCAGCCCTGGAGCAGGAGACCGGCCACCGGCTCGTCGAGCGAGGCGCGAAGGGCGTACGGCTGACCCCGGCCGGCGAGATCCTGCTCGCGCACACCAATATGGTCCTCGCCCAACTGGAGCGGGCGGAAGCCGAGTTGGCCGCGTACGACTCCGGCGCCGCCGGTACGGTCACCGTCGCCGCCTTCGCGACCGGCATCGCCCTGGTCGTCGCCCCAGCCCTGGCCCGCCTGGCCGGGACCGCCCCCGGTATCCGGGTCCGCGTCCAGGACGCCGAGGGTGACGCCAGCCTGCCGATGGTGCTGGACCGGCAGGTCGACGTCGCGGTGGCCGTCGAGTACCGGGGAGCGCCGCCCGCCGACGACCCCCGTCTCACCCACGTGCACCTCTACGCCGAGCCCTTCGACGCGGTCGTTCCGGTCGGTCACCGCCTCGCCGACGCCCGCGAGGTGCCGCTCGCCGAGTTGGCCAAGGATGTGTGGATCGGGCCGTACCCCGGCAATCCCTGCCACGAGGTGGTCGTCCTGGCCTGCGAGAACGCGGGCTTCCGGCCCCGCCTCGAACATTCCTCCGACGACTTCCGGGCGGTCGTGGCCCTCGCCTCGGCCGACGCCGGGGTGGCCCTCGTGCCGCGTTCGGCGCTGCGTGGCATGGAGCTGACGGGGGTGGTCGTTCGCCCCGTCGACGGGGTGGCCCCCACCCGGAGGGTGTTCGCGGCCGTACGCAGGGGAGCGGAGGAACACCCGCTGATCCGGCCGGTGCTGGAGGCACTGGGCGCCGCCGCGCAGGCGTAGGCGGGCCGTTGGGCACGGGGAGCGGGCCTTCCCGCCTGGGAAGCGCGAGTGATTGTCAGTGGCATTGGCTACGGTGCGTTGCATGTCGGAAGCCGAAGACGTACGCCGAATCTCCCTCTCTCTGCCGGACACCTCGGAGAAGATCGCCTGGAGCATGCCCACGTTCCGGGTGGCGGGGAAGATGTTCGCCACACTGCCTGAGAACGAGACCTCCATCGCCGTGCGCTGTCCGAAGGAGGAGCGCGACGAACTGGTCCTCTCCGAGCCGGAGAAGTTCTGGATCGCCGATCACGAGGCGAGCTTCGCCTGGGTGAGAGTGCGCCTGGCCGCGTTGGAGGACGAGGACGAGCTGCGGGACATCCTCACCGACTCCTGGCGCCAGGCGGCCCCGCCCCGACTGCTGGACGCCTACCCGGAGTTGGGGGCCCCGGGTGCCGGCTGAACCCGGAGGGCGGGCTCAGGCCACGACGCCCACGAAGCCCTGGATCCGCTCCCGGAGCGTCCGCGCGTCGAGTCCGTGCGCGGCGACGTGCTCGTCGATGTCCCCGTACCTGCGCAGCTCGCGGCGGCCGACGCCCAGGCCCAGCACCCGGTGCGGCATATCGGGGAGCGCGTCGTTCACGACGGCTGTCGACGTACCCGCGAGGTAGGGCTCGACGAGGACGACGTCGGTGCCCGCCGCCTCCGTGGCCCGGCGCAGGGTTGCGGTGTCGAAGGGCCGTACGGTCGTCGCGTACAGGACGGTGACGTCGAGCCCTTCCGTGGCGGCTAGCACGGTGTCGAGCATCGGTCCGACGGCGATCACGACGCCGGAGCGGCCCTCGCGGACGGTGAGGATCCGTAGGTTGTCGACCGCGAGCCCCTCCACGTTGGACTGCGCCGACAGCCGGACGTACACCTTGTCGTCGCCCGCGGCGACCGCGTGCCGCAGCAGCGTCTCGGCCTCGTCGGGGTGCCCCGGCACATGGACGCTCCAGCCGTCCAGGGTGTCGAGCAGGGCCACGTCACCGGGTGCCATGTGCGTGAAACCGCCCGCCGGCCAGTCGAAGGAGGCGGCGGCGCTCACCAGTACGGCGCCGGCGTCCTGGTGGCCGAGGTCGAGCTTGACCTGCTCGAAGGGGCGCTCCACGAGGAAACTCGCGAACGTGTGCACGACCGGGCGCATACCGGTGAGCGCCAGGCCGGCGCCCGCGCCGACGAGAAGCTGCTCACGGATGCCCACGTTGATCACCCGGTCGGGATGCCGGGCCCGCGCCCGGGCGAACGCGTCCGCGCCGATCTCGGCCAGGACGACGGCGACACGTGGGTCGTCGTCGAGCAGGCTCGTCAGGACGGGGGCGAAGCGGTCACGCATGGTGTCCATGGGGGAGTGGATCCCTTCAGATCGGTGAGAGCGGTCGGCGCGGTCGGAAAAGCCGGGCAGGTCGTCGGTGTGCCGGGTCAGCCGGACTTCGGTTCGACCTGTGCCACGACCGCGTGCGGGCGGCCGGGGTGCGGCGTGGTGAAGGCGGTGTACAGGGCCTCGTGATCACGGCCGTCGACCGTGGTCGTGGACCAGCCCGCGGCCTCGAAGCGGGCGGCGATACCACCGGGCCGCGCGTGGCTGGCGGACGAGTTGTCGATGACGACGGTGTGCAGGCGTTCGAGGCCGGCGGGACCGGCGAAGGCGATCGCCTCGTGGTTGCTGCCCTCGTCCAGTTCGGCGTCGCCGACCAGAACCCACACCGCGGGCCCGTCGAGCCGCTGGGCGCGCAGCCCGAGCGCCGTACCGACAGCGATCGGCAGTCCGTGCCCGAGCGAGCCGCTGCCGATCTCGGCCCCCGGTACGAGCACCCGGTCGGGGTGGTGGCCCAGCGGCGAGTCGTACGAGCCGAAGCCCGGCAGCCAGTCCACGGGCAGGAAGCCCTTGGCGGCGAGTACCGCGTAGTACGCCATGGGCCCGTGCCCCTTGGACAGCAGGAACCGGTCACGCTCCGGGTCCGTCATCCGGTCCGGGCCGACGCGCAGGACCCGGTCGTAGAGGACCCAGAGCACGTCCAGGGTGGAGGTCGCCGCAGGCCCGTGCTTCTCGTCACCGGTCATCAGACCCATGAGCCCGGGCAGCGCGGCGTATCCGTGTGTGTCGTACCGGTCGGGTGCGTCGTGGGAGTCGAGTGTCCCGGACGTGTCGGCGTGCGTGGCTGTGGCTGTCATGGGGACGATCCTGCGACCTCAATCAAACTTGAGGTCAAGCGCCGGCCGGGTGAACAAAGGAGTGCGCGACCATCGACCCGAGTGCGGTATTGTTTCCATGCGTGTTCGGCCAGGGGAAAGCCCAGGTCAGACCGTATCGGGACGTGGCGCAGCTTGGTAGCGCACTTGACTGGGGGTCAAGGGGTCGCAGGTTCAAATCCTGTCGTCCCGACT
>NZ_AEJB01000126.1 GCF_000331005.1 Streptomyces turgidiscabies Car8
CCATCTGCCCGATGGCCTGGTCCACCTCGGGTACGCGTCCGGCGCCCAGGACGAACGAGTGCTGCCCTTCGGGCATCGCGTGGCTCTCGGTGGTGACCTTGAAGTCCGCGAGGCGGCGGCCGAGCTGGGCGCCGTCGTCGGCGAGGGTCTCGTACTCGCCGTAGTAGACGAGTGTGGGCGGCAGGCCGGTCAGATCGGCCTTTACGAGGCTGATCTCGGGGGATGCGAAGTCCACGGCCGCGTCCTGCAGCCAGGCGCCCCGGAAGAGCTCCAGCGTGCCCCGGCTGAGCATCTTGTCGTTGGTCTCGTTGGCGTCCACGGCCGGGTTGCCGAGTGTGAGGTCGGTCCAGGGGGAGACGCTGACGATCGCTCCGGGCGTGGCCTCACCCTTGGCGAGCAGGCGCAGCGGCAGCATCACCGCGAGGGTGCCGCCGATCGAGTGGCCGGTGCTGCCGATGTTCTGCGGCTGGTAACCCTGCGAGAGCAGCCAGCGGTAGGCGGTTTCGGCGTCGTCGAGCTGAGCGGGGTAGGGGTGTTCGGGTGCCAGGCGGAAGTCCACGACGAGGGAGCGGGCACCGGCCGCCTTCGCTATGTGGCCGGCGGCCTTGCGGTCGGAGTGCATGGACGCTGTGACGGATCCGCCGAAGTGAAAGTGCAGCAGCGCGCGGTCGGGGCCGGCGCCCTCGGGGATGGCCCACAGGGCGGGGACGCCGTCCGCGTCGACCTCGGCGTAGGAGACGCCTTCCGGCTCGGTCGATGCCTTGTGGTTGGAGTCGACGATGTCGCGGATGACGGCCAGGTCGAGGCCAGGTGTCGACGACTTCGCGCTCACGCTCGCGAGGAACTCCGCGAACTCGTGTGCTTCCCTGCTGACTCCCATGAGGGCGCTCCTTCTCAAGACGGGTGCCGTGCGGGGTTCTCCCGCGGCAGCCGGGGCGATGTGCTGACGCTGACCATGACGCTACTAGTTGAGTATAGAAAAATAAACCCAGGTGGGGTTGCGGTCATCCTCATGGACGTGAGCAGCCCTCTGAGGGGCATCGGTGTGGACTCTCTCTCGATCCGGGCACGTCGAACCGCCCCGTCGAGGGGGTTCTGAGGTCGCCGGCGGGACGTGGAGGCTCCGGATTCTGTGGCGCGACCGTCCCCTTCGGGCGGCCGAACGCGGTACCGGCTGTGCTCGGAACACCTCCGTTGCGGATCGGCGGCCTGAGGTCCGGCTGTCGTGTGGGGAGGACGCAGAGCAGCAGTCCTCCGTAGACGGACCACGGCAGTCCTCTGTGGTCGAACGGCGGCTCCCCGCGGCCGTGGTCACAGTCACCATCGGATCGCCGACAGCGTCGTCGCCCCCTCTGCTGATCGTGCCGGACGGAGGGTCCGTGACCTGCACCGGCGTCAGTGGTTGTCGGGCACCATCGAGACCACGACCTTGCCGGCCTTGGTGCGGCCCTGTTCGACGTGCGCCATCGCCTCGAGTGTCCGGTCGAACGGGAAGGTGCTGTCGATGACCGGGCGCAGCTTCCCGCTGTCGTAGAGGGCGCCGAGCTTGCGTAGTTGGGAGCCGTTGGCCTGCATGAAGAGGAACTGGTAGCGCACGCCCAGTGCCTTGGCCCGCTTGCGGACCTTGCGGCTGAGGACGCTCATGACCGGGCGCATGACGGCGGGGGCGCCGAGCTGCTTGGCGAAGGCGGCGTCGGGCGGGCCGACGACGCTGATGGCCAGGCCGCCGGGCTTGAGTACGGTCAGAGACTTCTCGAGGTTCGTCCCGCCCAGGGAGTCCAGCACCAGGTCGTAGCCCGAGAGCACCTTGGAGAAGTCTTCTTTGGTGTAGTCGACGACGACGTCGGCGCCAAGGCTTCTGACCAGGTCCTCGGACCTGGTGTTCGCCGTCGTCGCCACCGTGGCGCCGAGGTGCTTGGCGAGCTGGATGACCGTCGACCCGAGGCCGCCGGCTCCGGCGTGGACGAGCACTTTCTGCCCCGGCTTCACGTGCGCGCGCTCGACGAGGATCTGCCAGGCGGTCAGGGCCACCAGTGGTACCGCGGCCGCTTCCTGCAGGGTGAGGGAGGCCGGCTTGGGCGCGACGTCGTCCGCGTCGATCGCGATGAACTCCGCGAAGCCCCCCACCCGCAGGTCGCGCGGACGGGCGTAGACCTCGTCGCCGACTTCGATGCCGCGTACGGCGGAGCCGACCCGGGTCACGACGCCGGCCACGTCGTGGCCGAGCACGAACGGGGTCTTGTACTTCAGGAGCTGCTTGAACTCCCCGTTGCGGACCATCTTGTCCAGCGGGTTGATGCTGGCGGCGCTCACTCTGACCAGGACGTCGCGGTCCCCGACGACGGGCTCGGGTACCTCCGCGGCGCGCGCGCCGTCCTTGCCGTACTTCTCGACGACGAAGGCCTTCATGTCGGCCGCCTTTCTGCGCGGTGTTTCGGTGGCTGATGCGATTCATCGGGCTGGTCCCCCTGTGTGCCCGTGTCTCGCGTGCGGCCGGGTTGATGTGCCGACTGCGATGCTACTAGCTGAGTATGGATAAGTAAACTCAGGAGAGGTTAGAATCACCCTCATGGATGTAACGACCGAAGCTCTGCGGGACGCCGGCATGGACCCCCGACTCGACCGGGACACGTCGAACTGCTCGATCGCCCGGACCCTTGAGGTCGTGGGGGAGAAGTGGACGATCCTGATCCTTCGCGAGGTCTGGTACGGATCGTCCCGTTTCGGTGAGTTCGAACGCGTCCTCGGTTGTCCCCGCAACCTCCTCGCGGCGCGGCTCAAGATGCTGGTGGAGGAAGGGATCCTGGCCACCGAGACCTACAAGGAGCCGGGCTCGCGAAGCCGTCCCAAGTACGTGATCACGCCCAAGGGCACGGACCTGGTCCCGGCCGTGATGGGGCTCCTGCAGTGGGGCGACCGCTACCGCGCCGACCCGGAGGGCCCGGCCATGCTCTCCCGCCACCGAGGATGCGGCGCGCACGTCGACGCCCAGATCCGCTGCGAACAGGGCCACGCCGTACAGCCGGAAGAGATTGAGAGCACCCCCGGCCCGGCGTTTCGTCTGCGGGCCGCCGAGTGAGTTTGAGTGCGGTCGCGCCAGGGGCTCGGCGTGGGCTCGGTCCCCCGAGGTGTGCTCGCTGCGTCTGGCCCGGGCCTGGTGGGGGTGGGCCTTCGCGCGGTTGGCGCGGCGGGACGTGGAGCACCGGTGTCGGTTGCGGGCGGGGGAGACACGGGAGGGGGCTCGGTTACAGCCGGAACAGCCGGAACCGCCGGAACCGCCGGCAAGTGCGCTGAATTCTCGGGCCCCGGCGCGGGCCTCCTTGACCCACCTGCGGGGAGCGCCGGCGTTCCCGGGTCTCGTCGGCGGCTCCTGGAGGGCTTGTTTTCAGGGGAGTTGCGGGTAGAGCACCGAAACGCCCCCGGACAGCGCTGCCTGCGCCTGGCGGGCGGCGTTGTCGGCGAGGATCTCGTAGGCGCCGGCGGCGATGCCGTCCACGGCGATACGCGCGATGTCGGCGGGGTCGGACTTGGCCGCGTCGACGGTTCTGGCCATGTCGGTGTCCATGTAACCGACGTGCAGGCCGGCGACGCGGATGCCCTGGTCGGCGAGTTGCACCCGCAGGGTGTTGGTGAGCGACCACTCCGCGGACTTGGCGGCGCAGTAGGCGCCCAGTTCCGGGAAGCTGACCCAGGACAGGCCGGACAGGACGTTCAGCATGGCCCCGCCGCCGTTGGCCGCGATCTGGGGTGCGAAGGCGCGGGCCACCGTCAGGGTGCCGAGGAAGTGGGTGTTCATCTCCAGGCGGATGTCGTCCAGGTCGGCGGTGAGCAGGTCGGCGCCGGTGGAGGAGCCCGCGTTGTTGACCAGCACCGTGACATCACCGGTGGCAGCGGCGGCGGCCGCGACGGAGGCGGGGTCGGTGATGTCGAGTGCGATCGGCTTGGCGCCGGGCAGGTCGACCTGGTCGGGGTTGCGGGCGCCGGCGTAGACGGTGGCACCGCGGCTGAGCAGTTCGGCGGCGAGGGCCCGGCCGAATCCCCGGTTGGCGCCGGTGACAAGGGCGGTACTGGCGGAGAGGTCCATGAAGGTTCCCGGTGAAGTGGAGGGGAGATGACAAGAGCGCTGAGGGCGTGGCCAGAGTGTGGCCCCGGCCCATTAAATTACGATCATAATCGTAAACGGGATGGGTCGGTGCCCGCAAGCGATCCGCGTGATGAACGTGCTGCGCCCGGCTGCCGTGCCGGAGTGTCGGCCCACTTCGACGTCGGTCATGCTCGGGTCGACCGGTGTGACGCTCGCGCCGAGCCGTCAGGCGGCGGACAGCGGGAGCGCGAACTCGACGCGGTTGGTCAGCTTGAGGGCCACGACGTCACCGGGCCCGATTCCGAGGTCCTGGAGCTGACGCGCCGCCATTCGGCCACGGCTCAGCGGACATCCGTCGCGCAGTCATCCTTGTTGCGCTCGGCGAGGGCGCGGGCCGCTCCGGAGCGTTGGTCCGAGCGGCTCCCGGATCGCAGCGCGAGCCGGACCCCGGTGGCTGTTCCCTGGTGATCGCCGTCGCCCGCGACAGGCAGGGCCGATCGCCGGCCACGACGGCCCGGACCGGATCCGGCCCGTACGAGATGACGGGATCCCTCCTGGCGCGGGGTGCCGTCCACGCGGTCCAGCCTGATGCCGTCCGCGGACCCGGCGTGCACGGCCCGGGTCGCCGACTTCGGCCTCGACGTTCCCAGGCTCGGTGCCGCCGAGGCGGGAGTGCGCGAAGCCGACGGGGCGCCGGCCCGTCGTCGATGACGCGAGAGCGGGCATGGATCACCGCGCCGCGGCGCTGAAGGTGCCATCCGGGGAGCCGCCGCTGGGATGGTGGACCACATGGTCGCCTCCACCGGTTGCCCGCGGCCGGGCGGTGGCGGATGCAGCCGCCGGCGTGTTGATGAAGAGATTGTTCGATCGGGAGTGAGCCCGCCCCTCGCAGGGGCCGGCCGCCGCAGCGGAAAGGAAGCCGTCCATGGACGAGCAGGATGAGCGCTTCGACGTCGTCGTACTCGGCGCGGGACCCGGCGGATACGTTGCCGCCATCCGGGCCGCCCAACTGGGCAAGCGCGTCGCGGTCGTCGAGGAGAGGTACTGGGGCGGCGTCTGTCTGAACGTGGGCTGTATCCCCACCAAGGCCCTGTTGCGCAATGCCGAACTCGCGCACATCTTCACGCGCGAGGCGAAGACCTTCGGCATCAAGGTCGAGGGTGAGGTCTCCTTCGACTACGGCGAGGCCTTCCGCCGCAGCCGGAAGGTCGCGGACGGCCGCGTCAAGGGCGTCCACTACCTGATGAAGAAGAACAAGATCACGGAGGTCAGCGGGCGCGGTACGTTCGTCGATCCCCACACGCTTCAGGTGGTGGACTACGACGGCGACACCCGCACCATCGGCTTCGACCAGTGCATCATCGCCGCCGGGGCGACCCCCAAGCTGCTGCCCGGCACCCGCCGTACGTCGCGTGTGGTGACGTTCGAGGAGCAGATCCTCGCCGAAGACCTGCCGCAGTCGATCGTGATCGCCGGTGCCGGTGCGATCGGCATCGAGTTCGCGTACGTCCTGCACAACTACGGCGTGAAGGTCACGATCGTCGAGTTCCTGGACCGGGTCGCGCCGCTGGAGGACGCCGAGGTGTCCGCCGAACTCGCCAAGCAGTACCGGAAGTTGGGTATCGACGTCCTCACCTCGACCCGCGTCGAGTCGATCGACGAGTCGGGTGCGCAGGTCCGGGTCACGGTCACCGGCAAGGACGGCGCCCAGCAGGTTCTGGAGGCCGACAAGGTCCTGCAGGCGATCGGCTTCGCGCCGAACGTCACCGGCTACGGCCTGGAGAACACGGGCGTCAAGGTCACCGAGCGCGGCGCGATCGACGTCGACGGCCGCTGCCGTACCTCAGTCCCGCACATCTACGCCATCGGTGACGTCACCGCGAAGCTGATGCTGGCGCACGCCGCCGAGGCGATGGGTGTGGTCGCCGCGGAGACCCTCGCGGGCGCGGAGACCATGGAGTTGGACTACGTGATGATCCCGCGGTCCACTTTCTGCCAGCCGCAGATCGCCAGCTTCGGCTACACCGAGGCGCAGGCGAGGGAGAAGGGCTTCGACGTCCAGGTGGCCAAGTTCCCGTTCACCGCGAACGCCAAGGCTCACGGCCTGGGCGATGCGACGGGCTTCGTGAAGCTGATCAGCGACGCCAAGTACGGCGAACTCCTCGGTGGCC
Organism: Streptomyces turgidiscabies Car8; assembly: GCF_000331005.1. Classification (GTDB taxonomy): domain Bacteria; phylum Actinomycetota; class Actinomycetes; order Streptomycetales; family Streptomycetaceae; genus Streptomyces; species Streptomyces turgidiscabies. The sequence continues at coordinate 6,256 of NZ_AEJB01000126.1, forward strand.
ACCTCATCGGCCCCGACGTCACCGAACTCCTTCCCGAGCTGACCCTGGCCCAGCAGTGGGACCTCACGGTCCACGAGGTCGCCCGCAACGTCCACGCCCACCCCACCCTCGGCGAGGCGGTCAAGGAAGCCGTCCACGGCCTCGCCGGCCACATGATCAACATGTAGCGCGCCGCGTGGGGTCGTGTCCGTCGTTCTCCTGGTCCCGGGCCGGGCTGTCGGATCTGGACGAGGGCCGCAGGCGGCACGAAGCCGTGCCCCGGTCGGCCTCCTCATCGGATCGGGCGCCTCGCGGAGTCCAGCAGGTGAGGCATGCGGTCCGACAGGTCGCGTCCGCCTGTGCCGACGAGAGTGACGACGGCACCGGGAACAGCGCGAGCCACACCGGGGATCGGGTGCTCACACGGCGGCATAGGCGGTGTCGGCCGCCGGGGTGGGTGACAGGGCGCCGCGGAAGGTGCGCCGGTAGGCGAGTGGGGAGACGCCGATGGCGGCGTGCAGGTGTTCACGCAGCGAGGTGCCGCCGGCGAAGCCGACCTGGCCGGCGATCTCGTCCACCGGGAGGTCGGTGGTCTCCAGGAGGTGCCGGGCCCGCTCGACGCGCTGCTGGATCAGCCAGCGTCCCGGGCTCATGCCCACCTCCTCGGTGAAGCGGCGGGCGAAGGTGCGCAGGCTCATGTGGGCGTGCTCGGCGAGGTGGGCCAGGGTCATGGGCTCGCGGAGGTTCTCCAGCGCCCACTGCGCCGCGATCGCCAAGGTGATCGTCGCAGCGGCGACCGCCGCAAAGCCGAAGCTGAGCTATCCCGCCGGCTCGATCGCCGCGCGCGTGAGCGTGCTGCGCCGCGTCGTCCCCGCCCGGGCCTTCGACAAGAGCGTCCGCAAACTCAACCGGATGACCCCATCGGCGCCGGCAAGATCCCCGGGACGGCCGTCCTGGGGGCCCTCGTCGGACTGGCCCCGACTGGAGGCAGGCGTCCCCGTGGCGGCTCGACCGAGATCGAGCTCGCGTGAGCGCAGGTCGGAAACTTCCTGAGAGCGGGGCGTCATCGCCCCGCGGCCGGGCTGGTCAGCGGTGGTACGAGCGCCCCGGTACGCCCGTCAACGGGAGTACCGGGGCGCGCTCGGTGGGGGTCAGCCCTGGCTGCAGTAGTCGACCCAGCGGTGCGAGGAGATGTTGTTGTTGACGCTGGCACCGAACTGGGACAGGCCCGCGCCGTAGGTGAAGTGGTAGTTGTTCGTCGTCGTGTCCCACCAGCGGTCACCCTGGCCGATGCAGGCGTGCGCGCCGCCGCCGTTGGGAGCCGTGTACAGGTCGACCGCGTCCAGGCCGCCCGCGTAGCCGTTGTTCCAGATGTCGGAGGTCAGGTTGCGGCAGCTGCCCCAGTTGTCGGAGTTGCCCTGCCACTTGCACTCGCGGCCGCCGCCGTAGGGCTGGGTGTAGACGTGCAGGTAGCCGTCCGCGGAGGCGAGCTGGACGGACTTGGTGCCCTGCGTACCCGCGTCCAGTGCGCTGGCGCTGGAGAGCGGGGAGAAGAGGGCGGCGACGGCGGCGGCGGAGGCCGCGACGGTGAAGAGACGCTTGACGGACATGGTGTTCCTCGTTTTCGTTGGTTCGTTGTTGCGTGGGGATGGTTCGACCACGGCTCGGCGGCCGTGGAAGTCTGTTGGGGGAGCGGGCCGGCTCAGTCGCCGCGGGCGACGATCGCGCGGGCCCGGGGCAGCGCCTCGCGCTTGAGGCGGGCGAGATCGGCCGTCTCCTGCGGGTAGCGCCGCCGCAGCTTGTCCCGGTACTCGGTGTCCAGGGACTTCGCCACGGTCGACAGACCGCTTGATGCGGCGCAGGCCGCCTCGGCCGAGGCCAGCCGTACCTCCTTGGCGTGCGGCCACGGATCCGCCGGCTGGGTGGCCGCGGCGCGGGCCTCCGCGGGGCCCGGGTACGTGAGCCCCTGGCCGCGCATACAGCGGGCCCACGGTTCGACGGCCGCCCGGTAGCGCCTGTCGTTCGTCACGAGACCGACGCGCATGCCGGCCAGGCTCTCGGTGACCCGGGTGGCCCGGAACCAGTCCTGGAGGTCCGAGTACAGCTTTCGTTCGGCGTCGGCCTGGCAGCCCTGGTCGCTGTGGGAGACCTGCATGCCACCCGGCAGCCGGGCCGAAAGCCCTTGTGGCCGCGCCCCGTTGAGGGCGCTCACCAAGGCGGCCCGGTCCTTCGCCGGCCTGGAGTGGAAGTACCGCTGGTTGGGGTTGCGCCGGACCTCGGCCTCCCGGTCGCGCCGCAGTCGGTGCCGTAGCCGTGGGCCCTGGCCCACGCCGGGTCGTCCACGACGTAGGGGAACCGGGTCGAGACGTCGTCGGGCCTGAGCGGCTCGACCCAGTACTCGTGCCCCTGCTTCTCCATGCACTCCTTGATGAGGAGCTGCTCGGCGAGCGCCAGCGTCTCCCGGGGGGTGCCCGTGGTCCGGCGCGGGGCGGCGTCGGCGGTACCGGGAACGGCGGCACCGGGGACCGCCGCGGCGTCTCCCGAGCAGCCGGTGGCCGTCGTCGCCAGCAGACCGGCGGTCAGCAGGGCCAAGGTCCAGCGGTGCATGCGGCGCCTCCCGGGTGCTTCTGTCGAACGGACGTGTTCTTCTCGACCGGTTGACGCCTTGCGGGCCGCATCCGTATGCGCTCGGACCTCGGGTTTCTTTTCTTTTCGCGATCTTTCTCCGACGGTCATACGACGGCGTCGGGAGAGCCGTCCTTCCTGCGCGCCACGCGAATCACCGAGCGGCGGAATCCAGCCAACCGGTGACAGAAGGGAGGAGCGCCGGCCCCTGCCGACGGCACGGCCGACAGGCTCTGTCCGCCGCGTGATCGCGGGGGAGTGGAACCGGTTGGCCGCATCGACCGGATCCGGTCACGGCGGTCCGGCCGCAGCCGTGCCGAACACGTGATCGCCGATATCTTTTACCCTGTTCCGCGGGGCGGACGGTACGGCGATCGGGGAGCGATGTTCGAGGTGCGGCTGCTCGGTCCGGTGGAGGTGTGGGAGGGCGACCGGCGGGCTCCGCTCGGCGGTGTCAGACCCCTCGCGGTCCTCTCGGCGCTGGTCGTCCACCTCGGTGAGGTGCTCTCCACCGAGCGGCTCGTGGACTGCGTCTGGGACGAGCGGGCACCGGCCACCGCGGGCGCCCTGGTGGCCACCCATGTCTCCGCCGTGCGGCGCGCACTGGCCCAGGTCACCCCGGCCACGGTCGTCCGGACGCGACCGCCCGGCTATGTCGCCGACCTCGAACCGTCCCAGGTCGACGCCCGCCGTTTCGAGGATCTCCTCGCGTCGGGCCGGACCTCGGCCGCGGACGGCCGCCCCGAGGAGGCCGCCGACCTGCTGTCCGAGGCGCTGGGGCTGTGGCGCGGGCCGGAGGCACTGGAAGGGCTCGCCCAGTCGTTCGCCCGGATCGAGGCCGCCCGGCTGGCGGAACTGCGGCTCATCGCCCAGGAGGAGTCCTTCGCCCTGCGCCTGGACCTGGGCGGCGCGGACCGGACGATCGCCCCCCTGCTCGCGCACGTCGCCGCCAACCCCCTGCGGGAGCGGCCACGCGGCCAGTTGATGACCGCGCTGTTCCGCACAGGCCGGGTCTCCGACGCCCTGCGCACGTACCAGGAGGGTCGCGCGATCCTGCGCGAGGAACTCGGCATCGACCCCGGCCCGCAACTGCAGTCCCTGCACCAGGCGGTACTGACCAACGACGCGAAGCTGTCCGGCGACGCCGGGCCGCAGCGCACGGTGAGGGAGCGGCCGAGGCTGCCGAAGCCGTCGTCGGACGCCCCGCGCGGCGCGTCCGGCGCCTCGCCGAGACCCGCGCCGTCTCATCTCCCGCCGGACATAGCCGACTTCGTGGGCCGCTCCGAGCAGATCGACTGGGCGTCCTCGCTGCTGAGCAAGGTCGACGAGACCGGCCGTACCGCCTCACCGATCGGCGTACTCTCCGGCCGTTCCGGAACAGGCAAGACCGCGCTCGCCGTGCATGTCGGCCACCGTATGTCCGCGCTCTTCCCGGACGGCCGCCTCTTCGTGGACCTGCGCGCGGGGGACACCGCCCCGCTGCAGCCCGCCGACGCCCTGGCCAGGTTGCTGCGCGCCATGGGCGCCGACCCCGAGGACCTGCCGACCTCGGTCGAGGAGCTGACGGGGCTGTACCGCACGCTCATCGGGCACCGGCGCGTCCTGCTGATCCTGGACAACGCGGCCGGCGAGGCGCACGTACGGCCGCTGCTGCCCTCGGGCCCCGGCTGCGCGGTGCTCGTCACCAGCCGGCGCCGGCTGGTGGCGCTGGAGGGCGCCGCCCATCTGGACCTGGCCGTGCCCGACGAGGGGGAGGCGCTCGAACTGCTGCGCAGGGTCGCCGGCCCGGACCGTACGGACGCCGAACCGGAGCGGGCCGCCGAGATCGTCTCGCTGTGCGGGCGGCTGCCGCTGGCCGTGCGCATCGCCGGCGCCCGGCTGGCCGCCCGCCCGCACTGGACGCCGGGCCGGCTCGCCGGACGGCTGCGCGACCAGCGCAGCCGGCTCAACGAACTGAGCGCCGGAGACCTGGAGTTGCGCACCAGCCTTGAGCTCGGATACGCCGACCTCGACCTGTCGGAGCGCCGGGCGCTGCGCCGGCTGGCCCTGTTCGACCTGCCGGACTTCGCGGCGTGGATCGCCGCCCCGCTGCTGGACATCGGCACGCTGGAGGCCGAGGAGGCGGTGGAGCGGCTGGTGGACCGCCACTTCATCGATGTGATCGGCGTCGACGACACCGGGCGCGGCCGGTACCGCATCCACGACCTGGCCCGGGAACACGCGCGGGAACACTGTCTGTCCGAGGAGAGCGCCGAGGAGCGCAGGGCGGCCGTGCTCCGGCTGGTGGCCTCCTGGCTGGGCCTGGCCAGGAAGGCGGCGGCCCTGGGCCCGGGCGCGGCCGGCCGGTACTTCCCCGAGCCGGCCGCCGTACGCGCCCTCGACGCGGAGACGGAGGAGGAGCTGCTCGGACGCCCCGCGTCCTGGTTCGCCGCCGAACAGGCCTGTCTGCTGGCGGCGGTCGAGTACTGCGCGGACAACGGTATGGACCGAGCCGCCCGCGACCTGGCCGGCGCGCTGATCGCGAGCTCGGCCGCGCTGTACAACCAGTTCGACGCCTGGACCCGCTCGCACGCCGCCGCCATGGCCGCCGTACACCGCAGCGGGGACGGCGAGGGCGAGGCGTGGCTGCTCGCGGGACTGGGTCAACTGCGCTACGAACAGGACGAGTTCGAGGAGTCGTACACCTACTTCAGCAAGGCCCTGCGGCTGTTCGAGGCACGCGGCGACGTACCGGAGGGCGCGGCGCTCGCGCTGGCCGGGATGGGGACGGCCCGACGCGAACAGGCCGGGTACGCCGAGGCGTCGGACCTGCTGAACGCGGCGCTCGGCCTGTACGGGGAGTCGGGCGAGCGGGGTGCCCGCGCCCGGGTGCTGTACGGCATCGGCTATGTGCACCGGGAACAGGGGCGGGGCGCACAGGCCCGGCAGGTGCTCGCGGAGGCGCTGGAGCTGTACCGCGCGGAGGGCGACCGGAACGGTGAGGCGCTGACCCTGCGGTCGCTGGCCCTGTGTCATCGGGCCGAGGGCCGACTCGCGGACGCCGAGCGGCTGTTGCACGAGGCGCTGCGGATCTTCGCGGGCCTGCGGGACACGTTCGGGGTGATGTACACCGAACAGTCGCTGGCCAAGACGGAGTTGCGGCTGGGGCGTCTCGACGAGGCACGCGAGCGGCTCGGCCGATGCCTGGAGATCGCCCGCGAACGCCAGGACCGGTTCGGTGAGGCACTCGTCCTGCGCACCCTGGGCGAGTGGCATCTCGCGGCCGGTGATCCGGACGGCGCCCGGGAGCCGCTGGAGCGGGCCCTTTCGGCCTGGCAGACCCTGCGGCTGCCGCTGTGGCGGGCACGTACCGTCCGGGATCTGGCCGAGGTGTGGGAGGCGCAGGGGGATTCGGCGGCGGCGCGCTCGGCCCGGGCCGAAGCACACGCGGTCTTCCGGGAGTTGGGCTGCGGGACGGCGGAACCGGCGGCGGACGCCGAGTAGTCCCCCACCGCCTGCACGCGCTCCGGTGGGCCGCTTGCAGACAACTTGCAGAGGATCTGCAGCGCCGTCCGGGACTCTTTGAGCGTGACAGAGATCATCACGCTCTCGGACGCCCGGGTCGCCGCGGTCACGCAGGACGACTGCGGTGAGTCGCTGGTCGACCTGCGCGGGACGGGCCACCTGAGGCTCGACCACCGGCAGGCCGACGACGACGGCCACTACGCCCACCTCAGGTCCGGTGCGCTGCGCAGGCTGGTGCGGGCCCAGCGCCTGCTGCCGGCCGGGGTCAGGTTCCTCGTGGTGGAGGGATACCGGCCGCCCGACCTGCAGCGCCGCTACTTCGAGCAGTACTCGCGAACCATGCGCCTGGCCCACCCGGACGCGTCGCCCGAGCGGATCCGCGAACTGGCGAGCGCGTACATCTCCCCGCCGGAGGTGGCACCGCACGTCAGCGGCGGGGCCGTCGACCTGACGCTGTGCGACCAGGACGGCCGTGAGCTGGCGCTGGGCACGGAGGTCAACGCGACCCCGGAGGAGAGCGAGGGCGCCTGCCGCACCGAGGCGCCCGGCATCAGCGCCGAGGCGCGCGCCAACCGGGCCCTGATGGGCTGGGCCCTCGGCGCGGCCGGCTTCGTCAACTACCCGACCGAATGGTGGCACTGGTCGTACGGAGACCGGTACTGGGCGCTGCTGCGCCAGGCACCGGCCGCCCGCTACGGCCCCGCCGCCCAGCCCGGCCCGACGGCCTGACCAGCCGCCCGCCGTGACACGACACGACCGTACGACCGCGCGTACGAACGAGGGGAACAGTTGTGAACACCAGCACCTACGCCTGTCCGCCACCACCTCGCGAGGACGGCGACGGGATGAGTCCGAAGGACTTCGACGCCTCCTTTGCCGCGGACATGCCACGGCTGCGCCGACGGCTGCTGGCCCTGACGGGCAACCCGCACGATGCCGACGACCTGGTGCAGGAGACCTATCTACGGCTCTCCAGACGGGCCCGCGCCCAGAACCTGACGCACCAGCAGCACCCGTACGCCTACACCTGCACCGTCGCCCTGAACCTGCTCCGTGACTCCTGGCAGCGACCCTCCCGCCGCGAGGAGGCCACCGACCGGCTGCCCGAGACCGGCTGGGACGGCGGACTGGCCTCCTACGAGGCTTCCGAGACCACGCTGGCGCTGCTGGGTGTGCTCTCCGAGAAGGAGGCCGCGGCGGTGATCCTCGTGGACCTGGAGGGACTCAGCCACGACACGGCCGGAGAACGGCTCGGCGCGCACCGCGGAACCGTCCAGCGCAACCGGATGCGGGGCCTGGCCAAGATGCGCGACGCGCTCGGCAGCTGACTCGTGCCGCTCCCTCCACGGGGGTGGGGGAGTGGCACGTACCACCACCGCCGTCTCCGGCCCGGCCGGTGACGTCACTTCGAAGAAGAGAAGAGTTCTCTGATGATCAGCAGCACGCGCCGCCGGACCAGCGGCGCGCTCCTGGGGGCCTCGGTCCTCGCCCTGTCCGCGTTCTTCTCCGCTCCGGCCCAAGCCGCGCAGGACGCCACCTGCGGCGTTCTCGCTCCGGGTGCGTCGGCCACCGCGCAGGCGGCCGTGAACGCCGCCTGTTCGCAGATCGGCGTCTGGTACAGCTGGGGCGGCGGGCACGGCGCGTCGCCGGGCGCCAGCTACGGCTACTACGACGGCTCGGACCCCGACAGCCTCCACGACAACGAGCGCAAGGGCTTCGACTGCTCCGGCTTCGTGCGCTACGCGTACGCGCAGGCCACCGGCAGGGACCTGATCAACGGAACGGCCGACGACCAGTTCCACAGCTCCCAGGCCTCGGCCCGCTTCTCCGCCTCGCAGGGCAGCGCCCCGCTGCTGCCGGGTGACCTGATGTTCTGGGGCAGCGGGCACGTCCATCACGTCGCCATGTACCTGGGGGGCGGGCAGATGGTCGAGGCGTACGAGTCGGGCACCCACATCAGGGTCGCGCCCGTGCGCACCGGTGGCGACTACGCGGGCGCGATCCGGATCAACGGGTCGGGCACTCCCACTCCGCCGCCCGCGAACGGCGGTACGACCTTCGAGACCTGGGGCACCGGGGTGCGCACCCACCGCACGCCTAGCGTGGGCGGCGCGGTGGTCGACACCTTCGCCGGACCGACCCAGGTGTCGGTCCAGTGCCAGCAGCACGCGGAGAGCGTGACCGCCGAGGGCTACACCAACGACATCTGGTCCAAGCTGGCCGACGGCTCCTGGCTGACGAACATCTACATCAAGGGCCCGGCGTCGCTGCCCGGTATCCCGGACTGCGGCGGCAGCAGCACCCCTCCGCCGTCGAGCGGCAGCAAGCCGTTCCAGACCTGGGGCACCGGGGTGCGTACGCACAGCGAGCCGAACGTCAACGCCGGGGTGGTCGACTACTTCGCGCAGCCCACCACGGTCAACGTGGTCTGCCAGGCGCACGCCCAGGAAGTGACGGCCGAGGGCTACACCAATGACGCCTGGGCCAAGCTGACGAACGGTTCCTGGATGACGAACATCTACATCAAGGGCGGGGCCTGGCTGGCCGGCGTCCCGACCTGCTGACGCACGCAACTCCCGTTCCCGGCCGCCGGAGGGCAGCCTCCGGCGGCCCGGTGCCGCGCCCGGCACGAGGCCGTCCAGCCGCCCACGGTGGTGCCGACGGTGCCCACTACTCGGCCTGTCGACCGACGTCCCGCCGACGGCCGGACCCTCGCCTGCCCCGTCCGGCACGGCGAGCGCCACGGCGTACGGCACTGTTCGGCCGCCTCGCGCGACACGCTTCCCGGGGGCGACGTGGTCTCCCCGCGGCGGCGCCATGTGCGCTACCGGGCGGCACCGGACGCTCACCCGGTGGAGAGGGAGATCTCGGTCGACTTGATCAGGGCGACGACCGGGGAGCCCGCCGCCAGACTCAGGTCGTGCACGGCGTCCGTGGTGATCGCGGCCGTGAGCGTGCCGCCCGCGACGGTGACCTTGACGGACGCCATCGCGGCACCCGCGCTGATGTCGACGACGGTGCCGGGGAGTTGGTTGCGGATGGAGACGCCCTCGACTACGGCGGTGGCGAGCGCGACCTCCGTGGACTTGACCAGGGCGTGCACCGTGGTCCCCTCCGCGAGCCCGAGATCGTCGACGGACTCCCGGGTGATCGCGGCGGTGATCTCCTGCCCGCCGTCGAGGCGGACCTTGACGGTGGCCATGACCTGCCCGGAGGTGACGGCGAGTACGGTGCCGGGAATCTGGTTGCGGATGCTCAGGCTCATGGCGGAACGCCTCACAGGGAAGAAGGTACGGAACAGCGGCTTTCGCGGCTTTTGCGAGGCTCACGCTAGCCGGGCCGGGTACCGGCTCCCGCTCAGGCCGGGTACGCGTGCGTCTGTGTCGCCTTGACGGTCGCCCAGACCTCGGCGCCGGGATGCAGGTCGAGTTCGGCGGCGGCGACGGTGGTGAGGTCGGCGGCGAGGGGGAGTTCCCCGGTGAGGTTGGCGCGTATCCGGTCGCCGTGGGTCTCCATGCCGGCCACCTCGCAGCGCCACAGGTTGCGGGCGCTGGAGCCGGTGGGCCGGCTCTGGTGCAGGGTCACCGCGCTGGGCGGGAAGGCGACGAAGACCGGGCCGGTGAGATCCTCGGTGGTGGTGATCACCGGACCGGTGTCCAGGGTGACGGCGTGCCCCTCCGCCCGGCCCGGGTAGAGGTTCAGCCCGACGAGCTGGGCGATGTAGTCGGTGCGCGGACGCCGCGCGATGTCCTGCGGCGGCCCCTCCTGGACGACCCGGCCGTGTTCGACGACCACCAGCCGGTCCGCGAGCACCATGGCGTCCAGCGGATCGTGCGTGACCAGCACCGCGACCGCCTCGAAGTCGGCCAGGTGGCGCCGGAGTTGGGCCCGGACATCGAGGCGGGTACGGGCGTCCAGCGCGGCCAGCGGCTCGTCGAGGAGCAGCAGCCGGGGGCGGGTCGCCAGGGCGCGGGCGAGGGCGACACGCTGGGCCTGGCCGCCGGAGAGCCGGCGCGGCTTGGCGCCGGACTGCTCGGCGAGCCCCATCCGCTCCAGCCACCCGGCGGCTGTCACCCGGGCCTCCGCTTTGCTCGCCCCCCGGCAGCGCGGGCCGAAGGCGACGTTGTCGAGGGCGGTGAGGTGCGGAAAGAGCAGGTAGTCCTGGAAGACGACGCCGACCGGCCGCGATTCCGGTGGCGTACGCTCCAACTCCGCCCCGTCCAGCCGCAGATGGCCGCCGTCGAGCGGGGTGAGCCCGGCCAGCGCACGTAGTGCGGTGGTCTTGCCGGCGCCGTTGGGGCCGAGCAGTGCCACGACGTCGCCGGGCGCCGCCGCCAGTCGGATGTCGAGCCGGAAGGAGCCCCGGTCGACGACGACATGGGCGTCGAGCCCCGCACCGGACGCACCGCCGCTGCCACTTCCGCTACTGGAGCCGGCGCTGGATCCGGTCTCGTCCATGGAGGTCATGACGCGGTCATCCAGCGGTCGCGCAGCCCGGCCAGCACCGCGATCGAGACGGCGAGCAGCACCAGGCTCAGGGCGATGGCGGCGGCCGGGTCGCTCTGCAGGGCCAGATAGACCGCCAGCGGCATCGTCTGCGTACGGCCGGGGAAGTTGCCCGCGAAGGTGATCGTCGCCCCGAACTCGCCCAGCGCCCGCGCCCAGGCCAGTACCGCGCCGGCCGCGACCCCCGGGGCGATGAGGGGGAGTGTGACCCGGCGGAACGCGGTGAAACGGGAGGCGCCCAGTGTCATGGCGGCCTCCTCGTAGCGCGGGTCGGCGGCCCGCAGCGTCCCCTCCACGCTGATGACGAGGAACGGCATCGCCACGAACGTCTCCGCGACCACGACGCCCGCCGTGGTGAACGGCAGCGTGATGCCGAACCAGGAGTCCAGCCACTGCCCGACGACCCCGTTGCGCCCGAGGGCGAGGAGCAGCGCAACACCACCGACGACCGGTGGCAGCACCAGCGGCAGGGTCACCAGTGCCCGTACGAAACCGCGTCCGGGGAACTCGGTGCGGGCCAGCAGCCAGGCCAGCGGGACGCCCAGGACCAGACTCACCGCCGTCGCCGAGGTGGCGCAGAACAGCGACAGCCGCAGGGCCTGCCAGACCTCGGGGCTGGTCAGCTGCTCGGGCAGGCCCCGCCACGGGGCCCGTACCAGCAGCGCGAGCAGCGGCAGCAGCAGGAACGCCAGGCCCACGAGCGCGGGGACGAGGAGAGGCACCGGGACGGCGGAGCGACGGGCCCGGACGCGCCCGCGCCGAGGCCCACCGGTGAGGGTGTCGGCCACGGCGACGGGCTTGTCGGAGCTGTCGGGCTCGGTCACGGCTTGAGGAATCCCGCCCCGGTCAGGACCTGGCTGCCCTCGGCGGACCTGACCAGCTCGACGAACGCCTTCGCGGCCTCCGCGTTCGGCGCGTCCTTGAGCAGGACGATCGGATAGTCGTTGACGGCCTCGGCCGACTCGGGGAACTCCACGCCCTCCACCTTGTCACCCGCGGCGTGCACGTCGGTCTTGTAGACGACGGCGGCGTCCGCCTCCTTCAGCTCGACCTTCGTCAGGGCGCTCTTGACGTCCTGTTCGTACGACACCGGGGTGAGTTTCAGTCCGCTCGCGGCGAGGGTCTTCTGCGCGGCGGCGCCGCACGGCACCTCCTTGTCGCAGAGGACGACCTTCAGGCCGGACTTCGTCAGGTCCTTCAGAGACGCGATCTTGTCGGGGTTGCCCGGCAGGGTGGCGATCTCCAGCTGGTTGCGGACGAAGGTGACGGGGGTCCCGGCGGCGTCCTTCGCGGCGGTGACGATCTTCATCGTCTTGGGGCTGGCCGACGCGAACACGTCGGCCGGGGCACCGCCGGTGATGCTCGCGGCGAGGGAGTCGCTGCCGCCGAAGCTGAAGGTGACCTTCGTACCCGGGTACTTCTTCTCGAAGTCCTTGCCCAGCGCGGTGAAGCTCTCCTTGAGGGAGGCGGCGGCGAACACGGTCACCGTGCCGGACACCTTCGGGGAGGAGGAGTCCGACGCGGCGGAGTCCGCCTTCGCCGCCGGGTCGTCGGAGGAGCAGGCGCTCAGGGCCAGCAGCGCGGCGACACACGCGCCGGCCACCTGGAAGGTCCGGCGGGTCCGGCGTGCGGAACGGGTCGTCACGGGGCTGCTCCTCTGTCTGTCGCGGACAAGCACCGATAATACGTCCGCAAGTGCAAGGAGTAAGCCCCCTGTCTCATTGCATGAGCATGGGTGACAGGCGAATGATCTGGCATGTGCGAGTTTGCCGGGTGAGGCCGCCGATCACGCCCCGAGCTCCTTCCGGATCCGGTCGAGCATGAACGCGGAGGACTCGTGGGCGCGTTCCTCCCAGGCGAAGACGCAGGCCGTGGCGACGCCGTCGAAGTTCAGCTCGCGCAGGGTGGAGAAGAAGGCGTTCCAGTCGACCTCGCCCTGGCCGATGTCCAGATGCTGGTGGACACGGGCGGTGGTGCCGGGCGGGTTGAGGATGTAGCGCAGGCCCGAGGAGCCCTTGTGGTTGAAGGAGTCGGCGATGTGCACGTGCTGGAGCTTGTCGCCCGCGTGGCGCATCATCGCGGCGACGTCCGCCGTCGGATCGGACCCCGACAGATGGAAGCTGTGCGGGGCGCAGTAGAGGTAGTTCACCCAGGGCTTGTCGACGGCGCGGACCAGCTCGACCGCAGGGGTGTTCTCCTCGCAGAAGTCGTCCGGGTGCGCCTCCAGGTTCAGCGCGATGCCCTCGCGTTCGAACAGCGGCAGCAGTTGCTCCAGTGAGCGCCAGAACGCGGCCTCGCTCTCGGCGGCGCGGTCGGGGCGGCCGTTGAACTCCGAGTTCATCAGCGGGCATTCGAGGTCGGCGGTGATCTCGATCATCCGCTTCCAGTAGCTGACGGCGGCCTGCCGCTCGGCCTCGTCGGGCGAGGACCACTTGTAGAGGGGGAGTACCGAGGAGAGCTGAACGCCGTGCAGGCGAAGGGAGTTCTTCAGCTCCGCGACGCGCCCGGCGTCGGCCCGCGGGTGCAGGAAGAACGGCATGAAGTCGTCGCGCGGCGACAACTCGATGTATTCGTAGCCGAGTTCGGCCACCGTTCGCACCATGTCGTCGATCGGCAGCGCGCGGAACATGTAGGGGTCGAGGGAGATCTTCACGCGGCACCTCCGTAGAGAGCGGGCTTAGGCTTGAGGCCGGTGGCGACGACGTCGCCCGACTCCAGGGCCTCGACGGTCGCGCTGGTGATGACGGTCGCGGCGTAACCGTCCCAGGCGGACGGTCCGGTGGGCTCCGTACCCGCCGCGATCCCGGCGATCCACTCGCGGAACTCGGTGTCGAAGGCGGCGGCGAAACGCTCCGTCCAGTCGGTGAGGACCTCCGTGCTGTGCTGCCCGGCGGTGCGCACCCCGGCCGAGGCGGGGTCCGGCAGCCGGACGAGGCCCTCCTCACCGACCACCTCGCACTGGATGTCGTAGCCGTACCGGCAGTTGACGAAGACCTCCAGGTCGACGCGGACACCCCTGGCGGTCTCGAAGAGCATGATCTGCGGGTCCCTGAGGTGGGCGAACCGCCTGCTCGTGGCGCGTGGGGTGACCACCTGGGCGGAGACGATCTCGTCGTCGAGCAGCCAGCGCAGTACGTCGATCTCGTGCACGGCCGTGTCGAGGGCGGCCATGGCCGAGGTGTAGGACTCGGGGACGGCCGGGTTGCGGTGGGCGCAGTGCACGATGAGCGGCTCACCGATGCGGCCGGCGTCGATGACCTGTTTCACCTGCCGGTACCCGGCGTCGTAGCGGCGCATGAAGCCGACCTGGACCAGCCGGCGGCCGAGCGCCGTCTCGGCCTCGACGATCCTCAGACAGTCCTCGGCGGTCGTGGCGAGAGGCTTCTCGCAGAACACCGGCTTGGCGGCGGCCAGCGCGTTCAGCACGTGCTCGGCGTGGGTCGGGCCCCACGAGGTCACGAGCACGGCATCGACGTCGGCCGCCCCGATCAGGGCCGCGCCGTCGGGCAGCACCCGCGCGCCGGCCGGGATCGCCGCCTCCTCGGCGCGGGCCGCGTCGATGTCGGTGACCGCGGTGACGCGCGCGCCGGTGACGGTGTCGGTGAGGCGCCGGATGTGCTCCTTGCCGATCCAGCCGGCGCCGATGACGCCTACACGCACAGGCATGGGTGGTGTTCCTTTCCGAGGGGGAGGGGTACGCGGGATTTCCGCATCGATCTGTCGCGCTCTACTAGCGCGCACTAGTTCAGTGCTGCGAGTACGATGACCCCTGTTCAAATGTCATGTCAATGGCTTCGGAGGGTTGGTTCACAGGTGGATGCACCGGGCAGGCAGCGGCCCACGATGGCGGACGTCGCCGAGAAGGCGGGAGTCTCCCGGGCGCTCGTCTCGATCATCTTCCGCAACCAGCCGGGAGCCAGCGAGGAGACCCGCGAACGGGTGCTGCGGATCGCCGACGAGATCGGCTACCGCCCCGACAGCGCGGCCCGGCTGCTGGCCCGGGGCCGCAGCCGCACCCTCGGAGTGATGTTCACCGTCCAGCAGGCGTTCCACGCGGACCTCATCGAGGGCATCTACCCGGCGGCCGAACGCCTCGGCTACGACGTGCTGCTCTCCGCCGCCGCCGAGGGCCGCAGCGAGGCCAAGGCGGTTGAAGCCCTGCTCAGTCACCGATGCGAGGCACTGATCGTGCTCGGGTCGGACGCCGAGGGCGCCCACCTGGACGCGCTCGGCCGCCAGACGGTCGTCGTCTCGGTCGGCCGCCGGGTGCCCGGCGCCCGCGTCGACTTCGTGCACAGCGCCGAGGGCAAGGGCGTACGGCAGGTCATGGACCACCTCGTCGCACTCGGGCACCGCCGGATCACACACATCGACGGCGGACGTGGTCCCGGGTCGGCCGACCGCCGCCGCGCCTACCGGGCCGCGATGCGCCGCCACGGACTGGAATCCGAGGCCCGGGTGATCCCCGGTGATCACACGGAGCGGTCCGGCATCGGGACCGGACGGCTGCTCCTGGCGGAACGCGACCAGGGGCAGCCGCTGCCGACCGCGGTCCTCGCGGGCAACGACCGCAGTGCGATGGGCCTGTTGATGTCCCTGACACGAGGAGGCGTCGAGGTACCGCGCGACCTGTCCGTCGTCGGGTACGACGACAGCCATCTCTCCCACCTGATGCCGATCGGTCTGACCACCGTCCGTCAGGACGCGGTGCTCATGGCGGAACGTGCGGTGGAGTTCGCCGTCCGGCGGCTGGAGAACCCGGGGCTGGATCCCCAAGAGGCGGTCCTGGAGCCGAAGTTGGTGGTACGCGGTACCAGCGGACCGCCCTCGGAGTAGGCGGCCCTGGGCGGTCAGCGTGTTCCCTTCGCGGCGAACTCGGCGACGGAGTCCGCGTTCTCCCTGGTGATGAAGGCGGGCCCGGTGAGAACCGGCGCCGTCCCGCCGCCGCTGAAGTTGCCGTTCGTCCTGTACAGCCACAGCGCGTCGACGGCCAGGTAGCCCTGCAGGAAGGGCTGCTGGTCGACCGCGAACTCCACGGTCCCGTCCTGCACTGCCTTCACCAGGTCCTTGTTGAGGTCGAACGTCGCCAGCCTGGCCTTGCTCCCGGCGTCGGACAGTGACTGGACGGCGGTGAGCGCGATCGGGGCGCCGAGGGTGACCACCTGGTCGATCGACTTGTCCTGCTGGAGCTTCGCGGTGATCGTCGACTTCACGGACGGCATGTCCGTGCCGTTGACGTACAGGGTGTCCGTCTTGCCGCCGAAGCCCTTCCGCAGGCCGGCGCAGCGGGCCTCCAGGGCGACCTGCCCCTGCTCCTGGACGACACACAGGGCGTGCTTGGCGCCGAGCTGGTCGAGGCGCTTCCCGAAGGCCTGCCCGGCGATGTTCTCGTCCTGGCCGAAGTACTCCAGCATGCCGAGCCGCTTCCAGTCGTCGAGCCCGGAGTTGAAGCCGACGACCGGGATGCCGGCCGCCCCGGCCTTGGCGACCACGTCCTTCATGGCGTCCGGCTTGGCCGCGGTGAGCGCGATGCCGTCGACCTTCTGGGCGATCGCGTTCTGCACCAGGTTGGCCTGGTTGCCGGCGTCGGGATCGCTGGAGTAGACGAGCTTGACGTTGTCCTTGGCCGCCGCGGCCTGGGCGCCCTTGCGGACCAGGTCCCAGAAGGTGTCGCCGGGCGCGGCGTGGGTGACCATCGCGACCGTCATACGGGGCGTGGCCGCCTTCCCCGCCGAGGCGGCGTCCGTGCCCTCCTCGGACTTCTTGCCGCCGGAGCCGCTGGAGCAGCCGGCGGCGAACAGGACGCTCGCCAGGACGGTGGCGGTCAGGCCGACTGCTCGGTGGTTTCTGCGCATGTCCCGTGCACCTCGCTGTGCTGGTCAGGGTGGGAGTCGGGTCTCTCGGTCGGACCCACTAGAGCGCTTTAATAGCGCGCTCTAGTGGCACGTACTATGAAGCCGCTCCAGCGGCGATGTCAACGGGTATGTCAGGACGTCCCAACAAAAGGTCCGGCCGTGGGGCGCGGGTGGAGCCGTGGGGATCTCTTGGGCAGGCCTTGGCCCGTCCCTCATCTCACGTACCGATGACCTTCACGCCGATGCCACCGGACCCTTCCGTGCCGTTCGGTACCCCTGGGAAACTCCAGGCGCGCATTCCGTCACGTTCCACCCGATGCCGTCACCAGGACGAGAGGCTCTCCCCCCATGCCCGAGGTCAACCGGCGCCGCTTCCTCCAACTCGCGGGCGCGACAACGGCGTTCACCGCGCTCTCCAACAGCATCGAGCGTGCCGCCGCCCTCCCCGCGCACCACCGCACCGGGACGATCGAGGACGTCGAGCACATCGTCGTCCTCATGCAGGAGAACCGTTCCTTCGACCACTACTTCGGTTCGCTGCGCGGGGTCCGGGGCTTCGGCGACCCGCATCCGGTGACGCAGGCGAACGGCAGGTCGGTCTGGCACCAGTCGGACGGCACCAAGGACGTGCTCCCCTTCCACCCGGACGCCGACAACCTCGGCCTGGCCTTCATCCAGGACCTCCCGCACAGCTGGAGCGACGGGCACGTCGCGTTCAACAACGGCAGGTACGACAAGTGGATCCAGGCCAAGTCGTCGACGACGATGGCCTATCTGAACCGCGAGGACATCCCGTTCCACTACGCGCTGGCAGACTCCTTCACCATCTGCGACGCCTACCACTGCTCGTTCATCGGCTCCACCGACCCGAACCGCTACTACATGTGGACGGGCTACACGGGCAACGACGGCAAAGGCGGCGGCCCCGTCCTCGGCAACGACGAAGCGGGATACGGCTGGACGACCTACCCGGAGCGCCTCGAGAAGGCGGGTGTGTCCTGGAAGATCTACCAGGACGTCGGTGACGGGCTCGACGCGGCCGGTTCCTGGGGCTGGATCCAGGACGCCTACCGGGGCAACTACGGAGACAACTCGCTCCTCTACTTCAACCAGTACCGCGACGCCAAGCCCGGCGACCCCCTCTACGACAAGGCCCGCACCGGCACCGACGCCCGCAACGGCGAGGGCTTCTTCGATCAGCTCAAGGCCGACGTGTCAGGGGGCAAGTTGCCGCAGGTCTCCTGGATCGTCGCCCCCGAGGCCTTCACCGAGCACCCCAACTGGCCCGCGAACTACGGCGCCTGGTACATCGCCCAGGTCCTCGACGCGCTCACCTCGGACCCCGAGGTGTGGGCCAGGACGGCGCTGTTCATCACGTACGACGAGAACGACGGCTTCTTCGACCACCTCGTGCCGCCGTTCCCGCCCGGCTCCGCCGCACAGGGGAAGTCGACGGTCGATGTCGGCCCGGACCTCTTCAAGGGCGACAGCAACCACGCGGCCGGTGCCTACGGGCTCGGGCAGCGGGTGCCGATGCTGGTCGTCTCGCCCTGGAGCAAGGGCGGGTTCGTCTGCTCGGAGACGCTCGACCACACGTCGATCATCCGGTTCATGGAGAGCCGCTTCGGGGTGCACGAGCCCAACATCTCGCCATGGCGGCGCGCGGTCTGCGGCGATCTGACGGCCGCCTTCGACTTCTCCCGCAGGGACACCGAGCCCGTCGCCCTTCCCGGCACCGACGGTTACCTGCCGCCGGACAGGAACCGCCACCCGGACTACGTCCCGACGCCGCCCGCCCACCCTGTCCTGCCCCGGCAGGAACGCGGCCTGCGCCCGGCCCGTCCGCTCAAGTACGCCCCGTACGTGGACGGTTCGGCAGACCTGACGGCCGGAAAGTTCACGCTGGCCTTCGCCTCGGGCACCCACGCCGGCGCTTCCTTCCTGGTGACCTCCGGCAACCGCACCGACGGTCCGTGGGCGTACACCACCGGAGCCGGCAAGACCCTCTCCGACACCTGGAACTCGGCGTACTCGAAGGACGCCTACGACCTGACGGTGCACGGCCCGAACGGATTCCTGCGCGTCTTCAAGGGGCGCGGCAAGGGCGCCGCCGGACCCGAGGTGACCGCCCGGCACGTCGGCGACGACCTCGAGCTGATCCTCACCAACAAGGGCGCCAGGGCAGTGCAGTTGAAGCTGAGCAGTGGATACGGGGGACACGCGCGCACGATCGCGGTGCGGGCCGGCGCGGTCGTCCGGCACCGGGTGGACCTGGGTGCCAGCAAGCGGTGGTACGACCTGACGGTCACCGCAGAGGGCGACGCGTCGTTCCTGCGCCGGTTCGCCGGGCACGTGGAGAACGGCCGGGCGGGTGTGAGCGATCCGGCGATCGTGACCTGCTGAGGGGCGCGGTACGGGGTCCGGGGCACCTTGACCGGGACATGGTTTTCATCCAGCCACGCCACGGTAGTGTGCCCCGGTGACCACGCAATCGAACATACCTGCAGGTTGGTACGCGGACCCGCACGGAGCGCCCCAGACGCTCCGGTACTGGGACGGTTCCCAGTGGACCGACCACACCAACAGCGACCAGCAGCAGGCGCAGCAGCCCCAGGCCCAGCAGCCGCCGGCGGCGCCGGTTCAGCAGCCCCAGCAGGGATTCGGACCGCCCCAGGGGCAGCCGCAGGGCCAGCCGCAGAAGGGCTTCGGCGCGGCGCAGCCGGCGGCCGCCGGTGCCGACCCGCGGGTGCAGCGGCAGGTGCAGCAGCAGGCCGGGGTCGCGGCGGGCGGGGCCGGCGGCGGCACGCTGTTCAGCGAGCCGGTGCTGGTGGTCAACCAGAAGGCCAAGCTGATCGAGCTGACCAACGAGTACAAGGTCATGGACCAGCAGGGCCGGGAGCTCGGCTCGGTCGTCCAGGTCGGCCAGAGCGCGCTGAAGAAGATCCTGCGTCTGTTCTTCAGCCTCGACCAGTACATGACGCACAAGCTGGAGATCCGGGACGCCCACGGGCAGCCCGTGCTGCTGCTGACGCGCCCCCGGAAGTTCATCAAGTCACGGGTGATCGTGCAGCGTCCGGACGGTTCGCCGGTCGGTGAGATCGTCCAGCAGAACATGATCGGGAAGATCAACTTCGCGATCAACGCGGGTGGACAGCAGGTCGGCGCCATCAAGGCGGAGAACTGGCGGGCCTGGAACTTCGCGATAGTCGACCACGCGGAGAACGAGGTCGCCCGCATCACCAAGACCTGGGAAGGTCTGGCGAAGACGATGTTCACGACCGCGGACAACTACGTCCTGCAGGTCCACTACCAACTGCCCGAGCCCCTGCTGAGCCTCGTCGTGGCGACGGCGCTGACCGTCGACACGGCGCTGAAGCAGGATTCACGCGGCCTGGGCTGACCGGTCGGTTCACGGCGGGCGGGTCGGTTCACAGGGACCGACCGAAGCCCCTGTTCACAGGTGTGTTCACAGGGGCCGGCCGGTTCACAGTGACGTCAGGTGTCCCGGCTGCGACGGCTGCCGGGGCATCAACGACGGTTCGACGGGCGCCGGGTGGGCCTCCAGCGCGAGGACCGACGCCACCGGATGCTCCTCGTCGTCCAGGACCGAAGCCGCTGCCGATGCCGCCGCTGTAGCCGCCGCCGAAGCCGAGGACGGAATCACGATGCGCTCCGGCGACACCGGAACCGCGTCCGCGATCGGCTCCGTGACAGTCTCCGGGACCAGGTCCGGCGTCGCCCGCGACAGCGTCACCACACCCCACCCCGCGAGCCCCGCACCCACCAGCGCCAGGAGCAGACCGGCCGCCCCGCCCTGGAGCCGCTCGCCCAGCAGCGTCAGGCCGATCACCGCCGCCGCGACCGGGTTGGCCAGCGTCACCATGGCCAGCGGACCGCCGAGGCCGCCCCGGTAGGCGGTCTGGGACAGGATCAGGCCGCCCGCCGCGAACGCCGCGACCAGCAGTGCCACCCCGATCACCTGCCAGCCGAGCAGTGGACCCGAGCTGTCCGTCGCCGCGACGGTGACGGTCTGGGTGAGCGCCGAGGCAACCCCGGACGCGATACCGGACGCGCTCGCGTGGCGCAGGCCGGGCCGGGCGCCGGGGCGGGCCAGCACCCCGATCAGGACCATCGTCGTACCCGCGACCGCGAGGGCCTCCGGGAGGCTCAGGATGTGCTCCGGCGCCGGACCGGACGCCGTGACCAGGATCGCCGCCAGGCCGAGCAGCGTCAGCGCGGTACCGCGCCACTCCACAGCGCTGACCCGCCGGCCGGCGACCCGCGCACCCAGCGGCACCGCCGCGACCAGCGTGAGTGCGCCCAGCGGCTGGACCACCGTGAGCGGCCCGTACTTGAGGGCGACCACGTGCAGCAGCGCGCCCCCCGCGTTGAGCAGCACCGAGCCCCACCACGCGCCGGACGCCAGCAGTCGGCCCATTCCCGCGTCGGCGTTGCGGGAGGCGAGCCGCTCCTGGGCGACGGCCGCGGCGGCGTAGGCGACGGCGGAGAAGAGGGAGAGGGCGACGGCGGCGAGCGTGGCGGCGTTCATCGTGATGCTCCCACGAGGACGGGCTCGTCGACCGGGGTGAGCCTGCTGCCCTGGCCCGCCGTCGACTCGGTGCGGTGAGGCAGGTGGACGACCGCGAGGGCGATGCCCAGCAGGGCCGAGGCCACGATCGCGTCGAGCCAGTAGTGGTTCGCCGTACCGACGATCACCAGCAGCGTCACCAGCGGATGCAGCAGCCACAGCCAGCGCCAGCGCGAGCGGGTCGCCACGATCAGGCCGATCGCCACCATCAGGGCCCAGCCGAAGTGCAGCGACGGCATGGCCGCGAACTGGTTGGACAGGGTGTCGGCCTCGGGCGAGGCGCCGTAGACCGTCGGTCCGAAGACCTGGCCGGTGTCGACGAGGCCCGCCTCGCCGAGCAGTCGCGGCGGGGCCAGCGGGAAGGTGAGATGGATCACCAGGGCGGCCCCGGTGACCGCGGCGAGGACCCGCCGGGCCCAGACGTAGTGCGCGGGGCGCCGCAGATAGAGCCAGACCAGGAAGGCGATGGTGGCCGGGAAGTGCACGGTCGCGTAGTAGGTGTTCGCGACGTGGACCGCGGTGTCGCTGTGCAGCAGCGCCGACTGCACGGCGCCCTCGCCGGGGAGACGCAGGGCCCGCTCCCAGTCCCAGACGCGGTGCGCGTTCTGGAAGGCCTCGGCGGTGTGCCCGGTCGCCAGCTGCCGGCCGAACTTGTAGACGAGGAACAGCCCTACGACCAGCAGGAGTTCACGGACGAGCGGCGGCCGTCGTATACCCGCGGGTTCCGCCTTGGCAGGCTCGGTGCTGGCTTTCATCCCCCGGCCCTTTCCCTGAGTGGCGCGTGTGCGCGCGTGCTGCGTGATGGGCGGGAACTCGTCTGTACGGGCGCTCGTCTCATCGATACGTTGGTGTACCGATACGAGAGTGTACCGAAACGATCCCGTACCGGTACACTGGCGTATCGATGGACTTACGACACACTGGAAACGGGAATAAGCCACAGAGCCGCCCGACAACCACGACGGCACCGCCAGAAGAGAAGGGGAGCGCAGTCATGACGTCGCAGGCCGCGGAGGGACCGGAACCGGTCGTAGCCTCCCGCCGCTCCAGGATCACGCCCGAGCGTGAGCAGGAGTACTTCGACGCCGTGCTCGTCCAGATCCGAGAGTGCGGATACGACGCGCTGACCATGGAGGGCGTCGCCGCCAGCGCGCGCTGCAGCAAGTCGACGCTCTACCGGCAGTGGAAGACGAAACCGCAGTTCGTGGCCGCGGCGCTGCGCGCCAACCGGCGCGCCCGCTTCGCCGTCGACACCGGGTCCCTCGGTGGGGACCTGCGGGCGGCGGCGCGGGCGACTGGCGAGTCCTCGGGCCGCGACACCCAGCTGATGCAGGCTCTGGGCCACGCCGCCATGCAGGACCCCGAGCTACAGGAAGCGCTGCGCGAGGCGATCGTCGAACCGGAGCTGGCCGCGTACCGCGAGATGATCCGCCGCGCGGTCGAGCGGGGCGAGGTCGCCGCCGACCATCCGGCGCTGGAGTACGTACCGGCGCAGATGATAGGCGTCCTGCGGGTCCGTCCGGTCCTGGAGGGGCGGTACGCGGACCCGGAGTACCTCGTCGGATTCGTGGAGGCCGCGGTGCTCCCCGCGCTCGGCGTCACCTGAGACGCACGCCGCCGTCCGTGGCACGCCCGGGCGGTGACCTGTCCGCGCCGACCCGTGGGGACGGGGGCGGCGCGCACCCCCCGGCCGGGTGGGGTTCCTCTTGAGCGGAGAGGCGCTCCACCCGGCCGATCCATCTCCACCCGCACCTCTGTCTGCCCGGAGCGGACCGGCGGATCAGACGTCCGTCCCGCTGCCGCCGGCCGTCGAGACCTTGATTCCGGCGGTTATCCGGTCGATCACCGCCTCCTTCTGGTCGGCGTCGACACCGAAGCGGACGACGACGATCTGCCGGGGGTTCGACGGCGCGGGGAAGGCCAGCGACTCGACGATGCCGTCGGCGCCCTTGCTCGTGACCGCCTTCCAGCGGACCAGATAGCCCTTCTGCCCGGCCACGGTCACCGCCTTGGAGGCGAGGACGTCGTGCGAGGTGATCTTCCCGTAGGTCGTGCCGCCGTAGGACTCCTCGGCGTTCGCCGAGATGTCCGCCTTGGCGACCGCCTCGGCCGTGCTGCCCGAGGTGCCCAGTGCCAGCGCGGGCGCCGAGTAGGCCCCGCCCTTGGTGCACGACTTCGTCGTGTCGCCCGGGCACTTGTACGAGCTGTCCGAGGTGATCTGGCCGCCCACGGTGATCTGCTGGCCGTACCAGCCGTCGGGGATCGGGATGCTGATCCCGTTGATCGCGTCGGGCACGGAACCGCTGTCGATCTTCGGGCTTTCCGAGGGCTCGGACTGCTGCGGATCCGGCGTCTGCCCGCCCGGGCCGCCGCCGGTGCCACCACCGGGACCGCCCTGACCGCCACCGTTCTGCCCGCCGCCGTTCAGGCCACCGGTTCCGCCCTGGCCGCCCGGCACCTGTGCGCTGACGTCGCTGCCGCCGTCGTCCTTGGTCAGCGCGTACACGCCGCCGCCTATGCCGGCGAGGACGGCGATCGCCACCGCGACGGCTATGCCGGTGCGCAAACCGCGCCGCGTGCCCGTCGGTGGATGCTCCGGGTACGCCGGATAGGACCCGCCGGTGGCCAGCACCGGTGGACCCCAGGCGGCGGCCGAGCCCTCGGGACGGGTCTGTTCCGTCCATGTCCTGCCGTCCCACCAGCGCTCGGTGGCGGGGCTGTCACTTGTCTGCCCGGGGTCGGGATACCAACCGGGAGGAGTCTCCTGCGTCATGCCCCCACCGTATGAGGCCAGAGTGAAAGGCGGATGAGAGGAGTGGCCTTTCCGCCGGGAAAGGCGCGGAATGGCGGGCCGAGATGCCGAGATAGCGGGATACGTGAGGTCAGGCGCCCGCCGCCTCCACCGCGCCGACCGAAGGGGAACGCCAGTGCGAATGACGTTCACGTTCGCACCGGCGCTTCCCTCCCGCCGCCACCCTCCGGGGTGAAGAGGGTGACGAGGGTGTGCCGCGCGGAGATCCTCCGCGGGGTGCGGGCAGGGCGGGCCCCCAACGAGCGGGGCTCGACGGAGGCCCGCCCACCGCCGACGGCAAACCGGCCGCGGCACAGCGGATGTTGACGGTCCATCACCTCAACCACGGCTGGTGACGGGCCCGACGCGTCGTCCTGCCGCCCTCCCTGTCACTCGTCCCGGCATTACCTGGGCGGACCCGCCTCCACCACGGCAGCCGGACGGCTACTCTCGGGTTCTGTACGTCGTTCAGGCGACTTGGGGAGGTAGCGGGATGACGGAGGAACGGCCCGGGACGGCCGGCTCTGCCGCCCTGTGGGAGCGCGACACACAAGTCGCCGCCGTCGACCGGGCGATCGACGCCCTGCGCGCCGACAGCGCCTCCTCGGGCAATCTGCTGCTCTTCACCGCCGAGGCGGGCCTCGGCAAAACCGCGCTGATGGCCGAGACCCGGCGCATCGCCGAGCGGCGCAACTGCACGGTGTGGTCGGCACGCGGCGGCGAGACGCTCAAGTCCGTCCCCTTCAACGTCGTACGGCAGCTGCTCCAGCCCGCGCTGGTGTCACTGATGCCGGAGGAGGCCCGCGAGTACCTCGGCGACTGGTACGACATCGCAGGCCCCGCCCTCGGCATCACCGAACCCGGCGACCGGCAGGCCGACCCGCAGGGTGTGTGCGACGGCCTGGTCGCGGCCGTACGGCGGCTCGCCAAGCGGGACTGGCCGCTCGTCCTGCTCATCGACGACGCGCACTGGGCCGACCAGGAGACCCTGCGCTGGCTGGCCGCGTTCGCCGAGCGGCTCGACGACCTGTCCGTCCTCGTCGTGGTCGCCCGCAGGCCGGGCGAGGCCACCGGCGCCCGCGCCGACCACCTGGAGGCGATCGCCGGGGCGGCGGGCCCCGTCGCCACGCTCGACGCCCTCACCCCGGCAGCCGCCGCCGGACTCACCCGCACGACCCTCGGCCCGCACGCGGACGCCCCGTTCTGCCGCGAGGTGTGGGCGGTCACCGGCGGCAACCCGTACGAGACCGTCGAACTCCTCGCCAAGGTCCAGGACGCCCGGCTCGCCCCGGTCGAGGCATCCTGCGGCCGGCTCCGCGAACTCAACAACGCGGCCCGCGGCGGTGGTCTCGTCGCCCGCCTGGAGGAACTCGGCGTCGAAGCCACCCGTTTCGCCTGGGCGGCGGCCATTCTCGGCACGGGTATCTCCGTGGACCTCGTGGCCCGGCTAGCCACCCTCAGCACCAACGAGGCCTACCGCTGCGCCAACCTCCTGTGCGGCGCACGCATCCTCACCGAGCCCCATCTGATGGTCGGTCAAATCGCCGACGGCGAGCTGGAGTTCGTCCACCCGCTGATCGCCACCGCCGTCTACGACTCCATCCCGGACGGCATGCGCACCGCCATGCACGGCATCGCAGCCCAGGTCGTCACCGAGTCCGGGCTCGGCGCCGCCGCGGCCTCCCACCATCTCCTCCACGTGTATCCGGACGACGACGAGGAACTCGTCGACCAGCTGCGCGAGGCGGCCCGCGAGCACCAGGCGGTCGGCGCCCCGGACGCGGCCCGCCGCTGTCTGGAGCGCGCCCTGCTGGAACCGCCCCGGCCCGAGAGCCACGCGCACGTGCTCTTCGAACTGGGCTGCGCGACCTTCCTCACCGCGCCCGCCACCACCATCCAGCACCTCCAGACCGCGCTCGCGATGCCCGGCCTGGAGGGCGCTCTGCGCGTCGACGCGATCGTCCGCCTCTCGCAGGCCCTGCTGCACAACGGCCAGTCGGAGGAGGCCGTCCGTACCGTCGAGGCGGAGGCCGGCCGGCATCAGCCGGGCCCCGCCCGGATGCGTCTGCAGGGCGTGCACTTCATGCTGGAGGGCATCCACGGAGGCGACGTGTCGGTGCCGGGCCGCTCCGAGCGCCTCGCCGACCTCGCCCGCCCCTGCACCGGCCGGGACAACTCAGAGCGCGCGCTGCTCATGCTGCGCGGCTTCGACGCCATGTCGCGCGGCGAGAACGCGGAGGAGGTCGTGGAGGTGTGCGACCGCGCCCTCGTCAACGGCCGCCTCGCGCCCGGACTCGGCTGGACCGACCCCGAGTGGGGCATCGAGCTGCCGATGATGCTGGCCTGCGCCTACGCCTACACAGACCGTCTCGACCGCGCCGAGGCGCTCTACATGGACGCCCTGCGCGCCTACGAGACGGCGGGCTGGAGCGGCGGCCACCTCTCCCTCGCCCACGCGTACGTCGGTCTCGGGCACCGCAGGCGGGGCCGGCTCAGAGAGGCGGAGACCTCACTGCGCGAGTCCCTGCGCCTGGCCGAACGCGTCGGACGCGGCCTGCCCCTGTACTGGTCGGCGACCTGCAACCTCGTCGACACCCTGCTCGCCCGCGGCCATGTCCAGGAGGCCTGGGCGATCGCCGAGCAGTACGGGTTCGCCCCGCCCTACCCGTCCACCATCGTGCTGCCCGAACCTCGTGCCGTACGCGGCAGGCTGCTCATCGCCGTCGGCCGCAAGAAGGAGGGCATCAACGAACTGGAAGCCGCGGAGAAGGCGGCCACCGGGCGCGGTTTCCACAACCCGGTGCTCGCCACCTGGGCCGTAGACCTCGCCCGGGCACTGGCCACGGAGGACCCGCTGCGGGCCGCCGTGCTGGTGGCCGACGCCCGCCGGTACGCCGAACGCTTCGGCACGGACACCGCCATCGGCGAGGCCCTGCGCTGCGCGGCGGCCCTGGAGACCGGCCAGCGGGCGGTTCGCCTGGCCGCCCAGGCGGTCGCCTACCTGGAGTCCTCTCCCTGCCAGTACGAACACGCTGCGGCCCGCGTCGAGTACGGCGTCGCCGCCCGCTCGATCGCCGAGATCCAACGCGGCCTGACCCTGGCCAAGTCGTGCGGCGCCGACGGCCTGGTCGCCCAGGCGCGCGATGTCCTGGAGGGCGGACGGGGACTGCGCTGACCGGCGGGGCGCACGGTGGTCGTCGTACCCACGACCACCAGGGTCACCCTTCCGGGCCGTCCTCTTCCGCGAGGACGCGCTGCGCCGCGGCGAACGCCGAGTTGGCTGCCGGGACTCCGCAGTACACGGCCGTCTGGAGCAGTACCGCGCCGATCTCCTCGGGGGTCAGCCCGTTGCGGCGGGCCGCGCGGACGTGCATCGCCAGCTCGTCGTAGTGGCCGTGGGCGACCAGCGCGGTGAGCGTGATCATGCTGCGCTCACGCCGGGTGAGCGTCGGGTCGGTCCAGATCTCGCCCCAGGCGTAACGCGAGATGAAGTCCTGGAAGCGGGCCGTGAAGGGCGTCTGCCGCGCCTGCGCCCGGTCCACGTGCGTGTCGCCGAGCACCTGCCGGCGCACCTCCATGCCCCGCCGGGGAGCCGTCCCGAAGTGCGGGCGCAGCGCCGCCAGTACGGCCTCCGGGCACTGCGCGACGGCCAGGTGCGAGGCGCCCGGCAGTTCGACGAGCGTGGCACCCCGCACGGCGTCCGCGATCTCCCGCAGATGCGCCGGGGGAGTGGCCGGGTCCTGCCGTCCGGCCACGAGCAGCGTGGGCACGGAGATGTCGGCCAGCCGGTCACGCAGGTCGAAGGCGGCCAGCGCGTCGCAGCAGGCGGCGTACGCGTCCGGGTCGGCGTTCCGGTGATCCGCGACCAGCTCCGGCACGGTGAACCCGGTTGTGAACCAGCGGGCGTCGGCACTCTCCGCGAGCCCCGCCAGGCCCTCGCTCCGTACCAGCGCGGCCCGTTCCTCCCACGGCTTGCTGCCGTTGAAGTGGGCCGAGGAGCACAGGACGGCGAGCGACGACACCCGCTCCGGGTGGTGGACTGCGAGATACAGGCCGACCGCACCACCCAACGACACGCCCGCGTAGGCGAATTGGTCGATCCCGAGGGAGTCGGCGAGCGCCAGCACGAGCGCCGCCAGATCACCGACGGTGGCCCCGGGCCCGATCAGCCCGGGCGCCGAACCCCCGTGCCCGGGCAGGTCCCAGCGGACCACCCGGTGGGTGACGGACAGCTCGGGCGCCACCTTGTCCCAGAGGGCGTACGACGTCCCGAGCGAGGGCCCGAGCAGCAGCGGGGGAGCGGTGGCGGAGCCCTCGACGAGGTGGTGCGGCAGCTTGTCGGTCACGGTCGCTCCAGAGCGCGGTCGGTGAGGGCTCCGGCGGAGCCGGTGTAACGGGCGGGGTCGGTCAGGTCATCGAGGGGCAGGTCCTTCAACTCGGGCTCCTCGGCGAGGAGTTCCGCGAGAGAGCGGCCCTCGGTGTGGGTGCGGGCGGCCACCTGGGTGAGCAGCTCCTTCGCGCGGGCCCGGCCCAGCACGGGCGCGAGTTCGGCCGCCAGCCGTTCGGAGACGATCAACCCGTGGGTGAGGCCCAGGTGTTGACGCATGACACCCGCGTGCACACGCAGCCCCTCCGTCAGCTCCACGGCGTCCCGGGTCGCGCCTCCTGCCAGCCGGAGCAGCTCCCTGAGCGTCTCCCACTCGGCGTGCCAGGCACCCGCCGGACGCTCGTCCTCGGCGACCAGCGCGCCGTACAGGGTGGCCGCGAGCTGCGGCGCCCGCCGGGCCGCGGCGGCGATCAGCGTCGACCGTACGGGATTGGCCTTGTGCGGCATCGCCGACGAACCCCCGCCGCTGCCCTCGGACACCTCGGCGATCTCGGTACGGGCCAACGTCAGCACGTCGGCGGCGAGTTTCCCGAGGGCGCCGGCCGTGAAGGCGAGCGCCCCGGCGAGATCCGCGACCGGGGTGCGCAGGGTGTGCCAGGGCAACACTGGTTCGGCGAGCCCGAGTTCACGGGAGTAGACGGCGACCAGGGCCTGGGTGTCGACCGGAGCGTCACCGGCGCCGAACACGGTGAACGCGGCCAAGGTACCCGCGGCGCCGCCGAGTTGGGCGGGGAGACCCCGACGTACGGCTGTCACCCGGTCTCGTGCGTCCAGGACCAGGGAGCGCCAGCCGGCCGCCTTCAGCCCGAAGGTCGTCGGTACGGCGTGCTGGGTGAGGGTGCGGCCCGGCATCGGGGTGTCGCGGTGGACGGCGGCCGTGCGGGAGAGCGTTCGCGCGGCGCGGTCGAGGTCCGCGCCGATCAGGTCCAGGGTGCGGGCGGCGACCAGCATCGTCGCCGTGTCCAGGATGTCCTGGCTGGTCGCGCCCCGGTGGACGTACGGCCCGTACTCCGCGCCCACCGCCGCTGTCAGGTCCGCGACCAGCGGGATCACCGGGTTGCCGCCGGACCGGGCGCGCAGCGCGATCGACCGGACGTCGAAGCCGGAGACGTCACCGGCTGCCGAGTCGACCGCCGTGGCCGCTTCCTCGGGCACCAGCCCCAGCCCGGCCTGCGCACGGGTCAGTGCGGCCTCCGCGTCGAGCAGCGCCCGCAGATAGGCGGTGTCGCTCGTCGCGGAGGCCGCCGGGGAACCGGCCCACATGGGAGAGAGCAGGCCGGTGTCGGCGTCGGACTCGGCAGGTGGTGTCACTCGAACTCCAGGAAGACCGTTTCGCCCTCGCCCTGAAGGCGGATGTCGAAACGGTACGTGCGCCGCTCGCCCTCGGCGGCGACCAGCGTGGCGCGCCGCTCGGCGGGCAGGGAGTCGAGCAGCGCGTCGGCGCCGTCCGCGAGATACGCACGCGTGTACAGGTGGGTCAGCAGGCCGCGCGCGAACACACACACGCTGATGTACGGCAGCCCGACGTTGCCCGGCGGCAGCGTGTACAGCGCGTAGTGCCCGTCGGCGTCGGTGGCGACCCGCCCGAAGCCCGTGAAGTCGGTGCCGTTGCGGCCCAGGAAGCCGCCGGTCACCGGGTCGCGGCGCAGGGATCCGGGGGCACCGGCGAGGGAGCCGTCGGGCGCGGCCTGCCAGAACTCCAGGAGGGCGTCGGGGATCGGGTTCCCCTCGCCGTCCAGGACGTGTCCGTGGAGGATGATCGTGTCCGGGTGGCCCTTGGGCGCGACCTGCTCGCCCTCGGGGAAGGGGAGGGCGTAGCCGTAGAAGGGGCCCACGGTATGGGACGGGGTGGGGAGGACGTTCGCCGGGGAGACGGGGGAGACGCTCATCAGTCGCGGCCTTCTTCGATCCAGGTGGCGGAGGGACCGTCGAGGACGATGTCCCACTCGTAGCCGAGCGAGAACTCGGGCTGGGACAGGTCGTGGTTGTACTCGGCGACGAGACGGTTGCGGGCGGCCTCGTCGGTGACCGAGCGCAGGATCGGGTCGTAGCGGAACAGCGGGTCGTTCGGGAAGTACATCTGGGTCACGAGGCGCTGGGTGAAGGCCGTGCCGAAGACGGAGAAATGGATGTGCGCGGGACGCCAGGCGTTGGTGTGGTTGCGCCACGGGTACGCGCCCGGCTTGATCGTGGTGAACCGGTACCGTCCCTGATCATCCGTCAGGAGACGTCCCACGCCGGTGAAGTTGGGGTCGAGCGGCGCCGGGTGCTGGTCCCGCAGATGCGCGTACCGGCCGGAGGCGTTGGCCTGCCACAGCTCGATCAGCTGACCGCGCACGGGACGCCCGTCCCGGTCGAGGAGCCGGCCGGAGACGGTGATGCGCTCGCCGAGCGGCTCGCCCTGGTGCTGGATCGTGAGGTCGCTGTCGATGTCCGTGATGTCGGTGACCCCGAACACCGGACCCGACAGCTCGACCGTCTCCGGGTCCCCACCACTCACGGCGACAAGTGGCTGTTTCGGGTACCGCAGCACCGAGCTGCGGTACGGGGCGTAGTCGCGCGGCGGATGGTTCTGTACGGGCGCGCCTTCGGCGACCGCCTTGTCGTAGGCGTCCTGGAGGTCACTGACCTCGATGTCGATGTCCGACTGGGAGAGAGCCATGGGGAGTTCCTAGCGTTCGAGGACGAGGGCGAGGCCCTGGCCCACGCCGATGCAGAGGGTGGCGACGCCGACTCCCGTGCCCTTGCGGGCCAGTTGGTGGGCGACGGTCCCGGCGAGCCGGGCACCGGAGGCGCCGAGCGGGTGCCCGAGGGCGATCGCGCCGCCCTGCGGGTTGAGAACCGCAGGGTCGAACTCGGGCCATTCGGCGACGCAGCCGAGGACCTGTGCGGCGAACGCCTCGTTCAGTTCCAGAGTTGACAGATCGTCAAATGCTTTGCCCGCCTTGGCGAGCGCCCGGTTGACGGCTTCTACGGGGGCGAGCCCGAAGTAGTCGGGGGCGATCGCCGAGACGCCGGTGGCGGACACGCGGGCGAGGGGTTCGCGGCCGGTGGCCTTCAGACCCTCCTCGTCGACCAGGAGGAGAGCGGCGGCGCCGTCGTTGAGGGGGGAGGCGTTTCCGGCCGTCACGGTGCCGCCGTCCGTACGGAAGGACGGCTTGAGGCGGGCCATGGCGGCCAGGGAGGCGTCGGCGCGTACGGATTCGTCGGCGGCGAAGGCGACCGGGTCGCCCTTGCGCTGCGGGACGGGGACGGGGGCGAGTTCGGCGTCGAACAGGCCTGCCTGCTGGGCGGCGGCGGCCTTGCGATGGCTGGCGAGGGCGAACTCGTCCTGCTGCTCGCGGGTGATCTTGTGCTTGTCGGCGATGAGTTCGGCGGACTCACCCAGCGGGATGGTCCACTGCGGGTCCATCCTCGGGTTGGTCATACGCCAGCCGAGCGTCGTCGAGTACAGCTCGGTGTGCCCGGCGGGAAAGGGCTTGTCGTTCTTGGGCAGGACGTAGGGCGCGCGGGTCATGGACTCCACACCGCCCGCGAGGGCGACGGAGGCGTCGCCGACGGCGATGGCACGGGCGGCCTGGATCACCGCCTCCAGGCCCGAGGCGCACAGCCGGTTGACGGTGACGCCGGGGACGGAGGTGGGCAGTCCGGCGAGCAGTCCGGCCATACGGGCGACGTTGCGGTTGTCCTCGCCGGCGCCGTTGGCGTTGCCGAAGTAGACGTCCTCGATGCGGGAGGGGTCCAGGCCGGGTGTACGGGCGAGCAGTTCGCGGATGGCGTGGGCGGCGAGGTCGTCCGGGCGGACACCGGCCAGGGCGCCGTTGTAGCGGCCGATCGGGGTGCGTACGGCGTCGACGATGTAGACGTCCTTGAGACGGCTCACGGCTGGATCTCCTCGGGGGTACGGACCTTCGCGGCGGTCTTCGCCACGATCTCCTCGACACTGACGCCCGGCGCGGTCTCCACCAGCACCAGCCCGTCGCCGGTGACATCGAGAACACCCAGATCTGTGATGACCCGGTTCACACATGCCTTGCCGGTGAGTGGCAGTTCACACTGCTCCAGGATCTTCGGGGAGCCGTCCTTCGCGGTGTGCGTCATGACCACGATGACCGTACGGGCGCCGTGAACCAGGTCCATCGCGCCGCCGATCCCGGTGATCAGCTTGCCCGGGATCGCCCAGTTCGCCAGGTCACCCCCGGCGGACACCTGCATCGCGCCCAGCACGGCGACGTCGATGTGCCCGCCCCGGATCATCCCGAAGGACAGCGCAGAGTCGAAGAAGGAGGCGCCCGGCAGGACGGTCACCGTCTCCTTGCCCGCGTTGATCAGGTCCGGGTCTACCTGGTCCTCGGCCGGATAGGGGCCGGTGCCGAGGATGCCGTTCTCCGACTCCAGGATCACCTCGACGTCGGCGGGGAGGTAGTTGGGGATCAGCGTCGGCAGGCCGATGCCCAGGTTCACGTACTGCCCGTCGCGCAGTTCCCGCGCGGCCCGGGCGGCCATCTCTTCCCTGGTCCAGGCCATCAGCTGCTCACCGTCCGCTGCTCGATCCGCTTGTCGGCCACCTGCTCGGGCGTCAGGGCGATCACCCGCTGCACGAAGATGCCCGGCAGATGCACCGCGTCCGGGCCGATCTCGCCGGGCTCGACCAGTTCCTCGACCTCGGCGACCGTGATCCGGCCGGCCATGGCCGCGAGGGGGTTGAAGTTCCGGGTGGACTTGTTGAAGACGAGGTTGCCGTGCCGGTCACCCCTGGCGGCCCTCACCAGCGCGAAGTCGGTACGGATGGCGCGCTCCAGCACGTACTGCGTGCCGTCGAACTCCCGTACCTCCTTCGGCGGTGACGCCAGAGCGACGCCGCCCGAGCCGTCGTACCGCCAGGGCAGACCGCCCTCCGCGACCTGGGTGCCGACCCCAGCCGGCGTGTAGAAGGCGGGGATGCCGGACCCGCCCGCGCGCAGCCGCTCGGCGAGCGTTCCCTGCGGGATCATCTCGACCTCCAGCTCACCGGCCAGATACTGGCGGGCGAACTCCTTGTTCGCGCCGATGTACGAACCGGTGACGCGGGCGATCCGGCCCGCCGCCAGCAGCACCGCGAGGCCCGACTCCATGGCCCCGCAGTTGTTGGACACCACCGACAGACCTGAGACCGCGCGCTCGTACAACGCCCCGATCAGTACGTTCGGAACCCCACTGAGCCCGAAACCACCCACCGCGAGCGACGCGCCGTCCGGCACATCGGCCACCGCCTCCAAGGCTGTGGCGACCACCTTGTCCATCCGCGAAGCCCCATCTCTTCCGAATCTCTTCCGAGCGCAATTACTCAGGGCACTGAGTATTTCGGCAAGGTTTCCCTCACGCTGCCACTCGTCGGACACGGCGTCAAGAGTCATGAGAAAACAGCAGGTGGAGTCAGTGTTTCCAGACGGGAGACATGGAGAGGGCTGGGACTGTATCGTCAGTACACCAACTAAATTCTTTCCCCAGAAGACGACGACCCCAGGAGCGGACATGGCCGCGGTGGACCTCTCCACCCACCCCGGGCACCTCGCCCGGCGGCTGCAGCAGGCGCACTACCTGCTGTGGAACACGATGGTCTCCGAGGAGATCACCTCCCCGCAGTTCGCGGTCCTGAACGCGCTGGTCGCCGAACCGGGCCTCGACCAGCGCACGGTCGGGGAGCGGGTGGGCCTCGACCGGTCCACGGTCGCCGAGGTCGTCAGCAGGCTCGGTCGCCGCGACCTCATCGACAAGGTGCGCGACCCGGAGGACGGCCGCCGCTCCCTGCTGCGCCCCACGGAGGACGGGGTGCGCACACACCGCAAGCTGACCGTACGGACGGCCCGGATGAACCAGGTCTTTTTGGCCCCGCTCTCCGCCGGCGAACAGACCGTCTTCCTCGACCTCATCCAGCGCGTGGCCGACGCGGCGGAGGGGCTGCGCAACCCGGTGGAAACCCTCACCTCCCCCGGCTCCCCGCGCTGACAGCGCTTGCACGGCAGGCCGGGTCCGCCCAGCGGACCTGGAGCGGATACCGTGCGGGGCGAGACCGTGGCCCGGACCGTGGGGCGGTCCGGAGCCGAGGAGGAACAGGGATGGCAGCCGGAGGATCCGGGGCAGGGGGCCCGGCGGAGTCCGACGCCGCGGGGTCCGAACCCGCGGGGATGCGGACCGTCCAGCGGGCCATCGACATCCTGGGGCTCTTCGACGAGATCCGGCCCGCGCTGTCCCTCCGTGAGATCGTCAGTGCCTCCGGGCTGCCCAAGACCACGGTGCTGAGACTGCTCCAGACCCTGCGGCTCAACGGCCTGCTCTGGGTCGACGAGCACGGCCGCTACCTCGCGGGCCCCGCCCTGCTGCGCTGGTCCCGGCTCGCCGAGCAGGCCTGGCGGCTGCCGGCCGCGGCCCGGACGCTGCTGCGCGACCTCGCCGCCGAGCACAAGGAGACGGTGCACCTGTATGTGCGCCGGGACATCCACCGCGTCTGCATCGCCCAGGAGGAGGGCCCGCAGGCGCTGCGCCAGGTCGTGCGCGTGGGCGACGAACTCCCGCTGTGGGCGGGCGGCGTGGCCAAGGCGCTGCTGCTGGACGCGCCCGAAGGACTGCTGCTGCGGGTCGCGCAGGCCTCACCGTACGGGGCCGGACATCTGGCGACCCTCCGGACCTGGATCGAGGAGGCCCGCGATCACGGGTACGCAGTGAGTCACGGCGAACGCGAGGAGGGGCTGTCGGCGGTGGCCGTGCCGGTGCGGGTGAGGAGCGGGTCCGTGCTGGCCGCGCTGTCCTTCGGCGGGCCGAGCACACGGTTCACCCCGGAGCGGGTGACACGGTTCGCGACGGCGCTGCGCGAGGCGGCGGCGGAACTGGCACGGGCGGGACTGCCGTTCGAGGGATGAGGAGGCGCTCCGCTGGGTGCGCTGTTCGGCCCCGGTTCCGCTGAAGGTGGTCGCGCCCGCGCGGGCATGGTTGTGTGCCTGGTGCCTGGTGCCTGGTGCCTGGTGCCTGGTGCCTGGTGCGGGTCGTGGAGGCTCGGGTGCTGTGTTCGGTGCCGCCGAGGTGACGTGAAGGACTGCTGTGGGGGGACTGCGGTGGGTCGGTCGGTCCGGGCGCCGCGTCGCGCACAGAGCGGCGGGGTGACAGGACGCCCCGTCAGGCCTTCACGAACAGGACCCACACCTGCCCCGTCGCGAAGTTCACGGGCGAACCGTCCGCCGTCGTGAAGTCCGTCCCGTCCGTGGTCGCCGCGCGCCGCCACTGGACGTCGAACGCGCGCCCGTCGCGCAGTACCTGGGCCCGGCCCGAGCCCACAGACTGGGTGTACGGCGAGTTGTTGCCAAGCACGTCATGGAAGCGCGACTCGCGCACCTTCACGTACTGCACGACGACCGTCGCGGCGGCGATCCGCTCGCCGTCGCCCGCGACGGTCGGGGTTCCGTCCATCGACACCAGCCAGCCGTGCCGGTCCGCGGACCAGGTGAACGTGAAGCGCGCCGAGGGGAAGCGGACGGTGCGCGACTTCTCCGCGGTGCCGCCCCCGGGCGCGGTGCCGTAGCGGAAGCCGGTGGTCAGCGCGTCCGCTCCCGGGGCCGTGCCGACCAGCTTCCGCGGCCGCAGGTACAGGTTGTGCGGCGCCGCCTTGTCGGTCACCCGGTAGTAGGCGCCGGAAGCCGCCGACTCCGGGGGTTCGGCCGTCAGCGGCGCCCGGTCGATCAGTGGCAGCAGCTTGCGCTGGGCCCCGGAGAAGGCGAGCGTCGGCTCGGCGAACTGGCCCAGCAGCTCCAGATCGGACTCGCGCGCGCTGCGCACCGGCCCGACGGCCTCCGGCAGCCGGGTCGCGTAGATCGCCATCAGCCGGCTCAGACCGCCCTCGACCTGCTCGGCGTACACGATGTCCGCCGCCTCCAGGCCGGTCTGGGGGCGGGCAGCCGGGACGTTGTCGATCTTCACGGCGATGACCGGGCCCGCGCTCGTCGGGTTGGGCGATTCGGAGTGGCCGGGCTCCTGGCTCCGGCCGTGGGTCTGTCCGCGTCCGTCGTCGGAGGAGCGGTCACCGCTCGTGCAGCCGGCCATCAGGGAGGCCGTCACGGTGGCGGTCACCAGCGCCGCCGCGGCCGCTCCGTGCCGCCACGTCCGTGTCGTTCGCGTCATCTGTCGCATACCCACCGTCGCCACCGAGTCCGTGTCTACGATTGTGCGCTTATCGGGTCATTGGTGGCCATACCCGATCGGTTCTGACGCGCGCGTTCTGGGGCCCGAACGGCCCACGGAGGAGGTGGTCCAAGGGTGACCTCAGTCCTGCGGCCCGAGAATCTCCGCGAGGTCGTACCCCACCGGCTCCTCCAGCTGGTCGTACGTGCAACTGTCGGCCGTACGGTCCGGGCGCCAGCGGCGGAAACGGGCCGTGTGCCGGAAGCGCGCCCCGTTCTCCATATGGTCGTACGCCACCTCGGCCACCAGTTCGGGCCGCAGTGGGATCCATGAGAAGTCCTTCTTCGTGGACCAGCGGCTCGGCGCCCCCGGCAGCCGTGCCGACTCGTGCGCCGTCTCGTCCGTCCAGGCGGCCCACGGATGCTCGCCCACGTCCGCCAGCCGCAGCGGCTCCAGTTCCTCGACGAGTTCGGCCCGCCGCTTCATCGGGAACGCGGCGCTCACCCCGACATGCTGGAGGGTGCCCCGGGCGTCGTGCAGCCCGAGCAGCAGTGAGCCGACGATCGGCCCGCTCTTGTGCAGGCGGTACCCGGCGACCACGACATCCGCCGTCCGCTCGTGCTTGACCTTGAACATCACCCGCTCGTCCTGCCGGTAGCGCAGAGTGAGCGGCTTGGCGATGACACCGTCGAGGCCGGCCCCCTCGTACTGCTCGAACCATCGCCGCGCCACCTCGATGTCGGTGGTCGCCGGCGCCACGTGAACCGGCGGGGTCACTCCGGACAAGGCCATGGTGAGCAGCGCGCGCCGGTCGGCCAGTGGGACGTCGACGAGTGACTCGTCGGCCAGCGCCAGCACGTCGAACGCGACGAACGACGCCGGGTTCCGCTCGGCCAGCGTCCGCACCCGGGACTCGGCGGGGTGGATGCGCTCGGTCAGCGCGTCGAAGTCGAGGCGCCCGCCGAGCGCGATCACGATCTCGCCGTCCATCACACACCGCTCGGGCAACCGCTCCCGGAGCGCCGCCACCAGCTCGGGAAAGTACCTGGTCAACGACTTACCGGTACGACTGCCGACCTCGACCTCGGCCCCGTCACGGAACACGATCGCCCGGAAACCGTCCCACTTCGCCTCGTACTGCATGTCCGGGGGGATCCGGGCCACGGACTTGGCGAGCATGGGCTTCACGGGGGGCATGACCGGGAGATCCATGGTTCGATTCTGCGCGCCTCTGACCGTGATCGCCCGGTATGCGAGCTTCGCGCGGTGCGCCTACCGTGGCTCGCATGGGTGAAGCGGTGGAGCTGGAAGCGTTCGGCCGGACGGTGCGGCTGTCCAGTCCGGACAAGGTCTTCTTTCCGGAGCGGGGCTTCACCAAGCTCGACCTCGCCCAGTACTACCTCGCCGTCGGCCCCGGCATCCTGCGTGCGCTGCGCGACCGGCCCACCACCCTGGAGCGCTATCCGGACGGGGTGAGCGGCGAGAACTTCTTCCAGAAGCGGGCGCCCAAGAACATGCCCGACTGGATCCCGACCGCGCACATCACCTTTCCCAGCGGTCGCAGCGCCGACGAGATGTGCCCGACCGAGGTCGCCGCCGTGCTCTGGGCCGCCCAGTTCGGCACCCTCACCTTCCATCCCTGGCCGGTGCGCCGCGCCGACGTCGACAGCCCCGACGAACTGCGCATCGACCTCGATCCGCAACCCGGCACGGACTACGCCGACGCGGTGCGCGCCGCTCACGAACTACGCGCCGTGCTCGACGAGTTCGGCGGTCTGCGTGGCTGGCCCAAGACCTCCGGCGGGCGGGGACTGCACGTCTTCGTGCCGATCGAACCGCGGTGGACGTTCACACAGGTTCGACGGGCGGCGATCGCCGTCGGACGGGAACTGGAGCGGCGGATGCCGGAGCAGGTGACGACCAAGTGGTGGAAGGAGGAGCGCGGGGAGCGGATCTTCGTCGACTACAACCAGACCGCCCGCGACCGCACCATCGCCTCCGCCTACTCCGTCCGGCCCCGGCCGCACGCCCCCGTCTCGGCGCCGCTGACGTGGGAGGAGGTGGCGGACGCGCGGCCACTCGACTTCGACCTCGCGACCATGCCCGGCCGTTTCGCCCAACTCGGCGATGTCCACGCGGACATGGACGACCACGCGTTCTCCCTCGACACCCTCCTGGAACTCGCCCGCCGCGACGAACACGAGCACGGACTCGGTGACCTCCCGTATCCCCCCGAGTATCCGAAGATGCCGGGCGAGCCCAAACGCGTACAGCCGAGTCGGGCCCGCAAGGAGTGACTTGGCCGACACGGCGGG
>NZ_AEJB01000127.1 GCF_000331005.1 Streptomyces turgidiscabies Car8
ACTGCCCTGCTGCTACATCCGGAACGAACCTGTTCTGGATGACGTCCTCGAAGCGCTTCTTCTCATCTGGGGTGAGCTTCTTGAAGTCGCGCTTGAAGTGGGCAGCTGTTTCGAACGTTGGCAATAGGGCCTCCAGGTGTTAGGCGGTCAGTCGTCTGAGTTGAGGCTCGCGAACATGGAGTCCGCGTCCTCGTGGACGGTGGTCCGTCCAGCAGCGATGTCCTCGCTGGCTGCACGCTCACCGGCCTGCCACTCCGGAGTCCAGAACCAGGCCTGGTCGGAGCGGATCTTTGTCAGTCCGTGAACCTCGACGACCCCAGCGTCGCTGATCTCGAACTCAAGCTCATCTCCTGGGGCAACCCCCAGTGCCTCGCGAACGCGTGGTGGCAGTGTCAGCTGTCCCTTGTCGCGCACGCGCGTCTGGTACGTAGCCGTGGTCATTGTCACCTTCCTTGTCTCTTTCCTGACCACAGCGTACTGCCGATTTAGCTAAATACCTACTCTCCCACTTTCCAACTTTCCAACTTTCCAACAGTCTATCAGCAACCGCTGCCGCTGCCCCCGCCTCCCCAGCCACCCAAGAGGGACGAGATGACGTCCACGGGACATAGGCCGGCAGCTTCCCCGCCCATGCAGGGCGGCTTCGCCCGGGAGGCACCGTGCGCACCGAGCTGCCCTGGCCTGGGCCGGGAGCTGGCCCGTGTGTGCCGTGGACAGATCCTGCTCACTTTTGGGAGCTGACCTGTGGCTTCGTGCCGCAGGCGGAAGGAACGTCGGGTCCGGGCGCAATCGTGTGGAGGTCGCGGGAGCTGGGCGGGCGCTGCCACCATCGGCTCACCGCGCCGGACGCACTCCCACCCCAACCGGCCCGCACCCAACTGCCTGGAGGTCCCGGCATGTCCACCGTCCCGCCCGCCGAGCCCGCCGCCGCCCAGCCGGCCGCCCCGGCCCGGCCTTGTCCGGTCAGCTCGGCCTCGGCGAGACCGCCGTCTTCATCACCGCCATCGTCGCGGTGACGCTGCTCGCCGTCCTTGAGCGCCCGGTCCCCGGCATCCTGACCGCGCTCGCGTCGGCCGCCTGCCTGCTGCTCCTGCCCGGCCGCGCCGGCCGGCTGCTCGCCGCGCTCACCTCCGGCAACCGCGGGTGAACCGACGGCCGGCCGGGCCGGCGGAAGCTGACCTGGCGCGGCTGCGCGGCTGGTTGCGCAACGCGAAGGGGAAGCAGACCTTCGACAGCCTCGCCCGCCGGGCGAGCGCCCAGAAGACGGCCATCTCCACGTGCACCCTGCGCCGGGCCCTGGGCGGGCGGCTGCCCACCCTGTACACCGTCCGCGCGTTCGCCCGGGGCGCGGGCGCCGACGAGGAGGAGGCCGCGCGGGTGTGGGCGGCGGCCTCGGCCGCCGTACGCCCAGCGCCCGTGCGGAAGCCGGCCGCCTACGTGCCCGGGCACGGCATCACGACCCGGGCAGGACTGGCCGCGGCCATGGAGAAGGTGAGGGCGGCTGCCGGCGGGCCGAGCCTGCGCCGGCTGGCCGGCTCGCCCGAGGCCGCGGGCCGCATCTCGCGCAGCGCCCTGCACAACGCCCTCACCGGCCGGCGTCTGCCCAGCGAAGAGCTGCTGACCGACTTCGCCGCGGCGTGCGGCGCCGGCGAAGAGACCGCCCGCGCGCTGCTCGCCGCCCGCACGCGGATCCTGACCGGACCCCCGCCCCGGCCGCAGGCGCGGGCGTGGACCGCCGAACAGGCCAAATACCGGGGTTTGCGGGACGCGGGCGTGCCCTACTGGATGCGGAACGAGGACATGGACAAGCTCGACCTCGGCGTCGAGCCCGGGTTTCCGATGCCCCGGCGGCCCTCCCCCGAACGGAGAACGGCACAACGTCATAGGCGGCGACGAAGCCAGCGACGCAGAACGAGGACGAACTCGACTGGCACGACCGGCAGGTGCGCGACGGGGAGGAACCCGATCACCGGCGGGTGGATGCCTGGGTCGACGGCCTCACCGACGACGAGCTCAAGGAGCTGCAGCAGCGGGCGCGGGATGCGGCCGACGCAGGGCGGTTCAGCCTTCGCGCCGAACAGATCCGCCTCCCCTGGCCGACCGGTACTGCCCGCGCGGCGGTCATCAGCAACGGCGGCTTCACCGCCTATTGGCGCTATCACGTGCACGCAGAGCACACACGCCGCTATCCCCGCTCCGACCAGACCGTTCGCATGGCGGTCCAAACGATCTCGCTACAGGAGAGCTACCGCCGTTCTGGTTCGAGTCCTTTAGACGTCATCTCATTTGGTGAGTCGGCGGTAGCAGATGAGGGTGCAAGCGATGCTGGTGAAGGCCAGGAAGTGCTCGGCTTTGCGCTCGTAGCGGCGGTGCAGTCGGCGGCATCCGGCGAGCCAGGACATCGTGCGCTCTATGGTCCAGCGGTGGCAGCCCAGGCGTGTCGAGGACTCGACGCCCTTGCGTGCGATGCGGTGCCTGATACCGCGCCTGCGTAACCATCGCCGCAGGTGGTCATAGTCGTAGCCCTTGTCAGCGTGGAGCTTTCCCGGTCTGCGTCGTCGGGGTCCGCGCCGGGAGCGGATCGGCGGTATGCCCTTCACGAGCGGGAGCAGCGCCTGGCTGTCGTGCAGGTTCGCTCCCGAGATTCCGGCGGACAGGGGCAGACCTGTGCGTTCGGTGATCAGGTGGATTTTCGAGCCGTACTTGCCCCGGTCGACAGGATTCGGACCTGTTAGCTCCCCCTTTTCAGGGCCCGCATGTTCACCGAGTCGATCGCGCAGCGAGACCAGTCCAACTCGCCGCGGGCGCCGAGCTCGTCGAGGAC
This sequence comes from Streptomyces turgidiscabies Car8, assembly GCF_000331005.1. GTDB lineage: Bacteria > Actinomycetota > Actinomycetes > Streptomycetales > Streptomycetaceae > Streptomyces > Streptomyces turgidiscabies. The sequence goes on from NZ_AEJB01000127.1 coordinate 2,825, forward strand.
CAGGCGATGCAGCTTCGCCCACACTCTGGCCTTCGACCACTCGGCGAAGCGCCGGTGCGCGGTCGCTCCCGACGGCCCGAACGACGCGGACGGCAGCTGCTGCCACGTGCAGCCCGAGGTGGCGACGAACACGATCGCCGCCAGCACTTCCCGGTCGCCGTGCCGACGCCGGCCACCGCCCTGAGGCCGCGACGGAGCCTCGGGCACCACCCGCTGGAACATGTCCCACAACTCATCCGGCACCAGCCGCTCAACGATCCCCACCACGAACGACAGCCTACCCAACCACCCAAATGAGATGACGTCTTAGCCGGAGGTGGGGCGGCGCAGCTCGGTCACGTCTCGCACTACGGCCCACACGGACTGGACGACGCCGTCCGTGTCCATGACGGGCTCCGCCATCATGTGGAGGGTGCGTACGCCGCTGTCATCGCGTATGACCCGGAACTCGCAGTCGATCAGACGAGTGTGAGTCAGACACTTTGCGATGTATGCCTGCGTTGCCTGTTGATCCTCAGGGTGAAGGCCCGAGTGCAACTCGTCCAATGGCAAGGGACCTTCGTGCGCGACCCGTCCGAAGATGCGGTAAAGCTCTGTCGACCATGACGTCTCGCCCGTCTGCAGATTCCACTCTGCCGCACCGACCCGTGACAGCAGACTGGTACTCGCGCGAACAGCCTCGGCCCCCAAACCCGGAGTGGTTGGAGTGCGACTGTTGGTGGGAGCGCTGCGCATTTCGAACCAGGTGGTCTTGCCTCGGGGCAGCAGATCCGCTCCCCACCGGTCGGAGAGCTGGTTGACCACGAGCAGACCACGTCCTTGGATATTCAAACCAGGTGATGGCATCAGGCACGGCAGGCCGCGTGAGGGATCTCGTACCTCGACTCGGATCCACCCCGTGCGACGGCGCAGGCGCAACCCAAAGACACGTGCACCGGTGTGCTGCACCACGTTGGCGGCAAGTTCGGAACCCATCAGCACAGCGTGTTCAGTGACGTGGTCGGCGAGGTGCCACTGATCGCTCAGCACCATGGCGATCAGCTGCCGGGTGGTTCGGGCGGCTTCTGGGCGGCAGGGCAGGGCCACCTCCTGGACAGCTGGGTCTCCGAAGAGATCCAGCACTGTCTCTGTCTCGACCTCGGTGGCCATCCACGCGAGCAGCTGCTCCCGCCGCTCAGACCGACCTGCATCCGCAGAGTCCGCGATAGCTTCCATGCACTGGAGAAGGGCTGAGATCGTCACTACCGGTTCGGCAACAGAGCATCGAACAGGGACTTTGCGGGTCATGCGCCCTCCTCTTCCGGTACATCAGCCGTATCCCTTAGCCGCTGGTCCAGGTAAGGGGCGACACTCAACCGCAAGGCCCTACGGGCGTAGCTGAGGTGCTTGCGGACGCCGGAGGGGTGGAGCTCCAGTAGCTTGGCGATTTCCGACGAGGAGTATCCCTGGTGCCAGTGCAGCAGGGATACCTGACGGCGTACTGGCGGAAGGGTGCCTATCGTTTTCCAGCATTGCTCAAGTACCACGCGTGCGATCACGATGTCAGCGGGGTCCGGCGCAAGGTGCTCGTAGGAGCGTGCCAGGTGTGGCAGCAGGTTTTCCAACGTCCCCGACCGCCGGAGTCCGTCGATCCACTTGTTGCGGCAGGTTCTACGCAGCCAGGCTCGCTGCCCACTCGCACCTCGGTCCTCAATCGTGCCCCAGTCCAGCGCGGCCGCCATAAAGGTCTGTTGCACGAGATCAGCGGCCTGGGCTGTTTCCCCAGCAGTCAGTGTGGACGCAAAACGCATCAGCTGGCCTTCTTCACGGTCGAAGAGTTCCGCTATCTGGTCGGCTGTTTCCTTCGGAATCCGCCGTCGCTTCACGCATCGCCCCTTCGCCCTCGCCGGCCATGCCTGGGGCGCCCACCTGGACACGCATCCCCGGCCCGCCCCGGCCCCCCTCCTGAATCACCACGGTGCCAGGAGGGGCCTTTTGCACCAGCGCCAACAGCGTGGTCCGCCGCTGCCACTCAGCCAGTGCCCCTCCAACAACGGTCAGGCTGGCGACGAGGACCATCACCAACCACACACTGTCGCCTGCAGCGCTTGTCGCCACCCGGCCGATCTCGTCGGCCCAACCTTCCCAAAGAGCCTTCACACCCTTGCAATCGAATGACCAAGCCAGAGAGCTGCCTTCCCGCTGCAGCAACGTCTCGACCGGCTCCGCCCAGACATCTGCCATCGCCGCTGCGGCGTGGTGGCATGGGTGTCCGGGGTCCTTCTCAGGCGCCGAGGCCGACGTAGGAGACGTAGGTGTAGGCGCCCCAGTCGGAGTCGAGCTCGGTGATGATGTCGTCCCAGATTTCCTCGAGTTTGCCTTCGTCGCCGGCTTCCATGGCGTCGACCGCGTCGTCCCAGATGTAGCGCACCGCGGGCAGGGTGCGGTGGGCCTGCTCGCCTTCGAGGTTGGGGCGGCGGGCGTGCTCGTCGACCAGGGACTGGTTGACGGGGTGGATCTCGACCGCGGTGCCCTTTCCCTGGTTGTTGAGGTGCTGCTTGAAGGCGCCGAGGTTGTCCAGGATGCGCTGGGTGCGCAGGTTCCAGTACGCGGTGTCGACCAGTTCGAGGTTCGCGGCGCTGGGCTTCTGTTTGCCGGCGAACCAGTTGTTCAGGGCACGGGACTTGACGGTGATCCCGGCCTCCCGCATGGCCTCGACGCCGGCGTCGCTGTTGAGGTACTTCAGACGCGCCTTCAGGCCGCGGGGGGAAGTGACAGGGGACTTGATGCCGCCCTCGATGATCTGGCGTTCCAGGGCCTCTTCCAGGGCGCGGCCGAGGGCTTTGCCGCCGCGGACGTTTTCGAGGGAGCGGTTCGCGCCGTAGGTCCCGAAATTCTTCCAGCCGCTGTCGTCGTACGGCATCGGTTAATTCCCCCCGAGGGTGTAAAGGCGCTTCACCTTCATCTGGGTGGGCTTGCGGCCCTCTTCCCAGACCTTTTTCCAGTCGCCTCCGGCGACGTGGAGTTCGTCGACGCCGGATGCCTGGACCAGGATAAGGCCCCCTTGATGGGCTTTCCATCCTTTCAGCCAGAGGCTTGCGAAGGCTTGGGAGCGGATAGTGTGGACCCACTCGGGTCGGCGGAGTTCCCGGTTCTTTCCTGATTCACCGATCGTGGAGGTGAACCGGGAGTACATGGCCTTGACGTATTCCTCGGTGGCCGAGTCCTCGTTTTCGATCGCGGTCTGACGGGCCTGTTGCAGGACGCGGCGGAATTTCTCCAGGAGGGCCTCGGAGGCGCCGGAAGTCCACGATTCCAGGATCCGGGGCGCCTCGCTCAGTTTGAGTTCATGGCAGCGCATCAGGAGGCGGACGGTGGCCTCGTCCAGGAGGTAGGGGCCGGGCTCCTTGCGGTTGCCGATCGGGTTGGGCAGGTGGGCGTGGGGCCATACGAAGTGGTCGACGCGGTGGATCCCGGCGCGGCGGCGGTCGTAGCCGCCGCCTGGGTCGTGCTTGAGCGCGCCGATGGGCAGGTGCGTCTTGAAGGCGGACAGATAGGCCGCGTTGGTGTCCAGGCCGACCACGTCCAGCGGATGGCGCTCCCCCTTCTTGACGGCCTCGTAGAGGGGGACGTTGCGCCATTTATGGCGGCCTTCCCAGATTCCGTCGGCCTCGCCCTGTCCGGGTTTCGAGAGGAAATCCAGAGCGGGCGGATAAACGGTATGGACGTAGCTCGCACCGACCCTCGTGAGTTTGAATAGGGCCATGGAGTCCGGCACGGCTTTCTTCTGCAGCATCTTGACCGCGGCCTCGATGTCACCGTGCGTCTCATCCAGGGCCTGCTCGACCGCGGCGCTGATCTTGTTGAGGAAGTAGGTGTAGTTCCGGCCACCGGTACCGGGAGTGTCCTCCGGCGGAGGCGAATCGTCACTGAACGACGCCGACGGCGCCTCCATGACCACCCCCTCGACCACATGCCGGGCCGGATCGGTCGCGTGGGTGCCCTCGACGGCACCGGGCGCGGCACCGGAAGCCTCGGCGGCCGTCTCTGGCTCGGCAGGGACCGGCGACGGCGGGGCCGGGATAGGGGCGCTGGTGGGGGTATCGCGGTGAGTAGCAGTGAACGCGGCCAGCGCGGCGCCGAGCCGCTCCCCTTCCGGTGTGGCCGGCACCGGCGGGCGGCGGGCAGCGAGGCCGTCCAGGGCCTGGCGCAGCCCGGGCAGTTCGCCCTCCCGGGCGGGTGCGGCGGAGGCCTCGCGCAGCGCGGCGAGCGCGCCGGCCAGGCGGGCGGACAGGCCGCTCCGGGCACCGGAAATGAACGGCAGTGCAGCGTCGAGGAGTTCGGCCTCCACGGCCGCGAACCCCTCCCCCACAGCCACCGAGACGGCCAGCCCGGGACCGGGCTGCAGGGCGACGCCCAGAGCGGCCTCGGTGGCCGGGCCGACGGTGGCCTTCTCGTCCCTGCCGCTGCCGAACGCGTGCGCGGCCTTCGGGTCCCGCGGGCGGGCCGGCGCGTCGGCGAAGCGGGCGCACGCGACATCGGCGCGCAGCGCCACGGTCGTCAGCTCGCCGAAGTCGCGTTCAGCCACCGTCACCTGGGCGTCGTTGCCCGTGCGGGTCAGGGTCAGGGTGACGTGCGCGGCGTCCAGCGCGGCCAGGACGTCGGGGTCTGCGGTGTCGAGCACGGCCATCACCGGCACGTTCCGGGTGCGGGCCAGGTGCGCCAGCACCCGGGCCGCCTCCGGCAACGCGGGGCCAGACAGCGGGATGAACGGATCGGCCGCGTGCTGAAAGCGGTCGACGACGACCAGGGCCAGGCCCTCGACGTAGGGGGTGGTCTCGGCGATCGCCTCAGCTGTCAGGCCAGTGCCGTCGTCAACGTGCAGGTCGGCCGCGGTGAGCCGGGCCTGAACCTGGGCCGCGGCCTGTTGCTCGTCCGGGGTGAGGGCTCCAGTGCGCAGCCGCCGGTAGTCGAGCTCGCCCTCGGCCGCGATCACCCGCATAGCCACGTCCGTCCGCGACAGCCCCGACGCCGCGTACAGCACGGGGAGTTGGCGGGTGAGGGCGGTGTGCCGGGCGGCGTGCACGGCCAGGAGCGAGCCGCCGGCGTGCGGCTCGGCCGCCACCACCGTCAGCACCCCCGACGGCAGGCTCCCTAGCGCGGCATCCAGAGCGTGCAGGCCGAACCCGAACCGCGGCACAGCCGACGGCGCGACGGCCTCGGTCAACGCCTGCCCAGCGACCTCCCCCAGACCGTGCAGCCGACGCACCCCACCACCCGCGGACGGAACCAGTGGGGGGATCTCGTCCGTGCCCGCTGACGGCGCCGTACCGTCCGCACCCCGACCGGCGACAGCGTCCCGGCCGCCGACGGCTTCCTCAGCGGCAGCGTGGCCAGCCAGCTCAGCCCCGGCGTCCCGGCCGGCCACGGCGGCGTCGGGCCCGACGGAGTCCGGGCCGGCACCCTGCAGCTCCGCAGTACGGTCGGCGGCGGCCAGCAGCGCAAGTACAGGCGCAACGCCGGAACCCGCCGAGGCCACGACCGCGGCCTCGGCAACACCTTCGCCAGCGGGCGCGACGGCGGGGTCGGCAGCCGCGGACGCATCGACTGACGCGGTGTCCGCAACGTCGACGGCCGGTTCGGCGGAGGCCTCGGGCGCAGCGAGGACCTGGCGGGCAGTGGGCAGGTCCTTTCCAGCGGCCTCGTGGGCCTGGGGCGCTGCGGACGCGCCGGACGGGAGATGCGCGGCGTCCGCCCACGCTGCGGCCGGCGCGGGCGGTGCGGGCGCGCCACCGACGGGAACGGCAACCAGTGCATTGCCGGGCGGGACCAGGGCAGCGTCCACCAGGACCGCAAGCGGCGTCGTACGGTCCAGCAGCACCTGCGGCACACCCGGCACACCCGGCCGGCCAGCCGCGTCGATCACCCGGTCTCCCAGCTTCGGACGCGCCGCCGTCCGCGCCCACGACGGCCACCCCACCAACCGCGCCCGCGAGGCGGCATCCAGCCGGCCCACCGGGATCAGCGCCACACGATAGGTACGGTGCGTTTTCCCGTCACGCTTGACCACCACCGTCATCCGGCCCTCGTCACGCGCCGCGTCCACCAGCTCATACAGCCGGTTCCGCGCCTCGGTCACCCCCAATACCTCCAGCCCCTCAACCGGCATCGGCGCCGCGGCGGACGGCTCGACGGCATCACCGGCCCCCTCCACTGCGGGCTCGGCTGCGGACGGATCGGGGACAGCGGAGCGGGCAGACATCAACATCTCCAGACACGAGAAGCGGGACGGCCCGAGCACGGACCCGGGCCCACCGGCAAACCACCGACCGCTGGACACGACCACGCCCCCGCCTTCGAACCAGCAGCGGGCGGGCGGCGGACTCGGTCAAGACGGGCAGGACACAGCAACAGACACAACACACCTACGGCGCACCCAGTTGACCCGGGCCACCAGCTGCAAGCCCCACCCTACCCAACCCGTAACGAAACCCGCCACGCAACTCCGGCATCGACACGTAACAACAAGAGGAGGAAAGGGGCGCCGTGACGAGTGCAAGGGAGAACACGTAACGCAATGATGGGGGGCGCGGGGCGGGCCCGGCCGACGCCGACGTCCGGCAGACGACTCGGGAGAAGGCGGGCTGCAGCGAGCTGCCCACTACTTTGTGGGTCATGCCGGAACGTCGGCGCCGAGCCCGGCGGCAGCCCAACCCGGGCCGCATCTCGACTATCACAATTACCTTCTTCAAGGTCCCACATGGGGCTCCAGAAACAGGAAACGGCATAGGGGACAGCTGTGGCAGCAGGAGCGTTGCGGACCGTGCCGCTGGCCGGGGAACTGACCGCGTCGCTGATCATCCGGGTCGCAGCCCGCTACGGTCTGGCGGCCGGGAACGTGCTGCGGCTGTGGACGTGCCGTAACTTTCCTGCGCGGCACGGCGGCGGCGGCGTGCGGGCCGATGCGGAGGTCGTGCTCAACGATGCGGGTCGGCGTGTGCTCGCGGAGTTGTGCGGGGTGGAGCCCGCGGTGCTGGCGCGCGCTTTGCCGGCCCTCACCGTGGACGATCCCAAGATCAGCACCGGCGGAGAGGCCGCCGTGGCGCAGGTGCGGTGGCGGGCAGCGGGCTCAGTGGTAGGGCCGGCCGCGTTCGGCTGTCGGCTGTGCACCGCGCGGCGCACCGGACAGGCGGTACGTGCGGTGCGGTACGTGCCGCGCTGGCAGCGGGTCTGCGTCCGGCACTCGCGCTGGCTGCTGGACGCGGACGCCGACCAGCCGCTGGAACACCTCGATCTGCGGGGCATACCGGAGGTGGTGGCCGCGCAGCGGCAGTGGCCCTCGGTGGCGCGGCGTGCGGTGCGGGCCGGAGTAGTACCGGAGCAGGCGTTCGCGGTGGCGCATGCGGTGGTGGCCCGCTGGTGGGAGGAGGCCCTGTTCTGGGAGCAGGAGGAGATCTGGCCGCGCCGTCTGCACCAGCTGGCGGGCGGCAGCGTGGGGGCAGAGCTGGAGTGGTGGCGGATCGTGGGCCGAGACGCGGCTGTCTTCCCTGAGGTGGTGACCGTCGCCGGGGCGCTGCTGGAGCCGGCGACGGCCGAACTGGCCTGGAGCGCAAGCGGCGGGAAGCGGCCGCGGGCACGGGACGCCAACGATCCGTTCTGCTCCTGGCTGGGCGAACGGGTGGGCCGGACATGGCTGGGGCCGTTGGCCTCGGCCGATTACGGCAGCCCGCTGAGCAACTGGACGGGGGCTGTCGTGCGCGCACGACGCGGTGGGCCCGAAAGATGGCGGGATGACCCGTGGCGGCTGAAGCGTGAGCTGCAGCCCGCGGCCATGGCCGGCCAGCTGCGTGTGCGGGCGGCAGAGCGGCAGGCGGGCGGCTCGGGCACCCGGTGGCGCGCCACCGTGCCCGCGGAACACCGCCTCCGCATCACCCAGTTGCTCGACGAGAGCCGGGAGCAGCTGGCGCAGCTGCGCGGCGTGCAAAGTGGCACCACCGCCGAGGTGGCCCGCACGCTGCTGGAGCACCTCAGCCAGAGTGCCGAGCTGATCGACCGGGCCGTGCTGCATACCGCCACTGCGGCCGTCGCTGCCGGGGTGGTGCTTCAGGACGTGGCCCAGTGGTCCCGCCTGCCCGCCGAGGAGCTGGCGCAGGTTCTTGCCGCGGGCCAGGTCGACGGCTGACGCCCGGGGGCTGGTGCCGTGGGGCAAGGTCAACAGCTACGCCACACCACAGTGCTGAGGGCGGCGAGCGAGGTGTTGAGGGATTTCATGGGCGAAGGTACCGCTGGCCGGGTGGCGGGGGTGGACGCTGTTGCTGTGTCGAGGTGTTCAGCTCCAGCATCAGGTCGGGTATCTGCTACGCGAAGCGCCTGCGGTGGGCGATGTCGTCGAAGGAGAGTTCGGCGGAGGTCATCAGTTCCTGGAGCCGGGTGAGATTGCCGCCGAGGAAGCCGTCCCGGAGCAGGGGGAGGTTGTCGCCGTGCTTGTCGATCTGGGTCTTGAGCCAGGTGGCGGAGGCGGGGTCGTACGTGTCGAGGTAGCCGTTCTGGCGGATGTGGGGCATGTCGAAGCCCTGGTCGGCGTCGTTCTGGACGAGCAGGCGCAGGTACTCGAAGCGTTCCCACGCCTCGCTGTAGGCGGTCGTGCTGAGGGCGAGGTGCCGAGTGAAGACGGGGCGCAGCAGATCGTGGAGGTATTCGGAGGACTCACGGCCAGGGGGGTTGAGGGTCGCGTAGGGACTGAGGGCGGCCACGGCGTGGGACTTGCCGCCCCATCGGTGCTCTACCTGGGGCTCGGTGAGGACCTGGGTGAGGGTGTCCCAGCGTTCGGCGGCCAGCGCGGCGATACCTGCCGTGTAGATCATGATGACGGCGGGCCCCTGTGCGAGGTGGGTCAGGGCGGGGAGGCCGCCGGGGGGTTGGGGTGTGGCCAGGGGTTCGATGTCGCGGAGCCACCAGCGGTCGGTGGTGTTGCTGCCCCAGTAGGCGGTGACGGCGACCAGGGCGAGCAGCAGTTCCGTCTCGGACTCCAGAGTGGCGATCCGGCGGTTGTGTTCGGCCTCGATGTCGGCGCCCTTGGCAAGGTTCCACGGCCCCGTGGTGCGCAGGGGGAGGGCTGCGATGCGGTCGAGCTCGCGGCGGAGGGTGTCGTGCAGGGTGATGGCCTGGCTGAAGCCGTTCAGGTCGCGTTTGGTCCTTGCCACGGCGATGTCGATGCTCACGGGGTGGCGACGGGCGAGGTCGGCGACTGCGTCGGCGGCGTCGGCAATCTCGGTGAAGAAGGTGTCGGCGTCGGCCGGGACGTGGGTGAGGCCGCGGTGGGTGAGGAGCTTGTGGGCGCTCTCGGGCAGCGGCCGGGGGTCGGCCCAGTAGGAGGCGAAGAAGCGGGTGGTGCTGCGGGCGATGGCCTTGCGCAGGGCCGGGTCCCATTCGGCTGACCAGCCGGAGATGATCAGGCCGTAGTCGGTGAAGACGCGGTCGAGTAGCTGGTCGATCTCCTCGTCGTACTGGTCGAGTTCGTCGGGGGTGTTGCGCATGCTCTCGTGGTCGAGGTAGTCGCCGTGGATGTGAATGACAAGGGCCTTGATGGTGTGCAGGGGAGCGAGGCCGCGGGCGTCGTTGGCGTCGGCGACGACGGTGGGCTCGATGCCCACTTCGCGCAGGGCGGTCTCCATGAGCCGGTCGAAGTTGGTCGTCAGCACGATCGGCACGCGGCCGGCTGCGGCTAGCCGGGCGATGGCGCGGTGCGCGGCGGTGGGCTGCTTGAGGCCGTCCTCACGCTCCTGGTCGTTGGGCTCGAAGTAGGCGCGCAGCAGGGCCTGCCGTTCGTGCTGGGTTGTGCTGAGCGCGGTCAGGAGGCCGTCGTAGGTGGCTGGGTGTCCGAAGCGCTCCTGGTACCAGGCGTGCAGGTCGACGATCCCGGTGGTGCCCTCGGCGGCCGCCAGGCGCGCGATGAGGTCCTCCTGGACGTTCCACGCGGACGGCATGCCCGCGGAGATCGAGGCGCCGGCCCCGAGCAGGACCGCGTACGCGCGGGGGGTGTCACGCATGGTGAACGCGAGCTGGACGTGCGGTTCCACAACGGGCCTCCGGGTACGACGGCATTACGGGGCGTCGGTCGCACGGGGCGGCCTCTCCTCACCCCACCTTAACGTCAACTTGACGAAAACCGGGGTGGATGGTTGTTCCAGTCCGGCCGGGGCCCGGTGGGCAGGTTGCCGGGCCTGGCCGTACCGTCGCCGCATGCGAGGCGTCCATGGGGTCAACACGCTGTCCTTCTCCGCCCTCTACATCGAGGCGTGGTTCCGGTCCCGGGGCGAGGGCCCTGATGTCCGTCTGGGGTCGGGGACCGGGTTCCTGGTGGGGGTGCCGGACGATTTCTGGCTTGTCACGGCGGGGCATGTGGTGAGCGGGCGCAACACGGAGACCGGCGAGTTGGAGGACGACAGGGGGTTGTGGCCTGACTACCTGCGCGTGCGTTTCGCCCGGCAGGGAGAGGGAGGAGAGTTCGAGCCCGTCGACCAGGAGGTCGCGCTGTACGCGGACGGTGACGAGGCCCAGGTACCTGTGTGGCGAAGTCCCGCGCAGCAGCGGGCCGATGTGGCTGCGGTGCCCATCGGCAGTGTCCCGGAAGGCGCGGTGGATGCCTTCCTGCTCACGGGGTGGCCCACGGTGCGGGACCTGTATCCGCAGGACCGGCGGGCAGGTGCTGGCGCCGAGGCTGATGCCGAGCTTCCCCTTCGGGTCATGGACCGCCTGTACGTTCTGGGTTTTCCCTTCGGGGATACGGGCAGCTGGCCCTTCGCCGTCTGGACGGCCGCGCCGGTGGCCAGTGAACCGTTGGCGCGGTGGAATGGGCTTCCCGGCTTCCTGCTGGACTCCAGGACCCGTAGCGGCCAGTCGGGGGCGCCGGTCCTGATGCACATCCGTCCGGGCGAGATGGTGCTCGCCGGTGGCGAGGTGCATGTGCACGAGGAGTGGGTCACGGCCCTGGTGGGCGTCTACAGCGGACGGCTCAACGAGAATTCGGACCTGGGCATGGTGTGGACGACCGAGGTCCTGGACGAGATCCTCCCGGAGTTCGCGCCCAAGCGGCCGCCTGAGGGATGAAGGGCCCGGTCAGGCGCTGCGGGGCTGGCGTCTGGTCTTGTACGCGGGAGCTGACACCGCTTGTTGCCCAGAGCGAAGAGCGCCCCGCGTGGCGCGCACAGTGCTCGCGGGGCGGCCGGGAAAGTGCAGAAACCCGCACTGACACAGGCGGCACCAGATGGCACCGTAGGCGCGCACGCTCATGGCGAGGGGCCGGGAGCCGAGAAGAACGTGTCCTGGTTACCGCCCGGTTCGCCTGCGCGGCGCGACCGGTATGACGTTGTCTGGAGTACGTGATCATCGACAGCAGCCAGGACGGCGCGCCGGCCGGCTTACCCGCCGTCGCCGGCAGCGTCTACCGGGTACCGGAACCGGGCACGGTGGAGGCGGAGTTCACCGGGGTGGACGGCACGCTCGTGCAGCGCCGCTGGGTGGAGGCCGCCGTAGCGGTGCGGTTCGAGCAGCTGGCTCCGGTGGCGGCCTTCCCGGTGGTGCCGGGGCGGCGGTGGGGGCCGGGCTGGTGGTGGTCGGCCACGACCGGGCGGCATGTGATGCACGGATCGCAGGCGATGTGCACGCAGTTGATGTTCCTGGACCGCGATCCGCGCGTGGTGGGCCTATCGGCGCGGCCGGCGCGGCTGATCTGGCGCGATCCGGACAGCGGGCGGGTGCTGACGTGGGTGCCGCAGCTGTTCGCCCGCTACGCCGACGGCCGCGCGCTGCTCGCCGACTGCCCCGCCGCGACGGCTCCCGCCGCCGGCCGGGCCGAGCGCGCCGCCGCGGTGCTTGAAGCGGCGTGTGAGGTGGTGGGGTTCACCTACCGGCGTCTGGCGCCGCCCGGGAAGGTGGTGGCGGCGAACGTGCGCTGGCTGGCCGGCTACCGGCACCCCCGCCACCGTGACGCGGGCGGCCTTGAGCAGGCGGTGCTCGAGGCGTTCGCCGCGCCGCGGCCGCTGATGGCCGGGGCCGCGGCGGCGGGCGAGGTCCTCACCGCGCTGCCGGTGCTCTACCACGCGCTGTGGCACGGGCGGCTGGCCGCGGACCTGACACGGCCGCTGGGCGAGCACACCCTCGTGACGCCCGGCCCGGCCGCAGGCGACGGGAAGCGGCAGGAGCAGCAGGAGAGTTGAGCAAGGACGTGGTGACCGCCCCTGGTGGGCGGTGTGTTGAGGTGGGCGCTCAGGTCACGTTCGAGGGCCGCGCCTGGCAGGTGACCGGCCTGGTCGACGGGCGGGTGCACCTCGTCGCCGTGGACGGGGCCACCGGGTGTGTGCTGGCCGCCCATCTGGTGTCCGCGCCCGGCTTCTCGGTGACCGGTCCCGCGGCCGCGGATCCGCCGGCCCCGGCGTTGTGGGAGACGGTGCCGCTGGCCGCGCAGGAGCGGGCCCTGGCCTGGCTGCGGCACATCCGCGAGGTCGAGACCGGGCTGCCCGGCAGCCCGGCAGGCGGCGGCGCGCCCCGGGCCGAATACGACCCGCAGCGCTTCACCCTCGCCGAGCGGGAAGAGGCCAAGGCGCGTGAACTGGCCGCGCTGGGCTGGACCAGGGCCAGCCGGACCACGGTGCAGCGGATGCGGCTGGTCTACCAGCGGCAGGGGCTGTGGGGGCTGGTCGACAAGCGCCATCTGCGCACCTTCTCCCCCACCGGGCGTACCGACGAGCGGGTGGTGGCCGCCGTACTGGAGGCCCTGCGCCGGCGCCGCGGCCGGTCGAAGACCACCACCGGGCAGGTCATCGAGCTGGCCGAGCAGATCGTGGCGGACACCTACGGCCCGGGGAGGGTGAAGCTGCCCGGCCGCTCGTCTCTGTACCGGCTGGTGAAGATGCTGGCGGATCCGGCCGAGCCGCCGGGCAGTGCAGCGCGCACCGCTACCGGCACGGCCCGCCCGGGCGGCCCGCCGCCTGCGCTGCGGCCTGCCGAGCGGGTCCACGTCGCCACCGTCCGCCTGGGTCTGCGGGCGGTGGGCGAGGACGGGGGTGTGGTGCCGGTGGCGGTGACGGCGGCACTGGACGCGGCGAGCGGCTGCGTGCTGGCCGCCGTGCTGCACCCGCCCCAGGACGGGCCGGTTTCGTTGTCGGTGCTGCTGGCCGAGATGGCCGTGCCCGGGCCGCAGCGCCCGGGCTGGCCGGCCCTGCTGGAGCAGGCCCATGCGGGCGGGCCTGTCCGGCGGCTGGTGTCACTGCCCGCACGGATCGAGGCCACCGCGGCGCGTCCTGCGGCCGTGCCCGAGACGCTCGTCGTCGCCCCGTCCACGGCCGCCGTCACCCCCGCTGTCCTGGCCGTGTGCGAGGGCCTGGGCATCAGCCTGGAGCCGGCCCCGTCCCGGACGGCGGGCGCCCGCCGCGGCGCCGCGTACACGCTGGAGGTCCTCGCCGGCCTGTTCGCGCGGCACGCCACCACGGCGGAAGAGGCATGCGGAGCGGGAGAGGCCGCCGGGGCGTACTGGAGCATGCCGCAGCTGCAGGACCTGCTGGACGAATGGATCACCGTCAGGTGGCATCAGCGGCCCCAGGAGCAGCTGCGCCATCCGCTGCTGCCCCGGGCGGGGCTCGCCCCCCAGGAGATGTGGGAGGTGCTGCTGGGCGCGGCCGGGACGGTGCCGCTGCCGCTGGCCGGGCAGCACTACGGCGAACTGCTGCCGGCACGCCGGTGCGCCCTCACCGATTCCGGGATCCGGCTGGGCGGGCGCCGCTACGACGATGCGTGTCTGGACGAACACCGCGGCCGCGGCCGACGGTGGGAGGTCCACCACCACCCCCACGACCCGCGGCAGGTCTTCGTCCGGCTGCCCGACGGCCTGCTCCACGCGATCGGGTGGGCCGACGGCGAACACACCCTGCGCCCGTTCGACGAGACGGTCCGGCGCCGCACCGGCAGCGTCCTTACGCGCCGCGGCGCGGGCGCACCGCCGGGCAGCGAGACGACCGGCGGTTCCGTCGAGACAGGGCGCAGTGCAGACGTCGCGGCCGTGGAAGGGATCGCCGACGGCATGATGGTGCACGGCGGTGTCGGCGGTGTCGGCGGTGTCGGCGGTGTCGGCGACCGCGTTGCCCGGGATACCGGCGGGTTCGGGGTGTACGACCCGCAGGCGGAGGCCGAACTGTGGTGAGTGCACACGGCGGCCGCCCGGTTGCCGCAGCCCGGCACCGGCAGGTCATGCTCGGGGCGTACGTGACGTTCGAGGGCCGCGCCTGGCAGGTGGCCGGGGTGTCGGTGCGCCTGGTCGACGAGCACGGGCAGACCGCCTCCGTGCTTGCCTCCTTCCTGTTCGCCGACCCCTCCTTCGCCGTGGCGGACTCCCCCGCCGCCGCGGTGCCGCCGTGGGGGCTGCTGGAGTCGGTGTCCGAGCGGGAACGCGAGCGGGCCCTGGCCTGGCAGCGGCACATCCGCGAGGTCGAGACCGGGCTGCCCGGCGGACCGGCAAGCGGCGGCGTGCCGCGGCCCGAATACGACCCGGCACGGCGGTCGATGGCCGAGCGGGAGCAGGCCAAGGCCGACGAACTCGCCCGGCTGGGCTGGCCCCAGGCCAGCCGGGCCACTGTGCGCCGCATGCGCGCCCGCTACCACGCGAGCGGCCTGCTCGGGCTGATCCCCCGCCGCAAGCCGTCGCGTGCGACAGGGCGGGCCGATGAGCGGGTGGTGGCCGCCGTGCTGGAGGCGCTGCGCCGCCAGCGCGGCCGCTCGAAGGGCACGCTGAAGGGGCTGCGGGAGCTGACCGGGCAGATCCTGGCCGACACGCACGGGCCGGGCGCGGCCGAGTTGCCTGCGCCGTCGACGTTCAACCGGCTGGTGCGTGTACTCGCTGATCCTCTGGAGCATCCCGGACGGCCGGCCCGCACCGCCACCGCCACGCCGGTGCGGCCGTACACGCCGACGGTGGCGCTGCGGCCGGGCGAGCTGGTGCAGGTCGACACCACCCGCCTCGACGTGATGGCCGTCGGCGAGGACGGGAAGCCGGTGCGCCCGGAGCTGACGATCGCTCTCGATGTGGCGACCCGCTCGGTAGTGGCGGCCGTGCTGCGTGAGGAGGGCACCAAGGCCGTGGACGCGGCGCTGCTGCTGGCGGAGATGGCCGTGCCCCATCCCGCACGGCCCGGCTGGCCCGACCACCTGCGCCTGTCCCACGCCGCCGTCCCCTACGACCGGCTCCTCGCCCTGGACGACCGGCTGGAACAGGCGGCAGCGCGGCCGGTGGTCGTGCCGGAGACGATCGTCATCGACCGCGGGGCCATCTTCGTCTCCGCCGCTTTCCTGGCCGCCTGCGAGACCCTCGGGGTGAGCGTGCAACCCGCGCCACCGCGCTCCCCTGCCGCCAAGGGCGCCGTCGAGCGGACCTTCGGCAGTATCAACACACTCGTCGCCCAGCACATCGCCGGCTACACCGGCCCCCACATCCTCGAACGCGGCGAGGCGGTGGAGGACGAAGCGCAGTTCACCGTGGCCCAGTTGCAGGACCTGCTGGACGAATGGATCACCGCCCGCTGGCAGCACCGCCCCCACGAGGGCCTGCGCCATCCGTTCCTGCCCAAGAAGGCCCTCACCCCGAACGAGATGTGGGGCGCACTGCTGGGCGCGTCCGGGTACGTGCCGCTGCCCCTGGCCGGCGCCGACTACCTGGAACTGCTGCCCGTACGCTTCCACCCCATAACCGGCCGCGGCATCCGCATCAACTACCGCACCTACGACCACGCCTGCCTGAATGAACACCGCGGCCGGCCCTCCCCCACCGGGCCCGGTGGCGGGTGGGAGGTCCACCTCAACCCGCACGACGTGCGACAGATCTACATCCGCCTGCCCGACGGGCACCTGCACGAAGTCCCGTGGATCCACCGCGACCACGTCCACGCACCCATGGGCGAGACCGCATGGCGCCACATCCGCGCCGCCCTCAACCGGCGCGGCGACCGCGAGGCACACGAGGCCGCCCTCGCCGACGCCGCCGACCAGGTCCTGCGCCGCAGCCGCCCCCAGACCGGGAGCCCGGCAGCAACTGCCGCCCCGTCCCAGCCGGCGGACTCCCCGCCGGGAACACCGTCGGCTCAGTACCCGGCCCAGGGCCCCAGGGACAGTCTCGACGCCGCCGAAGCCAGCGCCCATGACGATGACGACAGCCAAGCCGGTGGTGATGAGTCCCAGCCGCCGGCACGATTCGCGCTGTACGACGCCTTCGAGGAGGCCGAACACTGGTGACCAGCCCCGACACCACGCCCCCCGCCGAGGAGACGTCCGCAGGGACAGTCACCACCTTCGACGCCTTCGCCCGGTTCGCCGCCACCGCACCGCCCACACCGCCGCAGCCGGGCCAGGCACCCCGCTCGCCGGAGGAACGCCTGGCCTACCACTCACAGTTCGTCACCGTGCGCACCCCAGCCATCGAAACCCTCTCGCGCAGTGTGCGCACCCTGATGATCCTCGGCCGCCACCAGCACGTGACCGCACGCCCGTCCCTGATCGTCACCGGCCCAGCCACGACCGGCAAGACGACCGCACTGCTCGAAGTGGGCCGCACCTGCCACCTGGCCCACACCCGCCGCGCCGCGCCCGGCGACGACAGCGTGCCCGTCGCCTACGTGCTGGTGCCGCCCGGCGCCACCGCCAAGACACTGGCCGGGGAGTTCGCCCGCTACCTCGGCATCCCCGTCACCACCCGCATGACCACCACGCAGATCACCACCGCCGTCTGCCACACCTACACCGCGGCCGGCATCAAGCTCGTACTGATCGACGAGATCCACCGGCTCAACCCGCGCACCTCCAGCGGCTCCGAGGCCGCCGACTGGCTCAAAGACCTCACCGAACGCGTGCGGGCCACGTTCGTCTACGCAGGCATCGACGTCACCGACAGCGCCGTATTCACCGGGGTGCGCGGCGCGCAGCTGGCCGGGCGCGCCTCCCTGATCGACTGCGGGGCGCTGCCCGCCCGGGCCGGCAAACGGGAGCCGTTCCGGGAGCTGATCGCCTCCCTCGAACAGGCCCTCGACCTGCACGCCCACCGGGCAGGCAGCCTGCCGAAGCTAGCCCCCTACCTGCACGAACGGACCGCCGGACGCATCGGCAGCCTCTCCCGCCTGATCCGCCAAGCCGCCATCGAAGCCATCCTCGACAGCAGCGAATGCATCACCAAAGGGCTGCTGGACGGCATCGCGCTCGACCACCTCGCCGAAGAGCACTACCGGCCCCGCAACCCCGCCCGCCGCCGCACCCGCCCCAGCAGCCGGTGACCTCCCCAGCCGCAACCAGACCATCGCCCCCGGTGCGGCCCGCCACCATGTGGCCGTCCGCGCCCGGCGCGCTGCGCGTACGGCCGCTGCCCGGCGAGGCCACCGCCTCCTACCTCACCCGCCTCGGCGCCACCTACCGCCTCAGCCCCGCCCAGCTCCTCGACGGTCTCTGCATCACCGTCACCGGCACCGAGCACGCCCCGCCCGCCGCCGAGATCCGCCTCAGCGCCGAGGCCGCCCGCCGCCTGTCCTGCTTCGCACGCATCCCCATCACGCACCTCGCCCGCGCCCTGCCCCGCCTGCGCCCGCCCGCGCCCTCGTTGGCCAACACCGGCGCGCACGGCTCGGCCACCGCCCACTGGCATGTGGTCGAGCCCGCCTTGCAGCCGCTGCTGGCGTGCACCGCCTGCACCATCGGCCGCAGCCCGCACACGGCAGCCCCCGCGTGGATCCACCCGCCGCCACACCTGCCCCGGATCATGATCTGCACCCGCCACCAGCAGGCCTCAAGCGACCCCCGGCATCCCGCGCCCCTCGACATCCGAGCTGTCCCCGAACTCACCCAAGCCCACCTTCGCGCGCGGCGCCCGGCGACACCGGTCTCCCTGAGCTGGGCATCGACGATCACGACACGCTGGTACGACCACCATCAGCACGTACACGAACGCTGGCACACACGCCTGCACCGGCTTACCGCCGCCAACCCCCGCATGTCACCAGGCCCGGCCTCTCCCGCCCTGACCTGCCGCGAACTGATCACCTACCCCGAGACCCTCACCCTCGCCGCGGCTCTTGACCGCCTGCCCCCGCACCCCCTGACACGCACACAGCAGAGCGCCTTCCTCCACCAACTCGCCGGCCGCCTCCAACTGCCTCGCCTCGCACCCGCCGACCACGACCTGCTCTGGAAACGCCTCGCCACCCGCTGAGCCAACCCACACCACCGCCCGGCCCGCACAAGATTTGTTGCGGATGGTGATGCGGGCACTCCCGCCACGCGTTCCTCTACCACCAGTAGAGGAACGCGGTACAGTTCGGGATATGGCAGCAGACGAGACGAGCATCAAGGTGAGCGCGGCCGCACGGGACCGGCTGGCGCGGTTGGCGGCCGAGCACGGCACGACCATCCGCAGCCTGGTCGAGGAGCTGGCACAGAGCACGCCCACGCAGGCCGAATACGCCGAGCGCGCCGAGCTGGCCCGCGCCGAGCTCGCCTCCGCCCTCGGCAGCGCGCCGAGCCCGGAGGCGGAGGCAAAGGCCCGGGCTCTGCTGGAGCGCCTGGGCGCCGCCTCGCCCGGTCCGCGGGCGATCGCTTAGTGGCGGCGATCGCGGTTGTCCTGGATCACACCACCGCCGTTGCTCTATATGACCCGAAGGACCCCCTCAATGAGGCGGTCGCCGCGTTCTATGTCCAGGCATCCGGCGGGCTCGGCGATCTGTACGCGCCGGTGCTGTCGCTGACGGCCGGCGACACCGAGCGGCCTGGGCTGCTCAGCTACATCAAGGGACTGCGGTTCATCCGGATCGAGGCGTTCGATACCGACGCCGCAGTCACCGCCACCGAACTGCTGCGCTTCGGGCACTCCTGGGCCGCCGTCCACGCCATCCACGCCGCCCGGCCGTCGGCCGCCCATCCGAGCGGCCGGTTTCTGCTCACCTTGACGCCGAAGGCGTACGCGGGCACCGGCGTCCAGGCTGTTCACCCCGGCCCATAACCACCCGCGCCTGGAGCTCCGTCAAGCCCGCCCGCACCGTCGCTGGCCCGGCCCACAGGGCCCAGCGCTCCTTCGCCGGGAACAGCACCGCCCCACCCAGTCCGCACCCAGGCGAGAACCCGCTCGTCGTCGGGACCCGTCTTCGCACCAACCCGGGCCAGCACCGTGTGGCCGTCCGCGCCCGGCCCGCTGCCCGGTGAGACCACCATCTCGCCTGACTCGCCAGCGCCGCTACCGCGCGAGTTCCTGTAGGCCGCTGGCCAGATCAGCTTGCACCAGGTCGTCGCGTTCGGCTGACGTCAGCCAGTGTGCGGAGGACCCGGCAGGGGTCCGCTCCACCCACAGGACCTCGTCGACCGCTTCGGCGACGGCATGCAGATGGCTGATCACCATGACGAGGCGGTTGCCTCCGGCCTGGGCGCGCAGTACGTCGAGGGCCGAGTCGAGTGTGGTGGTGTCGAGGGCTGCGAAGCCCTCGTCGAGGAACAGCGAGCCGAGGCTCGACCCGTTGCGGGAGTGCAGTTCGGCGAGCGCCAGGGCCAGGGCGAGCGACGCCAGGAACTTCTCACCGCCGGACAGCCGATTCGGGTGGTGGTTGACTCCGGAGCTGCGGCTGACGATGTCGAAGGTGTCGGCGAAGCCGAATCGTCCCTCGGTCATGTGCTGGAGCAGGTCGCTGGCCACGCCAAGCAGTGCGTGGGTGCGCAGGGTGGTGAGATGGCCCAGGAACTTGGCATCGACCAGTTCGGTGCGTAGCACCTCCAGTGCCTCGTAGCGGGCTTTGCCGGCGGCTATGGCGAAGTCCAGGTCGGCGGCCGGTTTGATCGTGTCCAGCGCCTTCTGCTGTTTCTGGCGCTGCTCTTCGATCTCTCTGTTGGCGTGTGCAGCCGCGGTGACGAGGGGATGCAGTGCCGATGGAGCTGTCAGGTCGGCTGCGGAGGCGAAGTCCTCGACGTCGCAGAGCGCGGCGGCATGCTCGCCGAGGCTAGTCGCCGCGGTGTTCGCGCGTTCGGTGGCGGTGGTGGCGCGTTCGGTGAGTTGGTCGTCCAGCATCAGGGTGACCGCGGACAGTTCCACGACGAATTGCCGGACTTCGGCGATTCCCGGCTCGGTGGGGGCCTGGGGCATCCGGTGGTTGCTGGCGTCGTCGAGGTGGGCAACCGCCTGGGTTGCGGCATGGGCCCAGGCGTCCAGGTTGCCTCGCAGTTCGTTCAGCGGGCGTTCCAGGCCGGTGCGGGCCTCCTGGTCGAGGGCGCGCTGCTGGGCGAGTACAGAGGTCTTCTCCGCTCGGGCCGCTTCTCTCCGGTCGAGCAGTTCTTGGGTTTCGGCCTGCCGGGTGGCGACCGCAGCGGCGGCAGCGGATGTCTCGTCGGCGGTGACGTCGATGGCCTCGTCCGGCAGTATCGCCCGGATGCGGGTGGGAAGCACGTGGAGGTCGGCGGTGGTCCTGGCCGCGGCGCGGGCGTGCCTCTTGGAGGCTGTCGCCGCGTCGTCGACGGCGCGGCGGTGTGCTTCCTTGCGCCTTTCCAGCGCCTTGTGTTCTGCCTCGAGGCGGGCGGTGAGGCGATGCTCTTCGGTTTTCAGGTTCTCGGCGTGGTCATCGGCTGTCTGTTCGCACGCGGCGATGGCGTCGGTGATGGGTGCGGTGTTCTGCTCGGGGCGCTCCTGCGGTTGTGCGGCACCGTCGGTGGTCGGGGTCGCCAGGGCCGTGGTGGCCGCGGTCAGTGTCGCCGAAGCTGGTTCCGCCTCGAAGCCTCGGCCGGTTCCGGCGGCCAGGGACTCAAGGTCTTCGAACGCGCTCACTGCTTCCGCGATGGCCTTGCGTGCCTTTTGCTGTGTGTCCCGGTGGTCTTTCTGGCGTGCGAGGACCGTCTTCTCGGCCTCGGTCACGGTGGCGCGGGCTTCGGCGAGCCGTTCCACGGCCTCCTCTCGTACGGCCTTCGCCTCGTCGAGCTGTGTTTTCGCCGTGGTCAGCTCGGCGGTATCGGTGGTGGAGGCGGGTGCGAAGTCGGCCGGGAGTTGGCGGTGGCATACGAGGCAGTCGTCGCCCGGCTGCAGTTCGGCGGCGACCGCGGCGGCCCTGTTGCGCAGTCGGTGTGCTTCCAGATGTTTCTCGGCGGCGGCGAGGGCTTTGTCGGCGGCGGCTGTTGCCGTTTCCAGCGGGCCGAGGTCGTCCCGAGCGGACCGGTGTTCGCTCACGGCGGTGGCCTCGGCGCTCGCGGTGTCGGCGACGCGGCGGGCCGTCGGGAGGGCTGTGGTCAGCGCGGTGCGGGCGGCGGAGGCGCGGATGCGGATCTCTCTGCTCGCCTGCGAAGCGGCGCGGGCTGCCTCTGCGAGCGGTTTCGTGTGTGCGACGCGCTCGGCCAGGTCCGCTTCGGTCGTGGTGATGTCCTCGCGTTCGCCTGCGAGTTGTCCGGTGAGTTCGGCGATCCGGTCGCGCTCGCTGCGGTGTTCCGTGGCGTGCTCCGCGAGGGTCTGGAGGATCACTGCGGCTTTGGTGAGGTCGCTTGGGCCTTCTCCTTCCGCCTCTGCTGCGGTGATCGCGTCGGTCAGTTCGCTTTCCTGGGCTCGGGCTTGGGCGTCGCGGTCGTCCAGAGCGTCGCGTCGTGCGGCGATGTCGGCGGCAACAGCTTCGAGTGCGTCGAGGGCGGTGTCTGCGCCGGTCACCGTGCGCGCCGACAGGGTCGTTCTGGCGGCGGCCGTCTTTTCGGCGGCGGTCCGGGCTTCGGAGATTTCTTTCTGCAGCCCGGTGATGCGGTCGACGGCGGTGCTGAGGCGTTCGGCGCGGGCTTCGGCCGCGTCGGCGGCGGCGCCGGCTTCCTCGGCGGCCCGCTCGGGGTCGGCCGGCATGGATTCGCGTTTGGCCCGAGCGTCGACCAGCAGGTCCTTGAGCGCCTCGCGACGGCGGGCGGCCATCTGCTGGACCGACTCCAGGGACTCGGCACCGAAGAGTTCTCTCAGCCGCGTGCTCCGTTCCTTGGGGGCGGCGACAAGGAGACGGTCGAACTTGCCTTGCGGGAGCAGCCCGACACGCAGGAACGTGTCGTAGCCCATCTGCAGGATCGCCTTGATGCGGAG
>NZ_AEJB01000128.1 GCF_000331005.1 Streptomyces turgidiscabies Car8
ATCCTGATCGCCGCCGGGCCCGGTCTCCGTGACATCGAGGCGTACGGGGATGTAGTCGCCGTGGGCCCCGACTTCACCCGGGCCGTCCTGGACGTCGCGGGCGCTGTTCTCACCTGGGCCGTGCTCGACGAACC
This sequence comes from Streptomyces turgidiscabies Car8, assembly GCF_000331005.1. Classification (GTDB taxonomy): domain Bacteria; phylum Actinomycetota; class Actinomycetes; order Streptomycetales; family Streptomycetaceae; genus Streptomyces; species Streptomyces turgidiscabies. Next base: position 135 of record NZ_AEJB01000128.1, read on the forward strand.
GGTCCTGCCGTCGGCGGAGATCCATGACGTGGGACGCGCCCAGCAGTGGGTGTGGGCCCTGTACGGCGAGGGCGTCGCCGCCGCCGTACACGACTGTGCGGCGGGACGGACCGACGTACAAGTGACGGCAGAGGTCACGGCGCTCGCGGGCGCCGCCGCCCGGCTCGGCCTCGGCCACTGGGCGACCCGGTGGTGGCCGGCGTCGTACTCGGACGGGATACCCGCGCTCGAACCGGACCTGCTGGGCCTGGAGTCGGCCGCACTCACCCACCGCTGCCAGCAACTGTTCGACGACGGAGGTGACCAGCCCGACGACTGCGCGGCCGAGCTGATCGAGGAACACGGGGCAGCACTCGACCCGTTGATCCAGTGGTGGCGGGAGGCAGGGCGGGCATCAGACACCGGTCGTCGGCTGGAGAGCGTCCTGCGGCTGCTCGACGACGCGGCGGACAGCGCCGGAATCGACGGACCCGCCCTGCGCCACCTCCGCTCCGCTCTGGAGGGGCACGGTCCGGCCGGTACGGCGGCCGGCTCCGGCACGCCCTTCAGCCGCCGCGCGGGCTACACCCTCGCCGCGGGGGAAACGGCCGTCGCGGGCGGCCGGGTGATCGCCCGGGGCTCGGGGGTCAATGACTGGTGCCGCTACCCGCCCGGCTTCGTCGACGCCGCCGAGGACGCGGTGTCGTGGACGGCTCGCGCGCTCGGCGCACGGCGGCTGATCGAGGTCGAGGCCCTGGCCGAGCTCTCCGCGCCAGCCACCGGTACGTCCCTCGTCGCGGAGGTCCGGGTGAACGGCGGCGACCCGCACCGAGCGCCCCTCACCAGGCGCGACGACCTCTGGACCGGCTACGCGGACCTGTCCCCGGACCTGTCGGCGGCGCTGCGGACGCCGCGTGTCGAGGTCGGCGTCCTGCTGCCCGGCTTCGACCCGGGCCCCGGCACACCGAGCTCACCCGACGGCCGCGCCGAGCGTGACGCTGTCCGTGCCCTGGTCCGGCGGCGGCTGACGACCGCGGCCCGGCCGCCGGCGAACGACGCCAACCCGAACGACGGCTTCCCGGCACCGTTCCTCGCCGAGACGGCCGCCGCCGATTCCGCCACCGACGAGGACTACTGACGTATGCGGGACGACAAGGCCGTACACAGCGAACAGGCTGAACAAGGCGGGCAGGGCGAACCGGTCGAGAGAGCGGGTGTGATGCCGCTGTACGGGGATCCGTTCGACGGCGGCCTCGCCCTGGCCGAGGAACTTCAGCTGACGGCCGATCTCACGGCCGCCGGCGCCGTCTACGAGGAGCTGCTCACCGTGGCGGAGTCCATCGAGGACTCGCCCGACGTACGGTTCCTGCGGGCCCACCTGCTGTCCGACCTCGCGAGCGTCCGGCTCAACGCCACGGACCTGGCCGGGGCCGAGGACGCCGTCGAGCGCTCCCGCGCCCTGCTCGACACCGTCGCGTCCGAGCCGATGGGGCCGCGCGGCCGTCAACTGTGGCTGGAAGTCCTGCTGAAGACGCTCCTCGCCATGGCTGACCTGCGACGCAGGACGGGGCGGCTGGACGAGGCGCTGGCCTGTCTCGACGAGGCCGCGGCCAGGCTGCCCGAGTTCGACGATCCGGAGGGGCTGCGCGCCGCCGAACTCGGCTCGAACCGCGTGCTCCTGCTGATGGAGCGCGGCGAGTGGGGAACCGCCGAGGAACACGCGACGGGACTGCTGTCCACCCTGGAGGCGACCGAACTGGAGACCGTGCCACGGTTGCTGACCGCCCTCGGCATGATCTGCTCCTCGACGGGGCGGTTCGACGAGGCCGAGGACCACCTCGCCCGTGCGGAGGAGCGTTACCGCGCGCTGGGGGACGTCGGCGAGCAGCACTCGCTGCTCGCGCACCGTGCGTATGTCGCGATGGACCGGGGCGAACTCGACCTCGCGGAGCGGCTGTTCACCGAGGCGTCGGCGTTCTTCGAGCAGCAACAGTGGTCCGGAGATCTGGCGGTCTGCGAGCAGGCCCGTGCCTACCTCGCCGGCCGGCGCGGCGACAGTTCAGGCGCGGGTGAGCTGATGGAGGCAAGCCTGGCCCGGTTCGAAGAGATCGGCGCCTCGGTCGCCGCCGCCGACAGCATGCTGCTGGGCGCCCAACTCGCCTACGGCCAGAGCGACATCCCCGAGATGCAGCGGCTGGCCCAGGGGGCCCGCGACATCTACCAGGCCCGGGAGGTGTACGAGCGGTGCGCACAGGTCGACCTGATGCTCGCGCGCACCCTTGAGGACAACCTGAACCGCACGGACCACGGCGACCACGAGAGGCGGTCCATCGACAACGCGCTCTCCCTCGCGCTTCCGGCGGCACTGACCCTGCAGGCGGCGCGCTTCGACTTCGCCACTGCCCACGCCCGCCACCAGTGGCTCCAACTGGCCGACGAGGCCATGGAGTTGGTGTTCCAGCTCGCTGTACGACGCCAGGACCAGGGGCTGCTGTTCGAACTGGTGGAACACCGCAGTGCGGGCGCCTTGCTCGCCCTGGACCGTACGCCACCGTCGTCGGCGCCCCACGTATCGCCCCCGGGGCCCGCCGAGGACGCCGGGTCGGTCTTCCCCGGTGCGGCCATGAAGACCTACGCGCGCGCGGACGGCCCGATGGCCCTCGGCGGTGTGGCGGCGGAGGCCGCCGCCTCCGCCGGTCTGCGCGTCGCGCCGCCGCCGAGAGTGCGGATGGCGGCGCACGGGCCGGGGCGTTTCGCGCTCCAGGAGTACATCGCGGGGGCCGAGTTCCGCTATCACCGGCGGATCGTGAACGAGGAGGAGGTCCCTTTCTGGTTCACCGACGACCTGACGGGCCGACCGGTGGTCCAGGTCCGACTGGCCGACGCCGGCGACCTGTTCATGACCTGGACCTGGGCCGGCGGCGCCCGGGGTTTCGGTACCGGCCGAGGGACCGCCGGTGAAGTCGACAGTGCGGTGGGGGAGTTGGCCGCCGCGCTGCCGGGGACGGGAGAGGGCGCGGCGGGGGTGCGGCGCGCGTTCGACCCCGGAGCTCTGGCGGAGCGGGGGGCCGAGCACCGGCTCGCGCGGGTACTGGCCGAGGCGGTGTGGCCGGAGGAACTGACGGCACAGATACGTCAGGTGTCGCAGCGTGCGGGCCGTCCGCTGGTGCGGATCCAGCCCTCGCCCCGGGTCGCCCAGGTCCCCTGGGAACTGCTCGCCGTCGACAGCGCGTCCGACGAACGGCTCATCGAGCTGGCGGACGTGGTGACCACCACGCCGATGTCGTTGCGACGCCAGGCCGGCTCCGGACGTCGGACGCCGGACCGGGACCCGGACACGAAGGCCGGTCCGGTCGTCCTCGTCCTCGACCCCCGCATCCCCGGGTTCCGGGCCGACTCCCCGCTCGGCTCCGTCCTGGGGCCGCCAGGATCGGACCCGGAGCTGCTGTCCTTCGTGCGGAGGCGTCTCGCCGAGGGCGCCGTCGTGCCGTCCGTCGCCACCCCGGCGGAGGCGCTGCGCCGCACCGACCTGGACCGGGACTGGCTGAGCGGAGTGCTCCGCGAGGGCACCCGCAGGCTCCTCTACGTCGGGCATGTGAGCGGCGCGCCCGTCGAGGGCGGCCAGAGCGAGGACGGCGCCCTCCATCTGTGCTGCGGCCCGGAAACCGCCGGTCTGGCCGAACCGGTGCGCGGTCACCGCCCGTTGTCGGCCAAGGATCTTCTGCTGGGCACGCTGCCCCTGCGTGCCGACGGCGAGCCGGGCGCCCATCTCTGGCCCGCGCCGCCGCGTGTCGCGCTCATCGGCTGCGAGAGCGGCGGCGATCTGCGCTTCGCCGAGTCGTTCGGTCTCGCGACAGCGATGATCCACAACGGTGCCGAACTCGTCACCGCCACCCGCTGGGTGCTGCCGACCAGCTTCGCCTTCCATCAGCTGGCGGGCCTGCCCGAGTCCGTTCGCCCGCTGACGGAAACGATCATCGCCGTCGACACCGCCCACGAACACCCCCACCCCGTGGGCGAGTTGGGCCGCTGGCAGCGCGAGCGGCTCGGCCTGTGGCGGGCCGGCGGCCGGATCGAGCACTCGCCCCTGCTGTGGGCGGCCCTCACTTCCATCACCGTGTGACCCCGTAGGGGAGCCGCGAAGGCGTGGAGGCGTGGAGCTGTCAGCCGCCCGCTCCGGACACCAGGGCGGGCCCGGTGCTGGCGCGCAGGGAGATGGGCGGTGCGATGAGGTGGTGGCGGGGCACCGCGTCTGGGTGGTCGAGCCGCTCGACGAGCAGTTCGACGGCGAGTCGGCCCATCTGCTCGGCCGGTACGTCCGCCGCGGTGAGCTGTGGGGTCACCGTCTCCGCCCAGCGGCCGGCGACGACCCCGGTGAGGGAGAAGTCGCGCGGTATGTGACGGCCCGCCATCGTCAGGCCCCGGTAGAGGCCGCCGAGCGCGGCCTCGTTCAGGGTGACCAGCGCCGTGGTCTCCGGGTCGTCGTGGAGGATCCGCTCCAGACACTCCTGGCCGGAGGGGGCGTCGTCGCCGCAGCAGTACGTGCGCACGGTGAGCCCGCGTTCGGCCGCGGCCTTGGTGAAGCCGTCGAGACCGCGGTGCGCCGACTCGTATCCGGCCCGCAGCAGGTGCTCGGGCCGGTTCACGAGGGCGATGCGGCGGTGTCCCAGGTCGGCGAGGTGGTTGACGCAGGCCGCCGCCAGCGCGGTGTGGTCGAGGCCGACCCACCAGTCCCGGTCCGCGTGTGCCGTGCGGCCGATACAGACGGCGGGGAAGTTCTCCTCCCCCAGGTGGTCGACCCGGTCGTCCTGGAGTCTGATCTCCATGAGGATCGCGCCGTCGACCCGCCGCTCACCCAGCAGCCGCTGGAACGAACGGTCGCTGTCCACCCCGCTCGGGGAGAGCAGCACGTCGTAGTCGTAGGCCGCCGCGGCCTCCACCACGCTGCCGATGAAGTCCAGCTGCATGCCGGTGTAGTGATTGCCCGCCGGCGGGAAGACCAGACCGATGGTGCTGGTGCGGCCGTTGGCCAGGGCGCGTGCGCTGGCGTTGGGCCGGTAGCCCAGCTCGTCGATCACCTGCTGGATCCTGCGCCGGGTCTCCTCCGACACCGAGCGCTTGCCGCTCAGCGCGTACGACACGGTGCTCCGCGAGACCCCGGCCCGTCTGGCGATCTCCCCGATGTTCACGGCACTCCTTCGTCGAACCGGTTCGCGTGAGGGCAAATTAGGAGCGACAGCCGCCCTTGTCAATGACTGACGCAGATCTTCAATTACCTCCCAGCCTATCCGCGTTGAAGGTGTTGAGGGTATTGCCCCGCACTTTTCGGCAGTGCTAGCTTCCGGCACGCATCTTTCGAACCGGTTCGACACTCATCATGGCTCACCCCACGGAGACTTCAGTGCGACGCACCCGCAGCAGAACCAGTGCCGGCGCCACCGCCGTCACCGCCCTCGCCGCCCTGCTCGCCGTACCCGCCTCCGGCGGCACGGCCCGCGCGGCGCAGCCCGAACAGCTCACCATCGACCTCGCCACCGACACCGGCGCCTTCCACGGCGGCGCCTCCGGCTCCCTCTACGGCGTCTACGGCGACGGCGTGCCCAGCCGCAACGTCCTGGAGGGCATGCACGTCCGCACGGTGTCGACCAAGGCACAGGACGGACCCCAGCATCCGGGCGCCGACGCCCTGGAGATGCTGCCACCGTTCGTGGACTCGGGCGGCAGGGACGTCTACGTCTACATGACCGACATCTACCGCGGCTTCCCCTACCAGTGGCCGGGCGCCGACGGTCCGGCACGGCTCGCCGACTTCAAGGAGAAGATCAAAAAGCAGGTCCAGCAGGTCCTGACCATGGACGACGCCTACAAGGACCACGTCGTCTACGTTCCCTTCAACGAGCCCGAGGGGAACATGTTCGGCACCGGCGAGTGGAGCTACGACCAGGTCTCCTGGCTGAAGGACCCGCGAGCCTATTTCGCGGCCTGGAAGGACGTCTACCACCTCATCAAGGGCCTCGACCCCGACGCCCGTATCGCAGGCCCCAACACCAGCGTCCTCTACGACCAGGTCAAGGGCTTCCTTCAGTACGCCAAGGCCAACGACGTGGTGCCGGACGTGATGACCTGGCACGAGCTGTCGTCGCCCGCCGCGGTCCGCACGAACGTGGCGAAGTACCGGCAGATGGAGAAGGACGTCGGTGTCGGCCCACTGCCCGTCAACGTCAACGAGTACGGCCACAACTTCCACCTCTCCGTGCCCGGCCAGGTCGTCCAGTGGGTCTCCGCGATCGAGGACTCCAAGATCGACGCGGACCTCGCGTACTGGAACATCGACGGCAACCTCAACGACTCGGCCGTGGAGGCCAACAAGGGCAACGGCCAGTGGTGGCTGTTCAACGCCTACGGTCAGATGTCCGGCCACACGGTCGAGGTGACCGCCCCGCATCCCAACCAGCAGTACACACTTCAGGGTGTCGCCACCCTCGACAAGGACAAGCGGCAGTCCCGGGCGATCTTCGGCGGCAAGAGCGGTGACGCGGACGTCGTCTTCCGGAACATCGACCGCAAGCTGTTCGGCAGGGCCGTGCACGCCACCGTGCAGGAGCTCCCCTGGACCGGCCAGGTCGGCGACTCGGCCCAGCCTCTGCGCCTCGCCGACCAGGAGCTGACGGTCGGCGCGGACGGCACCGTCACCCTCCCCATGACCGGCATGAACGAGATGTCGGCCTACCAGGTCATCCTCTCCCCCGGCGGACACGGCGCGGCGCCGGCCGAGCCGTCGGTGAGCTGGCGGGGGACGTACGAGGCGGAGAACGCCACCTACTCCGGCGGCGGTTACTCGAAGAACGGCCCCGAGGGCACGCCCTCCAACGTCGGCGGGTTCGCCACCTCCGGGACGTACAACGTCGGCGGTCTGCGCACCGGTTCCGACGGGGTCCTCGGCTTCGACGTGGAGGTCCCGCAGGACGGCACGTACGACCTGAGTGTGTTCGCCAACTCCTACAACCTGTACGACCTGGTGAAGGAGCAGGGTCCCACCAACGTCTTCCTGCGGGTCGACGGCGCCGATCCGCAGGAACTGCGGCTGCCGCTCGGTTACAAGTGGGTGGTCTGGGGCCACACCGACACCACGGTGAAGCTCACCGCCGGCAAACACCGCATCACCCTCGCGGCCAAGGACCCCGCCCTGGGCGTCACCAGGGGCGACGCCATCATCGACAAGATCGATCTGTCGCTGCGGGACGCGCGCGTGACCGCACCGGCGGTCTACGAGGCCGAGTACGCCACCCTCTCCGGAACGCGGCCCGCCTACACGCGCCCCGGCGTCTCGGGTCCCGGCACGGTTCCGCTGGGCAAGGGCGGCGCCGCGACCTTCTGGGTCCACTCCCCCACCGACGGTGAAGCGACCGTGTACGTCGACCACTTGGGCGGCGGCAGGGCGAGCCTGTCCCTCAACGGCGAGAAACTCGACGTACCCAAGGTCGGGGGCGACAGGAAGGGCACCGACCGGATACGGATGTTCCTGTCCGGCGGCATCAACAAGATCACCGTCACCGGTGCCTCACGCGCCCTGGTCCTCGACCGGCTGCGGGTCGCCCGGACCGGCGGCACCCTGACGACCAGGGTCTACCAGGCGGAGGACGGCCGGCTCTCCGGCGCCGCCAAGGTGACCGACGCCTACACCTTCGCCACCGGCGGCAAGGCGGTCACCGGCATCGGCGACGGCAGGGCGAACGCCCTCACGGTCGACGTCGCCGCCGAGAAGGGCGGGCGGCACGCCGTGACCATCCGTTACTCCAACGCCGAACAGCCGCCCGCCACGCACTACAACCCCGACCCGATCGCCCGGCACGCCGACCTCTCGGTCAACGGCGGACCGTCCCACCGGGTGCTGTTCCCGACGACCTTCCACTTCAACAACTTCTGGGAGCTGACCGTCCCGCTCACCCTGAGGAAGGGCGCCAACCAGCTCACCTTCACCGCCGAGGAGCTGCCCGACTTCAACGGCGACACGTACAACCAGTACGACCAGCGATCCCCGTACGCGCCGGTCATCGACCGCATCGCCGTCACCCCGCTCGCGGAGTAGCGGCCCGGCTGACGGCAGAGGGCCCGGGCCGTCGTCGGACGCTGTTGGTTAATTCGGGCCCGTGCGTGACGTCGGCTCCCAAGACCTGGTTGTGGTCTTGGGAGCCGATGTTGTCGTATGGGGTGGGTGTCGATGTCTATGCAGCCGAGCGGGCCGGTCGAGATTCCGGCGGAGACGGTGCGGGTGGCGCGGGCAGCGTTCCCGAAGGGGAGTCTGGCGATCCGGGTGCGGGACGAGCTGGGTCCGTTGTTCACCGATGAGGAGTTCGCGGATCTGTTCCCGGCGCGAGGGAAGCCGGCCTGGTCGCCGGGGCGGCTGGCGTTGGTGCTGGTGTTGCAATTCGTTGAGGGGCTCACGGACCGGCAGGCCGCCGAGGCGGTGCGGGCCAGGATCGACTTCAAATACGCCCTCGCGCTGGACCTTGGTGATCCGGGCTTCGACTTCTCGGTGCTGTCGGAGTTCAGGGACCGTCTGATCGAGACGGATGCCGGGCGGATGGTGCTGGACGGCATCCTGGCTGCGGCCCGGGAGAAGGGGCTGCTCAAGACCGCCGGCCGGGCCCGTACCGACTCCACGCATGTGCAGTCCGCGGCCCGGGAACTGTGCTGGCTGGAGATGGTCGCGG